>CANMLG010000050.1 GCA_947498765.1 uncultured Aquimarina sp.
GTCGGGGTGGCAGGATTCGAACCTGCGACCTCCTCGTCCCAAACGAGGCGCGATGACCGGGCTACGCTACACCCCGATATAGTTTCCTATTTCGGATTGCAAATATAGTTACTTTTTTAAGTTTTAATGATTGATTTTAAAAATATTTTAAAAAAATATTTTTAACCTAGTTCTTTTAAATATTGCCTAATTTGTAAGGAATTAAATAGCTTGAGACTTAATAAAATGCTTTGCTAAATAAACATTAAAAAACCTAAAAATATACTATTGAAACAACAAAGGATACTTTTTTTTATAGTAATAGCTCAATTTATGTGTACTTCGGTATGGTTTGCAGTAAACGCAATAATGCCTGAATTAACTTTGGCTTATGGAATTCCAAAGAATAGTGTTGGTTTTTTTACTTCAATCATTCAATTTGGATTTATTATAGGAACTTTGATTTTTGCCATTTGGAGTATTTCGGATCGATTTTTAGCCTCTAAAGTTTTTATGTATTGTGCTTTAGTTTCGGCTTTAAGTAATGTAGGACTTTTGTTAAGCTTTAACACGTTTGTATCTATTGCTATATTAAGATTTATTACCGGTGTTTGTTTAGCGGGTATATATCCCGTAGGGATAAAATTAGCGGCAGATCATTTTAAAAATGGTTTAGGTAGGGCTTTAGGGCTGCTTGTTGGTACCTTAGTGTTAGGCACAGCAATTCCTCATTTTTTTAATTATATAGCTTTAAAAGACAGCTTAATTATTGTGGTTGGTTTAACATCATTGCTGTCTGTTATTGGAGCGTTATTAGTAGGTTTTTTTGTTCCTAATGGAACATATAGTAAGGCAGGAGCTCGATTTCAACCTAAAGTAATGTTTCAAATGTTTACTTCTAAAGGTTTTAAAAAAGCTTCTTTTGGATATTTTGGTCATATGTGGGAATTGTATACTTTTTGGGCATTTGTACCCTTTTTTATTGGTTTATATAACAGAATGAATCACACTAATTTAAATGTAAGTCTTTGGTCATTTTTAATTATAGGAATCGGATTTGTTTCCTGTGTATGGGGAGGTATACTTACAGCTCGATTTTCAAGTCAATTAGTAGCTAAAACCAGTTTAATAGGGTCGTTAGTTTGTTGTTTGTTGTTTCCTTTATTTTTAATAGCTCCTCAATTTTTATTTATCCCTTTCATGCTTATTTGGGGAATGTTTGTAATTAGTGATTCTCCACAATTATCAACTTTAGTAGCTCAATCTGCTCCAATGACATACAAAGGTACTGCTATCACATTAGTAAATTGTATTGGTTTTTCGATCACTATAGTAAGTATCCAAGTATTAAATTATTTACAGCTTTATTATACAAGTATACTTGTATATTGGGTATTGGCAATAGGTCCAGCTTTTGGATTAGTATATTTAAATTTAAAGGATAAGACTAAAAATTTAGAATACTAAATTAGTTATGCCAATCTGAGCATTTATTCAGAGCTGTTATTTTTTATAAATAAATGGCTTAATTAATATGAAATTTATATTTAAAAGCAAAAGAAAGATAATAAGGTTATGGAACATTTAAAAAGAAGAAAGCAATAATTAACAGGTAGCAGTAGAGGTTTGGGTTAAGCTACGGCAATAGCGCTTACAAATGAAGATGTGGGAGCATTTGGTTCGGTAATAGAAATAGGAGTATAGGAATAGACAAATATTATACAGACCAATTTATTAAGAATGTATTATATGTCTAAAGAAGTATTACCATTTTTGATTGATAAAAATTAAGGAGATATAATAAATGTTTATTAAATGGCAGATTTATCTGGTAATGCTATAATTTCCACATATGTTGCATTAAAATTTTGGGTGATTGGTTTTTTAGATTCTTTAATGAAAGAAGTTAGAAAAACAGCATTCGAGTTTGTATATTAATACCAAGTGCTATAGCTTCAGATATGGTATATAATTTAGGAGTTGCTGAAGGAAATCCTGGTAAAGTATTAAAATCTGATGATTTTGCAGAGCTGATAGTTGCGGGCTTAAAACTACTAAGACGCTCAATGCTAAAAGGAGCTTCTTTATGGTCTATAAATCCTTTATTATAATATAAATTTAAAATGTTTTTTAATTAGTATAAGTGCATAGGCTATTAATGATGAGGTTAATAGTGTAATTATAGATAGTGTTGTTGGTTTTAATAAAAAAAAATGTTTAAAAAAAGATATCACTAGAGGATGAGTTAAATATATACCTGTTGATAAAAGGGATATATTTTTTCCATTAAAATTGCTTTTAACATTTATGTTATAAAATAAAATGAATAGTAAAGGGCAAATTAATAGTAATGAAAAAAGGTTATCAAAAGCTTTATTCGAATATAAATAATTGAAATAGCTTTCAAGAAACAAACACATAATACAGATTAATGTAATAATTAAAAACTTTCTTTTTGATTTTATTATATGATATTTTTTTTTCTTGATTATATAGCCTATGCATACAAAAGGAATTCCCAGGAATAAAAAATTTCGATGTGCATATAAATTATTAGATATTTTTAATATTAAATGATCATTAAAAAAATAATAATTTCCATTGTATTGAATTAAAATACCAATTAAGAAAAATAATAATGAAATTATAGTTAATTTTTTTATACTATTATTTTTTTTAGTGATTATAGATAAAAACAACCCACTTAATAACATTGCTTTTATATACCATAAATGGTGGTAACCAATGATAATGTTCTTTAAGTTATTTTTCAGAGATAGTGTAAACCATATTGGGGAATATAGTAACATCCATATAAAGTATAAAAGTATAACTCTTTTAAACCATTTAAAGATCAAATTCTTTTTAATAACTAAATCAAGAAAAAAACCATTGATTATAAAAAAAATGGGAACAGCAATTCTAAAAAGTCCATTTACAAGTAAATATGAAATTGTTTGATTATACTCTTTATAAAATTTACAATGAAAAAAAATTATCATTATAGAGAGTATGACTTTAAAAAGGTCTAATGAAATGTTTCTTTTTTCCATTCTAGAATCTATAAACTCATTCTAAGTTTTACATTAAGTATACGAGGTGTTAAAAAATTAGGTACAGCAAACTCTCGTAAACTATTGGCATCTCTTACAAAGGTGTTGGTAATTGAATTTTGAAGATTAAATAGATTAAATACTTCAATACCAATTTCAAAAGTTTCAAAATGATTAAGAAAACCTAAAGTTTTGGCTTTTTTCCTTTCGCCATCGACCAGTACGTATGAGGTTCCAACATCAACTCGGCGATAATCATTTAATCGAGATTGGAAATCGTAGGGATCAGCAAAACTAGGTGAACCACCTGGAAGCCCTGTTTGATACACCAAATTTAAATACATTTTTAAGTTGGGAATGCTTTTTACATAATCTTGAAAAAGAATACCAAATTTTAGGCGCTGATCTGTTGGACGTGCAATATAACCTCGATTATCTAAATTCTCTTCGGTACGTAAATAACCAAAACTAAACCAAGATTCGGTACCAGGAACAAATTCGCCATTGATACGCAAATCTAGACCTTGTGCAAAAGCTTCGGCATTGTTATTAGCTCGATAGCGAATACGTACATTTTCCAACGTATAAGTATTTACATCAGAAAGTCTTTTATAGTAAACTTCGGAAGTAAGTTTAAAAGCACGATCCCACATTTTAAAACTATAATCATTACTCAACGAAACATGAAACGATTGTTGTGCTTTCACATTAGGAACAACGGCACCTAAACTATCACGCAATTCGCGATAAAAAGGAGGTTGATGATATAAACCTGTGGATAAACGAAATAACATATCCTTTTTCCAATTCGGTTTTATGGTAAATTGAACTCTAGGACTAACGGTTATTTGTCTTTTGCTTAATGCTTTATTATTGCCATCGGCTACTTGCCATTGTTGGGATCGTATACCTGCATTTACCCATGCTTTATGGTCGCCAATAAATGTTTTTTTACTCCATTGCGCATAATTAGATAAACGATGAATAATTACTTCATTTTTTGCCCTAACATTGCTAAAGGGGATGATACGTCTGTCATTTCTATTATCTCTTGGATCACCATCTAAAGGATCTTCGGGAGTAGGATCAATAATTTGTTCTTGAAAAGGAGAGGCTACAAAAAAACCAGAATTATCTACAAATTCATATTCGCGTACACGATCTCGAACATTTTCATTGGTGTATTTTAACCCCCAATCAAACTGATTGTCATTTTTTGTGTATGTACCTCGGTGTTCAATATTAAAAATTAAAGCATCTAGATCATTACGGGCATGTGATACTTGAGCTCCGATACCTTCAATTGATTCAATTTCGCCAAAAGAATCACTTCCAATAGCAGGATTTACTTTACCAATACGATATTGAGCTAAAAAATCGAAATATTCTTGTTCTTGAGTATGGTAACCAGAAGCAATTAAGCGTAAACTTAAATTTTTATTAGGCTTGTAAGTGCCTTTAAAAGCACCAAATAAAGTTTGATAACGATCACTCTCTTGACCATCATACACTACGGTTAATGCTCTGGGACTATCAAGTGTTCCAAAATTGGTTCTTCGGCTAATAGGTTGTAAATCATATAAATTTACAGCTACATTGCCTAAAAAACTCAACTCAAATTTAGATGAAAAATTATGTGTAATATAGGTTTGGACGTCACCAAAACGAGGGCGAAAATTACTATTTGTATCACGAGCATCAACTAGTAAGCTATTATCGCGGTACCGCAATCCAAGCATTGCTGTTGTATTGGCATCTTTTGAAATGCCTTGTAGGGCGAGGCTACCACCCAATAGACTTAGTTCGGCACGGGCTCCTAATTTTTTTGGAATTTTGTAGGTTACATCTAGTACCGATGATAATTTGTCACCATATTTAGCTTGAAAGCCACCAGCGGAAAAATTAACATTGCTCACCAAGTCTGTATTTACAAAACTCAAGCCTTCTTGTTGCCCAGAGCGAATTAAAAAAGGGCGATATACTTCAATTTCATTTACATAAACTAAATTTTCATCAAAATTACCACCACGTACATTATATTGTGTACTTAACTCATTGTTGTTACTTACTCCTGGTAATGTTTTAAGTAAGCCTTCAACTCCTGCATTTGCCGATGGAGTGTTACGAATTGTTTTAGGATCAAGATTAACAATGCCTTCTATATCAGTACGGCTAGTACCGGTAACAACAACTTCAGATATTTGTTCAACATCTGTTTTTAGAACAGGATTAAATTCATATTGCTGACTAGGCTTTAATTTTACTTTAAACGATACTTTTTTTAAACCTGTATAACTTATAATGATAGCTACTTGTTTATTGGCAGGAATATCTAATACATATAAGCCATTAGCATCTGTTTGTGTACCTGTATTGGCATCCGAAACTACTTCGGCTCCAGTTATGGGGTTGTTAAATTCATCAAGAACGATACCTTTAACTTCGGCAGTTTGCGCATTAATACTTAAAGTAAATAAGCATAAGATAAAAAAAAGAGTAGTTTTCAATTTAGTCAGTTTGTCTGTTATTTCCTGTAAAATACAGCTTCAAAAATAGTATTATTTCCCACATTATCTTCAACATAAAGCTTTAAGTTGTTTTCACCTGTAGTACTTATACCATCTTCAAAGTTGTAAACGAGTAAATTTGTTTTATAATCGTACTCCATTAACGCAAAAGTACCGTTAATAGTTGCCTTGTAATTTTTTATTCCTGTTTGTAGATCTTGAATCCATACTTTAAGTGTTTTGTTTTTGGAAATCCATTTCTTATTACTAAAATTAATAGGTTTAATTTTTGGAGCTATACTATCTGTAAAAACACCAAATTTTCCAAAGTTCCGTGTACGGGCTGTAATTCGGTTTTTTATTTTTTTAGCGCCAACATATTTAGGCTTTTTTTCATCGGTATAAGTACCTACATAACATTGATTAGGTAGTAATTGATTATTTAATGAAAATGAAAGGCTCATATATTTATGTAGGGGTACCGAATCATCATGTATTTGGATTTTGTTGTTGGGTAAATCGGTAATTTGTAAAGGCACAGATTCATACACCGCTTTTTTGGGTATAGTAAATGAAACATAATCGTTTTTGTATGAAAAAGATTCTTCGGGCCGGGCAAAGTAAGGAGCACTTTCTGAAGTTGTGTTAATTGGATTAGGTAAAGCTTCTCCAGTAATGGGGATAAATATTGATTTGGTATTTTCTTTTATATCAGAAATATTAAGATTGATGGTGTATGAGAGTTCATTAACAACAGAAATATGACCATTACCATATTCTTTATTGTAAATACTTAGTGGGTTATTGTCTTCAATAAAAAGCTTAGTAATTCTACTTTTATTTTCGGTCCAATAATTATAATCCAATAATCGGTTAATATAACGTGTTTCTGCAAAAGAAAAACGCTTCATTGTTAATTCAAAATTAGGAGTACCGTTTAGTTTTGAGAGTATTTTGTATATTCCATTTTTATTTGGAGCAGCATTTTGACGGTCATAGGTACTAACACCAATACCAATTTCGCCACATGCTTTTACAGGTAAGGTGGTTAGAGTGCCATCTTTTTGAGTATTAATTTTTAAGCGATAAGGTTGATATTGACCATTAATATGTGAATCTTGAGTTAATGGATATAACCAGACACTATTTACAAGAGGTTTTTTAGTGTCATCGATTTGAATACCAAATAGCATTGGATTCATGGGTCTTGATTGTGCATCCCTAATTTCAAAATGTAGGTGTGGCCCACCACTACCACCACTATTACCTGTATAAGCTACAATTTCATCTTTGTCAACAGACAGCTCATTTGCTTTTGGATATAATTCTATAGTATAGGATTCTTTTGCGTATTGTTTTTTCTTAACATAAGATTGAATTTTTGGAGCAAATTTATCTAGGTGAGCATAAACAGTAGTATATCCATTAGGGTGTTTAATGTATAAAGCTTTTCCATAACCTCCTTCGGAAATTTTAATGCGGCTAATGTAACCTTTAGCAACAGAATGGGTGTCAAATCCTTTTTTTCCTTGCGTTTTTATATCCAAGCCAGAATGGAAGTGATTGCTTCGTAATTCTCCAAAAGTACCAGATAATATTAATGGTATTTTTAGGGGATTTGTAAAATAATCTTGAGGAATTTGACTCCGGCTATTTGTGATTACAAAAAAAGAAAAGAAAAGTAATAGTAAATATTTCATAAAGTGAGTGTACTTGTTTTTCGTTATTATCTGATTATGATTATAATAAGATAAAAATTATTATGGACTAATATTGAATAATAATTCCAAATAATTATGATAGCAAAAAAAATACCAAAACGAAACTATATAAATTATTATGGATTAGGAAAAGATTTAATAAAAACTTAATTTGAACTTGCAAGATAGCTAGGGTATGTTAACTTTGTATGTATTAGTAATGCATTTTGTGTATGAATGAGCGTTTTGAACAACTGATTGATACTCTTGAAAGTAAATTGAATTTATTACTTGAAAAGTATATTGTACTTAAAAAAAAGAATCAATCATTACAGTTAGCACTAAAGGAAGAGAAAGCGAATAATGAAGATTTGGAAGAAAAGCTAACGGAATTAAAACATCAAAATGATTTGCTTAAAAATGCAAATGCTTTACTAGGTAGTGACGAATATAAAAGAGAGACTAAGCTTAAAATAAATGCATTGGTTAAAGAGATTGATCAATGTATTTCGCAACTTTCGTAATTTTTACAATGGCGGATAGACTAAAAATAAAATTGTCAATAGCAGATAGGGTTTACCCAATGACTGCCATGCCAGAAGAAGAAGAAGGATTAAGGATTGCTGCAAAAAAAATTAATCAATTGATTAAACAATTTGAGCAAAATTATGCGGTAAGAGATAAGCAGGATGTGCTGGCTATGTGTGCCTTACAATTTGCATCACTTACTGAGCAAAAGTCAATTAATAAAGAAAAGGATATTACAGCAACAACAAATCGATTGGAAAATTTAATTGATCAAGTTGACGTTATACTATCGGAACGTTCATAAAAAATAAAGTTACTGCCTGTATTAGTACTTTTTTGATAAACTCAACAAGAATTTATTTGAAAAGGGTGAGTTTTGTGTTGTAAGAGCGTGCCATCTTGAATGGATTATCGAGCAGCCAGTTAGCCCTAAACCTGTTTTTACAGAGTTTATACAAAACCAAACTAATGCAGGCTTTTTTTATATATACATTTAACTAAACTATGGATTTAATTATACTCGTACCTGCATTAGTTGTAGGCGCTGTACTAGGATTTGTGATTTCAAAAATTCTGGAAAAAAAGAAGGGAGCAGGCAAAATAGCTGAAGCAGAAAAGACAGTAAAGTCTATGCTAAAAGAAGCTAAAATAGAAGCCGAATCTTTGAAAAAAGATAAAATTTTACAAGCTAAAGAGAAATTTATTGAGCTTAAAGCTGAACATGAAAAGGTGATTTTATCGAGAGATAAAAAAATGGCTGAATCAGAAAAGCGTACTAGAGACAAAGAATCACAAATTTCAAGTGAACTTGCCAAAAATAAAAAGCTAAATCAATCTTTAGAATCAAAACTAAAAAGTAATAATGAATTAAAAGAAAAGCTTGCTGTAAAAGAAGAAAAATTGGCAAGTGTTTTAGATAGAAAAGTTAAGGAGTTAGAAACAATTTCAAATCTTTCAGCAGATGAAGCTAAGGAACAATTAGTAGAATCATTAAAGGATAAAGCGAAGACAGATGCTATGTCTTTTATTCAGGATACTATTGAAGAGGCTAAACTTACGGCACAACAAGAAGCTAAAAAAGTAGTGATTAATACCATTCAGCGTATTGGTACAGAAGAAGCTGTTGAAAATTGTGTGTCAGTTTTTAATATTGAGAACGATGATGTGAAAGGACGTATTATTGGTAGAGAAGGCCGTAATATTAGAGCAATAGAAGCTGCTACCGGAGTTGAAATTATTGTAGATGATACACCAGAAGCTATTATTTTATCATGTTTTGATTCTGTACGAAGAGAAGTGGCACGTTTATCACTTCATAAATTAGTTACCGATGGACGTATTCATCCAGCCCGTATAGAGGAAGTTGTACGTAAAACACGTAAGCAAATTGATGAAGAAATAGCAGAAGTTGGAAAACGTACTGTTATTGATTTAGGAATTCATGGATTACATCCGGAATTAATTAAAACGGTTGGACGAATGAAGTATCGTTCGTCTTATGGCCAAAATTTATTGCAACACTCGCGTGAAGTTGCTAAGTTATGTGGGGTAATGGCTTCGGAATTAGGTTTAAACCCTAAACTTGCTAAAAGAGCAGGACTTTTACATGATATAGGAAAAGTACCTGAAACTGAGACAGAAGTTCCTCATGCAATTTTAGGAATGCAATGGGCAGAAAAATACGGCGAAAAATCTGAAGTTTGCAATGCCATTGGAGCCCACCATGATGAGGTTGAAATGACATCGTTATTATCACCAATTATTCAAGTTTGTGATGCTATAAGTGGTGCTAGGCCTGGAGCTAGGCGTCAAGTATTAGATTCTTACATTCAACGTTTAAAAGATTTAGAAGCTATAGCATTTGGATTCCAAGGGGTAAAGAAAGCTTATGCTATTCAAGCCGGACGAGAGTTACGTGTTATTGTTGAAAGTGAAAAGGTAAGTGATGAAAAAGCAGCAGCATTATCGTTTGAAATTTCTCAGAAAATCCAAACAGATATGACGTATCCTGGTCAAGTAAAAATTACAGTAATCAGAGAAACTAGAGCGGTTAATATTGCTAAATAGTTTTTTTAAATAAATTAAGTAAAATATTAATTGATATTTATTTTCAAAAAAGATCATCTACAAAATAAGTAGATGGTCTTTTTTTTTGTTTCTTTTTTGAAATTAATGTAAATAAAATATTACAACATATTGATTGTAAGTAGTTTTTGATATTTTAAAAAGGTTATTGTTATATATTTAACCACTAAATTTCCTACATTTCACTTACAAATAGTAATAATTTTAAAGAAAAGAATGGATTAGATGGTAAACGATAAAAAAAAGAATTCATCATTTGTTAGGCTTTATGGAGCTGGTGGTCATTCTCAAGTAATAAAAGAGACATTATATTTAAATGATATTGAAGTAGAGAGCTATTATGATGATTATTTTGGGAGAAAACATTTTAAAGTTACGGATATTAATAAAGGAGTACGTAATGATTTTGCAGGTTTTACTCATGATGGAAATCCATTTATTATATGTATTGGAAATAATAAAGAAAGAGCAGAAATAGCTTCTTTAATCAATAATAACTATAGCAAAGTAATACACCCTTCGGCAATAGTATCCACTGATTCATTAGTAGGAGAAGGGACAGTTGTATTTGCGGGAGCAATAATTCAATCTAATACAAAAGTTGGAAAGCATGTAATTGTTAATACAGGAGCTAGTATTGATCATGATAATATAATTGGAGATTATGCACATATTTCTCCCCAAGCAGCTTTATGTGGTCATGTTGAGGTTGGTGAAGGTACACATATCGGAGTTAGTGCATGTGTTATTCCTAAAGTGAAAATAGGAAAGTGGTGTACAATAGGTGCTGGAGCGGTTATTATTAAAGATATTCCAGATTATTCAACAGTTGTAGGAAACCCTGGGAGGGTAATAAAACGGAATTTCCCAAAGATAAAAAATAAAATTAATGACCTAACATTTATAGGATCTGGAATTTCTTCTTCTTTCACGCTTTTGAAATTATTAGAAAAATTTGATAAATCTAATATTCAAGAAACTTTGAATATTACGATAATTGAAAAATCTAAAGAATTTTACACAGGAATTCCGTACGGATATAGATCTTCTGATTCTACATTATTAATAAAACCACTTAATAAATTTTTACCAGTTGAAGAGCTAAAAAAGTTTACAGATTGGCTATCAAAAAATATATCATGGCTTTTAGAGGAAACACTTTTTAATGGAGGAGAACTAATAAAAAAGTGGTTTAAAGAGAATGAAAAAGCTTTGATGGCTAATTTATGGAGTGATTTATTTATACCAAGAAGTTTTTTTGGAAAATATTTAATTTCAGAGATGAATAATAAAATTAATTATTTAACAAATAAAGGTGTAATTTCAGTTGATTTTATACATGCAGAGGTTCATAATGTAGAACATAAAGATGACATTTATTTTATTTCTTTTAAAGAAAAAAAAGAAAAGCTAAAAACTAAAAAAATTGTTCTTGGAATAGGTGCTGTACCCAATAGGAAATTATTTAATGATTCTATAGTTAAAAAAGTTAGAGAAAATACGTTGCTTATTGAGGATCCATATAATCCGAGCTTAAGCAATACTCTAAGTGAAATCAAAGATTTTATAGGGAATAAAAAAGTGAATATACTTATTGTGGGGACTAATGCTAGTGCTATTGAACTTGTTTATAAGTTAAATGATTATTCGGGAATAGGATCCAGAATAAATCATATATATGCTCTTTCTCCACAGAAAAAATTTCCAGATTTTCATGTTAATTATGATGAATCTATTAAATTTATTCCAATTCATCTTATAAATTTACTTAAATCCAACACGAATATAAAAGCGTTTAAAATAGCAGAAGCTTGTAAAAAAGATCTTGATTTTGCTGAAGAAAATAATATTAGTGCTATATATTCGATTCAACCAATTTCATTAACGCTACATGATTTATTACTAAAATTAAATAATGAAGAAAAAGAGAAGTTTGCTTCATTTTTTGGAAATGAAATAGGAAAAAGACAAAGAGAAGCAGGGGAGCATTATTCACAAACTATTCTCGATTTAGAAAGAGAGAAGAAAATAACTTATATAGCTGGGAAATTTTCAGGAATAAATAAGATTGATGAAAAGATAATAGTAAAGTATATTTCAAAAGAAAAGGAGGAGGCTTTTTTAGATGTTCCTATTGATATTATAATTAATTGTACAGGCAGTTGTAGTATTGAGCATCAACAAAATAACAATACATTTCTAGAAAATTTAGTTAGTAATAATATTTGTAAAGTAAATAAATCAAAAGTAGGTTTTTATGTTGATAATGATATGAAAGCAGGTAAATCACTTTATATAAATGGACCATTATTAAGTGGTAATGTAATTGACAGTAAAGCCATTTGGCATGTAGAACATGGAGGTAGGATAGTTACTTTTTCAAAAAAATTAGCAGAAGTTTTGTTTAAGGATTTATATATTGAGAATATGAATGAAATAGAAAAAAAAGTTGTACATGTTTAGCTTTATGTGGACAGTTACATTTTAAAAAGCTATGTTAAAAAAATAGATTATTATAAAAGTAGAATGCTAGTTTTGTTTATTTAATTTGTTTTAATTGTTGTAGTAACATCATAAAAACAGAAACAAATGGATTCACTTTTTATCAAAATATGGGGAGACTTTTTTATGCTGCTGCAATAGCTGATAAAAAAGTATCCTGCTCAAGTAAAAATTACAGTAATTAGAGAAAAGTATGATATTAAATAGATAATGAATTTATCAAATTTAGATGTAGTTATTTAAAAATTAGATAATTAACGTTATTTTGTTTTAATTTTGTAGTAACATCACAAAATTAAAATAAATGGATTCACTTTTTTATCAAAATATGGGGAGACTTTTTTATGCTGTTGCAATAGCTGATAAAAAAGTAAGAGAAGTAGAAATTAAAGCATTGGAAAATCAAGTTAAAAAAACATGGCTTACAGTTGAAAGTACTAAAAATGCTTTTGGTGATAATTTAGCTTTCCAAATTGAAATTGTATTTAGTTGGCTTAAAGATGGTTTTAAGACTTCTGATGAATGTTTTTCAACTTTCGAAAATTATTATAAACTAAATAAACCTTTATTTACTCCCGAAATTAAACAAATAATTATTATTACCGCTGATGATATAGCCGATTCATTTTCGGGTATTAATAAGCAGGAATTATTTATTTTAGATAAACTAAGTTTATTGCTGAAATAATATGATAGAGATAACTTTATTTTAAGAGTAAAACTTTTTGATACTATCCTATTTAACATTATTTAAACTATCCTAAGAATTAGAAAAATCAAAGATCTAGTTATTACAATTAATTTATGATAGTATTATAAATTTCAGTTTTAAAGTTTTCTTTTAAAATATTTAATTATGGCTAAAATATTTTGCTTTTGCTTTTTTTTGGTTTAAAAAATATGATTTAATAGAGAATCATTGCTATTCTGTCCAGTAATCTACTACTAAAACATCTGCTATAATTGGACCAATTTTATGAACTAAATCTAAATGTGCTTTATGGAACAAGTAAATTTCTCTAGCATGTACATTAGGAAACGTTAATGTGAAACAATGAGTTAAACCTTTGCTATTTCCTTCGGTACTATCGTTTACTCCCCATTCAATATTTGCTATTTCTGGGATTTCATTTTTAAGATTAATAAAAGTTTTAATGGCTTCATTTATTTGTACTTCGCTGGCACTTTCTTTGTATTTTAAAGTTACGACATGCCTTAATACTTTTCCAGTTCTATTTAATTTAGGCGATATTTTATAGGTAACTATCTTTTTTAAATCAGTCCTAAATGAACCCGCAATAAGAAAGTTGTCGTTATCAATTTTATGGGATTTTAAACCATAATAAATAGAAAAACCAGTTTCCAAATAATTTATAGGACTTAGAATACCTTCTTTATTTAATTTGCATAATTGAATACTAGCATCATCCCTTGTACCTATGGCTAAAATAGCTTCGTTATTAGTAGTTGAAATCACTTCAATTCTTGTTTGGCCTTTAAGTTTTGTGGTTTCATCATCTTTTAGGATGGAATGTGGGACTAATGCCCCTTTTTTATTTATTTTAAAAACACTTACGGCATCTCCATGATATACAAAGTTTGGGTTTTTTATAAAACCACTTCTTTTGTAGTATTTATGATGCCTGTGACCTACAATTATATAATTATTGTTTGCCAAAGTAACCCCAGTTATGGGGTAGGTGCCTGTTAGGTATCTATCTGTGGTATTATCACTTATGTTATTTATATTTTTAAATTTTCCAGTTTCATAAACTCTAAAACTACTTATTCCATTGTCCTGAAAACCACCAGTATATAAAAATGTTTTCTCTTTTATTTTATGAGTAAACATACCTATAATGCCATCGGTATGAATAGTTTCGTTATCTTTCATGGATTGCACATGAGTTAGTTTTCCATCGGCTTCAATTTTAAATGAGCTTAAACCAGGTGTTTTTTCTAAGCCACCAACAAAGAGATATGATGAGTTTTTCATATGTACAACTTGTAAGGTTATAGCTGTGCCCAAGTGCATTTTATCAGTGTCCTCAATTAGAGCAACACGTTTAAGGTTACCAGTACTTAAAATTTTAAAAGTTTCAATAACGTTTCCGTGTTTGTTGGCCACAAATAGGAAATCTGTTCCGTTGATATTATCAGCAACCATACCTCGGGCGGGTCCTTTTTTCTTGTAAAGTTCATGATTACTTATTGGAGTAAGTATGCCTTTTTTATCTAAACTATATACATCTATATTACCTATACCACCAGCAAATACAAAATGTGAGTTACCTTTTTTATAACTTGTAACAGAAACAGTGTTGCTTCCAGATATACTTTTAAAGTCTTTTCTATAAAGCATTAAGTTATCAGAAACTTGTGCAATACATAGTTGATTTAAAAGCAATACAATACCGAGAAGGCTTTGTTTTAAGTAATTCATAATTCTGTTTTCAAATTTATTATACAAAAATTAGAAATGATTTTAATAGAATAATTGAACTTGTTCAACTTGATTCAATTTTATGATATTTTAGACTGTTTTTTAATTTTACTTAAAAATTCATGTGTAATACCTAAGTAACTTGCAATTTGTTTATCAGTAAGTTTAGAAACTATTTGAGGATAAGAATTTTTGAAATTACGATAACGTTCCTTAGCTGTTTGGCAATGAGTATTAATTAAACGACGCTGCCATGCAACTATGGCTTTTTGTGACATAATTCTGAAGAGTTTCTCGGCTATAGGGATTGAATCATAAAGAGTTAATTTATCCTTTCGGTTAATAAGAAGAATTTTACTATACTCTAATGCTTGTATATTTAAATTAGATGGAGTTTGATTCATAAAGCTATCTATGTCCATTAACCACCAATCTTTAATGGCAAAATATAATGTGTTTTCGTTTCCTTTTTTATCTATTGTAAAAATTCTAAAACAACCTTCCAATACAAAGCCTTCAAATTTACAAATATTACCCTGAGTTAATAAAAACTCTTTTTTTTGAACAACTTTTGGCTTAAAATAATGGCATAAATGTTCTAAATCCTTTTGCGGAAGTTGTAGACTTTTTTCGATATTTTTTAGTAATAAATCATTCATTAATTATGTACTATTTTCTACCGCTAATCTAATAAAATGATAAAGGGTGAATAATGTAGAGTGAAAGTAGTTATTTTTTGATCATGATATTACCTACAAGTATTGATCTGTTATATTTTTTTAAGTTTTTTATACACAGTTTTTTGTTTCTTTAAATAAGCTAAAATGATTAGAGTTAAAGAAAAAAGTAGTGTTATCGCTAGCTTTGAAGCTGAAAACGAGTAATATCCTGTAATAAGTTGTAGGGAGTAAGTTAGCACCGGAATAGCAGTTATTAATATAGAAGCATAAAAAGGACTCAACGTTTTTAAGGATTTTTGTAATAGGAAAAGTGGTAAAGCCATTGAAATTAACGCTAGCATAAAAATTTCGATAAGCACAGTTGGTTTCACCAAAAGTTGGCTTGGATTTACAAGGACTATTACAAGTGAAATTAGTAATAAACCATAAAATCTTAGAGAAACGACTAAAGAAGCCGATAGATTTTTAATGGCTAATTCTTTAGAAATATTCATTATAAATGCAGCTACCACACCTCCTATACTTATAACTATGGCGGCATATTTTACTATTTGGAAAGAATTCTCCATACTTATATCTTGATATACTAAGGCTAACATTAAAATAAACATTGTGACTAAAAGGATAGCTGTAATAAAGTTACTTTTATTGCTAGCTTTTGATTTTCTTAATTCGAAAATGAATAGATTCATAGGAATAGCACCAAGAAACAAACAGGCAAATACGGCAGGACTTAATACTTTTAAACTAAAAAATATTACAAACCAAATTATAGCATTAAGTAGATTTAGCCATAAAATTAATTTCTTATTTTTTTTAATGAGCACTATATTTTTAGTTAATTCTCTACTATTTAAAATTAAAAAAAATACAATTGTAAATATTGATGAATAAAATAGTGTAACAATAGGCGCTATTGACCTAGTTGTGTGGTTTACAAAAACATGAGAAAGAGCACTTATAAGTATATAGGCGCATATGTAAATAAAGCCCTTTGAAATATATTTTTTTTGTAGCATAATGAAGTTAATACATTAAAGATACTAATGATTATAGTTTAAAATGCTATGAAATACATCATTAATAAGACCAGAAAGCCTTGAAATAATGAAAACTATTGAAGATAATTATGGTATTGGCTTATTTAAATATCCCTTTGTTGATAAAACTAATTATGGGCATTCGGGCGAAATAGATGGTTTTACTTCTACATTCTCTCATTTTTCAACTGAAAATATTTCTTATGCGTTAACGTCTAATGGAACGAATATTAATAATAATGATATTTCTATAGTAGTTTTAAGTGCTATTTTTAATGAACCTTATAAGATTCCTCAGTTTACTTCATATGAATTAAATTCAAAAGATTTAGATGAATACCTAGGAGTGTATTCTTCCGAGCAAATTCCATTAAAAATAACAGTTACCAAAAAAAATAGAGCTCTGATAGCACAAGCTACAGGACAGTCATCATTTCCACTGGAAGCTACAGCAAAAGATCAGTTTACATTTGATAAAGCAGGAATTGTTTTAGAATTCAATCCTGAAAAAAATGGAATGATATTAAATCAAGGAGGTGGGCAATATATATATACAAAGGAGTAAAATAGTTTAACTAATATAAGATCTAATTATTTCTCCGAAGTTTTTTTATAGGGAAATTTGTTTACACCCATTATTAAAAGCCATAAGCAAATCTCAATTTCTCCTATAGATACTGGTTTTCCCACAATAGTGGATAAAATTGTTTCATGGAAACCAGAATAAAGAAAACCGCAAAAAAATGTAACCTATTCAACCAGCCATTACTAATATTCCTAATAATTTAGGCCAAAAAAAGATTTATAAGTTAAATATCCCAAATAGAAAAAACCAGCGACCCCATCAGCTACTATTTTTATGAAAATAGTAGCTGATTTAGTTTAAAAAAACAAGAGAATAAAAGGTGTTGTAGCAAAGATTAGCTCCTTTTGATTTCAATTTTTTTTCCTGTTTCGGCAGATTTATAAATAGCATCAATAACTAACATATCTTTGTAACCTTCTTTGCCTGTTATATGATTAGGTAAAGATTCGTTTCGTAGAATGTATTCCGCTATGCCATCCATTTGTTCTTTTTGCTGATTTATAAGTGGAAAATCCATTATACCTTTGCTTGATTTTCCTTTTAATGGTGCATAATTATGAGCAGGATCTAATTCAAAAAATCCCTTATCACCAGAAGCATATATTTTATTAATGTTATAGCTGTA
Source organism: uncultured Aquimarina sp. (assembly GCA_947498765.1). Taxonomy (GTDB): domain Bacteria; phylum Bacteroidota; class Bacteroidia; order Flavobacteriales; family Flavobacteriaceae; genus Aquimarina. Next base: position 17,729 of record CANMLG010000050.1, read on the forward strand.
AGAGCTGGCAGAATTGGTAATAGCTCCTCCAGGAAATTCTAACTGCCAAGTTATAGATTCTTCAACTTCACTAAAATATTCTGGTCTTTGAATAGGACCAAATTGAGCGGTGACATGTGTAGGTTCTTCACCTAAAATATACCTATTATTTTGAATACAGTAAATACCAATATTAGGTAACGGACCACCACCAGCCATAGCTTTTTTTAGGTGCCAAGCATCTTTTGACCAGCCTTTTATTCGATATCCAAAACCAGAATCTATATATCTAATTGGGCCTAAGTTATCTTTTTTAGCCAAACCTTGTATTTCTTTATAATAGGGATCGTAGTGTAATCGATATCCCACGGCTAATTGAACTTTATTTTTTTTACATTCTTCAATCATTTCTAAACAATCAACAGCATTTAATGCCATTGGTTTTTCAACGATTACATGTTTACCAGCTTTTGCAGCTCTAATGGTAAACTCTTTATGCATTGAATTAGGAAGAACAACATAAACTAAGTCAATATCTTTATTATTTTTAATAGTATCAAAATTATCATAGTTATATATGTTTTTTGATGGGATGTTATATTTTTTACCCCAGGAAACTTCTTTGTCTGGAGTCCCTGTTATTAATCCAACAAGTTTACAGTTGTTAGCTAACTCTAAGGCATCAGCTAATATTTTAGCATAACGGCCTAATCCACAAAGTGCAATATTTAGTTTTTTCTCGTTGTTTAAATTTTCAAATGATAGTAAAGCAGGAGAGATCATTGTTGCACTGCCAAGTATAGCCATTTTTTTTAAAAAATCTCGTCTTTTATCAAATTCCATTGTGAGTTGTTTTAAGTTGTTATTTTTTGTGTTGGTGTGTTTTGACTAAATATTAAATTTTGTTACTAAAATTTATTAGTTGGTATTCTGTAAAATTTTATCAAATTAGGTATAATTTACAGCTTTTTTGATATTAAATTAGGAGAATTAACTGGTTTATTTAGTTTTTAGTTTTTAGGTTTTGTATAGGTTACAATATCTATTCCAATTCCGTTTGGGTCAACAATGGCAAAATGTCTATCACCCCAGGGTTCATTTCTTATGTCAATTTTTATTTCAACATTTTTGTTTTTAAGTTCATTATAAATTTTATCAACATTATTTACTTCAATGGTCAAATAAATTCCTTTCCCATTATAGGCGGATTGAAAAATAGGCTTTTGACTAGGGTGATTAGGTTGTAAAAAACTAATTTCATACGACTTATTGGGGGTATGCATTAAAAGATAAAACTCGTTCTCAAAGCTTACTCCAAAATTTAATATATCAGTATAGAAATTTTTGGTTTCATTTACTTTTTCTGTGATTATTCCTGCATTTAGTTTCATTTTATTTTGTGTTTGTGCATTTGTTAAATTAATAATTAGAACAAGTACTGTTATATATAATGCTTTCATATTTAAATCTTTTGAATAGCACAAAATTAGAATGAGGTATTTGGAAGGAATTGTAAAAATCGGACAAAATTTAACGGAAGGCTTCAGAAGGTGTTACTCCGTAAAAGGTTTTAAAGTTTTTAATAAAGTGTGCTTGGTCAAAAAATCCAACGTCAAAGTATAATTTGTTTTCTTTTAGACTTTGTATAGAAGGTTTGGCATTTAGGATGTGTTGAAAACGCACAACATTACTGAAAGTTTTAGTTGTTGTTCCAATATAAAAGTTAAAAAGCCTTCGAAGTTGTCTAGGACTGAGACCTATATCTAATTCTTTTTCAGTATCTAAGAATCCATTCTTTTGAAAAATTAAGTTTAAAGCATTTAAAAAACGATAGTCAAATTGAAAGGTTTTATCTTCTGTCAATTTAGTAAACTTTTTAATTAATAACTGTGTGACTTTCTTAAATGATTGTGTGGGTTTTATTTCAGTCGTAATCCAGTTAGAAAGTTTAGGTATTATATGCTTTAATTCTTGTGATTGATTGCTTAGGTTTTTTGCATTTATTCCAAATAAAAGTGGAAAAGCAGAAGGTAAAAATCGAATTCCAATATAGTCGAACGATTTTCCAATATCAAATTCGGTATACTTTCTACAAAATCCCGTCACAAAATTTTCAACGGGTAGGTTATGATTAAAAAAAATGTCGATGCAACCATCCGATACCACTCTATAAATGAAAGAATAATCTAGAGAATTTTGTGTTTTGAGTTGCCAAAAGCAATACACAAAATTTTCTATTTCTTTGGTGGGGGGTAGTTCTCTGTAAATAATTTTTTTATTTTCTACTTTAATGGTAGGTTGAAGTGGTTTGTAGTACTTTTTTATGTTTTCAAATTTCTTCACTGTATTTTAGCTACATTAAATACAACTTTTATAGGCACTGCCAAAGGATATAACATTCCGAGATAGTTTACTAAAAGTACATATATTTTCCAATTTAAATATGGTAGGGCAAGCTTTATTGATTTTGGATGAGTTTTTTAAAAATCAAGAATTGATTTTCCATTGATATGGTTTTGTAGTTCTTCTATTTTAGATAGAATTTTATTAAAAAACATATTTTTTTCTTTTTCGCCTGAAGTGTTTATCAATTTGGATTGATCCAATTGTTCATTTAAAAAATCGGATACCTGCTCGCAAGTTTTTGAATTGGTCGTATTAAAATAATTGAGTACGGTAAATGGTACAAATAAAGAGTTTTGAAAAGGAGTTTTTATTAGTACATTGTTACTCATTAATAATAATTCATTGTAGTACAGTTTGAAATTACTGTCGGGTACTGATTTATTGTAAATTTTTTTTATTAGTTTCTTTAAATCATTACAAATAATTGTTGCTTCTTTGGAAGTTATAATACCCAGTTCAAAATAAAAATGTAGTTGTTTTAGGGTACTGTTTATAGTAGTTACATCCCAAATTTCAATGGTATTTAAATTAGTATAAAGTTCGCCAAATTTTTTATATGATTTTAGTAATGTATTAGGGAGTTTAAAATTCGAAAAACTAGATGTATTATATGTAGGATCTAAAATTTTTAACCAAACAAAAAGTTTAAATCTAGTAAGCATATTACCTTCCGAGGTATAAAAAATAGGCAAATCTTTAGCGCTATATATAATTTCAGAATCTTTTATACTCAATAAGGGAGTAAGTAATTCCATTGAATTGTTAAAGTACCTTTCAAAATCAGTAGTGCCTTTTAAAATTTGCATCTTACGAACAGGGATTACATTTTCGTCACCAGTTCCAAATAAGGCATCTATGGATAGGTTAAAGTGTTTAGCAAGTAATACGGCTTCATCAATAGTAATTTTGGAAGTATTATTAATTCTTCTGTAAGCAGCACCATAACTTATGTCTAGTATTGAGGCAATTATATCTACTAAAGAGTTTTTTTTAGGAAGTAAATCAGCTATAAGCTTGAGTAGTTTTTGTTGATGCATAATAATTTTTTGGGACTAGGGTTTTCAATTTTTAAAAAAAATAAATTTACTTTTTTTAAAAATTGAAAACAAAAAACTCTAGTTCAAAGTTATATTTGGCTGGGGGTTAGAGAATACTTTATACATTCAATATTAGATATAGAATTGAGTTGTACTAGGGTATTCTTTTTAAATAAAGGGTTTTGTAATTATTACCCTTAGCTAATTTGAATAAATCATTTTTTTAATTGTTGGGTGATTTATTTTATAGTGTTAGTAAATAGGCATCTCGAAAGGGATGCTTTATTTTTTTATAAGGTTAACATCTTCAGGAGTAATCATTTGTTTTTGTTTATTTTCCCAATTGTTCATTATATAATTCATAACATTAGCAATTTCATTGTCTTCTAATTTTTGTTTAGGCATTGTTCGTTTATAATTTTTTCCATTAACAGTAATAGCTCCTTTTAAACCAAATTTTATAGCTTGAATACTTTCAGTAGTTTTTGTAGTTAACCAATCGGAATTCGCTAAAGGAGGATAGTTTTTAGATCCTTGTCCATTGGATTTATGACAGCGTGTACAATATTTTGTATAAATAGTTTTACCTCTTTTTATACTTTCGATTAGTGTTTTATCTTGTTGCTGTAATGTAGGCTTAGTGTATGCTGAAGATGTTTTTGAGAAAAAACTAAAGCTTAGCATATAAATTAGCCAAAATTTTATAATTAGTAGCATAGTATTTATTTAGATAAAGTTCTATTTTTTAATAGAAAGGTAAGTATAAACTGTTAAATGCAAAGTAAAACAGCTGTGACTTGTCATTTATTGTCTAGTCAATTTTATTGAAAAAACTAGTTTTAAATATCACAGGATAACTATAAAATATCCTCGATTAATGTGCGTATTTTGCTTGATGCATGAAATTATATAAGAATAAAAGTACGGTGAATGACCTATTAAATTTTAGAAAAGCAACATTTTAATAGATAAAGTTTAGTTAACTGAAGTAATAACATAACATAAATTAAATTGATGATTAATATAGATCAAAGTTGTATTTTTGTATATATTTAACATTGTTGTTTTAAACAAATGCTAATTTTACTAATAATTGATTTAATCTTAATGTTAAAAAAGTTAACTCTATATATAACAGCAGCTTTACTTACTATGGCAGTAGTAACTCCATTAGTAATAGAATTATTTGAGCTAACTGAAAATATAAGTTTACTAAGTGAGTTTGAATTAGGAGAAGAAGATCAAAAAGAAGCAAAAAAAGAATTAGAAATTAAAGATTTATTTTTTGGTTCTAAGCTTCAAACCGAAAATTTATGTATTACTGATCTAAAATCAAAAATTACAGATTATTACTTAGTTAAAGCTTCACTTTTCAATAATGAAGTTATTTCCCCTCCGCCCAAGCAAATTTTATAATTAATTCCTTGAATAATTCTCATTTCATTCAAGTAGATTTGTCTACAAACAGTAATCATTTTTTTAAATAATAAATGGTTGGTTAGTTTTTAGACAAAACGCTTATTGTAATTTTTTAGTGAGAATTAAAAATAATTATAAGTTTAATTTATTACTGGTTTTACAGTATAACAATATGTCTATGTTTAAGTATATTAAAAATGATTTACCAGCTAGTATAGTGGTGTTTTTTGTGGCTTTACCTTTGTGTTTAGGTATTGCATTAGCAAGTGGAGCGCCCCCTTTTGCAGGAATGATTGCAGGTATAATAGGAGGTATAGTAGTAGGAAGTTTAAGTGGTTCGCAAATAGGTGTTAGTGGTCCAGCTGCCGGTTTAGCGGCAATAGTATTAACAGCTATTACCAGTTTAGGAGGATATCAAAACTTTTTAGTGGCGGTTGTAATTGGAGGAGTTATCCAAATAGTTTTTGGGATTTTAAAAGCTGGAGTTATTGGTTATTATTTTCCAAATTCAGTGATTAAGGGGATGTTAGTTGGAATTGGAATTATAATTATTTTAAAAGAAATTCCTTACTTTTTTGGATACGATAAAAGTGTAGGAGGACAATTTTCTTTTTTTAAAATAGAATTTGAATCCCTTTTTACTCCCGTACTAAATTCAATTGGTAATCCGTCTTTGGGGCCAGTAATGATAGGAGTTTTTGCCTTATTATTAATTATTTTTTGGAATAGTGTTTTAGCAAAAAAGTCTAAAATATTTACACTTATTCAAGGTCCATTTGCTGCGGTAGTTTTAGGGGTAGTTTATGTTGTAATTACACAAGGTAATGATAGTATTGGTATTGCCACGAACCATTTAGTAAAAGTTCCAGTTCCAGATAGTTTAGATTCTTTTATTGGACAATTTAGTTTTCCAAATTTTAGTGTTATTACAAAACCAGAAGTATGGATTACTGGTTTTACCATAGCATTAGTAGCAAGTTTAGAAACTTTATTGTGTGTTGAAGCTACGGATAAAATTGATCCAAGAAAGCGAGTAACTCCAACAAATAGAGAGTTATTAGCTCAAGGTACGGGTAATGTATTATCTGGTTTAATAGGAGGTTTGCCAATTACTCAAGTAATTGTAAGGAGTTCGGCAAACATACAATCAGGTGGGCAAACTAAACTTTCAGCAATTGTTCATGGTTTTTTACTATTAATATCAATATTGCTGATACCTAATCTGCTAAATTTAATACCTTATTCTGTGCTAGCCGCTATACTTTTAATAGTAGGTTATAAATTAGCACATCCGTCAAAATTTAAAAAAATGTTTTCTTTAGGATGGAAACAATGGCTTCCATTTATAGTTACAGTACTATTAATAGTAGCAACTGATTTATTATTAGGAATAGGTATTGGATTAGCTGTTGGAATTTTGATAGTTTTAATAAAAAGTTACCAAAACTCTCACTTTTTGCATATTAGAGAAACTGACGATGAATTTCATAATGTAAAGATGGAATTAGCAGAAGAATTAACTTTCTTTAATAAAGGCGCTATTATGAGAGAGTTAGAGGCTTTACCCAAAAATACACAATTAGAAATTGATATACTTAAAACACGATACCTTGATAATGACATTGTTGAAGTATTAGAAGATTTTCTGGAAAAAGCGAAAAATAGAAAAATCAACATAAAATTAATTTCTAAAAAAGGAATTATAGAGAATCCAGAAAGTTTTGTTGATTTTTTTAAGAATAACCCCAAAAGTTAATTATACTAAGTTAAAAGAGATATGAAAGCACATACAAAAGAAACTCAAGCATTAATGACACCAGAAAGTGCATTAAAAGCTTTGCAAGAAGGGAATAAGCGTTTTGTAACGAGTAAAATGCTTAAAAGAGATTTGAATAGACAAGTAGCAGAAACAGCTTCGGGTCAATATCCATTTGCTACTGTGTTACATTGTATTGATTCAAGAGTGTCAGCAGAGCTTATTTTTGATCAAGGGATAGGTGATCTTTTTAGTATTCGTATTGCTGGTAATTTTGTAAATGAAGACATTTTAGGAAGTATGGAGTTTGCCTGTAAACTTGCGGGGACTAAGGTGTTAGTGGTGTTAGGTCATACCGCTTGTGGCGCTGTTAAAGGAGCTTGTGATCATGCTCGTTTAGGTAATTTAACAACATTAATTAATAAAATTGAACCTGCAGTTGAAGCAATTGATATTCCCAAAGATGAGGCATTACGTACTTCTAAAAATATTGATTTTGTAAATGAAGTTGCTAAAAAGAATGTGGAAATGACACTTGATGCTATTAGAAGGAAGAGTGCTGTGTTAAAAGAATTGGAAGATGATGGAGCTTTGAAAATAATAGGAGGGATGTACGATATTGGTTCTGGTTTGGTTGAATTTTATTAGATATTAGTAAAATTAGAATCCAATAAAAAGGCTGTCTTAAAGGCAGTCTTTTTTGTTTAAAATTTCGATTATTCGTAAATTAACATATGAGTCGAAATGTAATCTTCAAGACTTATGATCAAGCTCGATTAAGTCTATTACCACTTAGTTATGATGATTTAGTTCCTAAAAAAACGATCCTATCCATATTGTAAATGCTATTATTGATTATTTAGATGTATCTGTTTTAGAATAAGGTAATAAAGGAGTTGATTTATTTTTTTTAAAGTTTATTCTTACTAAAAAAATATTTGTTAGGATCTTATCTTAAATTAACATAAATACTTCTTTGTTTTTTTGTAAATAATTAAAGGTTAGTGTTTTGGTTGTATTTAAATTTAGTTTTGTCTTTAGATAAGTGAATACTTAAAAATCAGAAAAAATCTTTAAGATACTCTAAGTATACCGCGTATTATAGATTAAGGGAGCATTTGGACTACAGTACATTAAAAAAAAAATTGACACTCAATTTATATATTGCATAAAAAAATAATATGAAAAGAATATTTTTATTTGTCTGTATATTATTAGGAGAGATAGTAGCAGCTCAGAGTGAATTAGCATGGGTTTTTTTTAATGAAAAACCAGATGCTGAAAGTAGAATTAATACCCCAGAAAAATTTTTAACACTAAAAGCTATTGAAAGAAAGCGAAGGCATAAAATTAAAGTTGATGATAGAGATTTACCTTTGGAGCAAGAGTACATAACCAAAATAAAAAAACAGTCAGGTATTACTTATTTAGCATCTTCTAAGTGGTTTAACGGAATATTTGTTGAAGGTAAAAAATCAGATATTGAAACGTTATTATCTTTTTCTTTTGTTAAAAGTCTATTTTTTATGGATCGTAGTTTGAATCCGAAAGATATTAAAAATGAAATGCCAAAATTTAAATATAGTATGGGGTTAGGTGAGCCTACTAAAGTTGATGTTGAAAAAAATAAATCTACTGAAATTTTTGATTATGGTTTTTCTGCAGATCAAAATAGGCAAATTAATGTTCAGGCTCTCCATAACGAAGGTTTTACAGGTAAGGGAATTACTATAGCTGTGATGGATTCTGATTTTGTAGAATTTGATAATGATATTCTTACTCAAAGAATGAGAAATAAAGGATTGTTTTTGGGAGGTTATGATTTTAATAAGAGATCAGATGATTTTATACGTAAAATTGATGAAATAGATATTTTGCATGGCGGAGGAGTTTTAAGTGTTATGGCAGGTTTTTTTGATGGTAAATTTTCTTTTAGTGGAAATGAATTAAAATATGTAGGAACAGCACCCGATGCATCGTATTATAATTTTGTGACAGAAGTAATAGAAAGTGAAAGTCCTAAAGAAGAAATTTTTTGGATAGCTGCAGCTGAAAGAGCAGATAGTCTGGGAGTTGATATAATAAATACATCATTAGGTTATAATCAATTTGACGAAGAAAAATACAATTATAAAAAAGCTGAGATGGATGGGAAAACATCTTTTATAGCCAGAGGTGCAAGTTTAGCTTTAGAAAAAGGAATGTTAACAATTGTTGCTTCAGGTAACTTAGGATCAGATCCTTGGAGGATTATTGCTACCCCTGCAGATTCTCCAGGTGTATTAACTGTTGCTGGAGTAGAAGCTGATAATAAAAAATGGAGAGATTCTTCAATAGGACCAAGTGCTGATGGTAGACAAAAGCCCGATATTGCAGCATTATCTCAAAGTGTAATAGGAACAGCAATTGGTTTTGATTTTACGGGTGGTGATTTGTTAGAATACGATGGTGTATCTTTTGCGACTGCATTAATAAGTGGCGCAATTGCATGTTTATGGCAAAGTATGCCAGAAAAAACACCTACTGAAATAATGAATATTGTTAGGGAAGCTTCAAGTCAAGCCAACTCACCAGATAATGAATTAGGATATGGAATACCAGATTTTGGAAAAGCGGCAGGCTTAACAACTATATTATCATCAACTAATTTTAATGTAGATGATATTCCTAATGATGATATGATACAACTTATACATACTTCAGCAGGTAACTCTTTAATCATAAATGGAGACAGTAAACAAATGACATATAAAATATTTGATTTGTCAGGTGGTATTATTACACAAGATAAATTGGATAAAAATAAAGCTGAAAACGAAATGAATCATTTGTCGAAAGGGTTTTATTTCTTAAATGTTAAGGATTCAGCATCAAAAAAGAGTATAACATTAAAATTTGCTAAATAATAAAATTGTAAAATTAATTTAAGACAAAACCCTTACTAATAAGGGTTTTGTCATTTTATGATAGTATTAAGTACTAAATAAAATATTAAGCTTAACCAAGTATATGTAGTTCTGTAAATTTTTTAGGAACTATAAATTCTGCTATACCATCTATATAAGTAATATCAGGAGTAAAATCTTGATTGTCTAGCTCAATGGATTTAATTTTAAAAGGACTACCAATTAAACGAATTTTTAAGGATTCGTAGCTTGTTTTGTATTTACCAGTTTTAAATTGTTGGATGGTTATTTCTTTATCTTTTCCAGTGTAAATAAAGTCACATTTACTGTATACACCTTTTTTGTAACCATAGCCATCGTTTTCATCTTCATAAACCTGAGATTTTTCAACTCCTTTTGTGTAATAACAATCTAAAATAAGTTCCTCGATTACTTTTTCACCTACATATTGCTGTACAGGATATCTTGGTATAATAGCTCCTGATTTAACAAAAATTGGCATAGAATCTAAATCTGCATCAATCCAATATTCTTTACCTCCCTTTATTACAGTATTTGACCAAAAATCAAACCATATTCCTTTTGGAATATACATGCGTCTTCCTTTTGTGTTAGGCTCATTTATAGGACATACTAGAATTTGATTTCCAAAAATAAACTCATCTGTACGGTAATGTGTTTGGACATCTTCTTGATCATATATAACCAATGATTTAAGCATTGGTATACCTTGTTCAATATAATTGTAAAATGCTGTATATATGTATGGAAGTAATGCGTAGCGAATTTCGATAAATTTACGAGAAATATCAGTTACTTCGTCACCAAATGACCAAGGTTCTTGCTCACCATGATCTCCACTGGAGTGTACTCTGAAAAACGGATGAAAAATTCCTAATTGAATCCAACGTGCAAATAATTCACCTTGTGGTTGTTCTGCAAAACCACCAATATCAGTTCCAGAAAAAGAATATCCAGACATACACATTCGCTGTATTTGTCGGTTAGCAATAACTAAATGTTCCCAAGTGGCCACATTATCTCCCATCCAAGTACTAGTGTAACGTTGCGTACCAGAGTAAGCCGAACGTGTAATTACAAATGGACGAGTAGGGTATCCTGCTCGTTTTACACCATGATAAGTGGCTCGAGCCATTTGCATTCCGTAAATATTGTGTGCTTTTCTATGGCTGCATGGGTGTCCGTCATAATCATGTCGTACATCATTTGGAAATGATTTCCCAGGGACATCCATAACAGCAGGTTCATTCATATCATTCCATACACCACGTACACCAACCTCTTCAATTAAACCTTTGAAAAGTGTGGCCCACCATTCTCTAACTTCAGGACGTGTATAATCAGGGAAATAGCATTCACCAGGCCATACTTTACCTTTCATATATGGACCATCGGCACGTTTACAATAGTAATCGTTTTCTAAACCTTCTAAAAACACATCATAATTGTAGTCTATTTTTATACCTGGATCAATAATAACAACTGTTTTAAAACCATCATCGGATAGTTCTTTAACCATGCGTTTTGGATCGGGAAATTTTTCTTTATCCCATGTAAAACAACGAAATCCATCCATATAATCAATGTCCAAATAAATAGCATCACAGGGTATATTGAGTTCTCTAAATTTACCTGTAATTTCTTTTACTTTGGCTTCGGGGTAATAACTCCATTTGCATTGATGGAAGCCCAAAGCCCACATAGGAGGCATTTCGGGTACTCCAGTTAGTTGAGTGTATTTAACAACAACATCCTCCATTTTAGGGCCATAAATGAAGTAATAATTCATTTCACCACCTTGAGCCCAAAAACTAGTAACATTTCTTCGCTCATGGCAAAAATCAAAATAACTGCGGAATGTATTGTCAAAAAAGATACCATATGATTTTTTATGATGTAGTGCTACATAAAATGGGATAGCTTTATAAATTGGATCGGTATTACTACCAAAAGCATAGGAATCAGTAGCCCAATTTTCTACACGTTTTCCTTTCAGATTAGAATGTGTGGGTTTATCTCCCAAGGCATAAAAACTTTCAGCATCAGCTGAAACCTTACTCATTTTTACTATATCGCTACCCAATTCATAGCTTTCTTCCCAATGAAAACCTTGTTCATCTTGCAAAATGATACAATTTTGTTCAATATCATAAATAGTAACTTTTAGGTTGCTTTTTAAAATATGAATAGCAATTTTTTCTGTAGTAACTATGTAGGTGTCTTCGGTTTCTTCAATTTCTAAAACATTATAACCATTTAAAGATTTTTTGTCAATAGCGTATGAAAAATCATCTTCAAAAGTATTGGTAGTGGTATATCTAAAACGTACAACACTATCTCTTAAAACAGTCAATTGAAGAATTACTCCATTTTCTGTGTGAAAAAAAAATGTGTCAATATCCTTTTCGTGCTTAAACACTTTGGATGGATACATATTCCCCTTACGTTCTATGTGTTCATTTAATATCATAATAAATGGTTTTACCAAGTTTATACCTTAAAGGTACTTATTCGTGTTTAAAAATTACTACAGAAAGCGGAGGTAAAGTAATTAATGCGGAATATTTTTTAAAATGCCAACCTTTGTTACTTACTTTTATGATATTATTATTATTTTGTCCACTCCCATGATATTTTTTTAAATCTGAATTGAAAATTTCTTTTATGTTTTTATTATAATTTAAACCTATTTTATATTCTTTTCTTATTGATGGAGTTAAATTACAAACGATGATTAAATCATTAGTTACATCATGTCCTTTTCGAATATAACTGATTACAGAGTTTTCATCATCGTTAATTTCAATCCATTCAAAGCCTTCAGGACTAAATGCTTTTTCATATAAGGCAGGTTCGGATTTGTACAATTGATTTAAATCAGTAACAAATTTTTGCATTTTTTTATGAGGATCAAATTCAAGTAAATGCCAATCTAAGCTTTGTTGAAAGTTCCATTCTTCAGTTTGTCCAAACTCGGCACCTTGAAAAAGTAGTTTTGCACCAGGGTGTGTAAACATATAGCCATACAGTGTCCTTAAATTGGCAAAGCGTTGCCATTCATCACCAGGCATACGATAAATTAATGATTTTTTTCCATAAACTACCTCGTCATGAGAGAGTGGAAGCATAAAATTTTCGCTAAAAGCGTACGCCAAACTAAAGGTAATTTCGTTATGGTGATGTTTCCGGTAAATAGGGTCTTTAGCAAAATAATTTAGGGTATCATGCATCCATCCCATCATCCACTTCATTCCAAAACCTAAGCCACCTAATTCTATGGGGTTGGTTACTCCAGTATAGGCAGTAGATTCTTCTGCAATAGTTTGTATGCCTTCAAAACGAGTATATAATTCGGTATTAAAATCTTTTATAAATTGTATAGCTTCTAAATTTTCGCGTTCACCATATATATTGGGTTCCCATTCTCCTTCTTTCCGCGAATAATCTAAATAAAGCATAGAAGCTACGGCATCAACTCTTAGCGCATCTATATGGAATTCTTGCATCCAAAAAACGGCATTACTTATTAAGAATGCTTTAACTTCATTACGCCCGTAATTAAAAATTAAACTTTTCCAATCTTGATGATAGCCTTTTCTAGGATCGGGATGTTCATATAAATGCGATCCATCAAAAAAGCCTAGTCCATGTGCATCTTCAGGAAAATGAGATGGCACCCAGTCTATAATTACACCTATGTCGTGCTTGTGAAATTGATCTATCAGATATTTTAAATCGTCAGGTGTCCCAAAGCGCGCACTAGGGGCAAAATACCCTGTAAGTTGATACCCCCATGAAGGGGAATAGGGATATTCCATAATAGGCATAAATTCTACATGAGTAAAATTCATTTTAGCTACATATTTAACTAATTCAGATGCTAATTCGCGAAAGCTTAAATTTTTATAGCTAGCATTTTTTTTCCAAGATTCTAAATGTACTTCATATATAGAAAATGGTTTGTCTAAGCCATTTTTATCTTTTCGGTATGACATCCAAGCGGCATCTTTCCATTTGTATTTTGAGGTATTTTGAACTATAGAAGCTGTTTTTGGAGGGAGTTCACATAATCTGCCATAGGGATCTGCCTTTTCGGTAATGATACCATTATTGTTAGACTCAATGCGATATTTATATAATTCTCCATGTGTTATATTAGGAATAAAACCTTCCCAAATACCAGAACTATCCCAGCGTACATTTAATTCGTGTTGTTCTCCTTGCCAAAAATTAAAATTTCCAATAACAGATACAGACTTAGCGGTGGGCGCCCACACTGAAAAATAAGTGCCTTCTATTCCATTTACAGTAACGGTATGTGCCCCAAATTTGTCAAATAAATTATAATGTGATCCGTTTTTAAATAATGAGATATCAAAATCGGTAAATAGGGAATAAGGTTGTACAAGCTTCATTAAAGGATTTAGTTTTATTTGTTAGATGATATACATTTATAACTAATTGAAGTTATGTGGTTGTGTTTTGTATTAAATATATCAACCTATAACTGTATTAGGTAAAATTACAGCTCTATTTTTGATAACAATCACTCCATCTCTAATTACATAAGTAGGTGTTTCGGTATCCGCTAAGTGATCACCACCTTTGATGGTTACATTGTTTCCTATACTACAGTTTTTTTCTAAAATAGCATTTGAAATGTTACAATTATCACCCACACCCAAGTAAGGTATACCTTTGTTTTCACATTCAGCAACTTCATCTAATGTTTGGTAATAATCACTCCCCATCATATAAGTGTTTTTTAATGTGGTTTTTCGTCCTATACGTGATCGAATGCCTATTACACAACGATCAATAGTATCACCAGAAAGTATGCATCCTGCACTTATTAGTGCTTTGCTTAAAGTAGTTACATTAACTTTGCTTGGAGGTAAAATACGAGATCGTGTAAGGATGTTATTTTCGCTATCAAACAAATTAAATTTAGGAATATCATCGGTTAGGGCTAAATTAGCTTCAAAAAATGATTTTATAGTTCCTATATCTTCCCAATAACCTTCATATTGGTAACCATATACTTTTTTTCCACTAGTAATTGCTTCGGGTATAATTTCTTTTCCAAAATCGATGGTTGTGGTATCATCCAATACTTCGTCCATAACTTTTCGATTAAAAATATAGATGCCCATGGAAGCTAGGTACTCTCTACCTACTTCTTTCATTTCTTCAGACACATCAGATTCCCAACCAGCTAGTTTATCTATAGGAGGTTTTTCGGTAAAGGTTCTTATAAAACTATCATCATCGGTTTTAAGTATACCAAAAGCAGGGGCTTCTTTAGCCGAAACAGGTTGTGTAGCAATAGTAATATCGGCGCCACTTTTTTCATGAGCTGTAATCATTTCAGTTAAATCCATTTGGTATAATTGATCTCCCGAAAGAATAAGTGCATATTCATATTCATGCCTATGAAAATGATGCTGGCATTGCCTAACAGCATCGGCAGTACCTTGGAACCAAGTTTGATTATCTGGAGTTTGTTCGGCAGCTAAAATGTCCACAAATGCTTCACTAAAATTACTAAATTGGTAGGTGTTTTTTACATGAGAATTTAAAGAGGCCGAATTAAATTGAGTAAGCACATACATTCGTTTTAAATCATTGTGAATACAATTTGATATAGGAATATCTACTAATCTATATTTACCTCCAACGGGTACAGCAGGTTTTGATCGATGACTTGTTAAAGGTTCTAATCTAGTTCCTCTTCCTCCTCCAAGAATAATACTGAGTACTTTTTTGTTTAACATTCTTTACTAATTGTTTTTAAGTGAGTGATACATGTTTATATATTGTTCGGCTGACCTATCCCAGCTATTATCAATTTTCATGATTTGTTTTCGCTTACTACTATAAAAAGATTTATTGTTGTAAACATCTGCTGCGCGCTGAATTCCAAAGCAAATTTCATGCACGCTTATCTTTTTTACGGTAATCCCAAAACCTTCTTCGCCATTATCAATATCTGTAATAGTATCGATAAGCCCACCAACCTGACTAACAATAGGAATCATTCCGTAACGTAAAGCATACATTTGGTTAAGTCCGCAAGGTTCAACTCTAGATGGCATTAACAAAAAGTCCGCACCAGCATATATGATATGCGATAGTTTTTCATTATAGCCTATATGATGATTATATTTTTTGTCATATTTTTTTTGAATTTCTTCAAGCTTAGATGTGGTTTCAAGATCCCCACTTCCTAAAATTAAAATATTTACATTTAAATTAAATTTTTCAAATGTTTGTGTAATTACATCTGGTAATAAATCAGAACCTTTTTCGTAAACAAATCGACCTATAAAAGCAACTAATGGGAGGTTAGGATCAAAACCAAATTCATTACAGATCCATTCTTTGTTAGCTTTACGTCCACTAACTACATTTTGTATACTAAAATTTTTGATTAATAAAGGATCTGTTTTGGGATTCCAAACTTCGGGATCTACACCATTTAATATTCCAATTGATTTTGGTTGTTCATTTTGTAATAAACTTTCTAAGCCATTGGCTTTTTTTTGTAATTCGATTAAATAACTAGGAGAAACAGTGGTTATTTTCCAAACACATTTAATGGCAGTAGCCAAAGGGTTAATTCTATAGTCCCATTCTAACATACCCGAATGTTGAAGGTCATATTCGGGAAAATAATTTAATTTATCAAAACTGAATTCTCCTTGATATTGAGCATTATGAATGGTTAGTACGGTTGGGATATTTTTTAATGCCTTATATTTATAGGCATAACTTATAAAAAAGGGGAGTAGTCCTGTGTGATGATCATGACAATGAATAACATCAGGTTTATGCTCCATTAGTAATAAAAAATTGGCAACAACTTTTTGAAATGCGGTAAAGCGTTCCGTATCGTCAAGGTAACCATAAACCTCCTCGCGATCAGTTAGGTTTTGAATTTTTACTAAAAATACAGTAAATCCAAGTTGTTTTTTAGGTACTTCTAGAATTTCATAATCAAAAGCAGTTTCTGCTAAATAAATAGTACTATTTAAAATACAATTTAGAGGTGTTGATTTTGTAAAATCCTTAGCATAAAAAGGCATTATAACCTGTGAAGTAATTCCAGATCTTTCTTGGTATTTAGGGAGTGCGCCAACAACATCTGCAAGTCCTCCAACTTTAGCAATGGGGTAACACTCAGCACTAACATGTATTATTTTGGTCATAAAATATTGATTAGATATCCTTATGTTTCTACTACATAGGATACCTAAATATAACTAATGTTTGTTAGTTGACAAGCGGTAAATACACAATTGTTATCTCCTTTTTAAAACTAGGTTTAAAAAATTATTAATTACATAATTTTAGTATTAAATAAGTGTGATTTTATTAATTTTTTCAAGCTCATCAGTCGAAAATATTGTATTATTTAAAGCCAATAAATTTTCTTTTAATTGAGAAGAAGAGCTTGCACCAACAAGTACCGATGTAATCCCTTTTTGATTTAAAATCCATGCAATTGCCATTTGCGATAATTTTTGCTCTCGACTTTCTGCAATTGTGTTAAGTTGTTGTATTTGTTTTAGTTTGGCTTCAACCGTTTCTTTCTGTAAATAGGTTTTATCTTTAGCTGCTCTAGAGTTAGTAGGAATGCCTTTTAAATATTTATTAGTAAGCATGCCTTGAGCTAGTGGAGAAAAAGCTATACAACCTAAATTAGTTGCTTGCAGTGCGGGAAGTAATTCTTTTTCGATACCACGTTCAAATAATGAATATTTGGCTTGATGAATAATAAAAGGAACTTTTAATTCTTTTAGTAGTGTAGCTATTTCTTGTGTACGTTGTCCGCCATAATTAGAGATACCAATATATAAGGCTTTTCCTTGACGTACGATATCATGTAGAGCAATGGCTGTTTCTTCTAAAGGAGTTTCAGGGTCAGGGCGATGATGGTAAAAAACATCGACATAGTCTAGTTGCATACGTTTTAGACTTTGATCCAAGCTTGAAATTAAATATTTGCGAGAACCCCAATTACCATAAGGGCCAGGCCACATATCGTAACCAGCTTTGGAGGCAATAAATAGCTCATCGCGATAAGATGTAAAATTACGTTTAAAAAGAGCTCCAAAATTTTCTTCGGCACTTCCGTACGGAGGACCATAATTATTTGCCAAATCAAAATGTGTAATTCCATGATCAAATGCAGTACGTAGGATATCTTCTGCATTAGCCAATTGGTTGTAATGACTAAAATTATGCCATAAACCTAATGATATAGAAGGTAAGAGTACACCGCTTTTACCACTACGCTTGTATGGCATAGTTTGGTATCTATCTTCTGCGGCAGCGTAGGCTTTGTAATTTGATTTATCATTGATTTGCATGTGGAATAGTTGTTTAAATAAGTGCTGTGTCAATTTACAGAATTTATATAAACGTGCCTAGTCCTTTTTTGGAAAAGCCGTCACAAAAAACAATCACAAAAAAAGCGACATCAAATTAATGATGTCGCTTAAGCTTATAGGTGATTAGATTTATTAGTGAGACCAAAGGATGTAATACACCGATGGAGATTACTTTAAACCACCAATCATATCTTCGGGTTTAACCCATTCGTCAAATTCTTGTTCAGTTACATAACCTAAACGAACGGCCTCAGTTTTAAGAGTTGTTCCATTTTGATGAGCTGTGTTCGCAATTTCAGCAGCTTTGTAGTAGCCAATTTTAGTATTTAAAGCCGTTACTAGCATTAAAGAATTATTTAATAACTCTGTAATGCGAGCATGATTTGGTTTAATACCTGTAGCGCAGTTGTCATTAAAAGATACGCAGGCATCTCCAATAAGCTGAGCACTTTGTAATACATTAGCCGCCATTACAGGTTTAAATACATTAAGTTCAAAATGACCTTGCATTCCACCTACATTTACGGCAACATCATTACCTATAATTTGAGCACATACCATGGTTAAAGCCTCGCATTGTGTTGGATTAACTTTACCTGGCATAATTGAACTACCAGGTTCATTTGCAGGAATTATTAACTCGCCAAGTCCACTGCGAGGACCAGAAGCTAACATACGGATATCATTTCCAATTTTGTTTAAAGAAACCGCTAATGTTTTTAAAGCTCCATGTGTTTCAACTAAAGCATCATGTGCGGCAAGGGCTTCAAATTTATTTTTAGCCGACACAAAGGGGAGCTTTGTAAATTCAGCAATATATTCGGAAACACGTTTGGCATATCCTTTAGGAGTATTTAGTCCTGTACCTACAGCTGTACCCCCTAAAGCTAATTCTGCCATATGTGGTAATGTGCTTTCAAGGGCGATAAGACCATGATCTAATTGAGATACATAACCAGAAAGCTCTTGACCAATAGTTAATGGAGTAGCATCCATAAAATGAGTTCTACCTATTTTTACTACATCTTTAAACTCTTCAGATTTTTTATGTAGTGTATTTCTTAACTTTTGTATCCCAGGAATGGTAACTTCAACTAATTTTTTATAAATAGCAATATGCATTCCTGTAGGGAAGGTGTCGTTTGATGACTGTGATTTGTTTACGTCATCATTCGGTTGAAGTGTTTTTTCACCTTCGCCAATAGTTTGACCAGCAATTTGGTGTGCTCGATTGGCAACAACTTCATTTACATTCATGTTACTTTGCGTACCAGAACCCGTTTGCCAAATCACTAAAGGAAATTGGTCATCATGTTTTCCTTCTAAAATTTCATCACAAGCTTTTGCAATTAAATCGCGTTTTTCAATAGCAAGAGCTCCTAGTTCGCAATTTGTAAATGCAGCTGCTTTTTTTAAATAAGCAAAACCATAAATAATTTCTAACGGCATTGAAGCACTCGGTCCAATTTTAAAGTTGTTAATTGAACGTTGTGTTTGTGCTCCCCACAATTTGTCTGAAGGCACTTTAACCTCACCCATTGTGTCTTTTTCGATTCTATATTCCATGATGTTTTATTAGCGCATCCTTTTTTGGGATGATTTTTTATGTGTAAAAATGAGCACAAATTTAACAAAGCATAATTAGATAGTCAAAGACTAATAGGCTTTTAATATCATATTACTGAGTTAATTTTTAGGGCTAGTAAAAAGTGATAAGAGGTTATTTAAAAAGTAAGTTAACAGGAGTTAATTGAAAATTGCGATTTTGACTTTTTTTATTGAAATATAATTAACTTTTGTTAATTATATATAGTGTATTTGTTATTGTAAATGAAAAAATCATAATATAAAATGAATTATGGTTATGATATACAGATTAGAAAAATAAATGAGTTATGGGCTTTATTTAATGTAAGAATTTAATATTGCGAATAATTTGAAAAATCATAAGTTGAGTGATCACCAACTAAAAACAATTTTTTATATTTGCTGTAAATAAATACTATTATGTTTGAATTTGACCAATATTTAGGTTTTTTAGCATTTCTTACTATTTTAACCATTGGTTTTTGGTTAATGATATTTTTAGCATCATTCGTTCCTTATTGGATTGGAGGAGCTATTGTTGAAATGATTAGAAACAGAGGAAAAAAGATTGAGTTTAAACCTTAATTTTTATTTCATCATATACAAAAAAGGAAGTCATTTGACTTCCTTTTTTTGTTTTTATTCTATTTAGTGGCATATACACTTTAAGTTGTATTGGAAAGAAAAATGATTGAGATAATAATACGATTTTAAGCAAAAATCTAGGTTTGTTTAAATCACTCTTTTGTTAATAATATTTATATTTACTTAGATATTTAAATCACTGACTTATGAAAAAAATCATATTAGTATTAACAATTACTGCTTCTTTATTTAGTGTGGCATGTAAAAAGAAAGCGGAAACAAAAGAAGTAATTGAAAAAGAAGCGGTAGCCGAAAAAGGTTATAAAGTTTCAGCTCAAGGTTCAATAGTGGAATGGACGGGTTATAAGTTTACCGAAAAAAAAGGAGTTAAAGGAAAATTTAAAACAATAAATGTAACTAGTGCACCATTAGCAGCTACACCAATTGAAGCATTTAATGGTGTTGATTTTAGTATACCTGTTAGTAGTATTTTTAGTAATAATGCTATTAGAGATGGGAAATTAATGAAATTGTTTTTTGGTTTTATGGAAAATACAGAATTACTTACAGGTAATTTTATAACAAAAGGAGGACAGATCGTATTGAATTTGAAAATGAATAATGTAACTAAGGAAATTCCTTTAACTCATACAATTTCGGATAGACATGTTAAGCTAGAAGGGAATTTGAATATTTTAGATTTTGGTGCAGAAAAGGCATTTAATTCAATACACAAGGCTTGTGAAGTATTACATACAGGAGCTGATAAAGTAAGTAAAACTTGGGAGGATGTAAAAATTGAAGCTATAGTATTTTTGAAAGAATCATAGTTGATGTCGATACATAACATAATAATACGACTAAGCTGCCTTAAATAATGGCAGCTTTTTTTATGAAAAAAATATACAATCCAATAAACAAAGAAAGTATTTGTTTTTACAAAAGTGCAACTGATTCCGAATACATAGAACTGGAGGTAACTTTAGGGCCAAAAGGAGGAAATCCAATTCATTTTCATAGAAAATTTACAGAACACTTTTTTGCATCAAAAGGTGTTTTAGGCTTGCATTTTAATGGTAAAGAAGTATGCTTGAAGCCTGAAGAAGATTTTGCGGTACAGCCTATGATTAATCATAGATTCTATAATCCCAGTGTAACCGATTTTATCACATTTAAAGTTGTAATTACTCCAGCAATTAAAGGTTTTGAGTGGTTTCTGAAAGCACAATTTGGATTGGTTAATGATGGAAAAGTGTTTAGTAAATTACAATTGCCTAAAAATCCATTTTACTTATTAGTTTTACTTGAATGGGGAGATACTCAGGTAGATACGACTCTTTACAGATTAGGGAAGCCTTTTTTAAAACTAGGTTATCATTTAGCAAAACACTTAGGAGTAGAGCGTAGGTTAAAAGAAAAGTATTGCTAATTTGATGCTTTGTCAATTTTCTTTTTTTCTTCTTTCTTTTTTTTAATTTTCTTTTTTTTCTTATAAAAAGGGATATAATAACTGATAAAATAGCTAAAACCAGTACCTACTTGACTAAATTCATTGGTTTTTCCAAAACCTGGTATAAATGTATTATCAAAGCCGTCAGGTTTATCTTCAGCGATCATAAATTTTAAAGATACATTGAAGCCTAAAAAAAGGTTGTTGAATATTTCGGCTTTAATACCAGCTAAAAATTCAGCCCAATGTGCTGTTAAGCCATTGTTAGATAAATCACTAGAAATCTGAGGGTTTTCAAAAAATGAATTTCGGGTAGCAATGTTAAAATTATTTAATTTTTGATCAAAAGCAGCTACTCCATAGCGTACACCTACAAAGATGAGGTTACGCATACCAACTAAATTTTTATGGGCGTTGTAATCAATCCCCGCTTTAAGGTAGCCTCCAGTTGAAGTAGTGCTTATACTATTTTCATTTAGTGTAATTTTTTCAGTTCCAATTTCCGCAGCGGCATAATATTTTTTTGTTAATCTATAATCGCCATTTATTTCAAAACCACGATAATTATTTGAGGTTAGGCTACGGATAACTTTATTAATATCGGTACCAACTCTTACTCCATAAGAATTGTTTAATCTTTGTTTTTTAGTAGCTGTAGTATCTGTTTCTTGAGCAAAAAGCTGCCCAACAATACAAAAAAAGCTAATGAAAAATACGAACCTGCGCATTGGTTTCTTCATTTACAGTGCTATTTTCAATTAAAATGTTTCGAATCCAATTGGAACTATCATCAAACATTTCAGTATCAGTTGTGTTGTTTATACTTAATTCGCTAAAAACAGTTCTAAAACCACAAGCCTTACTTACAAATTCGTTGGTGCGTTTGTATGAAAGTTCAAGAGTATCTGTTCTAATAATGGTAGGGTCTGTAGAGTTTGCGTTTATTTTAAATTCATATTGAACGTTATCGTTATTAATATCTAATGGGATGACAATAGAATCAAATCGTTCAATTCCTGGAACAATTCTTTCGCTATCCTCGGTAAGGCTAACTTCAATACCTGTAGCATTTTTTCTTAAATTATTATCTGCAAAATCTTGAAACGTAATAATAAGTCTAGGAGTAATTGGAACATTAGCAGTATCACAAATATCATCTCTTTCGCAGCTATTAAATAGGATAGATAATACACTTACCAGAGCAAATAATAAATAAAGTATGTTATTTTGTTTAAATTTCATGAGTAAATTTTGCTAAAAGTATTTTAACGTAACTCCAATAATACTACATTTTCAACATGGTGTGTTTGTGGAAACATATCGACTGCTTGTGTTTTTGTTACTTTATAGCTGCCATCTAATAACGCTAAATCACGTGCTTGTGTGGCACTATTACAACTTACATATACAATTTTTTTTGGTGCTATACTTAAAATTTGCGCAACAACATCTTTATGCATACCATCTCTAGGGGGATCTGTAATAATTACATCGGGGATGCCATGTTGCTGTACAAAATCAGCAGTAAATACTTTTTTCATGTCCCCAACATAAAATTCTACATTATCAATTTTATTATGCTCGGCATTTAATTTAGCATCAGTAATAGCTTCGGGAACCGATTCAACACCTATTACATGTTTAGCTTTTTTTGAAACAAATTGAGCTATTGTCCCAGTACCAGTATATAGATCATATACTAATTCGTTTCCTGTTAAGCCTGCAAAATTTCGAGTAATTTTATATAATTCGTAGGCTTGTTCGGAGTTGGTTTGGTAAAATGATTTAGCATTTATTTTAAAACGCAAGCCTTCCATTTCTTCTTCAATAAAAGATTGGCCATGAAAACATATAACGTTTTGATCATAAATAGTGTCATTTCCTTTAGTATTTACGACATATTGTAATGAGGTAATTTCAGGAAATTCTTCTTTTATGTAATTAAGTAATAATTCTCGCTTTTCAGCAGCTTCATAAAAAAACTGTACTAACACCATAATTTGATTAGTTGATGTTGTACGAATCATTAATGAACGTAAAAGTCCTTGCTGATTTCGAGCATTGTAAAAAGGAAGTCCATTTTTAGTCGCAAATTCTTTTACTTTAGTCCTAATAGCATTACTTGGATCGGCTTGTAAATGACATTTATTAAGGTCCAAAATTTTATCCCACATACCTGGAATATGAAAACCAAGCGCATTACGATCTTCAATTTGTTGCTCACTTTTTATTTCATCTAATGATAACCAACGGCTATCACTAAATGAGAATTCCATTTTATTTCGGTAAAAATATTTTTTCTCTGAACCTAAAATAGGGGTAATATCAGGAAGCTCAACTTTGCCAATACGTTGTAAATTATTAATAACTTCTTGCTCTTTATAAAAAAGTTGATGCTCATAGCCCATATGTTGCCATTTGCAACCACCACATGTACCAAAATGTTCGCAAACGGGTTCGGTGCGTTTGCTTGAAAGAGATTTGAAATTAACAGCATTTCCTTCGTAATAGGCTTTACGTTTTTTAAAAGTTTGCACATCAACTATATCACCAGGAATAGCATTTGTTAAAAAAATAACTTTACCATCGGGGGCTTTAGCAATACTTTTTCCTTTAGCACCAGCGTCTATAACTTCAAGATCCTCAAAAAAAGGTTTCGTTTTCTTTCTTCCCATCTTGCAAAAATAGGCTTTTTAATAGCAAATTTAATAATGAATTTATTCATTTGTAGTATTTTTGAGTCATGAAAAAATATTGGCCTTTTATAACATTGATTTTTGCTGCTTTTTTATTGTTTTTTCAAACTGGAGTAAAGGAATATACAGTGTATAGTCAAGTTGTTGGGTTGTGTTTATGTATGTTTTCACTTTATAAATTATCAAAAATACTGCCCAATAAAGAAGAAGAAAAAAATGAACATGATAATTTAAAATTTTAATAATGTTTGTAGTAGGAGATTATGTAATGGCTATTGATGATGACGTATATGGTCAAGTAGTACGTATTGAGGGTGATCAGTATAGTATACTTTCAACAGATGGTTTTGAAGTAGCTTACGCTAGAAATGAGTTAGTACTTGATAAAAGTAAACATGAAGCCTTGGACTTTAGTAGAAATTTTTCTGCTTTAGCCAATGAAAATTCATCATTTAAAAAACGCGCTAAAACTACAATTCAAAAAAAGAAAGAAAAGCAACAGCCTCCTATGGAAGTTGATTTACATATTCATAAATTGGTTAGTAATACGAAAGGTATGACTAATTATGATATGATGACTATTCAATTAGATACCGCTAAACGTCAATTAGATTTTGCTATTCATAAGCGTATTCCTAGAGTAGTTTTTATACATGGAGTTGGTGAAGGTGTTTTAAAAGCGGAATTGGAATATATGTTTCAGCGTTATGAAAACGTTCGTATTAGTGAGGGTGATTACCGAAAGTATGGTTTAGGAGCTATGGAAATTTATATTCTACAGAATCCTAGAATGTAAAAAATACAAACTATTAATACTATAATAAGTGATAGTTGTAAATTAAAAAATTACTATTGTATTTCAAGAGGACCTAAAGTTGTATCATCTCTATTAATAGTTTCATCTACTACAAATAATACTTCCTGTTCGGTTCTTCTGTTTTCAGTAAATTCTCCTAGAGTAACATCTCTGCTTGTAGCTGTTTCTCCATCAGTAAGTCCTAAATCATTGATAACAATTGTTGTACGGAAGCTTTGAGTAATAATATTTCTTACGGTAAGTAAAGTGGGAGCAATATTAAGATCACTATCGGATGCACTTAAGTATCTAGGGGTTTCATTAACACCATTTACACTGTTTGGATTAGCATTAACAATATTTACTTCATTTCTAGTAGGAATACCATCTTCGTCATCGTCGATATCAAGGTGATTAGGAATCATATCACTATCAGTATCTCTTGGTACTCTTATTTGTGGACCTGTTGGGTTATTTACATCATCTATTTCCATTAATTCAATAGATGTTGGTACGTTGTCGTTATCATCATCAAGATCCATATAATTTGGTAAACTATCTCCATCAGTATCAAGCGGAGGGGTTTCACTCATACCTTCTTCTTGATTTGTAAGGCCGTCATTATCAATATCATCATCTTCTACTAAAAATGTTCTAATAACAATCTGTCCGCGATTATCACTTTTTAATTCTTGAATGATATCTACAGTGTTATTGGGTACTGCGTTGCAAAAATAAGTGCTCCCATTTATGTTGCCTGATAATTTTTGATAAGTAACATTATTAGTTACTTGAATTGGAGTGCGAGGAGTTGTTATGAAAGGATTAAAAGGAGAGCTTAACTCTATAAAAATAACTTCATTTGAATCGTTAATATTGTAAATAACGCCTCTGTTTTCAGTATTGCAAAATTCTAAGTCATTTTCTTGAAATTCAAAATCATTGATTACAATATCACCATCATCGCATGAAAATGCTAGTGTTAATAAGGTAAAAAGACTAATGTATTTTAAGAATTTCATATATGACAATTTTGAGAGCTAATTTCTAAAAAAATAATAGGCTATACAACACAAACGGCATAGCATATATTTAGTTGCATAAAGTGATATTTAATTGATGAAAGTGTTTTATTAAACTAAATACACTTTTAATTATTCAATTCAAGCTTTACATTGTAATTTTTTAATTTTTCCAGATGCTCTTCAGCTTTAAAGCTCGAAGATTTAAATTTGGCTCTTCTAATTTTTCCTTCTTCTTGCCTGTGTGCACTACGAACAAACCTGCGGACAGCTGAAACACTGTTTAAAATAAGTCCTGGAACGGCAACTGACTTTCCGCTATCATCACGAGCAACCA
Source organism: uncultured Aquimarina sp. (assembly GCA_947498765.1). Taxonomy (GTDB): domain Bacteria; phylum Bacteroidota; class Bacteroidia; order Flavobacteriales; family Flavobacteriaceae; genus Aquimarina. Next base: position 44,119 of record CANMLG010000050.1, read on the forward strand.
TAGTGAAATATGAAGAGTTACAATGTTTTTTTTCGCCAGTAGTAATATTTTCTGCTTCAACTCTAACACCAATGACCATTGATGAGCGACCAACAAAATTAACAGCAGCTTTCATGGTAACTAATTCTCCAACTTCAATAGGTTGTAAAAAATCAACCTTATCAACACTGGCCGTAACGGCATAATAGCCAGAATATTTGGCGGCACATGCAAATGCTATTTGATCCATTAATGATAAAATATACCCTCCATGTATTTTTCCACTAAAATTAGAATGGGAAGGTAGCATTAATTCTGAAATGGTAATATGAGATTCTTCGCTATGTTTAAATTGGGACATTTTTGTATTGGTTGAGAGTTGTCTGTTATTTTGATTGAATTAAAAACTAATTACCAGAGCTTATTAAGCTAGTTTTTATTAAAGTGGGGTGAACTTTCTAGCTCAGCATTAATAATGAAATATTTTGTATCACCTAGCCAAGCAAATGTGCCAAAACGCTCTTTGTAGGTCAGCTTTACGTATTTCCCTTGGTAAGCATCTAATTTATCAATGACTTCGGTGTTTTTATCTTCAACAGAAAAACTAAAAATTTGAGCTCCAGATATTCCTTGACTGATTTCGCCTTCGTAGGTTTTAAAAAGCACTCCTTTTTTACTAAATTTAATTAATTCGCCACTACGTGTACCTTCGCTATATGAAGCAAAATAAACCACAGCAAAATAGCCTGCATATAGTAAACTAAAACCAGCTATAATTAGGAATAATATTTTTTTCATTATTATAAAATTTTGAGAACCAAAATTAATGAATTTTTAAGTCTTTATTACAATTAAATACTATCATCATTAGCTCTAGTAATAATATTTTCTGGAAGGGACTTTTTAGCTTTTGCGCCCATTTTTTTTAATTTTTCAACACTAGTTATTAAATTACCACGACCCGTTACTAACTTGTTCATGGCAGCACTGTAATCTCTTTTGGTGTCGTCTATTTTTTTCCCAATACCAGTTAAATCTTTCATTAATCCCTCAAATTTATCATAAAGGGATCCTGCTTGTTTCGCAATATCTAAAGCGTTTCGTTGTTGTTTCTCGTTACTCCACATGGTGTCAATGGTGCGTAATGTAGCTAACAACGTAGAAGGCGTAACAATAACTATATTTTTTTCAAAAGCTTGGTTGTACAATAAATTTTCTTTATTTATTGCTACCGAAAAAGCAGTTTCAATAGGTACAAATAGTAGCACAAAATCTAAAGATTCAATATCATATAAATCTTGATAGTTTTTAGCAGATAATTGGTCTATATGTTTTTTTAATGAATTGATATGTTCTTTTAGGTATACATCTTTAAGCTCTTGCTCGTCTTCATTAATAAAACGTTCATAAGCAGTCAGTGTTACTTTGGAATCTATAATAATTCGTTTGCCATCTGGTAATAAAATAATAACATCGGGTAAAGCTCTTGTGCCATCTTTACGAGTAAAGTTTTGTTGCACAAAGTATTCTCGATCTTTTTCTAATCCAGATTTTTCCAAGACACGTTCCAGTACTAATTCACCCCAATTTCCTTGTACTTTATTATCTCCTTTTAAAGCTTTAGTAAGGTTAGTGGCTTCCTTACTCATTTGGGCATTTAAATCTTTTAAGCCTAAAATTTGTTCTTTTAATGAAGCATTTGCAATACTGTTTTCCTTGTGGGTTTCTTCAACTTTTTTTTCAAAAGTAGTGATGCGTTCTTGTAAAGGAGTCAAGATGTTTTTTATATTTTCTTTGTTCTGCTCCGTAAATTTACTAGACTTTTCGTCTAAAATTTTATTAGCTAGGTTTTCAAACTCTTTAGTAAATTTTTCTTGAAGTAGCTCAGTTTCCTTTTTTTGTTCTTGATTTTTAAGGCTTAAATTATCAAACTCAACATTTTTACGTGTAAGTTCAGTATTTAAGAATTCTTTTTGTCTTCTAATAGCTTCGCGTTCTTCAATAAGTTCTCGTTTTTCAAGATTAAATTTTTCATCTAAAGTATATAGTACTTGGGTATGCTTTTTTTTCGCTTCTGCTAGAAGTATCTGTTGTGATGCTAATTGTTGTTGTAAAGCTTTTAGTTGACTTTCTGATGCTGATTGCAAATTTTTTAGACGTAAGCCGCTTATGTAATTGCCAATCAAAAAGCCAATAATTAGTGCTAAAAAAATACCAATAAGTAAAATGATTTCTTGTTGCATTTATAAGAAAGAATTAAGAAGTTAAAGATACGTTTTTTGCGTTTTGAATACTTAACTTTAATTCTATTTAACCCTCCCCGAAAATCGAAATCAGTTTTTGTTAATTAAATAGCGAGTTCTTTAAGAGAGTCCTTAAAGCTTAAGGATTTTGCCAAGTGACAATCGGCTCAGTATTTAAAAGATGTTTACGCTGATAGCGTTATGGACTACGATGGAAAATTGAAGAGTGTTACAGACATATAAAATAGTGGCGAAGAAGATTAATTTTCTTCGCCACTTTAAATTCATATTATAGCATTTTTTGAAAGGATTATTCTATTAATAATTTTGTGGTCCACTCTATAGTGCTATTTATAATTTTTAAGTGATAAACACCAGCACTCAGTGAAGAAACATTTATTGTATACTCATTTATAAAATTCACCTCTTTATTCACTACTAACTGTCCATTGGTATCAAATAAGTTTAATTGATATTTATTATTGGCTAAACCAGTTATCACTAATAGTTGGTCAGCAGGGTTCGGGTAAATTATAAAGTTATTTTGCTCATTGTCATTTTTAATTGTATTTAGTGTATAATTTTTAGCACTATTAGTTCTTCCCGAACTAAAAATTATTTTATCTAAATTCCATTGCCAAGTATTGCTTCCCGAAGCTAGAATTCTGATGGTTTGATTTCCAGCAACTAAATCGATATTGCCTCCATTTACTGATTGATAATTATCCCATTCTCCATTATTTGGAATATCAGTTGTTAGGGTTGAAGGACCAACAGTTAACTCAATTTGAGCATTTTCGGAAGGAGTGGATATTAGATATTCAATGGCATAAGTACCAGCTGTTGTAACATTAATTTCGTACTCAACCCAATCCCCATTATTTACATAATTTATGCCTTGAGCTGTTTTATTTACACCATTACCTGGTCCACCAGCAAATGCATCATTGTAAGTTCCATCTGTAGTGTCAAAAGTTTCAGCTTCAATAACTAAAGTTGTATTGTTAGCTGGAGGAGTAATTGTTACAGATGTGCTAGCAGTAAAGTTTCCATCTTCTGTAGTAACACTAATAGTAACACTTCCTTCTGCAACAGCGGCAATTAAACCATTAGTATTTACAGTAGCAATACTAGTGTCCGATGAATTCCAACTTACATTGGTGTTTGTTGCATTTACAGGTGTAATAGTTTCATTTAAATTAAAAGTTGCACCAGTAGCAAGAGTCACTGTATTTTCAGAAACACTAACACCAGTTACAGCTATAGGGTTAGTATTGCCATTTATAGGACTCAATATGGTTTTATCAAGATTCCATTGTAAATATGTGCCTGTGGCGACTAGTCTTAAAGTATGTGAGCCTGCAGTTAAATTTAAATTAGTTGTTGCTTTTGTAGTATTAAATACTGTTGATGCACCTGTTTGGGAAATGGCATGTGTATCAATAATAGTACCATCCAATGTATATTGGATATTTTGATTACTTCTGTTAGAAGCAGCTACAAAACTTACCTCGTATTGGCCTGCTGAAATTACATTAAATGTGTATTCAAGCCAATCGGTATTAATAATTTCCTCCATATAAGTAATAGTTCCTAAGGTGGCAATTTTACCTCCTCTAGTTCCGTTTTGATTTACACCACCCATATCGGAATAGTCTTCAGCTTCAAGTGTAATATCATTACCTGATGATGTTACAGGTGTAACAGTTACAGTGGAACTTGCTGTAAAACTACCATCAGTAGTGGTAACAGTAATAGTAGTATTACCTTCAGCAATAGCTGTAATCAAGCCATTATTATTTACTGTTGCAATACTGGTATCTAAGGAGCTCCAAATTACACTTTTATCTGTTGCATTTGCAGGTGTAATAGATTCAGTAATTGTTGATGTATTTCCAACTTGTAATGTTACTGTATCGGAATTAACAGTAATGCCTGTAACAGCTATAGGATTAGCAGTAACATTGATTGTACTAACAGCTGTTAAATTACCATCATTTGTTGTTACAGTAATCGCAGCACTACCGTCAGCTATTGCAGTTACTAAACCATTAGTATCTACAGTAGCAATTGCAGTATTATTTGATGCCCAAGTAACTAATTGATTACTTGCATTAGCAGGTGAGATTGTTTTGGTTAATTGACTGCTTTGACCTACGTTTAAATCAATTGAAGTTGGAGCAATATTCACTCCTGTTACAGGTATATCAGGTGAGGTCGTATTGACAACTCGAAATTCAAAGCGTTCCATATTCCACTGCCAATCGGCTGTACCAGAAGATTCTAATCTAATTTTGTGTGTACCAGCAGCAATGGTTACAGTTGAAGTAGTAACAATTTGTTGAAAATCATCATAATCTCCATTATTTGGTACATCAGTTACATTAACAGTAACTCCATCAATACTTAAGGTGACACCAGCACCATCATTAGGGCTACCCATATAATACGTTACTAAATACTCGCCTGTATCTGGGAAATCAACATCATAGTCAACCCAGTCACCAGTTTGATTGAAATTAATAGCACCTTCACCATTAATTTCATATCTATCAAAACCACCATTTGAACCGCCAGTATCAACAAAATCTTCTGCTTGTACAATAATGGTTTTTGAAATTAACACATTACTTGTTTGGAATATTGATGCATTTTCTGAAGATGTTGCCGTGATTATTACAGTTCCATTAACAGTTGGTTTAGCAGTAACTAAACCATTTTGATCTACAGTTGCTAAGCTAGGATCACTAGAAGACCAAACCAAATCGGTTTGAGTTGTCCATTCGGGAATTAGTGTTGCATTTATTTCTGTAGTTAGTCCAGGGAATAAATTTACATTTGTAGGTAAGTTGATTGCAGTAATTTCTTCAATTACAACTCCTGTTTGCGAAGTGATATTAACACTACTAATAAACCCTCCATCAATGGTGGTTACGGTGATTGTAGCATCACCTTGCCCAACACCAGTTACAATTCCAGTATTGTCAACACTTGCAATTTCAGTGTTTGATGACGACCAAATTAATGCTTTATTATAGGTGTCTTCAGGAAGGATTTGAGCTATCAATTGAATTTGATCACCTATTTGTACATTTCTAATACCATCGTTGATACTTACAGATGTAGCCCTTGTATGATCAATTACTTCAACGTTCGATGAGCAAGAACTTAATTCTGTAGTTCCATCCATTAATTTAACAGTATAGGAATAATTGGAGCCAACTATAGGAGGGGAGCTTAAATTATAAGATACATCAATCACTGAATCTCCAAAATCAGTAATAGTTTTACTTCCAGACCCTAATATGGTGTTTCCTTGTTTAAACTCAACAACAACTGTTCGTGTATTTGTTATTTTAATAGGAACATTAACCTCTAGAGTTTCAAAAGGCTTAACTTGAGTAGGTAGTGCCCAACATTGAACAAGTTCTGGACCTTGTATAGTTACATAAACTTCAATATCTGAAGAATGTACTGTATTTCCAGAAGCGGTATCAATAACTGAAGCTGTTACAGTTGCAGTTTCATTAACTACCTTACCAATTACTTTACCAGTATTTGTTACTTCTACAATATCGGTATTACTAGAGCTCCACTCAATAGTTTGGTCTGTAGCATTTAACGGTAAAATTGAAGCAGATAAGCTAGTGTTAATGAAGCGTTCAACAGTAATGTTATTCCCTTCGTTAATGGTAATACTACTAACAGGAATAGCAGAAAAAGCTTGTGCCGAAATAACTTTGCTAGCAGTTGCAGATGCATTTGCTTTGCTTACAGCAGTAATAGTTGTTGTTCCAGAATCGCTAATAGCAGTAAGCACACCAAATTCATCAACGGTGGCTACATCAGGGTTTGATGATGTCCATGTGATTCCTTGATTGCTAGCGTTTGAAGGGCTAAAGTCAATACCTAATGGAAGTTCCTGACCTTGCATTATAGTATCATTTCCATTGATATCAATATTATCTACTGCAATAACACCGTTTCCAGTTGCACTTCTGCCTGGAGCTTTTGAAAAGTCCCACATTTGTAAGATAAATGATGAATATTCTGAATTTTGACGGTGATTTGTTATTTCAATCACGTTATTAGTTTCCAAGAATTCAATAGGAACATCTTGTTCAATAACACCAAACCAGCCAACACCAGTTCGGACTCTTTCTTGTCCTCTCCAATCTTGAATATCTTCTTCAGTAGATAACTGGTGTCCATTTATTACAATTTCAATATTATCAGTTGCAAATGTATTTACTCCAATTCTTAATGTGGCCTCGCCAACAGTAGGTACAGTTACATTATTGATTTCTGTAGTGAATTTTCTACGCCCGCGTACAGAAACGTGACATTTTTGTCCTCCTAAAAATGTAGTTTCATTAGTAAGCGGTTCTCCGTAAAATTTTATCTCTTTTGATTCTTGATCAATATTTACAGGGTTTGTAAATTCGTAATCTATCACCATTGTAGCACTTGCTCCTAACGACACGGAACCAGGGGAGGTACCTAATTTTGATATTTTATTAATCGGTTCATTTTTGTCAACATCAAAAAATTGATGCTTCATGCTAACACTTTTAACTGCATTTTCATAATCATTAAATTGATTTAAATTTATTGTAGTAGCTTCATCTTCTAGGTTGTTAAGAATAAGATACATATGATTTCCATCAACATAGGCATCTACTTGAATATCTCTATCACTTGATTTTGTGTCAATTCTGGTACCTTTTACATCACTCCATAATTCATAAAACAAAATGATATTACTCCATTCCCAGTTTTGGTGATTATACCTTGCCCCTGGAGTATCTTCCCTATATTCTCCTATAGGATCCATCATGGTAACAAGGTACCTTTCTTTTAAACTACCATCTTCATTAAATTCGTCTCCCCATTGCGCTTTTACAGGAGCAAAAGGCATGGTTAATGTTAATTGAGAAGGCCTTTCCAGGAATTGCATCATCATTTGGTTAAAAGGTCTTAAGGACCACCAATCTCTAGTTTTTAGCGGTCTCTCTCTAATACCAGCACCGACTCCTCCATATTCTGAGATTATAATTTCTTTTTTAGTACCAAACTTGTACATGTCATACCACTCCATTAAATCAAGCATGGCTTCTGTATGTCCACCAGATCTTATGGTGCTTTTTGATTCGTCGAGTTGAGGCCAATCATAAATATGAATGCTATAAAAATCCATATTTTCACCACAATTATCAATAAAACCTTGGAAAAGTCCGTCCCATTGCCACCATTTATCCTTGCGGTGATCCCAAGTAAGACTATTTGTAGCATTTTTAATTATATCATCTCCATTTTCAACGTAAAAACTACGTTTTTGACGTAACACAAAATCTGGAGATTGAAGATCATGCTGGCCCCAAGTCATTCCTCCAATTTTAGGAGCCTTATCTCCTAAAACTTCTTTAAATACTCTAGCTGTTTCGTTGTGATACTCCCACAGTAGTTCTGGACTAGTTACAAACATTTCAAAGTAACCATACATTTCCATATCAGCTTCATTAATACACTCCCAGTATGTGGGTAGTGGTTCGCCAATTTCAGTATTATTTTTACTAAAATGATTATCTAAATAATGTGCCATCCAGAAAGCGGAGGCTTTTACATCAAAGACTTGCCATTCATCATCTTGTCCTTTTCTTACTCTACCAGGTCCTTCAGAATGCCAATCCAATGTGGGGTAGTTTGGATGAGGTGTGAGTCCCATAATCATTTGCTTGGACTTTTTTTCATATTGCCTGCGACTAGCAAAAACGTCTGATTCATACCATTCTTTTAAACTTTGGCCATAAGTTTTTTGGTAATTTACATCTGGCCAATTAGGTCTATTAGGGTCTTCTGCAGATTGTGAATTTTTCCAACCTGCAGAACCGTTATCTCGACCAAAATAAACATCCAAATCGTTAATTAAGTAATCCATCATGTCATCATGTCCAACCCAATCTCCTTCGGTTAAAGAAGCATGAAGTGTCATGTGCCTTTCTCGACCAAAATCAGATACGCCATCAACGGAATGTTTAATATTGAGGTTGACATCAACATCAATTTGTGCTGTAGCAACATTATGCCACAAACAAGTTAAAGTTATGTAAGTACATAACTTTAATAAATAAGCCCTTTTCATAAAAAATAGTGTTTAGTTGTTAATTAGTTGATATTTAATATTTTAACAAAAATAGGGGAATAATATAGTTAATTTGTTAAAATGCTGATTTTTAACAAATTAAAATTTTTAATTGAGTCGAAATCATTTTAGTAGATGCTTTGTATATTGAAAAAGACTTGTAAGTATTATATAATTTTCTAGAAAAAAATCACATATATTTTGTTTCTGTTTTTATTATTTTAACATGCGCTAGGTACTAGCTTAGTAATTGATTTTTGAGTAATTTGTATTTTGAATAATTATTTTAATATTTAGTTTTTTTTACACAAAAAATGCAAACATTTTGTTTTGGTAACTTTTATAAATTAGGTTTTTATATGAATTTATGGATATTACTTTGACAGTGATGTAAAATTGATTTTTAATGGTTAAGTAGAAATGAATAAGATATGATCAGATTGATAAGAACGGATTCAAGTAACTCAGATTTTAAAAAATTAGTTGAACAACTCGATGCCTATTTAGCTAAAATAGATGGAGATGAGCATGGCTTTTATGCCCAGTTCAATACAATAGATGCCTTAAAGCATGTAGTGATTGCTTATGAGAAAGGTTTACCTGTAAGTTGCGGAGCTATAAAACAAGCAGGGAGTGATAATATGGAAGTGAAGCGGATGTATACGCTACCTGAACACAGAGGAAAAGGAATAGCAACAAAAGTGTTATTTATATTGGAACAATGGGCAAAAGAGTTATCCTTTGCTCAATGCGTGTTAGAAACAGGAAAACGACAACCAGAAGCTATACGATTGTATGAGAAAAATGGCTATCAATTAATTCCTAATTACGGTCAATATATAGGAATTGAGAATAGTGTTTGTTTTGGGAAGCGATTGTGATTAATATGCTTGTATATTTAAAATATTGTTGATAATAGTTTTAAATTAATTTGTTTTTTTTTTGTTAAAATTTTAATAGGTATTTTCGTTTAAATAATTTTAAAAACATAATTTATGAGACTATTATCTACTATTTTTTTATCAAGTTTATTTTTAATTTCCTGTAGTAACGATGACGACGGTAACGGTTTTCAAGATGGATGGAATGAAACACTTGTAAATGAATTATCAAGGAATTGTGTTGCTGATGATTTAGAAGGAGATATCCTTGAAGAAGGAGTTGATGTTGATTTGGATTGTGACTGTTTAGCAAATGAAACTGCAAAATTTGCCCCACTATCTAAATTTACGGCAGGATTAAGTCAAAAAGAAGAAGTTGAGCTAGGGCTTATAATAATTAAAAACTGCTCTAAATAACAGTATGTGATTTAAAAGTATTGGGGAAATAAATACCTGATACTTTTAAATTTTAATAAAATTATTTTACTTAAACACAAACTTACCCAATTGTTTATCAAAATGGACTTTTGAATCTTTAAAAAGTTCATTTAATAAGTTACTTTCAACAAGCTCCTTTGGTGATTGTAATGCAACTTTTTTATTAGAAATACTAAGTACTTGATCACAAACTTGGAGTGAAAGCTCAATTTCGTGTGATGAATACACAATGGTTTTATTCAATTCTTTACATAAGCTTTTTAACAAGGTAAGTGTTTCTACTTTGTGATGTAAATCTAAATGGGTGGTAGGTTCATCTAAAAAAATGAGAGGTGTGTTTTGAGCTATAGCTCTGGCAATAAAAACGCGTTGTAATTGTCCGTCACTAAGAGTATTACATTTTTTATCCTTCAGATGATCTAAATCGGTAAGTTGTAAAGCCTTTTCAATTTCATTTTGATCAACATCGGTAAGGGTATCTAACCAATTGGTATAAGGCTGCCTTCCTAAACTTACTAATTCATGTACACTTAAACTACTTGGAATCATTGTTTCGGTATGTACCCAGCTTACTTGTTTAGCCCATTGGTTAACAGAGTAACTTTCTAATGGAATATTATTAATATTTATGCTTCCAGAAAGTTTAGGTTGTTGGTGTGCTAGTGTACGTAGTAAAGTTGATTTCCCTGTTCCATTAGCACCAATAATGCTCACTAAATTTCCTTTAGGGATAGAAAAAGAAATCTCCGATAGGATTTCCTCGTGTTTTTTTCCTTGAATGTATCCAATGCTTAGGTGGTTAATAAGTATGCTTTTATCCCTTTCCATTAAAATACTATTTTTCGATTTCGAATTAACAAAGTAATAATCACAGGAGCACCAATAAGTGCGGTAATGGCATTAATAGGCAACATTAATTCGCTACTAGGTAGTTGTGAAATAGTATCGCAAATAAGCATTAATATACTTCCTAAAAGGATAACAGCAGGGAGTAGTATTTTATGATTTGAGGTTTTAAATAATTGACGCGTTAAATGTGGAATAGCTAAACCAATAAAAGCAATAGGCCCAGCAAAGGCCGTAATTACACCACATAACAAGCTAGTTCCTAAAATGATTAAAAATCGACTTTGTTGAATATTTTGCCCCATACTTTTGGCATAAGCTTCGCCTAATTGCAAGCTATTTAAAGCTTTAATAGCTGTTAAACTGACAAGAATTCCCATGCTATAAAAGCCCAAAAACCAATAAAGTTCATGCCATGATAAGTTTCCTAAACTTCCAAATCCCCAAAATATATATTGCTGTAAGGCTTCTGCAGAAGCGAAAAAAGAAAGCACGCTCACTATACCAGCAGTAATACTAGCAAACATAAGTCCAATAATAAGTATAGCCATATGGTCTTTTACTCTAGTAGAAAGTAATAATACAGATAGTAAAACTAAAAAACTTCCTAAACTAGCAGCTATGGCATAACTCCATTTTTGAGAAAAAATAAATTCAAATCCACCAAATAAACTAGCTCCCATTATACATAAAGCCACGCCTAAGCTAGCGCCAGAACTTAAACCTAGTACGTAAGGCCCAGCTAAAGGGTTCCGAAATAAAGTTTGCATGAGTAAGCCAGCAACCCCCAAGCCACTACCAACCAAAATAGCGGTTATGGATTTGGGTAAACGATACACCCAAAGAATATGTTCCCAGCTTTCTTTTATGGTTTCGGTACCCGTAATACTATGGATTATTTTATTAAAAGGAATAGCTACGGAACCCAAACTAAGGTTAAGTAGCCAAGTAAAGACTAATCCTATGATTAGTGCTAGAAAAGTAGTGCTATATGAAACTTTAGGTTTACTAATGATTATTCTAGTTTTTGATAAAAGTGAAATTGGTGATTGGGGACTAAGTTAGGGTGAAAAATTTTGATAAGATCCAGTAATACCCAGTCTGCCCTAAGTGAGCCTTGTTCGTAATAAAGTATGCCTCCTGTAGCACCCTTTTTTATATCCTTTGAAAATATTTGTTGTTTAGTAAAGGCATCAAATAATGTGTATTTTTCTTCAAAATTGGCTAGCGCTTTTGTGTTTGTAAAATTACCTCCTCCAATCCAAATAGCTGCATGTTGTGCTTTATCATAAACAGATTCAAAGTTTAAAGCTAAGCTGCCTGTATTGGTATCTGTTTTCCATAAATAGTCACCTCCGGCATCATGGATTAATTTTGCAGCATAGCTGTTTCCTCCTGGTACGTACCAAACATCTTTGTACATGTTACCCGATAAAATAGTAGGTTTTTGAGTAATTGAATGCGCTAATTTTTTCCCTTCTAAATAATTTTTTTTAATAGTATTATAATAGGCAGTGGCTTCCTTTTCTTTATTAAATAAGTACCCAAATACTTTAATCCATTCGGCTCTTCCTAAAGGGTGTGATTCTAGCCAAGAACCATTCATTACTGTAGTAATTCCAGAACGTTCAAATAGATCAAAGGCTTTAACGCTTGCGTTAGAGCTAAAACCTATAATAAGTTCGGGATGTAAATCAAGAATTAATTCGGTGTTTAAACTGAGTAAACTCCCCACATTTTTAATTTGACCAGTATTAATACGCTTTCTAGTTTTTTTTGCAGAAATGTATTTAGGTTCTGGAAACCCTACTAACGTATGTTCTACACCAAGAGCTTCCAGTAATGGAATATCGGTAGTTGAGGTTACTAAAACCCGTTCAATTGGGGTTCGAATTATTTTTTGGTTTTTAATGATTTCTGGAATTACTTTATTTTTAGGCACAAAGTAATAAGTGAGTGTATCCACAGCATTTGGCCATGGTTTAATGACTTGTAATTTTGTGTAGTTTTCTTTTTTGTATACTGCAAAACCATCAGCATAACTTGTTTTTTTAGCAATAGCTAGCGAAGCTATTTTCTCTTTTGTTGATGTTTGTTTTTTACAACTCCCTAGAGAAACTATGCAGAAAATAAAAAGTAAGTGTTTAAGCTTCATAAAACAAAAAAATTAAAAGGCAACAGGGGTTGCCAAACCAGCTGTTACGGTAAATTTATTATTGATAAAGTCTAATCGAATTACTTGTCCATAATCCAATTTTATATTGAAGGAATCTTTTAAAGAAATCTCTAGTATACTTGCTAAAAAAGCACGCATAGGACCAGCATGGCTTACAATAATTATAGGAGATTCGGGAGCTGTTTCGGTTAACTTGTTAAAAAAGTTGATGACACGTTTATTCAATTCTAAGTAAGATTCACCATGTGGAGGTTTTTCAGTAACAAAATTAGCCATCCAAGGATCAATTTCAGCACTAGGAATAGCGTTCCAAGCAATGTTTTCCCAAGTTCCAAAATTAAGTTCTTTTAATTCGCTTTGTAATGAAATCGGATTACCTAATTGACAAGCTAGTTTGTAACAACGTAAAAGAGGACTCGAATATAGTTTTGCTTCTTTTACAGGAAGCTGTTTTTTGATGAATGCTATCTCGTCATCAAAACTGTCGGTAACATCTAAATTGAGTTGCCCGTAACAAATCCCTTTGTTTATTTTAGGTGTGGTATGTCTAACTAAATAAATTTCCATATTGCGACTAAACTTAAATAAATAACAACTTCGCTTAATTGCTGAACGGCACCAGCGCAATCACCGGTTTGACCACCAATCCATTTGGTGAATTTTTTACCTAAATACATTTTTGAAATATACGCAGGAATTACTATTAAAAATACCCAAACATTTTGAAATAATGCTAAAGGAACTATACCAAATATACCAGCAATACTTAGTTGTGTAATGGTCATGCTTTGCGCAGAAGGTTTTATTTTACTTTTTTCAATATCCTGAACATAAGGATGTGAAAATAGGAGCGTAGTTGCCATAAAGCGGCTCAACGCATGTGCGCTTATAATTGCAATACCAATTTGTGTCGGATTCATTTCATGTAAAGCGGTAAATTTTATGCCTAATAACAGAATAAGTCCAATAACTCCATAAGTTCCTAAACGGGAATCTTTCATAATCATTAAAATCTTTTCCTTGGTCCAACCGCCGCCAAAGCCATCACAAACATCAGCAAAACCATCTTCGTGAAACCCAGCGGTCGCATACACAGTACTTGCTACACTAATTAAAAGTGAAATTTCGGTTGAAAAAATAAGTTGAGTTATATAAAAAAAGAAAGCACCAATGCTTCCTACGATAATGCCAACCAAAGGGAAATACTTACTGCTTTTTTGTAAATAAGTAGGGTCATGATTTACCCATTTAGGACACGGAATGCGTGTAAAAAACATAAGTGCGGTAAAAAATATATGTATTTCTTTTTTCAAAGTGAATTTGTTTTTAAATACTGTAAACTGATACCTTTTAATAAATGTATGAATAGTAATTGTAAACTTTAACTGTTTTATTAAACCTCATATAAAGTAGTTACAATAACTCCTTTGTGATTTCCTAAATCAATACTTAAAAGTTGTTTTTCTTTTATAACTTTAAAATTGAATGGAGGAGCTAACAAATTTAAACCACTTTGTTTTTTTAATCGAATGCCCTGTCCTGAAATAATATCTTTATTAACGGTGAAATCTCCTTTTGGAATATGTTCCGTAAGTATAACATATTTAAAATCAACTAATTTTCCTACAACTTCTTGGACTTCATTATTTGATAAATGTTGTAATACTTGGCGGAGTATAACACAATCTGTTTGTGGTAGTTTATTTTTAGAGATATCTAAACAAATGAAATCTAAATTTTCAAGTTTAAATTTTGAAATATTGCGTTTTATTAGTGAAGAAACGATATCTATAGCAATATACTTTTTAGTGTATTTTACCAGTTGTTTACCAATATTAAAATCACCACAACCTAAATCGCATACAGTTAAAGAATTGTCAAATGACTCTAGGAAAGATTTTACAGCCTCAATATAAGGACTTATAATATTTGGATGATGAGAACCATCGCCTGAATAAAAATCAAAAGTTTCATCACCTCCCCAAAGGTTCATTTCATAAATCTGTTCCATAACTTCTTTGGTAGGCCATGGTTTTTTGGTTTTGCTCGACATACTTTTTATGAAAAAAACAATTAGAAATAAAAAAGTAATTTATAAGAAACAGGAATAGGTTTCCTATTAGTGATTTAAATTTAATATTTATTCATTAAAACACATTGTGGTTCAGATATGATATTTATAAAAAAAATAAAACCCCTTGAAAACAAGAGGTTTTATAAATAAATGGGGTGGAAGACGGGATTCGAACCCGCGACCCTTGGTACCACAAACCAATGCTCTAACCAACTGAGCTACAACCACCATTTAATTCGGGTGCAAAGATACTCACTCTTTATATATCTACAAAGTAAAAAATGACTTTTTTTAAATTAAATTAGTAATAGAATCAACGGCTACATAGCGTTCGGTTGTGTAGCCTTCTGCATAATCAACTCCTATTAAACGACCTAAGTTGCGTGCGCGGTAATTTATACTATCGTAAAAATTTTTATTCGAAATAGGTGTTTGAGGTTCACCAGGTTTTCCTTTATCACTAAAAAATTGAGTTTTATAAGCACGTACAGATGCCATTTTAATATCGTTAAAGCCAGTAATGTCTACTACAAAATCAGGTTTAATTTCCTTCCATTGGATATAATGGTATACATGTTTAGGGCGCCATTCTTTTTGAGAAACTCCGTTAAGTTTTGTTTCAATTCTGCGTAAGCCAGATAAAAAACAAGCATCGGAAGTTAATTTGCTGCCTTTGCCATGATCAATATGTCGATCATCAATGGCGTTGCATAGTACAATTTCAGGTTGGTATTTACGTATTACTTTTATTATTTCTTTCTGATGAATTTCATCGTTAGAAAAAAAACCATCTCTAAATCCAAGATTTTCGCGCACATGCAATCCTAAAATTTTTGAAGCTTCGGCAGCTTCTTGATCTCTAATTTCGGCTGAACCTCGTGATCCTAATTCGCCACGAGTTAAATCTAATACGCCTACTTTTTTGCCAGCAGCAATCTCTTTAGCTAGAGTGCCAGCACAGCTTAATTCAATATCATCGGGATGTGCTCCAACTGCTAAAATATCTAATTTCATTTTTTTTTATTAACTAGCTATACTAGGTTTTTTTATGTTTTTTATGATTGTTTGGTAGAAATTATGCGTATCGTAAGGTTTAACTATAAGGTCATTCATACCAGCAGCAAAGGCTTCGTCAATCATTTCTTTTTCTTCGACTGCAGTAAGTGCAATGATAGGAGTATGTATATCAAATTTTCGAATATTTTGTGTAGCTTCTAATCCTCCCATACCAGGCATATTAACATCCATAAGGATTAGGTCGTATTTATGAGCCTTTGCTTTCTCAATGGCTTGTAAACCATTGTCGCAAATAGTGGTGGTGTATCCTTTTTTATCAAGTATATTTTTGGTGACAATTTGATTGATTTTATTGTCATCAACTATAAGAATGTCTAGTTTAGTAGTTGTGCCAATTTCAATATATTTATCATCGGCAGTATTTTTGTCATCTAGTTGTTTTTGTTCGGTGCGTTTTATAGGTAAAACAAATTTAAATTCGGAACCTTTTCCAACTTCACTTTCAACGGTTATTTCACTTTTGTAGATGTCAATTAACTTTTTTACTATTGATAAGCCTAAGCCAGTACCTTGGTATTCGGAATTTGTGTTTTTAACCTGCTCAAAGTTTTCAAAAATAGTTTTTTGTTTGTCTTTGGGTATTCCTATACCGTCATCTTTAATTACAAAACGCAAATTGTATAAATCTGGTGTTTCTTTGGTTTTTTGTATTTTAATCCAAACATTACCATTTGAGGTGAATTTTAAAGAGTTTCCTACAAGGTTGATAATAATTTGTGATAGTCTAACGGAATCTCCTACAATAATTTCATCAATGAAGGGATCAATTTCTACATGTACTTTATTGTTGTTTTTATGGCGTTTATTGTGAAGTGATTTTACAATACTATCAACTAATATTTTTAAATTAAATGGAGCGTCTTCAACTACAATCTCTTTGGTTTCAATTTTACTTAGTTGTAGTACATCATTTATAAGAGCAAGTAAGTAATCACCTGAAAATTTTAACGAATCTAGATATTCTTTTCTGCTTTCGCTATCAGGGTTTTCTCTTAATAATTGTGTTAAACCAATAACACCATATAAGGGTGTTCTGAGTTCATGGCTAACTGTAGAAACAAACTGAGATTTTAATCGAGATACTTGTTCGGCAGTTTCTTTGGCTTCTAATAATTCTTGATTTTTTTCAAGTAAATTATTATTAAGTTTTTTTCGGACATAGTTATTCCTAATAGAGCTAATTAAGAAAGCTAAACTAATAATTAGTACCGCACTACCTAAAAAAATACTAGTTTTCCATTGTGTTATTTGGGTTTCTTTTTCGCGAATATCACCTTTTATTTGTTCTAAGTTTAATTTGTAGTTGTCAACTTCAAATTTTGCATTGGCAATGGTAACTTCTTTAAGTTTTTCTCTACTTAGTTTTTGCTTTTCAAGCTGTTCATATTTTTGTAAATCGTGGTAGGCATTTTGGAAATCTCCTTTTTCAAAATTAATTAATGATCTAATTTTATACAGCTCACTAAATTCATTATTTTGATCTTTCTTTAGGCCTTCATAAGCGATGTTTTCTAAAAAATTATCTGCTTCAGTATATTCTCCATTTTGTATGTAATAATAGGCCCATAAATAATTTAAGCGTACACTTTCATTGGGGCTAATTTCGTAAGAGCTATATTGAGTTGATTTATCTAAATAAGGAGTAACAAGGCTGTCTGCTATTTTGTTTAATAGATAAAGTTGAGCTATTTTATTATTGGCAGTCAGTATTTCAATGGAATCATTCGTAAGAGTTGCGTATTTATCAATTTTTTTATAATAGCTAATACTTTCTTCAATAGGTCTTTTCTGTAAGCTTGTAAGTTCAGCTAAGCTATAATATACATTGTGAACTAATTCGAAATTTGAAGATAATCTAGCATGTATAACTGCTTTAGTGTAGTTTTCAAAAGCTTTATTTAACTCGCCATTTACTTTGTAGCTGTAACCTATTATGTCATAGATTTTGGCTAATGCAGTTGAGTCATCATAATACATTGCAACCACTTTAGCATCTTGTGCTAATTCCATTGCTTTGTAATATTCATTATTTTTCTGAAGATTAGCAGCCTTTAAAATGTTTTCATTTAGCTCCTGAATAGACATAGTAGGTTCAGTCGTCTCTTTATTTTGATCTTCATTTGCAAAAACAAAATAAGACAAAAAGACTGATAGTAAAATACTTAAAGTTTTTTTTATAGATCTATTCAATATTTGAGGAGTTGTAATGATAACTAAAACTTATAGGTTTATAGCAATTTTGAATTCAAAATACGATTTTTGAACCAATCTTCGGTTTATATTTGCCAAATAAAGTTAAATAATAATACATTTAAAAATTTAAAACATGGCATTTGTAGGAAAGCAATTCCCAAACTTAGACGTTGACGCAATGAACGATATGGGTGATACGTTCAAAATTAACGTACTTGAAGAAGCAAAAAATAAAGGTAAAAAAATACTTTTATTTTGGTATCCAAAAGACTTTACATTTGTTTGTCCAACAGAATTACACGCTTTTCAGGAGGCTTTAGGTGAGTTTGAAAAAAGAAATACACTAGTAATCGGAGCCTCATGTGATACTCCTGAAGTACACTTTGCATGGTTAAATACAGCTAAGGATAACGGAGGTATTGAAGGGGTTACTTACCCAATTTTAGCTGATAGTAACCGTAATTTGTCTAGTCAGTTAGGAATTTTAGATGTTACTAACGAGCGTTACAATGAAGAAACTGGTACTGTTTTAGTTGATGGTGATAATGTAACTTATAGAGCTACATATTTAATTGATGAAGAGGGAACTGTATTTCATGAAGGGGTAAATCATATGCCTGTTGGACGTAATGTAGCAGAATTTTTGCGTTTGATTGATGCTTATGCTCATGTTCAAAAACATGGTGAGGTTTGTCCTGCTAATTGGGAAGAAGGTAAAGAGGCTATGTCTCCTAATGCTAAAGGAACGGCAGAGTATTTAGCTTCTCACTAAAATTTAAAGTTGAGTTTTTTTTAAAACTTATATTAAATATCTCGTCTCGATTCGTTTTGAGGCGAGAAACTAAAAGTTTTTTTGATTAAAAAAAGATAAGAAAAACTTTGTCACCATTTAAAATTGAATTGGTGTAAATCTGTTATTTCTAAAAAAAAAAGATATGTTACAAGAATTAGATATTGACAATTTAAATCAAATTGTAGCGGATAATGATACTGTATTGGTGCAATATTCAGCAACTTGGTGTGGTAATTGCCGTATAATGAAGCCTAAATTTAAAAAACTTTCAACAGCGCACGGCGAAGTGCCTTTTGTTATTGTAGATGCAGAAAAATTCCCTGAATCTAGAAAGTTAGCTAATGTGGATAATTTACCAACATTTGCAGCATTTAAAAAAGGAGCATTTTTGAACCAAGTACAAACAAATAAATTTGAATCCTTAAAAGAATTAGTTGATGAAGCTACCAGTAATTAAACACTTAACTTCATTTATTGAAGAAAATGATGAGGATTTTGTTATTGAAACAATAGAGACTCTAGAAAGCTTAACGGAGGTTTCTTCTTTAAAAGATGAGGAATTAGATGTTATCGGAGAATTGATTTCAAATATGTATGGAGCACTTGAAGTGAAAAAAATGATTAATGAAGGAGCTTCGCAAAAAGATGCATTAAATGCTTTTATGAAGCGTGTGTTAGGTGCTATTGATAAGGTATAAGTTAATTATTTTATAAAAAAAATAAATCCAGAATTATGAAATCATAATTCTGGATTTTACTTTTGTCTCTTAAGGTTTGAAAACATCAAACTATTAATTCTTTTTTTAAATATGAGTAAAGAAACCAATTCTGATGAATTTTATGCTAAGCTAAAAGATCAGTTGATACAAACAAGCTTATGGCCTAATGTTTACTTGTATAAATTTATTATTCCTGTTCAACCGGATCAGTCAAAAGAATTGTTGACTATTTTTGATAATCAAGGTGCGGTTATTTCTTCAAAAAAATCAAAAACTGGAAAATACCAGAGTTATTCTATAAAAATAAAGCTAAAAAATCCAGATGCTGTTATAGAAAAATATAAAGAGGTGGCAGAAAAAATTAAAGGAGTAATTTCATTGTAGGAAATTAAAAAAAAATAATTTGGTTGGTTTTGAAGGGGTGTTTCATAAAAATCATTTCGTTATATATTAGCATAATTTATATTTTTTTTACTAATTTGCACTATTGAAAATAGAGATGCTTAATATAGTTTCTTCGATAAACAAGCATAACTCACTTCACATAAAAGTATATGCATACACAAAATTTAGAGTACAACACCGAGCGTGAACAGCTTGTAATTCCTGAATATGGGCGTCATATTCAAAAAATGATTGATCATGCTATTGCCATTGAGGATAGAGAAGAACGCAATAAAGTAGCTAAAGCAATTATTGGTGTAATGGGGAACATGCAACCACATTTGCGTGATGTTGCAGATTTTCAACACAAGTTGTGGGATCAATTATTTATAATTAGTAAATTTAGACTAGATGTTGATGCGCCATATCCTATACTAACGCAAGAGGAATTATTACAAAGGCCAGAACCCTTAGAATATCCTCAAAATCACCCTAAATATCGTTTTTACGGAAACAATATAATAAGAATGATTAATGTGGCTAACAGTTGGGAAGAAGGCGATTTGAAAGAAGCCTTGATTTTTACTATAGCTAATCACATGAAAAAGTGCTTTTTAAACTGGAATAAAGATACGGTTGAAGATGATGTGATATTTAGGCATTTATTTGAGTTAAGTAACGGTAAAATTGATTTACAGAATAGTAATGAAGATTTATCAAATTCAATGAGTTTGATGAAAACTAAGAAAAGATATAACAATAACAATAATAATAACAATAAAAAGTACCGTTCAAATAATAGTAATAACTACAAAAAAAGACGTAACTAATATTAATTAATACTAACTTATTTATATGGGGACATTTCAAATTGAAGGAGGACATTCACTTAAAGGTGAAATAACGCCGCAGGGGGCTAAAAATGAAGCATTGCAAATTTTATGTGCAGTGTTACTTACTCCTGAAAAAGTCATTATTGAAAATATTCCTGATATTAGAGATGTAAATAAGTTGATTACTATACTTGAGAATTTAGGAGTTAAAATTCAAAAATTAGGAAAAGGAAAATATTCTTTTCAAAGTGATGATCTTAATTTAGGTTATTTAGAAAGTGATCAATTCAAAAAAGAAGGTAGTGGTATTAGAGGGTCTATAATGATTGTTGGGCCGTTATTAGCTCGTTTTGGAAAAGGTTATATTCCAACTCCTGGAGGTGATAAAATAGGAAGACGTCGTTTGGATACGCATTTTGCTGGTTTTATAAATCTTGGTGCGGAATTTAAATTCAATAAATCAGAACGTTTTTATGGTGTTGAAGCACCAAATGGTTTGGTTGGAGCGGATATGTTATTGGATGAAGCATCTGTAACAGGAACTGCTAATATTGTTATGGCAGCTGTATTGGCAAAAGGGAAGACTGCTATTTATAATGCCGCTTGTGAACCTTATTTACAGCAATTATGTAAAATGATGGTAGCTATGGGGGCTAATGTAAAAGGTATTGGTTCCAATTTGCTTACAATTGAAGGGGTAGAAGAGTTAGGTGGTTGTAATCACCGTATTTTGCCAGATATGATAGAAATTGGTTCGTGGGTTGGTTTGGCAGCTATGACAAAAAGTGAGCTTACTATAAAAAATGTAAGTTGGGAAAATTTGGGTCAAATACCCAATACCTTTCGTAAATTAGGGATAACTATTGAAAAGAAAGGGGATGATATGTATGTGCCAGCGCATACAGATGGATATCAAATAGACACATTTATTGATGGATCATTTATGACTATTAGTGATGCACCTTGGCCTGGTTTTACACCTGATTTATTAAGTATTATTTTGGTGGTAGCTACTCAAGCTAAAGGAGAAGTTCTTATCCATCAAAAGATGTTCGAAAGCCGTTTGTTTTTTGTCGATAAATTAATAGATATGGGGGCTAAGATTATTTTATGTGATCCACATCGTGCAAATGTTATGGGGCATGATTTTAAATCTTCATTAAAAGCAACTACCATGACTTCGCCGGATATTAGAGCTGGAATATCATTGTTAATAGCAGCTTTAAGCGCAAAAGGAACATCAACTATTCATAATATTGAGCAAATTGATCGAGGTTACGAAGACATTGACGGACGTTTAAGAGCAATTGGAGCTAAAATAGTTCGAATAGATTGATTTTTTTGATTACTTCTTAATTCTCACATTAAATTTACCTCGTTTTGGGATAATTTATCAATGTATTTTTTCATACTTTTAGGGCTTCAAAAAAGAGCTATTTCTTTTTTTTTGCATTTTAATTGTGTTTAAGGTATTTTTTGTTTGGTAGACAGGTTGTTATGTGTTTTCGACTTTAACCTGAAGTGTCAAAAAAATAACATTC
Source organism: uncultured Aquimarina sp. (assembly GCA_947498765.1). Classification (GTDB taxonomy): domain Bacteria; phylum Bacteroidota; class Bacteroidia; order Flavobacteriales; family Flavobacteriaceae; genus Aquimarina. Next base: position 66,438 of record CANMLG010000050.1, read on the forward strand.
AAAAGTGAAAAAAAAATAATACTTTTAGTCTCCTTTAGGGAGACTGGTGTTTTTATTTTAAGTATACTTTATTTTTGAAAGTACATTAAAAGATTTTTTTAGCAGTAGTTTTGATGCATTGATAATGATATAAGCGATATAAAAAACTTCATTTTAAATAGTTTTAAAATCAGATTTATAGAGTTCTAAAAAGATTGATTTACAAAAGTAGATCGTTAAAGTTTTTAATAAAACAGAGAAAGACTAAATTTAGGTAATTATATAATTAATGAAAGCAAGTATTTACGAAGGGAATAAAACATTCTCTATAATAGAAAAGGAAATCGAAGCTCCAAAAGTGGGCGAAGTTCGTATAAAAGTAGCTTATAGTGGAGTTTGTGGTACAGATGTGCATATTTATCATGGTATGATGGATAAACGTGTTGATGCTCCATTAACTATCGGGCATGAAATGTCTGGTACTATTGATGCTATTGGAGAGGGTGTTACAGGATATGCTGAAGGTGAAAAAGTAGTTGTTCGTCCATTAGATGACCGTGGAGCAAAAGCTTCTGATAAAGGATTTAACCACGTATGTGAAGACTTAAAATTTATTGGAATTGATAGCCCAGGTTCAATGCAACAGTATTGGAACGTTCCAGCTTTTACATTGCATAAATTAAAAGAGGAAACGGATTTAAAATTAGCAGCACTTATTGAGCCGTTATCGGTAGCAGCACATGATGTGCGTTTGAGTGAGCTTACCAAAGGAGAAACAGCTGTAGTTTTAGGTGGAGGACCAATTGGTTTATTAGTAGCTATGGTTGCTAAGGACGCCGGAGCAAATGTGATTATTTCTGAAGTAAATGAAAATCGTATTGCTAAAGCTAAGGAGCTAGGTTTTGATGCTGTAAACCCAATTAAAGTAGATTTAGTTTCTTATGTAAAAGAACAAACAGAAGGACGTTTAGCAGATGTTGTTTTTGAAGTGGCAGGTGTACAACCAGCTTTGGATATTATGACAGAAGTTGCAGGTATTAGAGGACGTATTCTTATGGTTGCTATACATGGAGAAAAGAAACCTGTTGATTTGTTTAAATTCTTCTGGAAAGAATTAAAATTAATTGGAGCCAGAGTGTATGAAAGAGAAGATTATGAAAAAGCAATTTCATTAATTACGGCTAACGAATTACCGTTCGAAGAAATGATTACCGATGTGCAGCCTTTATCTAACATTCAACAAGTATTTGAAAATATAGATAATAATCCAGATGGAATGAAAGTTTTAATGGATTGCCAAGCCTAAAAAATAATTAGCAAAAGTATCAACATAAAAAATGTTGATACTTTTTGTTTCTTAATAGATTGAACAAACAAACTAAAATAAGCAAGTTTACAGCAAATAATAGGGTTGTAAATGTTAAACTAAATTGTAATGAGTATATTAAATAGCTTTAGTTTACAAGGAAAAGTAGCGGTAGTTACTGGATGTAAACGAGGAATTGGAAAAGGAATGGCTATCGCTTTAGCAGAAGCAGGTGCTGATATTATTGGAGTTTCGGCTTCATTAGAGTTAGAAGGTAGTGAAATTGAAAAAGAAGTAACTGCATTAGGTAGAAAATTTACTGCTTATCAGTGTGATTTTTCAGATAGAAAGGCACTTTATGCTTTTATTAAAGCAGTAAAAGCTGATCATTCTCAAATTGACATTTTGGTAAATAATGCCGGAACTATTCTAAGAACTCCAGCAGCAGAGCACCCAGATGAAATGTGGGATAAAGTAATTGAAGTAAACCAGAATGCACAATTTATTTTAACACGTGAGTTAGGTAAAGATATGATTGAGCGTGGTTCGGGTAAAATCGTATTTACGGCGTCATTATTAACATACCAAGGTGGTATAACTGTACCAGGTTATGCAGCAAGTAAAGGAGCAATTGGTCAAATGATTATGGCTTTTGCTAACGAGTGGGCTGGTAAAGGAGTAAATGTTAATGGAATTGCTCCAGGGTACATTGCTACCGATAATACAGAGGCTTTACGTAATAATCCTGAGCGTGCCGATTCTATTTTAGCACGTATTCCTGCAGGTCGTTGGGGAGAGCCAACTGATTTTGCTGGACCAATAGTATTCTTATGTTCAAAAGCATCTGATTACATGCATGGTTCTATTACATTAGTAGACGGTGGATGGATGGGGAGATAACCCAAAATAACTTTTTATAACGTATTAAATTTTATTGTATGTCAGCAAAAAAATATCAATTATTTATAGGCGGTGAATGGGTAGATTCTACTACTGGTAAAACAGCCGAGATTACAAGCCCTATTGACGAAAGTGTTGTTGGAGAAGTAGCAATGGGAGTTGAAGAAGATGCAAATATTGCATTAGAAGCAGCAGAAAAAGCACAAAAAGAGTGGAAAAAAGTTCCAGCAAGAAAACGTGCTGAATTAATGCGTAAGTTTGCTGCCGAAATTAGAGCAAACAAAGCTTATTTAGCTGATTTATTAACTAGAGAGCAAGGTAAAATTATCTCTTTAGCAGAAATTGAAGTTGAAGTAACCGCTACTTTTATTGAATATGCGTGTGACTGGGCACGTCATATTGAGGGTGATATATTACCTTCAGATAATGAAAATGAACATATTTATATTCATAAAATTCCTAGAGGTGTAGTGGTTGCAATTACAGCTTGGAATTTCCCACTTGCTTTGGCAGGAAGAAAATTAGGTCCAGCTTTAGTAGCAGGTAACGCTGTGGTTATTAAGCCAACACAAGAAACTCCTTTGGCAACATTAGAATTAGGTTTCCTTGCTGAAAAAGTAGGTCTTCCTAAAGGTTTATTAAACGTTGTTACAGGTTCTGGAAGAGTATTAGGAAATGCTTTAGTTGAAAACCCAATTACTAAAATGGTAACCATGACGGGTAGTACTCCTGCAGGTCAATCTATTTTTAAAGCTGCTGCTAAAAACTTAACTCACGTTCAGTTGGAGTTAGGTGGAAAAGCACCAAGTATTGTGTTTGCTGATGCTGATATTGATGTTGCTGTTGATGCTACATTCAATTCACGTTTTGATAACTGTGGGCAAGTATGTACTTGTAATGAGCGTATGTATGTTCATGAAGATATTTACGATGTATTTATGGAGAAATTCATGGAGAAAGTGAAAAGCTTTAAAGTAGGTAACCCATTGAATAGAGATACTCAAATGGGACCTAAAGTAAATGCCAATGAGTTGAAAAACATGGAGCATTTAGTAAAAGTAAGTTTAGAAGAAGGAGCAACTTTAGCACACGGAGGTAAACGACCAGAAGGAGCTGAATTTGAAAAAGGACACTGGTTTGAGCCAACAGTTTTAACTGATGTAACTCAAGATATGACTATTGTTCACGAAGAATCTTTTGGACCTATTTTGCCAGTTATCAAATTTACAGACTTTGACCAAGTAATTGGTTATGCTAACGACTGTGAGTATGGTTTGGCAGCAATGGTGTTTACTAAAGATATGGCTACAATTTTACGTTGTAATGACGAACTTGAATGTGGTGAAATTTATGTAAATAGAGGTCACGGAGAGCAGCACCAAGGTTTCCATAATGGATACAAGTTGAGTGGTTCTGGAGGTGAAGATGGTAAATATGGTTTTGAGCAGTATTTAGAAAAGAAAACCTTCTATGTAAAGTATTAAGCTATATATTTAATTTTTTGATTTAAATAATCAAAAATGATATAAAAAAAACCTGTAGGATAGTTAATCTTACAGGTTTTCTTTTGTAGTATATAACTCTAGTTTATTATATTGGGAGCAGGTTGTAGGGAATGCTATATTTTACTTTTATTTTGAAAAAGTTTATGTGTCTCTATAAAAAATTAAACGTATCAAAAAGCATATTATGTCATTAAAACAATATCAATTATTTATTGATGGAGAGTGGGTGAAATCAACCACAGGAGAAACACTAGAGATTATAAGTCCTATTGATGAAAGTGTTGTGGCCAATATAGAAATGGGAGGTGAAGCTGATGCGGAAATAGCCTTAAAAGCAGCAGAAAAGGCTCAAAAAGAATGGAAAAAAGTTCCCGCAAGGAAAAGAGCAGAATTATTGAGAAAGCTTGCTGTTGAAATTAGAGCCAATAAGCCTTACTTATCTGAATTACTTACAAAAGAACAAGGAAAACTTATTTCTGTTGCAGAGGGAGAAGTTGATGTCTGCGCTTCTTTTATTGAGTATGCCTGTGATTGGGCACGTCATATTGAAGGAGATATTTTACCTTCAGATAATGAAAATGAACATATTTACATTCATAAAATTCCAAGGGGAGTAGTGGTCGCAATTACAGCTTGGAATTTCCCTCTTGCTTTGGCAGGAAGAAAATTAGGTCCCGCTTTAGTAGCAGGAAATGCGGTAGTGATTAAACCAACGGAAGAAACTCCTTTGACTACTTTGGAGCTAGGTTATATGGCAGAAAAAGTAGGAATCCCTAAAGGACTTTTAAATATAGTTACTGGAACGGGTAGAGTGCTCGGAAATGCTTTGGTTAAAAATCCTATTACCAAAATGGTAACCATGACAGGGAGTACTCCAGCAGGACAAGCTATTTTTAGAACTGCTGCTGATAATTTAACCCATGTTCAGTTGGAATTAGGAGGCAAAGCGCCAAGTATTGTATTTGCTGATGCTGATTTAGATATAGCTGCTGAAGCTACATTTCAATCTCGTTTTGATAATTGTGGACAAGTATGTACCTGTAATGAGCGTATGTATGTACACGAAGATATTTACGATGCATTTATGGAGAAGTTTATGCGAAAAGTAAGAAACTTAAAAGTCGGAAATCCATTAGATAGAAGTTCTCAAATGGGCCCTAAAGTAAATGCGAATGAATTCAAAAATATGGAGGATTTGGTAAAAGTAAGTTTAGAAGAAGGAGCTACGTTAGCACATGGTGGAAAACGACCTGATGGAGAGGCGTTTGAAAAAGGTTTTTGGTTTGAGCCTACTGTTTTTACCGATGTTACTCAAGAAATGACGCTTGTTCATAGAGAGGCATTTGGACCTATATTGCCAGTTATTAAGTTTAAAGATTTTGATCAAGTAATTGAATATGCTAATGATTCCGAATATGGATTAACGGCCATGATATTTACAAAAGATATGCAAACTATTATGCGTTGTAATGATGCACTTGAGTGTGGTGAAATATATGTGAATCGTGGGCATGGAGAGCAGCATCAAGGTTTTCATAATGGCTACAAATTAAGTGGTTCTGGTGGTGAAGATGGAAAATATGGTTTTGAGCAGTATTTAGAAAAGAAAACTTTTTATATAAAATATTAATTTACGTCAATAGCATTTTATCTAAATAATTATTGCAAAAATTAATATACTGTGAGGTAGTAATTTTAAGTTACTACCTTATTTTTTTAAACATTTTTAATATTTTATCCCAGATTATGTAATAGAACTTTGTAATGAGACATGCAATCACAATAAAAACAAGTGCTTTCTCAATTTCAGCATAGCACCGCTATGGTTAAATTGAAAAGTGCAACGAAGTGTTTGTTCTTGAAGTGGTTTCATGGTATAATAAATTTTCTATTGCATAATTTGGGTTTATCCATGCATACTTGCATTCTTACTAAGTGATTTCATTATAGAAGCTTCGTAAGCTAGTAATTCTTGCCATTTTGAGTCAACTTCTTCTCGATTTCCGTATTGTCGTGCAAAATTGAGGAACATAGTATAATGATTTGCTTCGCTAACCATTAAGTCTCTGTAAAATTTAGCTAGTTCAGGATCGGGTAATTGTTCCGATAATAATTTGAATCGTTCACAACTTCTAGCTTCAATGAGTGCAGCATATAATAAACGATGCACAAGTTGTGTATTTCTACTTCCTCCTTTAGGAAAAAATTTAAGAAGCTCAATTACATAATCATCCTTGCGATCACGACCTAATGGAATTCCTTTGGCTACTAACCTGTCATGGACAAGTTTAAAATGACTCATTTCTTCTTTTACAAGTGCAATCATTTCTTGGACAAGATCAGTGTATTCAGGAAAACTATTGGTTAATGAAATGGCTGTTGATGCAGCTTTTAATTCGCAATAAGCATGATCAATAAGAATTTCATCAATATTTTTTTCGACAATATTGATCCAGCGTGGGTCAGTGGGAAGCTTTAATCCTAACATTAGCTTTAGTGTTATAAGTCTAAATCAAATTTAGCTCTTAATTTATCAATCAGTGGGTTTTTTTCTTTGAGTTTATCGTATTTGTCCTGGGGTGTAAAAGCATGTTTTACAGCCGCAGCTTCATTTACATTTATTTTTAAGCTAATACTGTAATTATTAAGCTCTTCTCCCATAAAAGCCAGAAGAGGTGTTTGGATGTTTTCAACATCTAAACGCATCGTCTCATTGGCTAGCTCTAGTATTAATTCAAAATTATCACCTAGTTTAGGTTTATTCATTGCAAACATAGAACCAATAATGCGTTCTCCTTTTTTGTCCATGCGTTTACCATAGGTATTCCAAAGTTTTAGGGCTTGTTCTTCGGTAAAAGGAGTTTTAGGAAGATCTTTAGGGTCTTCAATAATTATTTTTCTTTTCTTACTTAAAGCTTTTTTTTGCTGAATTCCTTTAATAGAAAGGGCTGATCCAATGGTGTTTTCAATGCTTATTAATGGAGCAATTGGAGTCTTTTTAGGAGGAGGTGTTGTTGTATTAGGATTTTCTACAGTAGTGTTAACACTACTATTATGAGTATTATTTGTAGTCGCTTGTAAAGTGTTTTCATTTTCAGTAATAAAAAATGAAGGTGGAATTATGCTAGTTGAGCCTTTTTTTTTTCGTCAATAGCTGTTATTGAAGCTAATTTCATTAAGCAAAGCTCAACTAATAGGCGTTGATTTTTGCTTGTCTTATATTGTAAATCACAAGTATTGGCAAGCTCTATAGCTTCTATTAAAAAAGTAGCAGGAGCTTTTTGGGCTTGTTCGTGGTAAGTAGCTTTAATTTGTTGACTTACCTCAAGCAAATTAATTGTCTGTGGATTTTGGCATACGAGTAAATCTCTGAAATGAGAAGCCAAACCAGCTACAAAATGATGCGCATCAAAACCTTTGGTAATAATTTCATTTAGACTAATCATTAATCCAGGAATATCATTTGTCAAGATTTGATTAGTAACCGAAAAATAAGTTTCGTAATCTAAAACATTTAAGTTTTCGGTAACGGCTTGCCTAGTTAAATTGTTTCCCGAATAACTCACCACACGATCAAAAATAGACAAAGCATCTCGCATAGCACCATCTGCTTTTTGAGCAATGATTTGTAAAGCATCTTCATCGGCAGTAATACCTTCGGTTTTACAAATTTCAATTAAATGTGCTTTAGCATCAGCAACAGTAATTCGTTTAAAATCAAAAATTTGACAACGCGATAAAATAGTTGGAATAATCTTATGCTTTTCGGTCGTTGCCAGAATGAAAATAGCGTGTTTGGGTGGTTCTTCTAATGTTTTAAGAAAGGCATTAAAAGCTGAAGCAGAAAGCATATGCACTTCATCAATAATGTATACTTTATATTTTCCTACTTGAGGAGGTATACGTACTTGATCAATTAGGCTTCGTATATCATCAACCGAGTTGTTTGAGGCGGCATCTAATTCAAATATATTAAAAGCAAAATCTTCATTTTCATTTGTAGTATCATCAGCATTTATTTTACGTGCTAATATACGAGCACAACTAGTTTTACCAACACCTCTTGGTCCGGTAAATAGCAATGCTTGTGCTAAATGATTATTATCAATAGCATTAAGTAATGTATTGGTAATAGCCTGCTGACCTACAACATCTTTAAAATGTTGCGGACGGTATTTACGCGCGGATACTATAAATTGTTTCATACTTCTGAAGGCTAAATTACAAATACGAACGAGGAAAAAAAGATTTTTAAGTGGTTTTTTTAGTGGAGTTATTCACAGTAACCGAGTAGCTAAATAAAGCTATTAACTTTTGCTTACTCCGGCACTTTCAAAACTAGCCATTTCATTTAAAAAATTGACAGCGGCCTTAAGTATTGGGTAGGCTAAGGCTACGCCCGTTCCTTCGCCTAGTCGTAAGCCTAAATTTAGAATTGTTTTCTTTTCTAGAAAATCAATCATTTTTACATGCCCTTGCTCGTTAGATTGATGGCAAATAATACAGTAATCCATTACATTTTCATTCATAGCATTTGCAAATAATAGGGCAGAGGTAACTATAAAACCATCAATAAGTACCGTCATTTTTAACTCCGATGCTTTTAAAATGCCGCCAGCTATCATCGCAATTTCAAAACCTCCAAAAGTTGCCATTATATCTGGTAATGTGTATGGAAAATGGGTGTCTAATACTTTACCTAGTATTTTTCCTTTTTCAATAATTCTTTTTTTGTCTAAGCCTGTTCCTGCTCCTACGCATTCTTCAATATAGGTGTTGGTAAGAGCTGCCATTAACAAGGCTGCTGCCGAAGTGTTTCCAATGCCCATTTCTCCAAAACCTATAACATTACAGCCTGTTTTGAATTCGTTTTCAACTAATTCAGCTCCTTTAGCAATAGCTTGATGGTATTGATCAATACTCATTGCAGGTGATTCGAGTACATTTTTAGTACCGAAATCAATTTTAGCATCGATCAGGTTGGTAAGGTGTCCAAAATCATGATTTACACCAGCGTCAATTATTTTTAAATCTAATTCATTTTGTTTGCAAAATACATTAATAGCAGCACCTCCATTTAAAAAATTATATACCATTTGAGCAGTAACTTCTTGTGGATAAGCATTGACTTTATTGTCTTTTGCAATACCATGATCTGCAGCAAAAACTAAAATTGTTGGTTTTTTTAATTGTGGAATTAATGATTGTTGAATTATTCCAACTTTTAAAGCCAAACCTTCCAAATCACCAAGCGCTCCAATTGGTTTTGTTTTGTTGTCAATTTTATAAAGAATTTTTTTAGTTATAGCAGTATTAACAGCAGTTATATTGAAATTGGTCATTTTATTTGATTATTCGTTTTTAGTTGTTGGTTTTCAGTCCAACCTTTTATTTACATCTCTATTTTAATTTCATTGGTATTCCTGAAACCATAAATGTAGCTTTGTCTGCATGTTTAGCAATATGTTGATTCATCCAACCTTGAAGTTCGGTGAATTTTCTACCTATTTCAGTTTGAGCATGTACTCCCATACCAATTTCGTTGGAAATGATAATAATAATAGCATCAATGTTTAGTAGTTTATCAAACTCTTTTTTTGCATCTGATAAAGCTAAATCCACGTTGTTTTTGTGATCTACAAAAAAATTGGTAAGCCATAAAGTCACGCAATCAATAACATAGGTATGACTAGGAGTAATCACGTTAGTGAGTTGTTTTTCTTCTTCAATGGAAGTCCAACGTTCATCGCGATCAGAAACATGTCTATCAATACGTTTTTGGTGATCAGCATCCCAAATACGTGACGTAGCAATATATATAGGAGTATCAGTATGTTTTAAAGCTAATTGTTGTGCAAAACTGCTTTTTCCAGAGCGTTCGCCGCCAGTGATATAATGAATCATTTTTAATTATTGTATACTATTAGAATGTTAATAAAACACAACTAATGTTTAGGAAGGTCTAAAGATATTTTTAATTTTTAAGAAAACATTTATTAGTAAAAAATATTTGATTGGTAGGTGCTTTTTCTATGTACGGAGTTCTTATTTTTGTTGTAAATGATGAGAAAAAGATTTTATTATTTAATAGAAATTCAATACCTAGGATTTCGCTATCATGGATGGCAAAAACAACCCGAAGTAAATACTATTCAGCGTATGTTAGAACGTACATTGAAGTATGTTTTAGATGATGGCGTAAAGTTTAAAACCCTTTCGGTAGGTCGAACGGATGCTATGGTGTCTGCCAGGCAATCCTATGTGGAATTGTTTGTAGATGATTTTTTATTAGATTTAGAAGATTTTTTTCCTTTACTAAATGTAAACCTTCCACCAGACATACGTGCGTTAAGTATAAAAGAAACTACGAAGGATTTCAATATTATTCAGCATCCAAAAATAAAAGAATATCAATATTTATTTGCAGTAGGGGATAAATTTCATCCTTTTTGCGCTCCTTTTATGATAAATATCCAAGAGGAACTGGATATTCCATTGATGCAACAAGCGGCTACATTATTTGAAGGCGCTCATGATTTTTGGTCGTATGCGCATCGGTCCAATGAAAAAACAATTACTGAGGGCGTGATCACTCATTGTAGTTTGGGAATTAATGAGCAGTACAAAGCAAATTTCTTTCCCGAAAAAACGTATATTTTGACAGTTAAAGGAGCTGGTTTTAAACGTAATCAAATTCGTTTAATGATGGGAGTTTTATTTGATCTGGGACAAGGAAAAATAGATTTAGATTTTGTAAAAAGAACACTTCAACCAAAAGAATATCGTATTAAATTAGAGCATATAGCTCAGGCGTCTGGCTTGTTTTTAAATAAAGTAACATTTCAATAAAAAAAACTGTTATGAGAGTGATTGCTACAAATATAGGTAAGGTAACCGAGATTGATTATCGAGGTAAAAAAGTAAAAACAGGAATTTATAAATATCCAGTTCAAGATGGAATTTTTTTAGGACCTGAAGATGTTGAAAATGATGATGTAGTTGATAGGCGATTTCATGGTGGGGTGGATAAGGCTTGTTATTTATATAGTGCTGATTTTTATGATTATTGGAAGCCTTTATATCCAGATCTAAATTGGACCTATGGAATGTTTGGCGAAAATTTAACGGTCCAAGGCTTAAATGAGCAAGAAATCTATGTTGGAAATCAATATCAAATAGGTGAAGCTATAGTTGAAGTATCTCAGCCCAGACAACCTTGTTTTAAATTTGGTCATAAAATGGGAGATCCAGGAATATTAAAGCAATTTATTAATACCACCTTTTCGGGTATTTATGTGCGCGTTTTAAAAAAAGGCTTGGTCAAGCCAGAAGATAAAATGGAACTATTAGTTGAAAAAAAGAGTAATCCAACCATAGCAGAAGTATTTTATTGTTTATATCAACCTGAATTGAAGCGTTCTGTTTTAGATAAAATATTGGCATGTGATGAGCTTGCGGAAAGTCCTAAAAAAGAAATTAAAAAAAGATTAGGTTGATTTTTTAATTTGGTATTATTAGTTGTGAGTTGTGAGTTGTGAGTTGTGAGTTGTGAGTTGTTGGTTGTTGGTTGTTGGTTGTTGGTTGTTTAGATTTTTTTTGAAGAATTCAAAAAAAATCTAAAATCTAAAATCTAAAATCTAAAATCTAAAATCTAAAATCTAAAATCTAAAATCTAAAATCTAAAATCT
>CANMLG010000051.1 GCA_947498765.1 uncultured Aquimarina sp.
TAAAATTAATAAAAAAATATCGGGGGTCATGACCCCCGATATTTTAAACTTTACACATTTGGTAGGATACTACCTTTTTTTGCTTCTGCGTATTTCATAAATCGTTAATAAACTATATTATATAAATTGTACTTACCATCATAAATCTTGCTATTTACATAAAAATCTATTTTATTAATATACTCAATCGAATTTGGTAATTTACCATTTTTATCAACTTTATTAATACCCCTGAAAAAGTCTTGTGCTCTTTGACCCCTAGGAGAGATCGATATCTGATTACCCCCTTCTTTTAATGCTTTATAAAACCATTTTTGGTTTTTAGGGGATCTCACATTAAAGCAGACTCATTAAATTTTATAATCTATTTTTTTGCCTTATATTTTTTTAGCCCAGATTTAATAAAGATGTACATTAGAAAAATAAGAAGTAAAATAATTATGTATTTCCACCAGCTATTTTCCAACAATGACACAAAGGCTATTAAGCCTTTTTCTTTTGTAGCTCCTCCTTTGATTTTACCATCAATTATAAAGCTGTTTGCTATTTTTGAAAACCCCTTAAATATGATTGTTATTGCTATAACAAAATAAATAAAAGCCATAAAAAAATCTTCATGCCATTTATCTTCTTTTTCTTTAACCATTTAGATTCTATTTTTTACTTTTTTACTAATTACATTACCTGTTTTCTTATTTAATGCAATAATTGGCAATATATATGGGCATAGAGGAGGGTGATTTTTTTTCTTAAAACAGGTAGGCAATAATAAATATCAGATTCATCTTCAACCTCAATATACCATTTTAATTTTGGTATTAGACCATTTATTGTAGCAGCTATATAACTTGCTAAATTGTTTAATATATTTTTCCCACTTTCGGATTTCAAAAATTCAATTGTATAGTTTTCGATTATATAATTTTCAATTATGTCTAATGATTTTAAACTTTCATCTAAACCATTAGATATTTCAAAAGGAACATTGTTTTTTAATTCTTGGATCTGATCAGGTAAAGAAGTAATCCACCATTCAAAATTTTCCTTTCTTTCTATTTTGTGAATATTGTACATCTTATTCTAAAATGTTGATTACTATTCCTGCTTTTTTTAATGATATTCTATTTTTTAAATATTTAAAAAATAGAATATTTTTATTATTTTTTTAATAGCAAATTATATTATCCTAATTAAAGACATTTTCCACTTATTATTGCCTACCTGTTTTAAGCAAATTCTGTATATAACATAAATACATTCATTTTAGTTATCATTTAATTATTTTTGATTATTCTATTTAAATCTTCGCTATCATAAGGATCTAAAAATGAACAAACTTTTTCAAAATTGACAATATCTTCTTTTATGCTCCAATTTTGGGCTTTAAAAATTTCACGATATTTTTTCTTCAAGTATTCATAATTAGGATTATCAGCAAGTTTTGCTATTATTAAATTTTTAACTCCGTCAGATGGGGTTTCCACTCTTTGATTAATAAAATTATCCAACTTTTTTATATCTGTTATGGACTCTAAAAAAGGTAATCCTTTTTGATGAAAAAAAGTCATTACCTCTTTTGTCATTTCTAAAACTTCATCTTCTGATGTAATTAAGTAATCATCCACAGAGTATATCCCCATTTCATATAGTGTTCCTTGTCTAACATAATAAGCAAAAGGTGATAATTCTTGTTCCATAATAAGACTTATCAAAGAATTATAACTAAATAATGAAATACCGTAAGAAAATTCAGGAGTAAAAACATTGCCATAATCATAAATAACATAACTAAACTCATATATAGAATTAATGCTTTTTTTAATGAATCTATTTCCCTTTTGTACAAATTCTAATTTTTGTAAATCTTTTTTATATTCATTATCAATAATTTTTTTTATGTCTTTTTTTTTCAATTGTATGTTATTTTAAAAATATTGTATCCTTTCTGAGCTATGTCGTTAACATAAAAATCTATGGATTCTTCTATGTTCAAATTTTCGGGTAACAAGTTATTAAACTCACTGAATTGTTTAAAATAACTAATTGCTCTTTGCCCTCTTGGTTTAATTTTATCTATATTTTTATTTTTCAATGCTTCATAAAAAACTTTCTGATTTTTAGTTGTTAAACTAGAAGCTATATCGTCAGCCTTTTTCTGACTTAAATTTTGAACTACAGAACTTTTAGCATCAACTATTTGAAATTTACCATTTTTTAATTTTATTAAATTATCTACCCTGCAAGTTATTTTACCTATATCTTTTATATATATATCCAAAGTTATTTGTCTACCAACATTCAATCTTCCATAATTTTTTTGTAAATACTTTGAAACATTGAATTCATGTTGAGACCAGAATTTTTTAAATAAATCTGTTACAGGGTTATTGGTTGAAACACTATTAGTTTTTTTTAATTCATCTAATACTTCATCAATATTTCTAGACTCAATACCTATCTGATCAATAGTATTAGTAATTTCACCAACTTGTTCTATTTTTATACCGTCATTAGTATAGGAATCATCAATTGCTTTCTCTTCTCCTCTTTTTATATTTTCAATTATTTCATCAGCCTTGCCCTCTTCAAAGTCTAATTTTTTTAACCCTTTTTTTAACTGTTCTCTACTATACTTAGCTAAGGGTTTTAAATACTTTGAAACTTTTGAATATCCAACTCCAACTCCTTTACCTAATATTGCTCCTGCAATTCCATAGCCACAACCTTCTAAATCAAAATCTTCTTTAATACCATTATTATCACTCAATCCGTTAACAAGGCAAGCTAAAGATAAACCTGATGCAAATTCTAAATATTTATTTTTATATTTAATAGTATTTTCACCTGCTGAAACTGCTACAGATATCCAATTTATATTAGAAGGATTGGCTGCTTCAGAAATTGTTTTTATTTCATCATTGAATATGCGATTAAAGACCACTTGAATACCAAAATCAATTAAAGCGCCTTGTAATGCATCTTTACCATATTTTTCAACCCCTTTCCTAAGTGTGTTTTTTAATACTTCTGCTGCTGTGTTTCTAAAAACTTCCTCTACAAAAAAAGCTCCATATTCAAATACTAACCTTTGAGCCATAAGTGCGGCTAAAGGTCCTTTTGCCCAATTTGCAGCTGTTTTTGCTATAAATGGATAAGCATAATTCGTCTTAAATTGAGCATTATATTGCCTATTATGCTCACTTTCGGATGCGGAATTAGCTAAGCCTAATTCTTCAATTTTTAATAATTCTTTAGTGATGAAATTGTTGGTATTACCAGTAGCAATATATTTATACCGTGCTTTTAAATCTACCAACGAATAATAATATGGATATTGTAATTCTTTTCCATCTGAGACATAATAATCAATACTATTTTCATTATAATCATCCCCTAAAACTTCATTACTTTCAAGATCACCTGTTTTAGTCCATAAATTAGTATTAGAAAAATAAACTCTAAATTCATTCAAACCATTCTTATATTGCCTGGCAATTCCATAATAAGGATATAATTCTAGGAAACCCTCTTTACTTTTTATATTGTTTTCAGATATAAGAACAGCTACATCATTACGGTCTTTATTATTTATTATTGACTCGTAATCAGTGATAACTTCATATTTAGTAGTAACAGTTTGTTTTGAATAAGTGTCTGTTAAAAAATTCGCAAGTTCAATTAGCTTTTGCTTTTCTACTTCTGTTATTATTTTTGGTAATTCATTTATATAAATTCTTTTACCAATGCCTTGTTTAAGTCCAACAATATTTTCGTTTTCGTCTATTAAAAATCTCTTATAAGCTTCAACTCTCGCCAAAATTTTTTGATCATAACCTTTACCTTTAAAGGTCTTTAAATAATCCCTAATTGCTGATCCATTTATTTCCTTAGGGTTTCCTTTTGAAAAATTAGTCCCAATTACACTTAATTGCTCACCTAAAATAGTATCAACTCCATTTGTTCTATATAAATGAGAAAATACTGCATATTGAATAACATGATTTTTTTTTGAAGAAGATTTAAATAATGTTGTTTTTTCATACACTTCATCAATTATATTTTTAATCAAAGAGCTTTTATGTGAACCTTTATAAATTTGATTTTTTATCCTACTGTAAACTTTCTGTTGATCTTTATAACTATGTATTTCTTGCGGAGTATCAAAGCTAGCAGTTATCAAATTTTTCTCTAATTCATCAAGTAAATTAGGGATTGTTTTTTTAAACTTAACCGTACTAGGAATTAGAATTTTTAGTTTGCTATCTGTAATGAAAGCATACATATCATAATCTGCATGCGAGTTAATTTTTTTTAAAACTTCATTAATTGCAATTAATTTTTCTTCTTCAAAATTTAACAATGTATTTAATCCCAAATATTCAAAAGGATCATTTGTATTTAAAGCTACTCTCTTTTTAATTTTCTTTTCATCATGGCCTAAAAAAACAATATACCATTTAGTACTATTACTTTTTTGACTATTGATACTATATAAGATATCCAGCTGATTAGAGGTGCTTTTGATAAAACTTTCGTTTACAAATATTTCATTAGTTGTATTAGAAAATATAACCAATGACAAAAACAACATGACCAATGTTATGCATTTTTTCATAGCCCTTTATATTTTGATAAAATTTGTAAAAACACTTTTGTTAATTCTTTTTTTAGGGTTTGAATTATTTCCTTATCTGTTTTGTCACTTGCCTTAGCATCCTTAATAACTTGTATAAAGTTAGCTGAAAATAATTTTGATTCATTTAGAAACCCTTCAAATGTTTTTTCATCTTCACCAGATAAAACTTTTGCAAAAAGATAAACAGCTAATTTATTATCTATTTCATAATATGATATAATATCTTCACTTGCATTTAAAGTATTTGAATTATCAATAATTTCAACATCTATCAAATCTAAATCATCAACATTTTCTTCTATTTCGTATAAATCAATCAATTCAATAGTTGTGTGAATTTGATCTAAATGGCTAGTTAATGCCTCCTCATTATCTCTTCCTTCTCTATACAACTCGTAAATAGCTTTTTTTAGTAAATTTACAATTGCCTTTTTTTCTTTATCAACTTTTTCATTGGCTTCACTAATAGATTGTTGAGCTTCCTTAAAGTTTTTTGTGGCTTCTTTTAATTCTTTTTCAGCTTCCTTTTTTTCTTCTTCAGTAGTAGCATTTTCTATATTCGATTTTGCTTCAGCAACTGCATTTCCTGCTTTTTCAAAATCTGTAGCAGCACTCGTTAGTTCTTCCTGTAATTCATCAGACAGCTGTTCTTTTTTTACTCCATCTATAATTGCCGCTGCAATGGCTTTGGTGTTTTCTTTGGTAGTTTTACTAATATCTAAATTTAAGGCTTCAACAATCGCATTGTCCAAGTTTAGTAAAATTAAAGCCACATCCTCAA
The DNA here is from genome assembly GCA_947498765.1 of uncultured Aquimarina sp. Taxonomy (GTDB): domain Bacteria; phylum Bacteroidota; class Bacteroidia; order Flavobacteriales; family Flavobacteriaceae; genus Aquimarina. The sequence goes on from CANMLG010000051.1 coordinate 5,418, forward strand.
TTACCTCCAACTCATCACTAATATCATCCACATCACCCCAATCTTTATCGTAATCCGTTTCTACAACACCTTCGATTAATTGGTAATCAGAGTTGAGTTTGATGTTATTAAAAATCACTTTAATTCGGGTATCGGCTAGGTATGGCACTGTAATAAATCCCCAACCGCTATAGGTGCCATTAGCTCCTAGTACTGGCGCTCCAGACCCAGGCTCACCCGATACGCGATTCCCTTGTGCTACAAATTTTACGGTAACTGGGAAATCCCCTGCCGTAAATACTTCATTGACCCCCAAACGCTCTAAAGGCTCTTGATTGCTGATTTCAATATTAGGTAGTATGCCACACTGGTAACCCGAGGCTTGGTCATTACTACTTGCCGTGGTAAATTCTTGAATATTGCCATAAGCAAAACCGCCATTGGGGCGACATCTTCCGCCTACTCTAAACTCGTAAGTCGTGGCTTTTTCTAAATTAAAAATAGTGGCTTGCTCGCTAAAAGTATTGATTTCGAACCAAGGACTGCCTCCGTCCACCGCTTTAATACCAGAATAGGAGGCATCTTTTGAACCTTTGCCCTTTTTTCTCTTTTTTCGGTTTCTTTTGGTTTCTTTAGTGGTGCTCGTTTGTGTATAGGCCTTCTTTTTACGGTACTGCACATTATAGCCTTGATACAAGGCTTGCTGCCAACGTATGTTTTGTGTGGTCGCAGTTTTTGATTCGGAAATGGCAAATAGGGGCGGAGCACATTCGGCATTGTGCTCAAAATAATAAATTTCGCTATAGCCATTGTTTTTAAATACCGAGGTCTGACTTATCCCATCATTGATCACAGCCCGTACCCGCCAAGCGTAATTTTTATCGGGCAGTAAAGCCGGTTCGCCAGGACCATACAATAAAGTGGTTGCCCGTGTGCTGGTTTGGTAATAGGGTCTGCTGGCTAAAAAGGCGGTTTGCGGATCTACTAATTCATCCCAAACTTCGACTAAGGTGAATTCGTATTCCACATTAGTGGCATTCAAATGCCTTGGGGTCCATTGAAAAACAATATTCTGAGGTTCCTTTTGCGGAATGGCTTCTCCCCTTGAGGGCACATTTAAAAAAGGAGGATCATTAAGCACTAAAAAGGCTGTGGCACAACTTTTACGCGAAATAGCTTGTCCCGAGCGGCGATCAAATACCTCAAAGCAAAATTGATACACCCCATCGGGTAAAGGTTGCCCGTATTGCTGCGGACTAATTCCTCGTAAATTTTGCAACTCAAAATACGCCTGTAAATCGGCATTGGTTAATCGCAGCGGAATTCCCCCATTTAAAAACACAGGCAAAGCGCCCACTACAACAGGAGCACTCTCAATAGCAAAACCAGCGGTGTTGGTCATCGAAAATTTAAGCGTTACCTCACGGTTACTTTCGGTAACATCGGATAATAACAAATTCACAATCACCTGCTCCCGAGCAGCATTTTGATAGTCCGATAAATTTAAACTATAAGGTGGTATCAACTGCGGCGTTACCTGCACCGGAAATACCTGTGCCTGTAGCGCTTGAAAAGCGAATATCCATATGAGTAATAGGTACTTTTTCATTCTTTTTTTGAGCGTAACCCCATGGGTCGGGCTATTCGATACAATTCCTCGCACTTCCTGCGTCAGGCTGTGGGATTTTCTCTGCTATCCCTTACGCTTTTTAATCAACTCAACTTAAAATTGCTTACTCATCTAAGTATTTGGATAAAATTGCTTTGTTTTCTTCTAAAACTTTAGCTAATTTTTTTATATCAATTATGTTAGTGATAGAATCTCTTATTAAATTTTTAAAAGTGTTAATTTCCTTTTGAGTAGGATTATTTGAAGAAGACCTTAGTTCTTTATAAAATCTAAGAGGGATTTTATTCAAAACCTCATAAAATACATTTTTTGATTTTATCTTAACATCACTTACAAGCTCCCATTTACCTGAAGCTTTTATAAATAAATCAGTAAAAATTTTCTCTGTCTTACTAGAAGTAAGAACCTTATATTTTAAAATACTTACTTTCGTTATTCCTTCGGTATAACTGTATCTGTATATGGGGGAAAATGTTTCTTGAGTTATATTTAACTTTTCCTTTAGTATAATCAATTCCGTATCATTTTTAGCCTCGTCATATCCGTTATCAACGTATATAAACATTCTTTCATCAGATATTTCTTTTACAAATGTTGCTTTTATTGGAGTCCCTTTAAATTTTTCAAAATCAACACCTTGTGAAAATAACAATGTAGGTAGAAATAAAATTGCTAATATTAATTTAATCATACTCTAGTTATTGAATAAAGGTTCTAAAACTATTTTAAGTTCTTCATCAGTCATTTTCGAACTACTGATTGAATTTATTGCTTTTGTTAGACTTAGAATACCTTCTAAATATATATGTTTTATTTGTTGATCGAATTTATCTACACCAATTGAGGTGTTTTCAAAAATAGCATTTAACGATATTACAGACAGATAATTAAACATTAAAAATATTTTACTCAAACTACCTGTTGGGTTTATTACATACCACATCTTATTTTTTCTAACTAAAACACTACAACTTGGAATTACGCTTTTAGGGGTGTTTACATAGTATTTTATAATAGAGTAACTTAGTCCGTTCGAATTAAATGTTAATTTTGATAGTAACTCAAAATACACTTCTTTATTTGAAGTCTCATATTTTATAGGATTATTCTCAATTAAATAATCATAATTTTTTTTATCCCAATTAAAATTTTTAGCCGACAATATTGATTTTAAGGTTTGTTCGGGATAAATTGAATTAAATTCTTCGAAAGAATTATAATTACCATAAATCCGGTAATCTTTCGGATATTTATTGTAATATACTGTTTTGTCTTTTATTTCAACTCCAAATCCTGGATAGCTACTAAGATATTTATTTTGAGCAATTATATTGTTTAACACAAAAAGAAAAACACTAATTAAAATTATCTTCATTTTTTATTTTATTTAAAATTTTTGGCAAGTAAAAAAAGACAAAAATCAAGATGATCAAAAAAATAACACTCCCATAATCCCAGAAACCATAATATGACTGAATCACAGTTCCATTTTTCTTTATTGGCCTTACACTCCCATTATATAATTTTCTAAAAACTAAGGTATCTCCTATTTTAATGAAATATTCACGTTTATAATGATATTGCCCCTCAAATTTAATATCATTAGAGTTTTTTACATAAAAACTTGTCATAGACGAATTCCCTTCAACATCATTATATTCATCCACTTCATAAACAATTCCAGTATCTAAATTTCCTTTATTGTAAAAAAAAACATTAATAAAAACTCTCTGAATCGATATCAAAAACATTATTAAAACAATTAAAAATATTATTGCTTTTCTCCAGTTCATAAGTTTATTTTATTAAATCATCTAAATTTAGTTGATATATCTCAAATTCATCACTAGTATCAATCTTAAAAAGATCATATCTAAAATCATTAGTAACAAAAACACTAGCATCTTTTGATACCGATACATAACCATAAATATCCGACGTGTAAAAAACTATCCCTACAGAAGATTTATTTCCTTTGTATGGATATTGAAATCGTATACCTGTCTCTACATCAACCTTACCATCAACTCCAATTAAAGTTGCAATAATTCTTGGTTTTACATAACCTCCTCCGGATACTTTACTTTTATCAAAGCTTATTTTATTTGTCTCAATTTGTTTTTCTCTATTTAATTCTATAGTACCCTTCAAACCTGCAGCTATTTCAAGGTTAGCACCTGCTAACGTAATCTCTTTTGAAGTAAATGGAATGGGAACTGTTATATCTTTTCCGCATTTTAATTTGAATATATCTGCACCTGTTGCAATTAATTTAAACTTATCTACATTTTTATATAATCTATTATTTGTTTCTTCCTCATTATACTTTTCATATGAAATTTTTAATTGGTTTTTACCAATTAATCTACCTACATCGTCAAGTAATTCAAATGAGCAAGGAAAACCAAATTTTTTAAATTTTTTTGTTACATAATTTATTTTATCAAATGTCTTTAACAAAGGCCCTAGCTTGTTAGCTATATCTATTCTTTTCCTTTCCTCTTGAATCCATTCAACATCAATACTCTTCCTAACACTATTAGGGTATCCAGCATCCACATTGGTAGTTAATAGATCGTTATTTTCAGTTATATTTCTATTTATTTCATGAGTATTAAAAATTTGTTTTAAATTATTGTTAAGTTTCGGATCTATGTAAGACCATTCTAGATGTCTCAATTTATTTTCATCAAAATCTGGTTTCAATTTAACTGTATATTTAACCTTTTTTTCTCTATCATCTAATCCTTTAGGAACTAAATATAATTTTTCACCTGATTTTGCTTTACGAGTTTCTCTGTGTATAGCCCAAAGTTCTTCCAACTGATACTCTTCACTTTCTCTAATAAATTCTACTGTTATTTTTTCATCATTATAGTTAACTACAATAGTTAGCCTTTTTGTTTCTCCTGTATTGATACCAAAATTATCATAAATCACCTCATTTTGGGCATACTTAGCAGTGTAATCTGTCCCTAAAAACAATACCTGCCATTCAATAACTGCTTCCTTTGGATACTCTTTTAATAGAAAAGCAAAATCTGTAATTTCTGTATCATATGCAATAACTATACTATCCCCATCCTTATATTTTTCATCTCTAAAACTAATATATGGTTCACCTTCGCCTTCACCCTCACTTTCGGGCACATCAACTTCTGGTGTATCGGTATCTGTTGGGGGAGGATCTTCGGATATAATTTCTTTAATC
>CANMLG010000052.1 GCA_947498765.1 uncultured Aquimarina sp.
ACAATCTTGGCCATTTACTTCAATTTTTTTCAGTTGAAGAAAAAGGCTAAAGGCTTTTTTAAATTGGTTTTCAATGAACTTATTGCACTCAAAAATAGGAGGTTTTTTTAAATATTCGGGGAAGTATTTCAAGTGAAGAAAAAACAAACAGCATTGTATCCGCGCAGCAGCAAGCCAAATGTTTTTCAAACAGCCTTTGTCTTACTGCTGCTTCCAACCCGCCGCACAAGCCCAAGCTGTGTTACATAACCAGTAGTTATACCCGCACTTCCTTTCGTCAGGAGCTATAACCTAATTATGTAAAACAGCCCCACTGCCAAGGCTTTTATAGCAGAGAGGAAGGGATTCGAAGCTTTAAAGCACCATTTTAAAAGGTAATATTATACTATTAGCGATATAACAACTAGTGTTAAAATACTATTTCTATTGCTCTAGCAGTCTATTTGGCTAAAAACTAACGCCTTTTAGTTGTTGTATTTTAAAAATCGAACGATTTAAAAGCACTGCTTTTTGATTCAACTTTTAGTTTGTCAATCGTTCGATTTTTAAAATAGTAGGTGTGCGCCGATTGAGCATAAGCTGCATGGCATGCCCAGATAAGGCGGAGCCGACGCGTAGAGGGAGTGTAAGCCGTGAACGGCAGCTGCGCCTAGCAGCGTAGGGAGCGTGAGTAAAAAGGTTTTTTCCTTTTTCTTTCAATTGAAGATAAAAACCTTTTTTACGTCTGTAAAGACCAAGCGGCGGAGCCAGATAAGTGTGTAGGGATTTTTGTTGGCATGTGTTGTTTTCACAATCAACCATGACCACAAAAAGACCGAGAACACGACGAGGAGGAATGAAGCGGGGCAGCAAAAGCTTTTTTTATCCCGCAGGGTAATAAAAAGTTTTGCTTTAGGTAGGATGACGACGAGACCTTTGGCAGCTTATGGGCAAAAACGAAGTGTGCGCCCATAATAAAAATTGGAGGCGATAGCCGACTCACTTGGTTATTTTATTGATCTATAGCGTATTTTCTCAGTAGTTACAGTAACAAATAAACCAAAAAGATTTTCCTTTTCTTTTTTAATCAGATTAACTAAAATATTAGTAATTACAGATTGTT
>CANMLG010000053.1 GCA_947498765.1 uncultured Aquimarina sp.
AAAAGAATTAGAAATTAAAATTAATAACTATATAAAAGTCGCTTAGTAATTTATACCAAATTTACTAGGTAGTCCAAGTCCTGCTTAAAATCCTTTTCATTAGAAATTTTATAATATTTCCCATCATCTTCATTATAAACTTTGAAATTGAATTTATTGATACTATTGTATTCAAATACATTTTGGGAATAACTCAAAAAACTGGATATAAATGTAAAAAAGTAAATAAAAGCTCTCATAAAATATATTTTCTATTTCTTAAATATTTAGTTAATGAAGTGATAAGACAACTAATTACAATAAAGAAGAAACATTTTAGAAATAAAGAAAAATACAATCCTCTATAGATCTCTTTATAATAATTTTGGTTATTAGTTTTAATAAAGAAATCTCCTGACAATTTACTCTTTAAAAGTGGTTGAGATTTCAAGCTTAAATCTAAAAAATTGGGATCACTAGCATTAATTTTTATGTAGTTTCCATTACTATTTAAATAACCTATAATATCGAATCTTTCTTGATCTCCAAGAGCTGCATTTCTACCATGAGTTTTCTCTATTGTCATAGAATCTTCAATCATATATAAGCTTTTGTTTCGGAAACTTCTAATATTTTGAAATTCTCTTAAATACTTTCCAGAAAAAACATCAATAACAGTAACAAAAGTAGAAGCTATTCCTAACACTAACATTATGACTATAATTATCTTTTTCATAAATCACTCCAATTTAAGTAGTATATATATTCTTCCCATTGTGAAGTATAGCTCCATTTTATGACATTATTTATTTTTATTTTAAAATGTCCCTTTGGTAGGCACCTCAATTCAATACTTTTTTTGTGAAAATTAACTTAAAAACATGGTTAGATAGTACTTTTAAAAATAAAGAAACCTCCTGAAAATACATATCAAAGGTTTCTATTTTGAAAATTCAATAAAATTTTCAGCTACTAAAATTATTTAGGAAGCTATTGTTTATAAACAATAAAATCATTGGACTTTAAAAATATATTATCTAAACTCTGTTGTGTTTTAGACATAAATAAATTTTGTATAGAATCTATTTTTTTTATGATCTTTAAATTCTCATCAAATACACTTGTTATAATTTTTTCTTCTTTATCGATAGTCTTTACCTTGTATTTAAAATAATAAAACATATTCTTAGAAGAATTTACTTTGAAAAAATTCAAGGGTATAATATCAGTGATTTTTTCTGATTTAATTTTATTAATTAATTTTGAAATTATAGGCTTGTTAAATTCTGAACGTTCATTTTTAAAAAAATTACAATATTCTTGATCATGAAATGGAATTATACTTTATTTATATTAATAATTTTGTTTTTTTTCAAATCAATAGTGTAATCTTTTGGATTATTTTTATAACTACCCTCAAATAGCAATTTGGCATATGCTTTTAAAAAATTTGAGTAGTTGAAACTATCTTCTTTCCAAGTATTATTTATGAGTTCATTAATAACGATACTCTTGGATTTTTTTCTATTAAAGATAGAATAGAGATCATCACCTGATAAGGACATAAAAATTAAAGATAAATTTGAAATTAATGAGTCTTCACAAAAAAACCAATTATTTTCTCTTTTTTTCATAACTAAACTTGCTGGTATTTTTTTGTTACTACTATTCATATTAAACTTTAATACTGCAAATTTTTCATCATTATAGGTAATAATAAGTTTTCCAATCAAATGTAAAGCATTTCCCTTTTCATGCAACCTTTCAAATTGGCCCTCAGTCCATGTCATTTCTTTACCGTAATTTTTAGAAAGCCATTTATTATTAGTAGCAGATATCTGAGATTTTATCAATTCTTCAGGAGAGGTATTCTTTACTTCATTAATATGTTTGTATTTTTCTTTAATAATATAATTTTCAGAATATGAGGTATAGCTAATTTGCTGCACTTTAAAACCCACTTTCTGAATTGGCTGACAAATACCATCATAAGATTGACTAAAAAGAGTATTACAAAATATAATAAAAAGGTATAAAAGCTTTATTGATTGATTCATTTTATAATTTTTGTTAAAAAAAATATTAGTGCTACAGTAAATATTAATGTAATAAATAAAGAAACAAAATCAGCTATGTTATATTTATTATTTATTTGTATTGAATTTACTGTAAGTATCCTTATCAGCTTATTAGATTTTTTTATACCGGAAATACTATCAAAAAGACTAATTTTTACTTCCTGATCTACTGCAGTAGATTTATATCTTGTATTACCTTTTTTAATGGTATATATTTTCTCTAAGTAAAGAGGTCCGTTACTTGTATTCGCTTCTCTATTCTCAATTTCTATTACAATGCCTTTTATGAATTCATTGTAATAAAAAATATTATTAATTGTCGTCTTAAAACAAAAGAATAACATTAATAAAACAAATAATGTTATAATAGACACAAATAAATAATTAGTTATCTTCCAAAAATATTTCTCCATTCTTAATATCAAAAATTAATTTAGTATCACTCTCTGTATAAGTATTAAATAATACAAAATTAATAGGAGGGTCTATCTTTTTTTTTCCACCAACTAACCAACCATCAATATAGCCAGATATTGATAAGTTGGTATTACCTAAGTAAAAATAATTAGCAATTTTTCCTTTATCTTCTTTGTAAGGCCATACAGATTTTGTTCCAGCAGTTATATTTAAATTAACATCCGCAAAAAGGTATTCTGAAACTTCTGGGTTTGACTCTAAACCAAATTTTGGTGTAAAACTAATGCCTCCAGAAATTTCAGGAGAAGTTTCTATTTCATTACTTTCATTTTTTGTTTTTACTTGATATTTAAAATCAATATTAGCTCCTAGAGAAAAATCAACATATACGTTTCCTAAAGAAAAAGAAGACCAACCTAAACTTTTACTACACTTCAAATTTGCCAAGTCTGAAGATTTCAATTTTAAAGAAGTTTCAATAACATCAAAATATTCTCTTGATTTACTATCTTCTTTATTATACGTTCGAATATTAAAAGACGCCTTTTTAGCTCCCTTTAAGGCATCTAAGTTATTTAAAATACTAATTTCGCAAGGTAAAATTTTTCCAAATTTCCTACTGAACTTATTAAACTCTTGAAGAAAAATCAAAACTTTATTAAACTTTTCAAATATATCTTTATTTACATCATAATAATCTACCCACTCAACATCAACATCTTTTTTTAAACTTAAAGGATTACCTGCTTCTACTAAATACTTTATTTTATTTTTTTCAGAATTAGGTAAAGTTAACGAAGTTTTATTTTGATCAAATATATTTTGAACCTCTGTATTAGTTTTGTACCAAGTGATATTGTTTAAATTGGTTGTAGAAATTTTTGAATCTGTGTCGATTCTCAGATTTACAGGCTCTTCACTATCTTCCAAAACATAAAGAGTTTCACCTGATTTTGCTTTACGAGTTTCTCTGTGTATAGCCCAAAGTTCTTCCAACTGATACTCTTCACTTTCTCTAATAAATTCTACTGTTATTTTTTCATCATTATAGTTAGCTACAATAGTAAGTCTTTTTGTTTCTCCGGTGTTGATACCAAAATTATCATATATCACCTCATTTTGGGCATACTTAGCAGTGTAATCTGTCCCTAAAAACAATACCTGCCATTCAATAACTGCTTCCTTTGGATACTGTTTTAATAGAAAAGCAAAATCTGTAATTTCTGTATCATATGCAACAACTATACTATCCCCATCCTTATATTTTTCATCTCTAAAACTAACATATGGCTCACCTTCGCCTTCATCCTCACTTTCGGGCACATCAACTTCTGGTGTATCGGTATCTGTTGGTGGAGGGTCTTCGGATATGATTTCTTTAATCTCTTCCACTAGTTCTTTTGCCTTTTCTGGCTCTTCTTCAACCAGCTCTTCTAGTTGTTCTATTTTTTGAGTTACTTCTGCTTTTTTTTCTGGAGATAATGTGTCTAATTTATCTTTTATAATTTCTACAAACTCCGATACGGTATCTATTGTCCATACACCCACATCCTCCAACACCTCCAACTCATCACCAATATCATCAACACCTCCCCAATCTTTATCGTAATCCGTTTCTACAACACCTTCGATTAATTGGTAATCGGAGTTGAGTTTGATGTTATTAAAAATTACTTTAATTCGGGTATCGGCTAGGTATGGCACTGTTATAAAACCCCAACCGCTATAGGTGCCATTAGCTCCTAATACTGGCGCTCCAGATCCTGGCTCACCTGATACGCGATTCCCTTGGGCTATAAATTTTACAGTGACCGGGAAATCCCCTGCTGTAAATACTTCATTAACCCCCAAACGCTCTAAAGGTTCTTGGTTGCTAATTTGTATATTAGGCAGTATGCCACATTGGTAACCCGAGGCTTGGTCATTACTACTTGCCGTAGTAAATTCTTGAATATTGCCATAAGCAAAACCGCCATTGGAGCGGCATCTTCCGCCTACTCTAAACTCGTAAGTCGTGGCTTTTTCTAAATTAAAAATAGTGGCTTGCTCGCTAAAAGTCTTGATTTCGAACCAAGGACTGCCTCCGTCCACCGCTTTAATACCAGAATAGGAGGCATTTTTTGAACCTTTGTCCTTTTTTCTCTTTTTTCCGTTTCTTTTGGTTTCTTTAGTTTCGTTTGTTTGTGTATAGGCCTTCTTTTTACGGTACTGCACATTATAGCCTTGATACAAGGCTTGCTGCCAACGTATGTTTTGTGTAGTGGCAGTTTTTGATTCGGAAATGGCAAATAAGGGCGGAGCACATTCGGCATTATGCTCAAAATAATAAATTTCGCTATAACCATTGTTTTTAAACACCGAGGTCTGACTTATCCCATCGTTGATCACAGCTCGTACGCGCCAAGCGTAATTTTTATCGGGCAGTAAAGCCGGTTCGCCAGGACCATACAATAAAGTGGTTGCCCGTGTGGTGGTTTGGTAATAGGGTCTGCTGGCTAAAAATGCGGTTTGCGGATCTACTAATTCATCCCAAACTTCGACTAAGGTAAATTCGTATTCCACATTAGTGGCATTCAAATGCCTTGGAGTCCATTGAAAAACAATATTCTGAGGTTCCTTTTGCGGTATAGCTTCTCCCCTTGAGGGCACATTTAAAAAAGGAGGATCATTAAGCACTAAAAAGGCTGTGGCACAACTTTTACGCGAAATAGCTTGTCCCGAGCGGCGATCAAATACCTCAAAGCAAAATTGATACACCCCATCGGGTAAGGGTTGTCCGTATTGCTGCGGACTAATTCCTCGTAAATTTTGAAGCTGAAAATACGCCTGTAAATCGGCATTGGTCAATCGCAACGGAATTCCCCCATTTAAAAATACAGGCAAAGCCCCCACTACAACAGGAGCACTTTCAATAGCAAAACCAGCGGTATTGCTCATCGAAAATTTTAGCGTTACCTCGCGGTTACTTTCGGTAACATCGGATAATAACAAATTCACAATCACCTGCTCCCGAGCTGCATTTTGATAGTCCGATAAATTTAAACTATAAGGTGGTATTAACTGCGGCGTTACCTGCACCGGAAATACCTGTGCCTGTAGTGCTTGAAAAGCGAATATCCATATGAGTAATAGGTACTTTTTCATTCTCTTTTTGGGCGTAACCCCATGGGTCGGGCTATTCGATACAATTCCTCGCACTTCCTACGTCAGGCTGTGGGATTTTCTCTACTATCCCTTACGCTTTTTAATCAACTCAACTTAAAATTACTTACTCATAAGTATTTGGATAAAATTGCTTTGTTTTCTTCTAAAACTTTAGCTAATTTTTTAATATCTAGAATTCCATCAGAGTTTTTGGCCTGAGATTTCAGTTTGTTTATTTCAGGGTAATTTTCGTTATTTCTCCTATTGTAAAATTCAAACAACAAATTAGCATTCGAATTTTCAAGAATTGATTTAAGTAAATTTATTTCATCGTTTGATCTGGTATTTTCCTTAAATGTAGAATCATCATCTAAATAATGATCAGCAATAATTACTTTATAAGTATCGGATCATTTAATTTATCTTATATTCAGAAAAATGTATATTATTACTTTTAAAAAGTGAATATAATTTTGAAGAATTTAAGCAATTAAGTTGACCTCTAGTTTTCTCATAAATAATTTTATAATTTTTATCATTCACGTTTGGATTAATAGATTGAAAAAATAAATTATAAAGCAATACAGAATCTAAGTTTTTAAATAAAAAGAAAAATTCTTCTACAGGATTTAGCAATTTATTTGAATTTAACACTTTATATTTAAATATTTCACCGTCCTTATACTTAATAATATCGTATATTTTGTCACCTATTTTTATTGTTAATCTAGAATCTAATTTATAAAGTTCTAAACCCAGCTCTTTTTTTAAATCCTTATTTTGTGAATTTTTCAATAATTCAATCTTAACATTATCAAATAAAAAAGTTGTTGTTACTATACCTTCAACTTCTTTTTTTGTAATCGAACAATCATTGTTTTCCTTTAATGTAAATTTATTTAAATCACTATCCCCCCAATTAATAAGCTGATCATAAAGACTGCTAATATTTAGCGAATTATTAATCCATACTTTTTTTAATATGTCATTCAAGTCCTCATTTTGAGAAACATTACCATTAATAAGATCTGATAATACACAAGATTTAAGTCTCCATAGAACTTCATTTAATTCTATTTGGTTACCTAATTGATAAATATACCATTTATTGTCTTTTTTTATAAGCGATAAATTAGTAGGTATTGTAAAGTCAATATTTTCTAACTTAAAAATAAAGTTTATATAACACATTTCATTTCCATTGTGTTTATAAAAAAATTTATGAAGTATAATTATGTAATTTTTGTCATTTTTAAGACTTTTTATTCCTTCGTAATGTTTTTCATCCTTAATAAGGTAATCATTCTTATCAAGAAAATTTGTATTTAAACTCGTACTGTCAGTTGCAAAAAAATAAGATTGAACTGTAAATTCGGGATTAATTTGTTCAATTTCTGAATTTTTAAAAATTTTATCTGATTCTTCTGAAATAAAAAAATTAACTGGAATTTTTTTATTGTATTCAATAACGCCTTGACTATAAATTATTGAGCATAATAATAAAAATATTATTTGCATAAAACGTTTACTCATAACTATCATTTTTTAAAAATTGATATTTTACTTAAATACATTAATATTAAAATTCCTGATATGTAAAAGTATATTTTTAAAAAACTACTCCGTTTTATTTTACTTAAATATTTAGCATCATTAAGAAAAAGATTATTATTTAGCTTGTTTCGTAACAAAGCTATTTTTTTGTAACCATTATCATTAATTAGATTATTTGATAAATCATAATGATTTTGATTATATATATTTTTTTTTTCTTTTCCTTTATCTGATAAAATCAAATGAAATTCATATGATTCTTCATAGGTGCTATCATCATTATTTGGTGGAACATTATATTTTATTGAACTAATTATTAATGTATCTAAAACTAAATTATTATTGATCAAAGCCTTGAAGTCTTGAAAAGGGTATTTAATAGATGAATTAACTAAACCTATAATAAAAATTATCAGTGAAATAATTAAATTTATTCCTAAAATTATTTTTAAATACTTCATCACCAAAATTTAAGATTATATTCATATTTTTGAAATTTATGATCATATGAAAGTACTCCTAAGCTGATATTTACAACAGGTGTACATGATAACTTAATTCCTTCCTCAATAAAAGGCACACTAAGATCTCCTTTTGAATCTATTCTAAGAAACTCAATTTTGGCATCAGATTTACCTGATATTGTGGCTCCATTTTCACCCAGCTTAGCTACGAGTTTTGGATTCAAGCCCGCATTACCATATAAAGAAAAATTTGTCCCTTCTGTAAAACTCCAATCCGATGTCTCATTTTTTGAATCATCTTCAATCCATTCTGTGGATTTTTTTGTTGCATTAATTTGACCTAATGCATTAGCCCCTATATACCAATAAATTCCAAGCTCGAAACTTGTATCATTTCCAAAAAAAGTGCCTTTAAATTTTGGAAATGCCAAAGAAGGCAACGGTTTTTCAATAGCCCCTGATATACCAATACTTAAATTAATTATGTTTTTTGTTTCTTCATAATACAATCTATCTGTTATACTTTCTATATTTTTACTTTCATTAATATATTTAGGACTCAATAGAACCTTAATCAGATCATTTGCATTTTCATAATCATTTTCAGTGGTATAAGTAGGAAAATCCAGTTTTCTTAATGCATTTTTAATTAATTCTAGTTTTCCGAAATCTAATGCAAAATTATCGCTTCTAAAATTCTCTTCAAACCACTTTACATCTATGCTTTTTTTAGATTTCTCAGGTCTTCCTGCCTCAACCTTTGTAGTATTTCTTCCTTCATTTTTTTCATAGATGTCTCTTTTAAAATTAACTACCCCCTTTACATATTTTCTATTTCTATTAAAATCATCATATTCCCATACGATATCTTCGTCATCTATATTCGATGATTTAGGATCTATAATTACACTATAATTTACTGATCGTCTTGTATCTTTGTTAGAAACAGCAAGTTTAGTGCTCTTCATCAAATATAGTGTTTCTCCATTTTTTGCAAAGCGTTTTTCATTAAGATCATCTGATGCATATAATTCTTTGAAAATAAATTCCTGTCTTTCGCCTTCATCCTCACTTTCGGGCACATCAACTTCTGGTGTATCGGTATCTGTTGGGGGAGGATCTTCGGATATAATTTCTTTAATCTCTTCCACTAGTTCTTTTGCCTTTTCTGGTTCTTCTTCAACCAGCTCTTCTAGCTGTTCTATTTTTTGGAATTTAAAGCAAGGGATCAATTTATCTTTTATGCTAAGATGTACATAAAAATTAGAACTATTAAGAGAAAAAAACTTGTTTAACCTAATAGATACTTATATTAGTGATACTGGAAATAAATTGGCATATAACATTTTTAAATTCTGAAGGAAATGATAAAAAAAATACACGCGAAAAAATTATTGGGGTCTTCTAGAGATCAAGGCAAAGTATTCAATAAAATGTATACCGTAGATAGTATTTCATTTAGACTAGGGGAACTTGAAAAAATTCATAAAGTAGACCATCTTGATATTTGGAAAAATACTTTAGCCCAAATTTCCGATTTAAAAAAATCACTTATAAGTTACCAATCAAAAGAAGGATTAACTTTATCAGGAAAGCAATTTGATAATAAGCTTGTAGTGATTTCTTCTGGTGAAATTCAACGAGAACTTTATGAAATTTATTTAGAAGGTATTTGGGAAATTATTCAAGAAGAAAACGCTTAGTATGATATATATATTACACATAGATAAAAATAAGACTTATTTTTTACACATCAGGAGAAGGAGTACTTAATGGCTTATATTCGTTAAATTCAAACCCATTAAACACAGACTTTTCTAACTCTATTTTTAAATTTTCACTAACTAAAATAATTGGTGTAATGCTATGTAAACTAATTATATCATAATTAGGAAAATTACTACTAAGTACTAATCTTTTCAGGCGTATACCTTTTTCAAAATTTAACTCTTCTTCTAATTCATGAAAGTGTTCTACAGAAGATAATTGTAATTCTTTTAAAATTTTGAACGACGATTTTTGAAATAATTCGAATGTAGTACTCTTAAAATCAACATAGTTTAAACAACTATCGATAAAATGAAACCAACAATAATCTAAACGCTTATTTAAGTGAGATACTTTTATAGAGTAAAATTCATGTGGAGGTAAATTATACCTTTCAAGAAATTGTTTTAAACGAACATTAAT
Organism: uncultured Aquimarina sp.; assembly: GCA_947498765.1. Classification (GTDB taxonomy): domain Bacteria; phylum Bacteroidota; class Bacteroidia; order Flavobacteriales; family Flavobacteriaceae; genus Aquimarina. The sequence goes on from CANMLG010000053.1 coordinate 9,827, forward strand.
TGTAAGACCAACAAATCCTGAAAGCGAATGAAGTAGGCTCGTAGGAATAGCCTTATCTTTTATTCTTATTTGATAATTTGGTTTAAAATTAGGAAACCGATCCCAAGAAACATTCCAATAAGAATCATTTAAAGATAAATTGTAGCTTTCCAATTTTTCTACTTGGGGATAATCTCCAATTACTGTTAGTTCATTTGATTTAGAAATAGTATAGTATTTCATCATTATTAAATACCGTATCTAGGGTTAATTATATCTTTAAAGTAAGTATTTAAATTTTTTGAAGACGAATTTATTGCATTAAATATTTCTGTTTTTAATTCTGGTATCAATTTTTTCTGAATGAAATCATTAGCAGCATCTGGGCTTAGCCTGCCTTTTCCCATAAATTCATTAAGCCTAAATTCAATAAAATCATCATAAGAAGGGTGATTTTGGTGTAAACCAACTTTTAAAGCATCATCATAATGCTCTAATCCTATTATACTTTCAGGGAGGTTGGGATGATAACCATTTTTAGCGGCTGCATGGACAACTGGATGATCACATTTTCCTAATGACAAAATATGATGAGTATCTACTCCTGATCCTGATGGTATTCCTAAAAAGTTCTTTATTTGCGAACGTAAGCTGGATTTTGAGGCTTCTGATGTAAAGTCTATAGCTCCATTAACAACTTTCCACTTCAATGTCATTGTCTTATTACCCAACGTTATTTTTCTAGTAATTTCAGTAACTCCTTCAGCTATCTCTTTTTCGACGTTATATCTTCTAACTCCATTTACAACTCCTTCTACGAAATCATCAAATGTAGTTGTCATCCGCTTAATATATCCTCCATCAATAAGATCATCTACACTCTCTTTTACAAAATATTGAATACCATTTCCCTTCTCTCCAAACCAAGGTATAGCACCACCTTTTTTAGTATTAGGTATTTCTTTTAGAACTTCATAAGTTGAATAGATTTTTTTATCAGATCCTTTGGGTAAAGCCCTTTTTGTTAGTGCTTTAACCATAAAATATGCTGAAAAAAATTTGTTCTAAAAAATTATTGGGATCTTCTAGAGATCAAGGTGAAGTATTCAATAAAATATATACCGTAGATGGTATTTCATTTAGGCTAGGTGAATTTAATTTCTTTAAACACGATTTTAAATATTATAAGAGAACTTTAAATGAAATTGTATCTCCTAAAAAAACATCTTTTAATGATTATCAATCAGAAGATGGATTAGAATTATACTCATCAGTAATAAAAGATAAAATAGTAATCTTATCAGCAGGCGAAATTCAACGAGAACTTTATGAAATCTATTTAGAAGGTATTTGGGAAATTATTCCTGAAGAAAATATCTAATCTACAAAGCAGATAACCCCCTTTTTTCTTTTTATCGATTTGCAAAATAACTCACATAAATTTTTATAAGCTTTTGTTTTTTCAACTGTAAATTTATTTGGAGATAAAAGATGCTTTTGTGAAAAGTCATAAAGTATTTCGACTTGATTCAGAGTAATTCTAAAGTCCTCAAAAAAACTAAATTTTATAAATTCTGATTTTGCAAATATTATTAACTCTCTAATCAGATCATACTGTTGAAGCGTAATACCTCCAATATAATTTGATTCATCTGGATATTCTGGAGTTAAATCTCCATCATCTATATAATAAAAATCTAACATTTATCTAGCCTAATGGATGAAAGGAGCATCGGGGGTACTATCAGGTAGACAAGTTAAATCTTTCTTAGGCTTAATGCTCCAACATATTTTGGGTTTCTATTCATTGAAATTTCAATTTTGGAAGATTCATTTAAAGGATAATCCACAAACTCCCAAGCTTTAAATCTTTCCCAATACCCGCCAGGTGGTTTTTCAATTTCTATTCCAGAGAAATACTTCTCAATATCATCCGACATAAAAGGCTTAGGCAGCTCCTTTCCAAAAACTAGGATCTTCCCTTTAAATCTGTTTCTTGAATCGTTTGGCAAGTAAGAACTTACACAAATATATTCAATCTCCTCTTGGTCTAAGTATATTTTAATCCCATCGATTTCTCGAAAAGAAATTAGTTTACTTTCAGGAAAATTTTCAATATAACTTTCCAAAGTATATGAAATGTCACAATTACTATCTAACCATTTAAATATGTTATCATTGATATTTAATGGAATATCATTAATTAAAACAAAGCGCTCTTTAAATTCTATTTTATCAATTTTATTTAATTTTTTCATAGGTCTTTGTTAATTCATTGAATTGATAATCATACTTTGTTTTTAATGCAGGTACGAATGATCCATCTGCCTTTTGCCAACCTTGTGTAATTACTTCTATCTCTCTTTGATAAAAACCTGTAGATCCGAATAAAGTAGTAGGATCCGATAACAGGCGAATATCATCTCCTCTTTTAAAAGCTTCCTCTAAAAACGGTAAATTATAACGTTTCCAGAATATTTCATTTGCTTCTCTAATTACATCAACGTTTGTAAAAGATTTACCAGAGGATTTGAGTAATTTTCTAGCTTCATTTTGAAGCGCATTATAGGTGACATCATCTACATCCAAAATATTTATACCTCCTTTATTATCGGCTCCCCTGCCAAAAGCTCCTTCTGGTAATTCGTATTTTATAAATTGAGATCCTGGTGTATCTAATTGATCATCAAATTTAGCTATGCAAGTTGTAGTTCTATCAGATTTTGTAATAATGTCACCTCCCCAACCTTTATATTTAATTCGAACACTATTTTCCGAAATTTCAGCTAAAACATCTATTCCATTTTTAGCATAGATTTTAATGAAGTCCTTAGATTTTTTAATTTTATAACCCGATTTTAGCAAAGAATTATAAAAATTAGGGATATCACCCTGTAATTTTTCTATTAATACTACTAACTCACCTTTATTAATTCTTGAAACATCCTCCAAATGCTTAATCAAGTCTTCATCAACACTACTTTTAGTAGAAGATTCTAATGATTCTTTAGCAGATCGTCTTACCATACGATTAACTACAACATCTGATGAGAAAGTAGCCATTTGCAACCAAAAATTATAGGCTTGTATTTTTTTACAAAACTCCTCATTCCCATCACAAGCGCTAGAGTAACTTATCACCATATCAATAACAGAAGTTCCTATTTCTAAACCTGCAATAGTAACTTTAGCTACTTTATATCCCTTACTTAATTTATTTAAATGAGCTAGATTTCCGATACCACTAAAAGTTAATGCGACATCAATAGTCAAACCTGTAGCTGCTCGACGAGCTTTTAAGTCTTCTAGGTTTTCTAGACCCATGTAGAAAAAAGCAGGTGTCCTATCTCCCCCGAACTTTCCTGCATTCTCGGATTCGACAAATACTAAACTTATAGGCTGGAAAATGTGGTATGCATAATTATATATTTCTTGTTCTTGATCATCTAAATCCCCAGGATCAGTTTTAACAACATCAATTTTTTTAGTTGATTCGTTTAACTCAAAATCTACCTCTCTAAAAGAAAAACCTCTATACAATAAGCTTTTATTGTCATACATTAATGTCTTTGGTGCATTTACATATGAGTATTTACTATATTTAGGATTAGAAAAATCACTATCTATCCATAATGAATAAAGTGTAGTTAAAAAGCGAGTATTGTTATTCTCATTACTATTTACATACCACCAATCATCTTCATCCATTTCCCCATACAAGTCTTTAAACAACTTAAAGTCTTCACTAAAATGAGTTAAAAATGCTGTAGCGTCCTTCTTTTGACAAGTACTCATGAGATCGAGCATTAAATCTTCTGTAGTTTCTACTACCGAAGAATCAAAAGAATATAAAGCTTTTATAATATCATATCTAGACTTGGGTGTAAAGAAAGTAGCATCACATGCTGCAATGGTTCGTATCAATTGTACTTCTTCTCTGTTTAATCCATCATCAAGTTGAATTTGCTGCCAAACAGAGTCAAATCCATTTCTAATATCTGATATGCTAGGTTTTAAATAACTATTGATACCTTCTTGATTAGCATATAATACTAAGTTATCGTAAGTGTATTTGTATTTAAAAGTGTATTGCCCTTTATTAAATGTCCCTCGTTCAAATTCTCCTTCTTCGACATCTATGGACTTTGAAAGGTCTAATTCAATACTATCCTCATTTATGAGTTCTAAATAAACATTGTGTTTACTAGCGCTAGGTGTATTCAAATCATCAGCAAACCTAAAAACTGTCATGAATGGTAATCTAGACAAATAGGATAGTTGTTGTTTTCCTTTATTATTGATATAAGCACAACGAAGCTCTAGCAGTATTTTTTGAAACAAAGTCTTATCATTGTAACTAGGAGCTTCTTCTGCTACATCCTCACTAGCATTATACTTCTCGACAATTTCATTAACGGTTTGTGCTTTTTGAGTATTTAGTTTTTTGTAGTTGTCTACTTCCTTGTTTGACAAATCATTATCAACGATTTTATCGATGTCTTTTACCTTTCGTAGTTCATCTTTATCTTCTTCAGATACTTCAGGGTCATTTAATAACTCTTTGATTTTATCATCCGTTTTAACAAAAGCCTCATTGTATTCCTCTAATAAAGCGTCCTTTTTATCAGGATCAGTTTCTTCTCTATATTCATCGAGGATTTCTTGCTGTCTTTTAAATAAACCTGCGATGTCCTTTACGATTCCATTAAGAGTATCAATTTCATCACCAATATCATCCACATCATCCCAATCTTTATCGTAATCCGTTTCTACAACGCCTTCGATTAATTGGTAATCGGAGTTGAGTTTTATATTATTAAAAATCACTTTAATTCGGGTATCGGCTAGGTATGGCACTGTTATAAAACCCCAACCGCTATAGGTGCCATTGGCTCCCAGTACTGGCGCTCCAGATCCTGGCTCACCCGATACGCGATTCCCTTGTGCTATAAATTTTACGGTGACCGGGAAATCCCCTGCCGTAAATACTTCATTGACCCCCAAACGCTCTAAAGGTTCTTGATTGCTAATTTGGATATTAGGCAGTATGCCACACTGGTAACCCGAGGCTTGGTCATTACTACTTGCCGTGGTAAATTCCTGAATATTGCCATAAGCAAAACCGCCATTGGGGCGACATCTTCCGCCTACTCTAAACTCGTAAGTCGTGGCTTTTTCTAAATTAAAAATAGTGGCTTGCTCGCTAAAGGTATTGATTTCGAACCAAGGACTGCCTCCATCCACCGCTTTAATACCAGAATAGGAGGCATTTTTTGAACCTTTGCCCTTTTTTCTCTTTTTCCCCTTTCTTTTGGTTTCTTTAGTATCGTTTGTTTGTGTATAGGCCTTCTTTTTACGGTACTGCACATTATAGCCTTGGTACAAAGCTTGCTGCCAGCGTATGTTTTGTGTAGTCGTGGTTTTTGATTCGGAAATGGCAAATAGGGGCGGAGCACATTCGGCATTATGCTCAAAATAATAAATTTCGCTATAGCCATTGTTTTTAAACACCGAGGTCTGACTAATCCCATCATTAATCACAGCCCGTACGCGCCAAGCGTAATTTTTATCGGGCAGTAAAGCCGGTTCGCCAGGACCATACAATAAAGTGGTTGCCCGTGTGCTGGTTTGGTAATAGGGTCTGCTGGCTAAAAAGGCGGTTTGCGGATCTACTAATTCATCCCAAACTTCGACTAAGGTGAATTCGTATTCCACATTAGTGGCATTCAAATGCCTTGGGGTCCATTGAAAAACAATATTCTGAGGTTCCTTTTGCGGAATGGCTTCTCCCCTTGAGGGCACATTTAAAAAAGGAGGATCATTAAGCACTAAAAAGGCTGTGGCACAACTTTTACGCGAAATAGCTTGTCCCGAGCGGCGATCAAATACCTCAAAGCAAAATTGATACACCCCATCGGGTAAAGGCTGCCCGTATTGCTGCGGACTAATTCCTCGTAAATTTTGAAGCTGAAAATACGCCTGTAAATCGGCATTGGTCAATCGCAGTGGAATTCCCCCATTTAAAAACACAGGCAAAGCCCCCACTACAACAGGGGCACTTTCAATAGCAAAACCAGCGGTATTGCTCATCGAAAATTTTAAGGTTACCTCGCGGTTACTTTCGGTAACATCGGATAATAACAAATTCACAATCACCTGCTCCCGAGCAGCATTTTGATAGTCCGATAAATTTAAACTATAAGGTGGTATCAACTGCGGCGTTACCTGCACCGGAAATACCTGTGCCTGTAGCGCTTGAAAAGCGAATATCCATATGAGTAATAGGTACTTTTTCATTAGCAACAAGTATTCGGTGTTTTGTAATTACTAAGATGAGTTCTCGATACACTTACTTTTTTACCAAAAACTAAGCACTCGAACCAGTAATTAGAGAATGAACTTATAACCTGTTTACACCTATTGCTTATTCGAGTGATTTTATGCAATGCAATAGAGTAAAATTGTATCGAGAATTGTTTTACCAATAACGCAGTTCTCGATACACTTATTTTTTTACCAAAAACTAAGCACTCGAACCAGTAATAAGCAGTTATGTAATTTACTATAGAAGTATATACAGACACTATTAAATAACAATAAATAGCGATCCAAAGCAGGGCTTTGAAATACTTTTCTTCAAAATAATTCGCAAAAAATTGAAGGCAGGAGCGCAGGCACGTAGCGACGCAATTTTTTGAGAATGGTTTTTTGATGTTAATCGAAAAAATTTCTAAGAAAA
>CANMLG010000054.1 GCA_947498765.1 uncultured Aquimarina sp.
CTTGATCTGACCGCCACTTTTTATTACGCGAGGCTATAGCTTTCAGTTCTCCACTATTTGCTGTTATTGTTTTCTGTACTTTGGTGGATTTATCTTCTTTTGCCTTACGGTAAACTTCCTTATCGGCTTTACTTATATGACGGACTTCTGCTAAATGAGCTTCCAAATCTTGTGCCGGTACTTTAAGTTCTAAACTATCCATACTTGCATTGGCTTTTACTGGAGCCGAATCTATGGCTTGGGTATGACCACTCACCATTCCTTTTCCTACACATAAACTAAAAATATGAGTGAATAGTTCTTCAAAAACCGCTTCAGGAAACAATTGTCGTGTTCTACTTATGGTACTATGCCAAGGGAGTTCTTCATCTAGATCATAGCCTAAAAAGAATAGGATATCCAAACGCATACTACAATGCGCTATCAATTTACGATCACTGATGATATTTTCTAAATAGCCTACTAAACACATCTTAAAAAAAACCACTGGATCTATACTTTTTTGTCCACTTTTATCATAATATTGATGGGTGCGTTTGTATAAAAAATCAACCTCTAAAACCGAGGATAACTGCCTATAAAAATTAGTCTTAGGTACACGATCACTTAACTGAAAACTCGTGAATAATTTCTCTTGATAATTCTTTTTACCTTGCATATCTAAAAATAACAAATAATCGTACTTTAAAAAAATACTTGTGCAACAGCCACACGGTGTATAAAACATAGCTAATAAGTGCTAAACCTAAAGGTTTGTGTATATTTAGAAAGTCCGCCAAATTTTTAATTTGGCTTTTTAAAAGAGAAAAAATTAAAAACAAAATATAAAAATTCGGCTCTGTGCTAAACCGAAAAGCTAGTGTCTTTTTGTACGCTACGTTTCATACACAAGTCCGTTGTGATGCATTAAACTAACCTGTTACCTATTAATTGACATAATTCTATATTTCAATATCAAAAAAAAACAATACCTTGATATTCAAATCTTTATAAATAAAACTATGAAACATATATTAATTACACTAGCTTTTTTATTTATTGTCAGTTGCGCATCTATTCCGAAAAACGCATCAGTACTTAGTTCTTCTGTAACTCAAGGCGTAGAAAGACTACAAGCAGAAAATGAAAATATTATAAAAGCTTTAGCCGATATTGAGAGAGCAATATTAGATGAAGATTGGGATAATATATATAACTTGATAGAAAGTAAATATAGAACAAAATATAATATATCAAACGGCACTGCACTATCAAGAGACCAAACAATAGATATTGCAACAGGTGCAGCAGCAGTTCGAGAAGAACTACTAAAATCAATATCAGATAAGGAAAGTGCTTTGATATTAAAATCAAAAGAAAACTCTCAATTGGTAATAAATATGAATAAAGAGGTTCAAAACTACCTGCTTTCTCTCGAAAAATATAACGAGGCTACTGAAGAAGTAAATGCTTTAACCAAAAGAATCACCGGAATTAACCCTTCTGAAATAATAGGTACAATAGATAACAATATTCAAAATACTATAAATAATTATTTCAATTAAAAATTAAAAATATGCCATCATTTTCATCAAGAAGACAAAGAATGCAACATATAATAAATGAAGTTGCAGAAGATTATAAAAAAGCATCTTATTGGTTGCCTTTTGACGCATTAGAGATAAAAGACGTTTTTGAAGAAGAAGAACTAGAATTATTTAAAGAATTTATTGATGACATTCAAGAAAGTACGAATGAAAATCAGAGAAAAGCAAAACTGGTAAATAACATTAACAAATATAGTGGTGTTATTATTAAAGCATTGGAATTATCTAAAATTGTATAGTAACCTAAGCTTTTGATTCTCATTTAAAAAATGAACTTTACAGAAAAAATAATAGAACTTTGGAAATTTCTAAAAGGGAGTCTTCATTATAGGTTTGCCATACTAATATGCTATTTGGGAGCATCATTTATGTTTCCACAATTATGGGAATATATATTTTATTATGTGATTGAAATTTTTAAATCAACAATTAACCCAGATTTAAAATTATATGAAATCGGTGATGAGCCTATAGGAATACTAGAATATATACTTGGCGTAAGTCTAATAATTAGTGGTCTTATCATTTTTATTTATTTTCATAAGAAACACTTTAAAGACAATGTTAACCTAACTAGTATTTTAAATTCTTGGCAAAACGTCCACGACTTGAGTAATAATCGTGAATTATTTAATGTCGATAACGTCATAAAAGCAGTCTGCGCATTAAATGAAACAGGTAGTTTATTGAAGAATGCAGAAGATAAAGTTATTACCACATTTAATGATTTAAGAGGTGAAGACTTTATCATCTTGTACGATAAAATAATTAAAAACAACTATGTATATCAAGAAAAAGCTTTCAGAGATGACTTGACTGAAGATAGCCAAACATTTTACAATCAACTTAAATCAATGAATAATGAGTGATATATCGAAATTAATTAATGAATTGTCTAATTTCAAACAGTCATTAGATTCTTCTCAAACAAATACAGCCAAAGAAAATATTATTAATATGAGAAACCAGTTTCCGAATATGGTAATTGGAATGAATGACTTCTTTAAAGAAGAGTTACAAGAAAAAGGGTTACTCAACGAAGATTTGATTGCTTTACTAACACCTGGTAAGCCAACTAATCTACCTATCACACCAATTGAACCTGTTGCTTTTTATAATCCAAATGAAATCAATAAAAATAGAGCAGTAATACTTGACTATTCAGTAGATAAAACCGAAAAAGCATCCCTGAAAGAATTTAAAAATCAATACAAGAAAAACAAAAGTGTTCCAAATTTATTCATTGCCAGAAACATTGAGGAAGATGAAAAATTTGTAAAATGTAAGTGTCCGAGATGCAATATGTCATCATTTTTAATAAAGCAAAAGTAACGCACCACAACACCGGTAACCGTTGCACAAGCCCTTAATTTTACAAAATAAGCTTTAAAATAAGCATCTCTAAGAGGTCATATTTTATACTTTAAAGATTAAACTCGTAAAATTTAGCTTGCTTAAAAATGAGAATTTCAACTCATAAAACGCGTTTTGGCAATATCCTACTAAGTGTGTAAAGTTACATTAATAAAACTAAATATTCGTAATTTCTAAGGCTATAATTATTTCCTATTGATTTGACTTAGTATTGTTTGATCTGTAATTTTATCATCTTCTGCTAATAAAAAAGCTTTACTCAAAATTAATGATAAACCTCGATCTCCTTCAAAAGGTAAAAATATATTTTCTGTCTTTTTATCTTTTCCTCTGGCAGGAACTATACATAAATATTGGTCATTAGGTTCCATTAAAATATTGGTACTCCCCATATGTATTTTATAGACTCTTTTAGTCCCTTTCACTTTTAAAAACTTTCCTTCTAAAGAAGCTACTTTTGCAATTTTAAGTCTAGGAACTAATTTTTCTAGTATCACTTTTCTGGTTTTAGCTACTTCCGTTAATTCACCAAAAGAATAGCTTGTCCAATAATCTCTATATTGAGGTAGCCCTCCATTATCTCTCCACTCTGGATCATTTCCCACACTTGTAACACCGACAAATAAATCTACATCACGCATTACTTCAGAAAGAACAATTTTTGGAATATTTACAAGATCGACAACTTCACCTTCATTATCAATAAAACGCACTTGATCGGTAGCTACATAGTCCCAAATACCAGCATCGTTCCATGATTCATCCGCATTAACTTCATTAATCCAAAACTGAGCCTCTAATTGATGTGATTTAATATTTATTGAAGCAATATCTCCATCTCTACCATCGTCATAAGCTCCCATTAACGAATATTTCCAACGCCTTATACCTGTTAAGGCATTAAATTGGTGTTGTTTGAGTAAATGAGCTGCCATACGATTACTATATGTCTTAGTATTAACTTCAGCATCAGTTAAAATATATACTTCTCTATAGGCCTGTTTTAAACATTGTTTAATTTGTAGATTTTCTAGTTTATTTCTCCAAGTTAAAACATCATTAGTAGTTGCATTAATTGGGTGCCAAAGCCTTACTTGTGTTTCTTCATCGATCCAGTTTAATTCATTGCCATCAATTGCGACCCATGAATTATCAATAAACAAAGCTGAAAAAAAGTCGCCTTTATTTTCAAACTCCCATATTAAGTCTTTTGCTATAAAAGAAACTAAACCGTGATTGGTGTAGAATTTACAGAAATTTTCATAAGTCCAGATTCTATTATCTAAATACATACGATCAATACGATCTCGTTGAGCCGTTAAGTATTTTTTAATTTGAGCAATTTCATCTTTCGATTTCTTTAGTTGTAATTTTAACTTACTAGAATCCTTAACAAAAGATGGAGTTGTCTTTTGTATATTACCATCTGGTTTAATCCATTTTAAACTCAGTTTGCCTAGGCTTTCTATTTCAGCTTTTAGAACAAAGTCATCAAATTTATACTCTTTAACTCCATCAATTAATCCAAAATCAGGTATTGATAATTCTTCTATTTCAGATGTTGAAACCCCTAATTTTACCGATGAGGTTTCAATATAGTTTTCTATTATTTTTTTAGTGTTGTTTTGTTTGATCTTAAGTTTTAATCTAGATAAATGGCTAATCCCTTCAAGTCCTTTTGTATTTCCAAGAACATATAAACAAGCATTGCCTAAGCCAGCAGCAGTTGGCCCAACTCCAGGGATTTTTTTAAACGAACGCTCCGTTAATTTTGCTACTAAGTTTAGAGTTTTCGAATCGTGAAATTTTGAAAGACTCCAAATTAACCCTTTAGTAAAAATCAAATTCTTTTCATGCAAAAATTCATAACTACTATATGTGTAGTTAGACCCATCTCCATAATCAACAGTATGTTCTGTCTCAATTTCTTTGAAACTAATTATATTCTCCAACCATTCGTGAGCTATTTTTTTATATTTAGCATTACCAATATCATCAATCAATTTACTTGTGATTTGAAGATGTTTTTTTGTGGGTTTTGATCCAGTAGCCTTTATAAATAGATGAAAAAGGCTATACCATATTTCCTTGTCATCTCTTTGTTCAATTTGAAGGTTTACTATCTGGCTAAGTCTATCTTCAGGTAATTTATATGGAGGAACACCACTATCATTTTCGTGTTCAAAAATGATTTTCTCTAGTTTTAATTTTACTTTTTCTAAGTCTGCTCCCCAATGATATTTTTTTTGATCAAATTGAGGCCATGTAAGTGTTTTCTTAAGATCTGCAATAAATTCATCTGATAACTTTCCTTTTTTAGCCTTCTTTTCAGCTTGTTGAACAGTAAAGCCGATTGGCCAATCTTTGAAAGCACGAGACTTAGATTTATCAGCAGATTTATATAAGTTCAGCAACTCCATTATTTCACCTTCTGAAAACTCTAAATTACTTCTCATCATAAGGTTTAGAACTTCAGAATATATATATCGTTTTTTAAAAAGCTCTTTTCCTTTTTTTGTGTTATGTGGGTTTATTCGGTAACCTTTATCAATTTCTTCTAATTTATTTACTAAATGAAATGTCAAACTTTTTCTTTTCTCAAGTTCCCACAATTTAATATTTTGATATGATTTTGTTTTTGCTATTGTACCTTCAAAAACTTCAGTACCCCACTGATTTACATAATAACCTTCTTCAATGATACTTAAAATTGCTAAGTCTAATTCATTTGAAGGTTCTGTGCTTTCTTCTTTTTTTGAAAAAAAACTTTTAATAGTGTTTTTTAAACCCATAAGAAATAATTAACCTCCAACTAGAGGCGTAAGTTTAACAAAATTAATCGTAGTTGATTTGCTTACTAGCACTTCCTGATCCAAATCAGTTGCTTGTTTATCATCTATTAAAATAAAATATCCATTTTTCTGAAACCCATCTAAAGCGATAAAAACTTGCTTTTCTATATCAATTTTCTTTCTGTTCTTTACTTTAAACCCATTTAAAGTCTTTTCTGCATCAGTTGGCTGAATTAAACCTTTAAAATATTCTGGAAGCTTATCATTATATGCTTTGACTTCATTTCCTACCCTAGCAGCAATAAGTTCTCTAACGGTAATTAATTCATTCTTTACTGCTAAACTTATTTGATTCAAAATATCTCCACTAAGCGTGGCATCATTTATTGTCAATATCATAGAAAAAGTATTAAATACATAAGTCTGGATAATATATAACTAATTAATTAGAGTTCAAATACCTTCTAAAATTTCATTTAATGATTTTTTAAAGACCTCAGGGATTTAACTAGCATAAGATAATTCTATCCTTAATTTTGCTGATAATAAAGGGGGGTATTAGTTTTATTTGGAAATTATTTTTGTTTCAAAAATCTTTGTAAGTCTTAAGACTGAAACAAAATTAGCTAAGTAACTTTTAAATGAGGCAAGCAAATAAATTTAAATGAATATCTTGAATTATATTAATAAAGCTAATGTTGGGCTTATATGTTTGAAATAAATAAAATTAAGCTTTTAGATAACTACCAATTATATCAGTTGCTTCAGAGTGATTCGATTGATAAATTAACTATTGAAAAACTTAAAAAAGAATTTAATTCACGGAATTTAACGAGTCATGAGAAGTTTAGAATTAGTAATAAATATCAACAAGCACACCCTGAACTTAATTCTGAAGTCGAAGAAAATAAATTGAGTCCACTTTTTACGGCTTTCGCTTTAAATACACATTTTAGATATTTAGCCTTATTAAAAGTTAAAGGGAAGAAAAAAGAAGTAAAAAAATATATGATTGAATTGTATATTGGATTAGCCCTTTATTTCGCACTGTTTATTTTGCTGATTATGATGTTAAAAGCAAAGAATACTTGATTGATATTTAAATTGAAATGGAACAAACAAACGGAATGTTATTTGAAGTAAGTAATAATTGGATAATTATTGGCTTATTGATAAGATTTATTGCTTTTGGTGTTTTTTTACTCCTTGGGTTTAAATTAACTTTACACACTTAGTAGGATATTGCCCTCTCGAATCTACTGCTATCAAAGGTGATTGGCTATTTTGTAGAGAACATATTAGCAGCTTTTAATAATTAACTCTTCTTATCGAGGTATTTTAGCCCTTTTCTTGTGAAATATATTGCTATAGCTATTTGTAGCATTGGGTATAATATTTTAATCCAAGTTGTTATTTCGGGATGTAGTTTCAGGTTTCCTATTGCTTTAATAGATACACTTAATAACAAGAAAACTATTATTATGCAGATTATTAGCAAAAGTATTTTTGCTATGATTTTTATTGAATTATTAATCAATATAATTTATTTAAAAAGTGTTTTCTTTTTGTTTTCTATTAGTCCGTAATCAATAATTAAAAGCCACATTATAGTAAACGGTATAATGTAATAGTCATCACTAATATAGTGTAAGAATTTCATTGCTCTAACAGTAATAGCAGTAATTACCCAAATCAATTTTAGATAGTCTAATCTCTTTTTTATTGGCTTATGGATAAAACTTATTATATAAACAATTGCTATTTCCGCAAAGCCAATAATGAAAACTAAATCTCTACCTGACCAATGCAGTATTTTAAATAAAGCTCCAATTAATATTATGGCAATTCCTAATTTGGCTAGTTTAAAATATCTAGTTTTAATAAAAGTACCGTTTAGTACAAGCATAAACAATCCAGCAATTTCACTTATCCACAGTCCAGCATCTATAAGAGTATATGATTTAACAACTCCATTTTGTGTTACATTGTAATAACCGTAGGCAGCAAGTAGTAAACCTGTTATAATAAGCACTATAAACTCTAAATTTCGTGTTCCGAACATAATATCTACTTATCTCGTTTAAACTTTCTTTTCATCTTAATTTGTTTGCCTTTATTCTTTTTAGGACGTATAAAGATGAAGATTAATAAAGTTGCAATGATGTAAATCCAAATCATAATAATTACTTATATCCAAGTCCATAAACCTAAATCATCATAAGATTTTAAGGTAAGTTTGATAGCTTGAATAGTTTCTTCTTCATCTTGATTAGCTTCGATCCACTTCTCAAGATCTTCTTTTTTCGATTCAATCGATTTCAATTCTAGTAATTCACTTTTTGGAGAATTATCATATAAATTATCCCTGAGTATTTTATTGCTAACTCCCCACTTTTGTATGAGAGGTGCTAATTGAATTAATTCTGAAGGTAACTTTTTAATAGCTATCTCAGGAGTATAGTCCTTTAAATTGGATTTTAGTTCATCTAAGTGTTTATTTTTAACTTCTTTTTTTCTAGAGTCTATCTTATCTTTTTTATATACATTCTCATAATATATGTGCCCAGCTAAAAAAGCAAATAAAATAGCCATTAAATAAGGATTTTTATCTGATTCGAATCTTTGGCTCTTCGCTAAAAAGTAAATAGCAACCCAAAATAGAGTAATTATTAGAAGTCTTAGTTTCTTAGTAAGTGTCATTCTTTCAATAATATTTAATATACATTTAGAAATATATAAGAGATAGTTATAACGTATAGCCCAAAGACAAATATATTATTCTTAATTGTACAGTCACTAAAATAATTTTTGTAAAATTTTTGAGCAAGTCGAGAGATTAGGGTCTATATAAGTTGACCCCTTTATAGTTGAAAAGAAAAGTGATTTAGGTTTTTGGGGGTGGGGTGTAATGTTTTAGGTTCTACTTAAAACGGCTCAAGTCAAAAACTTGGGGAGAAATGTATCTTTGTAGTTAAAAACAGATCACTTGAATATAGAATTAGCCCGTT
>CANMLG010000055.1 GCA_947498765.1 uncultured Aquimarina sp.
TCTATTTTCTAACCTCTATTTTCTAACCTCTATTTTCTAACCTCTATTTTCTAACCTCTATTTTCTAACCTCTATTTTCTAACTTCTATTTTCTAACTTCTATTTTCTAACTTCTATTTTCTAACTTCTATTTTCTAACTTCTATTTTCTGATGGCTTTTTTTGCAGTTTTTAGGAATAGGAAATTTTGAGGATTTTTTGGAATACCAGAAACATTATTCTGGGTAAAGCGGACAAATTCATCATAATACAATGGAATAATTGGAGCTTCAGCAATTAATATAGAATCCATTTTTTGATAGAGTAATTTGCGTTTTTCTAAATCAGGTATCATAAAACTTTGTTCATAAAGTTTGTCAAAGCTTGTGTTTTTAAAATGGGTGTAGTTTGGGCCATTAGGAGTAAAGTTTTTACTATAATAGGGAAGCATAAAATTTTCAGCATCGGGGTAATCGGCAATCCAACTTGCTCTAAAAAGTTCTAACTTACCTGCATGTTTTTGTTTTCGTAGTGTTGGTGCGGGCATCACATCAACTTTTACATCAATACCTATTTTTTGTAATTCTCGTTGGATAAACTCACATAAACTTACATAGTCAGCAACGGTTGCTAATCGAATACTTGGATGTTGATCATTAGTTTCTTGTATATATTTTTTTAAATATTGCTTGGCTAATTTTTGGTTAAAGTAAAAACCTTTTTCACCACTGTAACCTTCAATACCCATAGGGATAAATCCACCCAAAGCAGGAGTGCCAATACCATTTCGGAGATAAGTAATCATTGTTTTGCGATCAAACCCATAATTAATGGCTTTGCGTAAATTTATATTTTGGATAGGAGTTTTGGTTTCTTCAAGGTAAAAACCAATATATACGGAATTTAAAAAAGGACTTTTATCTAAAATTATTCGATCGCTATAAGTGGGCTGTAATTTTCCTGTTTGTGTTAATAAATCATCTTTAAAAGAGCTATCAATATCATTCATTAAATCTAAGTTTCCTTGAATAAATTGCAGAAATTCACTTTGTTTATCTGGTAAAAAAGTAATGGCGACAGCTTCTAAGTAAGGGAGTCGCATGCCGTTTTTGTCTTTTTCAAAATAAATAGGGTTTTTTCTAAATATAAGTTTAGTGTTTTCATCCCAAGCCTTAAATTGGAAAGGGCCAGTACCAATAGGGTTTCTTCGGAATTCATTTCCGTAAAAAGAAACAATTTCTTTAGGCAATACAGAGCAATAACGCATACTTAACAAACCTAAATAGGCTGGGAAAGCTTGTGTTAAATTGATCTGAAAAGTAGTATCATTAACAGCTTTGTAATTCTCTACTTTATCTAATACCCAGCTCCCAGGAGAAGCTACTTTAGGGTCTTTTAAGCGATCAAAACTATAAGTAAAATCACTAGCAACAACTGTTCTTGTGCTATCTTTTGTATTAAATTGAACATGCTTATGGAAATACACATCATTGCGTAGTGTAAATGTATAGGTTTTTAAATCTTCAGAAATAGACCAGCTTTTGGCAATATCTGGAATAATTTTAAGCTTTTCATCCAATTGAACTAAGCTGTTGTATAGTTGATTTGTTCCCCAAATATTTTCCTTATTTCTAGCAAAAGCGGGGTCTAAAGTAGTGATATTAGCACTTTCATTATATCGAAAAACTAAGTGATCACGATTTTTTGTGGATGGATTTGCACAATTGATACATAATAGTATACTATAAAACAAAAGAAGTATGCGGAACAGCGTAGTTTTCAATTTTTTAAAAGGATTATTGTTGGTATATTTGCAGTCCTAAAATAGGGAAAAGTACTGCTAGTAAGTAGTAAAGATAATAGATAGGACTAAATATTTATGGCTCAGCCAAAAAAAGTAGCATTTTACACCTTAGGATGTAAATTAAATTTTTCTGAAACATCAACTATTGCTCGTAATATAGCGAGTGAAGGTTTTGAGCGTGTGGATTTTTCCGATCCCGCAGATTTATATGTAATCAATACTTGTTCTGTAACTGAAAATGCAGATAAACGTTTTAAAACTATTGTTAAACAGGCTTTGAAAGCTAATGAGCAAGCTTTTGTAGCTGCAGTAGGGTGTTATGCACAATTGAAACCTGAGGAATTAGCAGCTGTTGATGGAGTGGATTTAGTGCTTGGAGCTACTGAAAAGTTTAATATTGTAAATTATATTGATGATTTAACCAAGACTAATGAAGGTTTAATACACTCTTGCGAAATTGAAGAGGCTGATTTTTATGTTGGTTCCTATTCAATAGGTGATCGAACAAGAGCTTTTTTGAAAGTTCAAGATGGTTGTGATTATAAATGTACTTATTGTACGATTCCTTTGGCACGTGGAATATCCCGTAGTGATACCTTAGAAAATGTATTAAAAAATGCCGCAGAAATTAGCACGAAAGGGATTAAAGAAATTGTGCTTACTGGAGTAAATATTGGGGATTATGGTAAAGGGGAATTTGGGAATAAAAAACATGAGCATACTTTTTTTGAGCTAGTTCAGGCTTTGGATACTGTTGCTGGTATTGAGCGTTTACGAATATCATCAATTGAGCCTAATTTGCTAAAGAATGAAACTATAGATTTTGTTTCAAAGTCAAATAGCTTTGTGCCTCATTTTCATATCCCATTACAGTCTGGATCGGATACGTTGTTAAAATTAATGAAACGCCGTTATTTGAGTACTATTTATGTAAATAGAGTGTCGCAAATTAAAAGAGTAATGCCTCATGCTTGTATTGGTGTGGATGTTATTGTAGGCTTTCCTGGCGAAACTGATGAGTTGTTTTTAGAAACTTATAATTTTTTAAACGAATTGCCAGTCTCGTATTTACATGTATTTACTTATTCTGAGCGCGAAAATACTGAAGCATCAGTTATGGATGGAGTAGTGCCAGCTAATATCCGAGCTAAGCGTAGTAAGATGTTACGTGGTTTATCGGTAAAAAAACGTAGAGCTTTTTATGAATCACAATTAGGCAGTGTGCGTAGTGTGCTCTTTGAAGCGGAAAATAAAGAAGGTTATATGGTAGGTTTTACGGAAAATTATATAAAAGTAAAAACACCGTGGAATCCAGAATTAGTAAATACATTACAACAAGTAAAATTACTTGAAATTACCGATGATGGTTTGGTAAGTATAGCTTTTGTTAATTCGTTTAAAAAAGAAACTGCTTCTATAAAAAAAGCTTTAGGTTTATAAAAGCATTAGTCTCTCTTTTTAATTAGGGCAAAAAAGGAAATGCGTAAAAATTAGAAAACAAATTAAAGACTCATGCCAACGGGTAGGAGTGCTTTGTATTTTCTTCTATTCTTTTTAAAATAATTAGCAATTTTTGGACAAGTAGGTACCATTCTAGTATTGCGTTCATCAATAATTTCAAAAACAGTTTTAATAAAAAGCTCATCATAACCTTTGTTTTTTAAAGATTCATCCATTATAAGTTTTGTTAAAAAAACACTGCGTGGTTGTGTGGCGTATTCTATTATTGCTTTTTGATTTTCAATAGTAGTTTCAAATTGTCTTAAAAATTCATTGTCATTTACGTCAAGTACTATTGTTTCCATGTTAATTTTTTTGTTTATTAATGGCCATGTGTATGTGAGCGTACTATTAAATGTAGGAGAAGTATGTAAATATGGTGTGTTAATAGAAGTTTTAGGTTTGTTTGGTGGTTGTATTTTAAATCTTATTCTTTTAATTACTAGTCATTTAACGTGTTTGTTTTAATTTTAGTATGTATGTGTATTTTTTTAACATTTAATTACAAAGAATAAATGAATGATTTTAACTGATAAGCTGTTTATTTATTGAATTAATTGTAAATAAATATAAGTAGTTATAAAGCTAAAAAAGATTGATTTTTATTTTAAAAAGTAATTATTTTGATAGCTAAAGTTATAAAATGTATTTAAATACAATAAGCAGTTAATAAATTTATACTAAGTGTTTGAATTGTTTTGTGTTAGATGAATTTAATTTGAAAAGTCCAGTAGTGTTATAATAATGAGTAAACCCCCAATACATATTTATTTTGTGCCTGGTATGTCGGCTAATGAGACTATTTTTGAAGCCATTAAATTACCTGATCATTATATTATTCATATAATTCCGTGGAAAACACCAGGCAAACAAGAGAGTATATCTGAATATGCCAAGCGTATGGCTGCAGAAGTAAAAGTATCTAATGCGGTATTATTAGGTGTTTCTTTTGGAGGTATAATTGTGCAAGAAATGAGTCATTTTCTTAGGTTAAGGAAATTAGTTATTGTCTCTAGTATAAAAACAAAACACGAGTTGCCCAAAAGTTTTAGAATACTTAAAAAAAGTAAACTGTATAAGGTGTTACCTACATCCTTAGTTGATTTTGATTGGCAAAAGCTTTTTTGGGGAAAAGGCTCAAAAAAAATCGCCACTATTTATAGGAAATATTTAACAGTTACTGACAAACAATATATGGATTGGTCCATAGAAAAGGTGTTGTGTTGGGAGCAAGAAAAACCTATTGAAGGAAGTATACATATTCATGGAGAAAAGGATGTAGTATTTCCAATAAAAAATATTAAAGAATGTATTTCCATACCAAATGGATCACATGTAATAATATTAAGTAGAGCCCGTTGGTTTAATGTCAATTTACCAAAATTAATAGAAACCTAGTTTTTATTGATTTTACTTTATCGTATCTTGTAACTAAATAGTTATTTAATGAATTTTATACAAAGAATCCTATCCTTGTTGGGGGTAATTGCTGTTTGTGGATTATTGGTTTTTGCTTCGCAATATCCTGATACAGTTACTGCGAATAAGAAAAATAAGAATAAAAAATTTAATGATTACAATGTATATGCGTTGGATATGCCTAGTAATTTGAATTTTGCAGGAGAGCCAGTGCCTATTGAACAGTCTGATGTATTTGAACGTATGGACCGAGAATTATTGGTCAATACCTATTGGCAATCCAACGGTTTGTTAATTATTAAACGTTCGCAAAAGTATTTTCCAATTATAGAACCTATTTTAAAACATTATGGAGTTCCGGATGACTTTAAATATTTGGCAGTTATTGAGAGTGGTTTGACTCAAGCGGTTTCTCCAGCAGGAGCCAAAGGGTTTTGGCAAATTTTAGCGGGAACAGGTAGAGAGTTGGGATTAGAGGTGAATAAAAATGTAGATGAGCGATACCATATTGAAAAAGCTACTGAAGCTGCTTGTAAATATTTGTTAAAATCAAAAGAGACACTTGGTTCTTGGACGCTAGCAGCAGCAGGTTATAATGGAGGTAATAATGGAATGAAAAGACGTTTGAAAGAGCAAAAGGTTTCGAATTACTATGACTTACTTTTAGGTCAAGAAACAGGGAGGTATGTATTTCGTATTATGGCTGTTAAAGAGATTTTGTGTAATACGGAAAAATATGGATTTAATTATGCGGATAAGCATTTGTATAAAATACCTGAAACTTATGAAGTAAGCGTTGATACTCCAGTTACTAATTTTGCCGATTTTGGAATTAAATATGGAATGACTTATAAAGAGCTCAAACAAGAAAATCCATGGTTAAGAGAGCCTCATTTAAATAATAAATCCAGAAAAGAATATATTATTAAAGTATTGAAGAAGTAATTATTTGTTTCTGTTTAATACCTTATATTCTTCGTAACATTCGCTAATGGCGTCTAAAATCTGGAGGTCATTAGCTGTTTTTATAAACTGTTTAGAGTATTTACATTGTAGTAAAATTTCGTCAATATCTACCTTGTCTACTTGTAATAGTGTGGTTAAGGTTTCTCTATCAAATTTATTTTGTAGTAAGTTTCTAATTTCATCATCTTTTTTTATTTTACGTAAATTTCGTAATTGTTTCCCTTTGCGGGAGAAGAGATTATATAGTGAATTTACAGGGTTTAATATAGAATTGACTATTCTAGCAGTAGCACTTCGTTTTGATCCTCCTTCGTAACCAGAACTTATGCCTGGTATTTGATAACGATTAGCATTATTGTATATGGGAATATTTTTAAAATCAACTTCAACAAAGCCGGTTAAATTGTGTGCAGATACTACAACTTCTTGTAATGCTACGCCTACTTCAGTGAGTTTTACTTTAACATTGCCATATTTAATCCAATCATTAGTTACTCTAGCTTTTAAGGGTTGAAAACCAATATATGAAAAATATAAGGTATCATTTACTTGAGCATTTATAGTAAAATCTCCTTTGGTATCAGTTATAGTTCCTTTAATGCTATTTAAATTTATGATATGAACATTCTCAAGGATTTGATCATCGGCAGCATTTAAAACGTTTCCTTTTATAGAAACAGCTTTTTCTTGAGCGCTTACTGGAGTAATATGTAAGCAAAAAGTAAGTAGTAAAAGTAAATAGTATTTCATACAATGAATAAGTCGGTCAAAAGTAAAAAACTATCTGTAAATAGTTTTCCAAAAAAAGAAATAGTTGTATAAAAATTTAACCGCTCTAATGAGTAACGTTTTTTATTGTGAATTGTGACAGTTGTAATTTTATATTTTTAATACAGTAAAGCAAAAACGGTACCAATTTAATTGATACCGTTTTTAAGTATATTAGAAAAATAGATTAATATCTATCTCTACGTTTTCTGCGATCTCTTCCACTTCCATCGCTTTCATTTCTGTCTTTTCGATCTCCTTTATCTCGGTTTCCCTTATAGTTATCCTTTCGTTCTCCTCCGTTGTTTCGTCGATCACCACGGAATCCTCCGCCGCCATTTCTGCGTCCACCACCACCTCTTCGGTCACCACGGCCTCTACCGCCGCCGCTTCTTCCTTGAGAGATTTCGATATTCACTTTTCGGCCATCAACAACAATGTTTTCAAAAGCAGCTAAAACAGCTTCTTTTTGATCGTTGTCAGTATTAAAGAAAGAGAATTTTTCTTTAACATCTACGCGACTCACAGAATCCTTTCCTAGATTTAAAGTTTCTTTTAAGAAATCCTTAAGATTCATCCAGTTGTATCCGTCTTTTTCACCTATGTTAATAAAGAAACGTGTACTTTTTCCGTCACTATAATCCCCACCTTTGCTGTTTGGGTCTATAGGTTGAATATCTCTAGATTTTTTGTAGTAATTATGAAAACGAGTAAACTCAACAGTTACCAATTTTTTTATCAATTCTTCTTTAGAAAGGTGTTCTAAATGAGAGTTAATTTCAGGTAAATATTCTTCAATTTCATCATTGATCTCGGTAGTTTCAATTTTTTCAGCAAGGTTGAATAATTGAATTTTACAAATCTCTTTCCCTGTAGGAACTGTTTTTTGCTCAAATGTAGTTTGTAGGGTGCGTTCTAAACTTTTAATTTTACGCACATCACTTTTTGTAGTAATAACAATGGAAACCCCTTCTTTACCAGCTCTACCAGTACGTCCACTTCGGTGATTGTAGGTTTCATTTTCATCAGGTAATTGGTAATTAATTACGTGAGTAATATCATTTACATCAATACCACGAGCGGCAACATCAGTAGCTACTAACATTTGTATTTGTCGGTTACGAAAACTTTTCATAACCAAATCACGTTGATTTTGACTTAAATCTCCGTGTAAGGCAGCGGCACTATAGCCATCCTCTATTAATTTTTCGGCAATAGATTGTGTATCTCTTTTGGTTCTACAAAAAATTACTGAAAATATAGAAGGATTAGCATCGGCTAAACGCTTAAGGGCAGGGTAGCGGTCGCGTGCACTAACTACATAATATTCGTGTGTTACGTTTTTATTTGATGAATTTTTTGAGCCTACAGTAATTTCAACTGGGTTGCTCATAAATTTTTTAGCTATAGTAGCTACTTCTCTAGGCATAGTGGCAGAAAACAGCCATGTAGACTTTTCATCAGGAGTATGCGATAAAATTTTTGTAATATCTTCATAGAATCCCATGTTAAGCATTTCATCAGCTTCATCAAGTACACAGTACCCAATTTGAGAAATATCAACTAACCCACGGTTAATCATATCTTGCATACGACCAGGAGTAGCAACAATAATTTGTGCTCCACGTTTAATGTCTCGTGCTTGGTCATGGATGCTAGCTCCACCATATACAGCAACAGAGTTTAATTTGGAAATAAACTTACTGTAGTTTTTAATTTCTTGCGCAATTTGTAAACACAATTCGCGTGTGGGTGATAAAATTAAACCTTGAGTTTTTTTACTACTAGGGTCAATTTTTTCAATTAGAGGAAAACCAAATGCAGCGGTTTTTCCGGTACCAGTTTGGGCTAATGCCACAATATCGGTATCCTTCTCTAAAAGAATTGGGATTGCTTTTGCTTGAACTTCACTGGGTTCTACGAAGCCCATGGCATCAATAGCCTGTAGCAATGCTTCTCCTAACCCTAATGTTTTAAATGTACTCATATAATATTTTAAATAAGCTGCAAAAGTACGATTATTATTTGGGTTAATGTAAGAATAACTTTTTTTAGTGTAATGTGTTGTTTTTTAACTCATTGATGTGGTGTTGTGCAATTTTTTAGATAGTGTGTTTTAAGTATATCGTTTTCGGCAAAAGTTATTTTTTAATGGTTTGTAATATGTAGTTTTGTGGATATGTTAAAAACTAAACGAGAAATTAACTATATCTACAAAACTAGAGATTCCAGAACTTTACCGCTCGGACTCCTAATGGTCTTCGTGTGGGCTAGTGCTTGGTATGTGACGAGTACCAACGAAGAGAATAAAACAACGAGCGTAAAACAAAGTAATTTAAACAAAGTAATTTATTAATTTATGAAGTTTTTTGTTGTTTTAAAATTGTTATGGCTAGTAGCGAGTCTAAATCTAATTAATTATTAATTATTGAAATTTGTACCAATAAATGTAGTTATTCCGACCAAACATAGTTAATTATCAACCTACAAGAATTAACGCTATATTTTATTGGTATTAATGTTGTTGATATTTAGCAATGGCTTCTCGGATGTGTTCAATACGGTTTTCAGGATCTGGGTGCGAACTTTGAAACTCGGGAATGCGATTTGGCCCTGCGGCAGCTTTTAAAATTTTCATAACTCCAATCATTTCTTCGGGGTTATATCCGGCATTGATCATAAAAAGCACGCCTAATTCATCACTTTCTAGTTCATCTCCACGTCCGTTTTTTAAAAGTGTTGTTTGTCCATACTGATTAACTAACCCTCCAGCATCAACACCAACGGATGCTCCTGCGGAAACGGTTTTCCAAAACTCACTATCAGCAATACGTTCGGCCGAATGACGACCTAATACATGTCCTATTTCGTGCCCAAGCACGCCAGCTATTTGATCTTCATTTTCTAAACGAGAGAGTAATCCATATGTCATAAATATTTGTCCGCCCGGCAAAGCAAATGCATTTATGGATTGCCCATCTTTTAGTAAGTGGAAATCGTATTTATAAGGTGTATCTTTGGCCATACTAGAATTAACCAGCTTAATACCAATTGCATCAATTAAAGACTGTAGTTTGGTGTCTGGATGCAAACCGCCATGTTGCTGTGCCATTTGAGGGGCACTTTGGATACCAATAGCAATTTCTTGCTGAGGATCCATGTTTATATTTTGTACTCTATTAGTGTAGGGATTAACAGTTTTATTACTACATTTTTTTATGAAAGCAAAAGCAACAATAACAACCCCAATAAGTAATCTAAACTTAAGTCCACCTCGGCGCATGATCGATCGTTTATTTAAATAATATATGTGTAAAATACAAAACTCCCTGATTGTTTGCAATTGTTCCAATGCCAGATTTACTAAAATCTCCTTCTAAATTTTTACGATGTCCTTCACTAGCAATCCATCCATCCACAACGGCTTTTGCAGTTCGAAAACCAAAAGCAACATTTTCAGCATAAGCTCTAGCGTTTTCAATTTTAAATAAAACATTGGCACGTTCTTTACCGTTATCATGATTTATATCATTTAAATTGATTTGATACTCGGTATGGTTTAGGGCTTCGATTTTTGCTGTAATATTATCACTTAGTGGGGCTAAATTTTTTGAATTTCGGTACTCGTTAACTAATATTAAAATTTGATCACTAATACTTTTTTCATCTTTACTTAGTAACAAATCACCTTTTTCAATTGAAACTGATGTGGCATTGGTTGCTGTTTCAGCTTCAATGTTGGTCTCTAAACTTGTACCAATATTTGTTTCTGTTTCTGTTTGGATCTCATTTAGTATTTGGTCTAAACTTTTATCCGAAATTTCCTCTTTTTCACATGAGGTGATGCATAAACTGCCAACTAAAATTCCCGCTAAGGAAATTGATTTTAAAAAATTCATATTGTAGGTTTTTTTGGGTGCTACAATATATGAATTTACATGGGTATTAGCGTAGGATTTATCTCTAAAATATTTAGTTTAACATATTTTTCTATGAATTTTGACGATAAATAAATGCATCCTGACGTATTTTTTTGATTTAGTCTATAAATGGTTTTACAGTTTAAGTACTCTGAAAGCATTAATTTAGACGTTGGGGTATAGCTATAATGCCAAGGTTCGTATTTGAAGCCTTTTCTGTTGGGAGAATTGGTATATACTAATTCAAAACCATATTTATACGCATTAGTATCCATCCATTTTTTTAGGGGATAAAAAACTTGATTTTTGTCAAAATTAGAAGGCACAAGTAATGAAGTGGGAGGGGAGTCAACATCCATAACAATATCAATATCAGTTCCCCAATGATGTCGTGAGGTACCTGGTAGTGTTGAGTATTCAATTATTTTATTGATGGCTACTTCTGGCGAAAGCCCTTGACTAGTATATTTTTTATATTTTCTATTCCAGATTTGTTGTTGTCTTTTAAAACTGCGGAAACTTGACACTATTTTGATAGGGATACCTTCTAAAGCAGCGGCTTGTTGCATTTTTGTAAAAGCTAAAAAAACTTCTCCCCTAAGGGAAAAAGGATTGTTTGAATCTGCAGGAGTATCCATACCTGATAATTCATTATGGGTAAATGTTATTTGCTGACTAAATGCTATTGTAGCAAAAAAATATAATAGTATTGAAAGCGTTTTTTTTAGTACTTTATAATTACCTGTTGACATACAAGTATCCAGATTTACATTTATTACCCCCTTGTGAACTTTCATAGTTTAGAACATAAAAATAAGTTCCTACAGGAAGCAGCTCGTTAGGTTTTATTGTGGCTCTACCATTTGATTTCCCTGTAAAAACATCAAAACTTCCAAAATCGGCAGTACCAGTGCCTTGTGGATCAGGGTCAGTATAACCGTCCCTAGAATATACAACCACACCCCAGCGGTTAAATATTTTTAATGTGTTGTTTGGGAATCTATTAATTCCTTGAATTTTAAAGTAGTCATTCTCGCCATTTTCATCACTAGAAACGGCATTGAAAAAGATAAGCTCTTCGTTAGAGTCAAGGACTTCGGTTCCAGCTATAGTCAAAACTTCGAAATCATCGGGGTTGAAAAAATCTGAGATGATTTCACCATTTAAAATATCTCCAGTAGCGTTGGCATTCCCTAAATTAATCCATTGTTGTTCTTCTTTACTCCAGCCTACAACAATAAGTTCCGAAATATCATTTTCATTTATTAAATCACTAATATTACTTAATGGATCCCAAGTTAAGGTAGCTCTTGTTGTTCTATTACCATCTAAATCCCAAAATTCAACAGGGCTTACAAAAGCAATTGTATTTTCTTTTGTATTGCGGTCAAAATTTGTAGAAAAAGTTGAAGGAATATCTGGGTTTTCGAAAAAATAAGCGGCCTTTGATGTGTTTTCAGCAGCAGTGGCTTGTACTGATATTGGGCGAAGCCTTAAAGCATCCCCAACGGGAAACAGGTATTGTTCATTACCAGTATAACTATTGTAGCCATCTATATGAGTAAGATCACCTTCATTTACATATAGGTCAGTATCTACTAAATCTAAAGAAACCTCTGGTGAGTTTCGAGGGGTAATTACATTTCCATTAACAAAAAAAACACCTGTAGTAACCACCGCATTCACATCTAAGTTAATATTTTGATTAACATCAACAATTAAATTAGCAAATTCAGGTGTGTTATCTCCCGAAATACTTAGTGGGTTATCATTGTTATAAAATCCAACTTCACTGGTATCTCCATTTTCGGTAAATTCTCCATCATTAACTAGGTTACCATAAATTCCTATTTGGCTATCTGAATGTGTACGTATGGAGCTATTTTCATGATTTTTAATATCACAAGTAACTTGAGCCATTCCGCTTAACGCAGAAAACAGGATGAGCAAAGATGCTAAATAAATTGTTTTCATAGTTAATTAATTTAAATATTCCAGAAGTTTATTTGATTCTCTTCTGTTTCGATTAATTGATCACCTGTTACTTCCATCCGATACATGATCAGTTCGGTAATCCGATTATCAGCAAAATTTCGATTATTTCCGTTAGAATATAAAATTCCGAAATTATTTGTTGCCGTACACCTTCCGTTAGTATAATTACCGGAAACAAGTATAGTGCCATTTTTTCGTATTGATTGCACAATATTTGCTCTTACAAATGAAAATTGCTGCCATTCGTTATTGGTATTGCTAGCCCGTCTAACAGCATCACAACAAATACCAGAATCAAAATATACAAAATCATCAGTCCAATTCAAATGGACAGACCATCGATTTGTGTTATTACCAGGCTGTCGGGTTCCAAAAGTAAATTGATTATTATCGGTGGCATAAGCGGTAATAAACACAGTGCCATTAATTCCCACATTGGTTAATGTTTGAATGCTTGTATTAACATCTAGTCTATCATTAGCACCATCGCCGACAAAATAAGGTCTGGTTGGATCACTAGTAATAAATTCAGGTTGAAAATTTTCGGTATTTTGTATAGCGTTTCTCCCTAAGCCACTTTGATCATACCAAGTAACAACAAATACTTGGTCACTTCCGCGCCAAGCATTAATAGCTGCAATATCTACAATGTCATTACTGGCACAAAAAAAGTCTTGTTCTTGATTATCACTATTTCTGCGTAAGCGTATTAAAGGGCCATTATAATCTGATTCTAATATACGCATTGAAAAGGCAAAACTAATATCAGTTAGTTTATCATCAAGGATGTGTTTTGGAGCTAGGCTAGGGAACTGATTGTAATGTGCTATTTGGGAAAAACCAAAAGCATAGAATACTAAGTGTATAAGTAGTACATAATATTTCATTACTTATAATTTTAAATCACCTGTAATGTGAAATATGTTAGTTGCAGTTGATATAATGCCAACTCCAGCATCTTTTCCTGCAGTTTTAAATCGAGATAATCTATTTTTAATTTGTACACCGCTATCACCAACTATAGTGACTTGCCCATCACCAATTTGATAAATACTTATATTATAGCCAATAGGCAGTCCTAGTGGTATGGTTAAAGTGATATCGGTAATACTATCAAATGTTAATACATTTGTATTGTTGCCATTAACTAATGTGTAACTTGCTGTAAGTGGAACAACTACAGGAGTTAATCTATCTTCAAGTAATTGTTTCCATTCGGTACCATTATATTCAAATACTTTTTTTAATGTACTATCAAATATAATTTGACCTTCATCGGCCGAAGTCATCGGCAAATTATTTATACTAGTTGTTGATCCTACAGGCAATCTCATTAAATCATTTCTTGTAACAGTTTGTCCCAATAGTAAATTACTTAAAAACATAAATAAAATAATTATACAGCGCTTCACAATTGATCTGATTTTGATGATTTATATTTAATTCATTGTATATATGTAATTTACTAATTTTTTTAATTAGGTTTAACTCTATATGTAATTCTTCTGTTTGTAATTACAGATGCAGCAGCTAATACTTTTTTTCTAGAAAATTCTGAAGTAGAATTTCCTAAAGTAGCTGTAGCAGTAATTAAGTTTCCAGTAACAGGTAGGTTTGTGCTTAAAGTTACTGTAATGTCAAATCTATTAGTTGTATCTGTGTTTCCATCGGCATCGATATAATTAGATACGCTTGCATCTGTGTCTAAAGGTCCCCCTTCGGTAACAGCTGTTAAAAATAGTTGTCCTTCGCCATAATCGTCTGTAAATCCAGCAAGTTGATTGTCTCCTTGTGTGGCAGTTCCTAATTGAATATCTGTTAAGAAAATTTCTAATGTGGTTCCAGGTCTAGACCAGCCCGTTACTTTTAAAATATTACCACTAATAGTTGCCGTTTCAAATATGGGAAAATTTAGAAGTTCATTAGGACCATTATCACTATCACTAGTATCGTTTATGGTTACACCATCACCATCTAAATCAATCCCCAAAGCTTTATCAGGATTTCCATTAGCAAAAATGGAATTTTGAGAAATTAAGTTCCCACTTGTATTTCCTCCGGATAAAATGACACCAGCACCGCCATTATTATTTATAATATTATTTGAAATAGAAGAATTATTACCAATAAGTCGAATACCAGCATTTTCAATACTATTGGTATCAACGCAATTAGCTCCATTTTGGCCATTTTGTCTAATAGTATTTTCGGAAATAGTAATGTTCCCAGTGCTTAAATCACTGTCAATTCCAAGGGCAAAAGCTTGTTCAATAAGGTTGTTCTGTATCGTTATTCCAGTTCCATTTTGTATGCGAATATTATCGAAACAACTTCCAGAAGTTCCATTATTTATTATATGATTATTTTGAATTGTTGTCGATATTCCACCATTAATTAACACTCCATTACGTGTTGTTGTTGCTATATAATTTGAATTTATGCTAGCTGTAGTGTTATCAGCTATAGTAACAGCTTGTCTTATGTCTCCAGAATTATTACCAAGTGCATTTACACCGATTAAGTTATTTAGAATAGTAACTGAACCCGATGCATTAGCTAAAATTGCAGAATTATTGTTCGAATAGATCGAAAGATTTCTGATTACATTATTGGTTCCTTGAAATACAAACACATTACCATTATTTTGATGAACTTGAATTTCGGGCAATTCGTAATCGGGGAGTAAATTAGCGCTTGTTCCTACAGGAGTATTTCCAGCTCCAATAGTTCCGTTATTGGTGTTGCCAGAATAGGCGGTTTGTGATCTACCATCTATATGTGTATTATTACCTGTTATAATAGGCAAATCAAATGGGGTATTACTAATTCTATTAGGAATAAAAATGTCGAAATACGCATTAGCAATAAAATTAGAATCAGGTGGTGTTCTAGCTAATGGATCAGAGATAGGAGGGATCATAAAAACTGTAGTATCCTCCCCGGCAGCTGGGTTTAATGATGGATCATTAGGATGCGCTTCAATATCTAGGCCTGTTTCTCCTAATTCGTTTGAATTTATAATAAATTGAGTAAGTGATCCTTGTCCAGTTGCATTGGTGTTTACGATGGTGTTGAAATTAAAACCGAAATCTAAACCAACAATACCTTCGTTTTCAATATTGATAGTTGAAACGGTAGTCGCATTTGCTAAAACACCAAGAGTTTCACTGTTAGCAAAGCTAGGGTCATTTCCTCCGATTTCATTGGGTTGATCAATTAAATCACTTCCTAAATAATTTTTTCTAAATGTTTGAACGGGTACACAAGTGGTACAACTATCACCTCCATTCCTAGATGAACGTACGGTATTACTAACAACTCGTACAGAATAATCACCATTCGCCATTCCGGCAAATACGTATTCACCGTTAATATCTGTTGTAACTGTGTCGATAAGCGTACTTGAGGAATCGTATAATTCTACCACAGCTCCCACAACACCAACCCCAGAAGATGAAGTAAGGTCTCGACCAATGCCTCCAGGGTAGTTGACATCTTCAAACACAAAACCTGTAATTAAATTACTCGGTACTTTTAACACTACGGTATTCAGTAATACAATATCACCTCCAGCGGTAACTCTAGTGGTAGCAGTAGTTTCTCCAATATTTATAAATGATGAAATATCGTAAGTATCAAAGTCTACTCCATAATTGTCAGTTACATTAATAGTTGTTGGTGCAGTATTGTCAAATAGGGTAGAGTTAAATGGATTATCTGTTGCGCCTACATTTGTTCCATCACCTTTAAGTTCAAAGGTATTTACACTTGTTGTGAGAGTTAATTCTTCACCTCCAGAAATACCATCATCACCTTCCCAGCTTAAAACCGAAGTTTTAGCACCACTGGTATTAATAGCAAAAAAACCATCAAGGGTATAATCCGAAAACGAATTTTGTTCTCCACTGAACCCATCATATAAATTTATTCTTACAGCAGGAAGGGAGGGGTCTGAATAGAAAATTTTTAAAGCCCATCCTCCTAATGTTGTAGATCCGCAAAAAAAGGAATCAATGTTATCATTGTCAATGGTTAAATCTTCGAAATCATAAACATTTGTTGAAGGATTAGCTATTCCTTGAATAATAGTTGTTACATCGGCAAGCATTCCAAAAAAAGAAATTTGTTGAGAATGATACTGTTTTGTAACTGTGGCATTAACAGTTTGACCTTCAAAAGTAACTTGTTCATCACTAGTAAATCCAGAATGCGCCCAAAAAAGGTATGCTCTATCAATAGTTGCCCCTGGAGTAATAGCTGTAGTTAGTATGTTTGATGAGGTTGTTGTTACAGCACATGGATCAGTAGCATCATCGTTTGTTCTTAGTGTTCCGCCAGTTAATGCATAATCAAAATATCCATTAAATTGATCGAATAATGTTAAAGGAACATTTTGAGGTATAGAAGTGTCAAAAACTGAAAATCCAACAAGTTTAGTACTTTCTCCATTAGCAAGATCTTCATCAACTTCAAGTACACCATCTATAAATACCCGAACACTTGAAGCTCCATTCCAACCATCATTAAATACATCAAAAAGTAATAAGCTATAGCCACCGTAGGGTAGAGTAACAGAACCAGTATTTGTATATGATGTATTTGATCCATCTCCAGAAAAACAGTTAGCTGTACAATCTTGATATAATACTGTAGTATTAGACGTATTTCTTATTTGAACTGCATTTTCTTCGGCAAAGTTTGGCCATGTAACTTCAATAGTAACATTAGCTGTTTGTGACAGAACTTTAAAAATAGATAAAAAGAAAAATAAGAGCAATAAAATTGTTGCTCTTGATGGTAATTGTTGATATTTATTTATTTTAAACATATGTTATTTTACAACAAATACGATGTTAATCAGTGAATTAAAATCGACAGGTTGTCCAATGATAGTGTATGTCATTATTCCTGTATCTCCATCAATACTAATATTTGAAAAAACTAAAGGATCAGCAAATGTGACATAATAATACAATTCGTCTACATTGTAAATGGGAATATCGGGAGCAGAAACTCCACCGCTAGTAGAACGTATAATAGTAGCTCCAGTATATTGTGCTACATATTCATCGTATAAGTTTAATGTAAACGTCCCGTTGACTGATGCATCAATTTGAACAGAAGGAGGATAAAACACTCTAGGGGCATTGTTGGCTACCATAACTACATCACCAGTATTTGAAACACCTAGTAATTTTGGTGTGGAGTTATTATTGAATGTAGCAGGAGCAGTATTAGTATATTGATCAAACTTAATAGGGTTATCTGCATCAGTAAAAGATATAATTTTATCGAATCCTCCACCACCTACATTTTCATTATAATCTGCAATAAAAAATTCCCCAGTACCAACAGCAGATGCATTTAATCCAAAAAGGAAAGATTTTAATGTATTATTAACTGTACCAGAATACCTATCAAAAATAAAGGAACTGGTATTTCCGGATCTAGATACTCTAACCACAGAATTATTTCCTGCTATATGCAAAGCTCTTTCAGGATTGTTTAAACCAATACCTACATCACCAAGTGTGTAAATACTATTATTAATAGAAGTAGGTGGGGTAGTGGTATTTTCCTGATACCAATCATCATCCGATAATGATGATAAATCTTCAGTAACTGTTCCACCATTTTCTAAAGCAATTGTTAATTGATTGTTTGTTGTATTAAATGAAGTATTTGTGGTATCAAGCTGTTGGTCATCTGTTCCAGTATCCGCAATCCAATTTGTTCCATCAAATCTATAAATACGATCATCAGAGGTAACATAAACAATATTCCCTTCATTAGGAGTACCTGTTATATCGGTAAGATTAGTTACGGTGGGTAACCCCATTAAAGAATTAGCATCTACTTGACTATATAAAAAACTAGAGTAGATTAATGCAATATATATTATATATTTTGATAAGCTCATTATTCGAGGTATTATGGAGTGATGAAAAAGCTTAATTGTGAGTTGTCTCCAGTACCAGCTGGGCTAGGAGTACCACCAGTAATTGATCTTCCAGAATTAGCATTTAATGGACTTATACTTCTAAATAGATAATCAAATGTTCCGTCACCATTATCAGTGGTACCAACTAAAGTATGTTGTCCCATCAAGTTCAATGAAGGAATAGTACCATATGGAACATTACTGATCGCAATTTCATAATTTGTATCAGAAGCACCTGTATTTCTGAAAATTAAACTAAAAGGAGCATTTCCATTACCGTCTTGGAAGTTGTCTACAACAAAACTAGAAGTAGGTGTTCCTGTTGGAGTAGTAGGAACAGCTGGTATTGACATTTGAGGAAGTTTAGTTACTGTAAACATAAATTCTAAATCAATATCTGTTTTAGGATTAGAGCCGTTATCACTGTCACCAATATTTACTTTAAATCCTCCATCTTGAATATCGTAATAGCTGATTCCAGGATCATCATAGTTTGAACCACCAGCAGGCGGGCAATTTCCTCCACAATCCATAGGTGTTAATTGTACTATGTAGTTGCTCGATGGTATTGAAGTATCAAAGGTGATCTGATAGTCACCAGTTGAATTTGGATCAGTAGAAACTTTTTCTACTGTAGCACCATATATTGTAATTGGAGTACCATCACCATTTACTCTACCTAAAGCGCAAACAACTGGGATATTTAAGAAAGCACCACCATCACTACCTACCGAAATATT
Organism: uncultured Aquimarina sp.; assembly: GCA_947498765.1. GTDB lineage: Bacteria > Bacteroidota > Bacteroidia > Flavobacteriales > Flavobacteriaceae > Aquimarina. Next base: position 19,032 of record CANMLG010000055.1, read on the forward strand.
ATTTTGAGTATCTGTACTAACTACGTTAGCAGTTTGATCTGTACCTTCTTCATTAGTGTATGTAATTACTCCTGTGGTATTGTTTTGGACAAGGTTAGTTGTTGTTTCTAAATCTCCATCTATACCACTAGCTCCAGTAATTCCTTGTACACCAGTTATCCCTTGTGGTCCCGTTAATCCAGTAGCACCAGTTAATCCAGTGGCACCTGTAAGTCCAGTAGCTCCTGTTAATCCAGTAGCACCAGTTAATCCAGTAGCGCCGGTTAATCCAGTGGCACCAGTAAGCCCAGTAGCACCAGTTAATCCAGTGGCACCAGTAAGTCCTGTAGCTCCTGTTAATCCAGTAGCGCCTGTTAATCCAGTAGCACCTGTTAATCCTGTAGCACCAGTAAGTCCTATAGCACCTGTTAATCCAGTGGCACCAGTAAGTCCAGTAGCACCTGTTAATCCTGTAGCACCAGTAAGCCCAGTAGCACCTGTTAATCCAGTGGCACCAGTTAATCCAGTCGCACCAGTAAGTCCAGTAGCACCTGTTAATCCTGTAGCACCAGTTAATCCAGTGGCACCTGTAAGTCCAGTAGCACCTGTAAGTCCTGTAGCACCTGTTAATCCAGTGGCACCAGTAAGTCCTGTAGCTCCTGTAAGTCCAGTAGCACCTGTTAATCCAGTGGC
>CANMLG010000056.1 GCA_947498765.1 uncultured Aquimarina sp.
CCGATCTAAAGATATGAAATACCTAATTTTTGAGATTCGTTAGCTCGAGGAATTAATCGGATTCTGATGTGGGGAATGTTGGGTAACGTTTAGCTATGCGTAGTGCGGGAGCAGAAAATCACTGGTTTTCGAGCTAACACTTAGCCAAAGTTTATGTTTTGTTTTTATATTTTCTAAAATACTAAATTTAAATCTTTGGCGTCAAACCAAATAGGCAAATAACCTTTGGATTAAACTTAAAACCGCATTATCGCATAGGTGTTGTTATCTACTTGCTTTTTTTAGATACTTTATATTGCTAATTTGCTTGTCCGCAATAATTTATAAATTTTATATTTCTCAATTCCTTATTCGTGAATTCAGAATTAACAGGTTCTAATTTCTGTTGATCTCCACAAACATTAGATTCTGTTGTAGAAAGTTTATTGAAAAACAAATCATTGATTTTTAAATCATACTTGAAATTGATTGTAGTTGAAATTCTCAGACACATTCCTGAGTAGTCAGAAATTTCTATTTCTCCATTAGCCATTTTTAGTTCTGAAAATGATTGTTTATCAATTAATTTTTGATTAGAAAATATTTTTTTTACACCTTTATCTTTAGTCAAAGTCAATATGATTAGCTTTACATTTGATATATTTTGCTCATTTTTTTTGGAAACTACTATTGCCAAATCATCATTTCCGTCTAGATTTAAGTCTCCATTTACACTTTCAATTATTTCAAATTCATCTGTATTATATTGTTTCAAATAACTTTCTAATGTTAAAGTGGATTTACAACTTAACATTAGAATTGTTAAAATAAAAAATATTAAATAGCGCATATTTTAGCTTGTAGATAACGGCTAGTGTATGGAACGTAGCGTGTAAAAAGGTACTACATTTTGGGTTTATCACAGAGCCAATTTTTTATATTTTGATTTAACTTCTCAGTTTAAGAGCCAAATTAAAAACTTGGCGGTCTCCGCAAATAAAACACAAACCTTTCGATTAAGCACTTTATTAGCTATGTTTTATACACCGTGTTGTGAACTGTTTTCTAACTTTAATATTTCTTTCTTATGAATTGTATTCAGGTATTGTTTTGAAATTCTATTTTCAGGCTTATAGTCAAATAGATACAATATAATTAAGAAAAACCATTCAAGTGGTTTCATCATTAAGTAAACAACGTCTGAAACAATTTTTATATTGAAAATATCATAATATTGGTGAATCATATTTCCAACTTTATTGTAATTTTTTCTTAGATATTTGTGAAATAAAGGTAACTTTTCTTGAATTAATTCCTCGAAAGCATTCGAAACAAGTAGTTGTCTAGTGCAGATAATTTTTTTACCTTTTCTTTCTCCATATCTTATGGGTTTTACAATTGATTTGTGACCCAAAGCACCAACTGAACACAGAAAATGTCCTCCACATTGTATATTACTACAATCATAACTTAGCTGAGAAAACCCATTTTTATATGTTTCTGTAAAAGCTCTTACCAGTGTATCTGGCTTTTGACCAATAACAACTAAGATTGAAGTTAATATTAATAAAATTGGAATTGATAAAATTAAAAGTATAGGGAATTGTTTGATTGGTTTGAAAGATAAAATTCTGATACTATATTTTGCCCATAATGTGTTGGAAGTAATTTTATTTTCTAATATATAAACATATAGGAGATTTTGTCTTTGAATTAATTTCAAAATCAATAATAAAATTACTGGACAAATAATATAAATGTGAACCATAAAGTTCAGTTCTTCAGTTGGGGTATGGTAAAGGAGTAATAAATTGAAAATTACACCTATTACTAAAAATACATTTATTATAAGTTCGAATAGAGGGGGCAATATTTTAGTGTAGAAAACAGTAAAAATAAAAACAAGTTTGTAAAGAATGATTAAAGTATAAATTCCTATTAGGTTTTCTATTGAAAAAAGAGAACCCATTCCTCCACAGCATATATAGTCGATATCATTACTTGATGGAGAATTACTCCCGAAATAAAAACTCAAAGAAGCACCAATAGCTATTAATTGTATGGTATACCAGATTGTTTGATTAGTTTTAATTCTATTTTTTATGAAGTAAAAAATGAAATTATATAAAACTATTGAATTAAGAATAGTTGCTAATAGACCAAAAAGTATAAGTATGTTCAATTTTTTGTTTTAATAGTTCACAACGTTAAATGTAAACGGCTGTGCGTGTTAAAAGAAACTGTCTTTCGGAATTGGCACAAGGCGTTACACTTTTAGTATTTTTAAATCATCAGTTAAAATAATAAAATTTGTGACGCCGACCTCACAAATACAAAACTCCCTTTGCTCAAAACACTAAAAAGCATTGCGTTTACATAGTGTTAGCGCATCGTTTTTTCTTTAAGTTTAGCTTTACATTTATCAAAAATCAATTGACTTTTATCAAAATACACTATACATTTATTTAGAGAATCTTGCTTCGTAGATGTTTCAATTGTCTTACTCAATATTGGAATAAATGTATATTTTTTTAATTGGTACTTCATAAGTGGCCCACCTGCAAAGCCTTGATCTCTGATATAATCAATTTTATATTTTTCGATTTTCCAAGTACTTTCTGTTTTTTGATAACCAGAAAACATATTTAGGAAAAGAAAGAATCCCATCCCAAAGAAAAGTAAAAAGCATAAGGTATAAGAAGTCATTATTTTTCTTTTTTTAGTCTCAATTTCTCCAGAAAATAAAGAATAAAAAGAGGCTAAAATTATCAAATAAGATATAGTATTTATTAAATATCCAAATATGTAATCGTATCCCAATATAATTGGAATCAAAATTAGAAATCCTAAAATGAAAATGTAAGTTCTTTTGTTTTTAGAAAGTTTTAAATCAAAATAATATCCTAAAGCAGGAAATAAAAATAAAACAAATAGCTCTTTAGCGTGCAATATAATTTCAAGCATAGTCTTTTTTATGTGCGCTAACGGTGAATATATGCATTCGTGCGAGCGGAAATTCAGGGAATTTCTGGTGGAGCACGAGTGCATATCTTTTTGTTAGACGCTAACTTAATTCAAACCAGCGACTAATCAAAATTATATGCACGGCTTAGCAAAAAGAAACCATATATTCGCTCAAAAAGATTACCCCGCATGATGTATATATAGTGTTAGCAACTTTTCATTTTATTTACTCTACTTTGAATCAACTCTTTTTCGATACTCCATCTATCTGATTTATTTCTTGTTGGTGAATCATATAGTTCATCAAGTAATTCTTCAGCTTTTTTAAAATCACCTTTTTGAGCAAATAGAAAAATCAATACATATTTTTGATTTGGCGCATTGAAGTCATACATACCGCTTTTTTGAATTTGATCATTGGCAAGTGCAATATTAGAATCTATTGAATCATAAGTTTTAAACCATTTTTCTATCCTAATAGGGTATGAATCAATTATTTTGTTTAGAGATTTTAGAAAGTCTTTTTCATTCCAATGTGATACTTTATCATATTGATTTTTACGTTGAGTACCTTCTGAAGATTCCCTCCATCCATCTAGTCTTTCGAATAGGTGTAATTTCGTTGATTTATCGGTTTTGTGGTTTATCAATTTTTTTCCATCATTAGTTGTTGTTGGAAGAAAAGAAAAACAATTTCCATAAGAAAATGATCCGTCAAACCCTTTTAAAATATTATATTTGATTACGTGTTTTATACCATTTTCATTAAAATCAGAATACCACAAGTATTTTCCATCCCACTTATCTAATCCAATTTTTTTAAAGGCTGGAGTTACAATTTTTCCGAAAGTATCAATCCTAGTTGCTGCACTTACCTCATTTAATTCAGGTAATGCATTTCTACTGAATAGATTTTTAAGAAATTTCATTTTTGATTGTTGCTAACGTTAAATGTAAACGACTGTGCGTGTAGAGAGTCACTGACTTTCGGAATTAGCACAAGGCGTTACACTTTTTAGTATTTTAAATTTAGAGTTAAAATACTAAAATTTGTGATGCCGACCTCACAAATATAAAACACACTTTGCTCAAAACACTACAAAAGCATTGCGTTTACATAGTGTTACCCAATGTTTTAATTCAACAACCTTTTGTTTTTAGCCTCTATTTTTAAGTAGTCAATAACCATTAAATACAGTAATACAGTCTTTAAAAATAATAAGTCTTTATCAATTAAATGATATAAAATCATAATAGCTAAACTATTCCCCACTATCAACCACGCATATTTTAAATAGTCTAATCTTTTTTTGTTATATTTTTTGAAGAAATGAATTGAATATAGTATAGAAATACTTGTAAGAGAAAATACAATAACCTCATTATTATAAGGTAAATGCATTATCTTCAGTAACATTCCTATCTGCATTATAACCAAAGAAGCAATCGTCCACCAAAACAATTTTGATGCGTTAAATGTACCATTAATGATAATCATTATAATTCCGGCATAGCCAGCTATTTTTGAGCCATAATGCATTAATTCATTAGAATTCAAAGATTGAGAAATGTCAATATTCATATACCCAATCAAAGTCATAATTAGCCCAATAATTATAACTATAATATATTCTAAATTTTTTGTTCCAAACACCATTAATTATTCTTGTTTCTGTTTGTTATTTAGGATTGTTTTTTGACTAATATTGGGTAACAATTGTATATAGACTATTGTCTATATATCTTTTATATAAAAAGCTAATCTAGTGGATTTTTAATGCTTTGCAAATTATTTGTGGCAACTCTGGTGTAAATTTCAGTAGTTTTTGTGGAACTATGCCCTAATAATTCTTGAATGTATCTTATATCGGTACCAGATTCTAGTATATGCGTGGCAAATGAATGTCGTAGCATATGTGGAGTAACCTTTTTGTAAATGCCCCCTTTTTTGGCAGCACGTTTTACAACCATTACTATACTTGTGGCACTATAGGCCTTGCCTTTTTTACCTTCAAACAGGTAATTTTTTGGTTTGTATAGTTTAAAATATTCACGTAATTCTAATAATACCTTATTTGATAGTAATGTATAGCGGTCTTTATTTCCTTTTGATTGCTTTACATGTATTAACATACGCTCGCTGTTAATATCGGTAAGTTTTAAATTTAATAATTCACTTCGGCGTAAGCCAGCGGAATACAATAGGCTTACTATGCAACGGTGTTTTAAATTATTGGTACTGTTGATAATGGCAAGCACTTCTTTTTTTGATAGTATTTCGGGTAGTTTTTCTTGCTTTTTGGGGCGTTCAATTTCATAAAATCGATTAGGCATATCCAATACAATTTCGTAGTAAAATTTAATGCTATTGATAGCTATATTTATGGCTGAGTTTGACCTGTTTTGTTTTATAAGTAGTTGGATATAAGCTCTAATATCTACTTCATTTAAAGTGTTTAGTTCTTTTAACTTATAGTGATTTATAAAAGCTTCAAATGCAGTGACATAAGCGTTCACAGTATTTAATGCGTATTTTTTTAACACTAGTTTTTGAATATAACTATCGGGGCATTTTTTATAGTCAGTTGGGTAAACTCGTCGCTTAAATAATGATGCATCATTGTTGTTATTGTTATTGTGTAAGGGTTTGTTTTTAAAAAAATAAGAAGTATTGATCCAAGCAACCCCTTTAAATTTTTCAAAAATAAGCTTCAAGTTCCCTTTGGTGTTTTTAATGTATACCATATTTAGCTTCGCATGCCACTTGGGGTTGGGGAGTTCTTTTACAAGTGCTTGAATTACCTTGTCGGGATAAAACAACAACCCAATCATTTTTATATCATTGACTAGTAAGTGCTTTAAGGTGATATTTTTTAAATGAGAATGCTTCATTATACCCAAAAATCATAGAAAATAAGGATAAACAAAATTTTAAACATGTATTTATACGTATATTAAACGTTTAAATCAATGGTTAATAATTGCTATGAGTGTTACTTGTTTATATTGTAATGAAATTTTATGTGGTAGGTTAGGTAAAAAGTTTTGTACACCCTATTGTAGATCCGCTTATCATTATAAAGAAAATAAGCAGAAACAGGATAAATTATATGTAGTTATTGATAAGCAACTAAAAATGAATCGAAGAATTTTAAAAGAGTATAATAAAGCAGGATTAGCCACAGTACGCAAACAAACGCTATTGGATGCGGGTTTTAACCCAAAGTATTTTACCCATTACTGGAAAAATAAAAAAGGACAAGTCTATTTATTTTGCTATGAATTTGGTTTTTTGGAGGTACAAGATTCAGGCAACATAAAATATATTTTAGTTAAATGGCAAGCTTATATGGATAATTAGGTAAAACCTTAGTTACTTGTTATTATTTGTAAATGTAACGCAATGGATTTTAGGGGTTAAAAGGGGAGAAGCTAACAAATTCCCAATTCACATTAGTAAAATTTTGGGTTTCAATCCAGCATTCGGGTTTAAAAAACCAAAAACGACCTGTTCCTGTAGTGGTTTCTAAATCCTTTTCGGAATATTGATCAAACAATAATGTTGTTTTTCCTGTAATTTGCAAAGAGTTACCCCCATTAAAGTCTATAAAGGTGAGGCCTGCTTTTGGGTTTTGTAAAAAATTACCAAAAGTGTTAAATAAGTTATTCCCTATATAATCGGGAATTTTAAGTGTGTTGTCTTCCAAGATTTCAATAAAACCAGGATTTCCTCCTCTGTGTGAAGCATCCATTGCTCCTTTGATGCTCATGCTTCCTAAAAAGAAAGTATCGGCCATTGTAATCCATTTTTTATGCTGTTCATTTAAAATGGTCCCTTTTGTTATTGTTGAATTTAGAAATGCTTTGTTTTTTGGAACCAAAGGGATGCGTTGCTGTATATATTTAGGACAATTAGAAAAGGCTTGAATTATATCAAGTTCTATGAAATTTCCTAAAATCTCGGCGTTGGTATTAAGTCGATACCTCCTTTGGTTAACGGTATCAATAATTAATATACCAATTTGCGCTTTTGTTTTTAGGTTGGCAAAAAGAATATCGGTAGTAGTCGTTTTTATTTGATCAAGATCAATACGTACTTTTGTAGCCGATTTTACTAATACAAAACCTGGATTTCCTACAATAACGGAAGTCCATATATTTTGTTCAGCATCCAGTGAACTAATAATTAATGTAGTTTGGCTTTCTAAGAAATCAAAATAATTATCGGGAATACTATACCTTAAAACACGTGCTAGCATTTTAGGGTTGTGGGAAGCATTATATTTTTTTTGTAATTCTAATTCTCCATCGTGAAAGTAACTGTCCATAATTGTGTTTGATTTTACTAATAGGTCGAAAAAATGAACATAAATTATGTTAAGCTGTTCTTAAATTTTCACTCTTTAACTGAGTTGATTTTTTGGATTTATCCAAAAAATCAACCATCAACCATCAACCATCAACCATCAACCATCAACCATCAACCATCAACCATCAACCATCAACCAT
>CANMLG010000057.1 GCA_947498765.1 uncultured Aquimarina sp.
AAGAAAAGGCATCTTTTCTTTTGTTTCGTTTTCTTTGGATGAGCAAAGAAAATGAAAAAGCCGAATAGCACGGAAATACTTTTAACTATGAATTGTTGAATCAATAACGCAGTACTCGACATACTTACTTTTTTGCCAAAAACTAAGCACTCGAACCCAAAACCGTTATGTACAAACAAACTACTCATACTATTTAATCAATAATTACTTTTCGAATAGCCCCACCACGAGGAGTTTCTACAATTAACAGATAAATCCCCGAACTTAATTGTAAATTAAAATCGACCAAATGATCAACAGCAACAGCACTTTCCTTTTCGGTAATTACACTTCCATCTGCCAATGAAATTAACCTAAGCTGTGCCGAAGCTTCACTTTGCAAGGCCATTTTTACTTTAAACACCCCTCTACTTGGGTTTGGAAATACGATCAACTCTTCAATAAAATCTTGGTTATTGATCGCATCAGCAGCAGTAATAGTTCCTTGAGCTACAAAAATTTGTTTTTCAAAATCCTGAAAACAATCTCCTTGATAAGCGCGCATACCGATGGTATAATTTCCTTCTTCGGCAAAAATTAAAGACAAGAAATCGTCGTCATTGTTCATTACCGTAATGCCTTCGGGTACAACCCAATCGATTTTATCGGCTCTTGGTTCTGTAACATTAATAAGCGCAATTTCTTGATTGGTATATGCACTTGAAGTAATTAAAAAGTCGGCATCAATTTCCACTTCATTTACCGTTACACTTACGGTATCACTAATTTGACAACCTAACGAATTTGTAATAGTCGCGGTATATATTCCCGCCGCGGTTAAACTCACTGCTGGGTTGGTATTCGTATAGCCTTGATCGCTTGTCCATTGGTAAGTAGCTCCTAAATCATCGATAGTTATATCTAAAGCCAAGGCTTGAGCAATACAAATCGTACGGTTATCCCCCAAATCAATAGGAATAGATTCAGGATCGATTAATTCAAAATCTTGAAAAAAGCTACAACGGCTATTTCTGATATTAGAGTCGGTCACTTTTAATCGATAGGTTCCCTTTGTAAGGTTTGAAGTAGTATTTGTTACGCCACCATGCTCCCATTCATAAACATAAGGAGGTACTCCTCCTGTAATACGCACCTCGATACGACCATCGCTGCCATCAACACATGTCGGATTCTTTTCTTCCACTATTTCTAATTCCATATCACCAGGAGGGGCAATAGTGATTTTTCCCGTAGCTTGACAACCTCTATCATCCATAACTTCGACAAAATAGTTGCCTGGCACCAAATTACTCTGTGTAGTTGGTGTAGTATCACCAGATGACCATTCAATGCTATACGGAGCAATTCCGCCAGTAATGGCAACACTTGCCGAAGCATCATTCCCTGCACTACAGCTAACCTCCGTATTGCTAAGTTGGAGTACGAGTAATTCAGGTTCTTCAAAATCAAATTCGATATCTGTAGCTGCTTCTAATACATTCCCTTGATAATTCCCAATGGTAGTACCTAATTGGTCAATAACGTTAAAGGCATACAAGCCATCACTTAAATTACTCGCTGTGGCTTCGGTTTGTTCGTCCAATACTTCCCAAATACCTGTGTCATTTCTTTTTTTCCAAATATACGTATATGGAGCGCCTGTAGAAAAAGGCACCCCTCCTTTTACAGAAGCCTGTAAAATTCCATCACTATATTCGTTAAGATGTACGTTGGCTTGGTTACATGAAATTTCTTGAACAATAGCTATACTAGCCGTTATAGGTTCATGAATTACAAATTCACTATCAATAAAAGTACAGCCAGTTTTTGTAGTAGCTTTATTAAAATTCGCATCCTCTACGCTTAAAAAATATTTACCTGCACCTATAGCATTTAAACGTACTGTAAAAACACCCGAAGGAGATACATTAGTGGTTGTTTGTTCATTTAGTAGCTCTCCATCTAGGGTTTCCCAACGATAGGTATACGTGCCATTGGTAAATGAGGTACCACCAGTAATTTCGGCTTCGATCCATCCATCGGTGTTGCCATAGGCTGTAGGTCGATCAAATTGTGAATAAGTTATACGAAGTGGCTCCAGAGGCTGTTCAACTTCAATAGTTTGAAAAGCGGTACAGTTACGACTATCCGTAATTAAAATTTCGTAAGTGCCTATAGGTAAATCCGTGATTCGAGATGTACGTGTAGTATTATCTATTTCTTCATCACCAGTGCTCCAAGATACTAAAAACGGAGGTGTACCCCCTGAAATTTCAGCAGCTACCCAAGCATCACTGCCCTCAATACAAAAAACATCCTGTTTAGTTAAAATCACTTCCAATAACTGAGGGGCTACTAAATCAATAATTTTATCATTAGGAGTAACCAGAACATTATTCACATACGTTCCAAAAATAATTCCATTACGGTCTTCGATATTTACAGCATATTCCCCTTCGTCCAAACCGCTAGCTACGGCTGTAGTTTGTGAAGGTAACACTTCAAAAAGTCCTGTAATTTCATTTTTCTTTTTCCATGTATATATATAAGGAAGTCCAGTAGCAAATTGCACCCCTCCCGAAGCGGTAGCGGTTAGTTCTCCATCGGCAAATGGGTTGCCATTAGCATTCGTTGGGTTACAGGATATAGGTTTTGTTTCGGCAACACTTAATTCAAGTGGTGTAGGATCTTCCAACTCAAACGTATCACTAATAATACAGCCCGATTTATTAATCGCCTCCGTATGATTCGCATCGGTAATAGTTAAGGTGTACACACTAGTGCCCACATTATCCAAACGCAAAGTGAAGGTATCCGTAGCGACATCAAAACTAGTGGTTACGTTAGCTGTTACACTACTACCACTACTATCGGTCCATGTAAAGTTATACGTATTATCTGCAAAAACAGTTCCCCCTGTCACCGTGGCTTCAATAAAACCATTAGTAAAGCCTGCGGCGGCGGGTTGGTTAAAATTAGAAGGATAAGTAAGCTCTAATGGTGTATTCGGTTCGGTAATCGTATAGGTTTTAAAAGTACTACAGCCTCTAGCATCGGTAATGCGAACACTATAATCGTCTGCTATTAAATTTTCACGTATTAAACTGGTATTTGTTGGGGCATCTGTCCATTGTATGGTATAGGAAGCTGGACTAGTTGGAAAAGGATTCCCTCCACTAATATTTAATTGAATACGCCCATCATTGCCTCCATGGCAACGCACAGGGGTTAAATTTTCTACAATGTCTATAGGCGTTGGCTCTAGCAAATCAAAAGTAGCGTCGACACTTCTAGTTCTTTCGGCATTCGTGGCCCCAAAAGAAACCCCATTTTTATCGGTAACACTTACGGCATACTCCCCAGCTTCTCTATTAGACAATCTAGCGCTATTTTCGCCAAGCAATACCTCAAAAACACCCGTAGTTTCGTTTTTCTTTTTCCATACAAAAGTGTATAAATTACCCCCATTAGAAACTGGATCAAAAGGGACTCCTCCAGTAACTATAGCTGTTAACACCCCATCGGTGGATTTATCTGTTGATGTATTGGCCGAATTACAAGATATTTCGGTGGTCTCATCAATGCTCAAGCCAATAGGATCGGGTTCTCCCAAATCGTACTCGCTTGCATTAATAAAACAAGCTTGTTTATTGATAGCGGCAGCATGATTATTATCGTATACCGTTAAAAAATATTTCCCTTTGGGAATATCCGTTAGTGTTATTCTATAATTAATTTTACCGGTACCATCAATTTCTGTTTGCGTGTTTACCGAGCTTAAGGTATCTCCATTTAAATTTTTCCAAGTAAAGGTATACGGCTCAGCACCTAGGCTTTCATTAGGCGTTCCCCCTGAAACTACGACTTGTATTTGTCCATTGGAGAATCCAAAACCGGTAGGATCCATCGAATTTTCATCAACATCTGTATGTGTTAGTGGGCTTTCTGGTTCGTTTATGGTTATTGGTATTACAGTTTCATTACCAAGCATTGTTTCTCCACCAACAGTTGTCTGTTCTTTAGCTACACATCCATTTCCATCACGAATTCTAATTTCGTAAGTACCTGCTGTTAGCCCTGTGATTAACGCATTTCTTCTTCTTCTTATTCTAGTATCAAAATCCAGATCTACCCAAGTGGTTGGCCAAGTTTCACCTTGTCTTCGTATCAAATAACTGTGATTTCTTGTACCTCCACTTGTCTTAAATTGTATAGTACCATCATTACCTCCAAAACAAAATACATCCGTTTTAATTGGCGCTGTTTGAAAAGATACTGGTCTATTTCTACCTAATGAGAACGTGGCTTTATGTTCATCCGAATCCGAAAAATAGATACTAGAATCTGCTAAATAAGCTACTTCAAAAGCATTTGGAATATCCGATGCTGGCAATCCAGTAATTTCAATTTGCCTAGGACTTTTAAACGCATTTTGATCAATTAAATCTTGTTTAGTAAACGAGGCAATTAATTCTCCAGGTCTTGTTTTATCCCTAATAACAATTCCTAACTCATCATTTATTAAATCGATATCATTATCTAAATTAATGAGTAGTTTTCCATCTTCGGTATCAAAACATTTTGTTCGTGTTGGTATTACTGAGGTGATATGAGGGGCTGATTTTTTTATGTTGTAGGTGATAAAATCACTATTTGCTGCATCACATGGTCTTAATCTGAAACGAATCTCTTTACCAATCACACTTTCATCTAAAAAATCAGAAATTTTTATAGTAGGTTGTCTTCTATTACGAACTGGCAAATCAACCCAGTCTGTCGCAGGAACTCTACAAGGCTGTCCAGTTCTAGTTGGTCTATTTCTTCTGCAATTATCTCTATCACGTGCACTTAGATTAGGATTTCGTATGGTTCTAGTCACTGATTCAAAACCATATTGCCAATTATATACACTAGCATTAAGCCCCCTTGTTGCACTCAAGGTTAAATCATCATTAAAACCGATACTATTTTGATTTGTATCTATCCGCTCAACAACTGGTATATGCGTTATTTTATAATCGAATGATAAAAATTGTACAGCTTCTCTTGGCCTAAATTCGAAACTGTGTGAACTACTGAAACACCTTGCTGGTATATTATATTCAAAATCTCTAGAACGGTAAGTTGCATCTCTACAACTTTTACCTATTAATTTTTTTTCCGCATCTTTTGCTCCCTGAAAAACTCTTACTTGATTTACAATTCCATCTACAAAATAAACACCATCAATTCCGGACCCTTTTCGATAAGCCTTGAAATACTCTACAATTGATTCAAGGTCTCCTGATGAATTTCTTACACTAATCGTAAAGTCATCATCGCATCTCTCATCATTAAACCTAGAAGTATGTGTCAAATTAGAAATTTCTATTCTTGTCCGTTGACCGAAAACATGAACAAAAACAAATGTCAAAAATAATGTTAAGTAAATCTTCTTCATATATCAAACTCGTTAATACGTTACTATCTCTTTTCTAAATTCAGTATTCCCCGAATTGTCAAGTGCTTTAAACGTATACGTATATACATTACCAGGGTTTACTTTGTTATCTTCAAAAACTTGAATTTTAGCCGAGTATTGCCTCAACAATACTGGTTTTTCTTCATTTTTAGCTTTGTAAATGGATAATTCAGCTACTTGATCTGCTAATGCCCAAGATAAATCGATTTTATTATTTACTCGATCTGCTATGCCAGCAGCACGTTTTATTAATTTTGGGATTTCTTTACTTCCTTTAGCAGTTAATGTTATGGGTGTAGCTGGTTCAGATAATAGACCACTTTCATCTTCGGCAAAAATAGCGTAGCGGTAACGCTGATTACTTTTTAACGAAGTATCCGTATAGGTTTCTTCACTTATAGCATTAAAAATAAGCTCCCAATCACTTTCATTATCATTTAAGGATTTTCGGAATAATTTATGGGTGGCTACATCCTCACTATTACTTGGAATCCAGTTCAAGGTGACCTTTCCGTCTTCTATAAAGTACTTAGAAAAAACAGGCGATGCTGGTGGTACTATATCGGGCTTTTTTACTACTAAGACTTCTGAGAAATCAGACATATTATAGCGTTTGTCCACGGCCACCAATTTATAAAACACTTTAGCATTTAAAGATTTTAGTTGCACGTGATCGGTAAAATTCTCTATAGAAATCGGACTAATAGTCAATTGCGAATACTCTTCTTTTTCAATATTTGCTCGAAACACGCGATAGCCTAGCAGGTCATTTTCCAAATTTTTTGCCCAAGCTATATTAACCACTCCCGTAGTATCAATACTGGCTTGTAAACCTACTGGTGGTATAGGCGGGATAGAATCAATAGTTTGCACAAAAGCGGTTAGTGAAGTTGTTTTTTGATTGTTTTTGCCAATAGCAGAAATGCTAAAATAATTTGAAGGTGCCAGCTTTTTTACGTTCACGTTTCGCTTATTTACAGGAATTCCTTTTTGTAGTATTTTAAAAGGCCCCTTTATGGTAGGTCCACTATTCAACTCAAAACTCGTAATTTCATTTTCGGCTTCTTTTTTAAATTCCCATACAATTTCGGCACCACCATCAGCGGTTAATTTATGAGTTTTAATATGCGGGACTGCTTCGAGTTTTTTAAAACCACTAGCTGCTGTTGTTTCCGAAGGTGCACTTTCTTCTCCAAAAGAAGAAACTCCAATAACCCGATACTGATATTTCTTATTATTTTGAGCAATCGAATCGATGTAAATCATTTTTTTTACCTTGCTATCGGGACGGTCATTCATATTCACCAAAGGCTCTTTGTTGAGGCGTTGAAAGTTGGACCCATCTTCGGATCGCTCTACAAAATAAGCTACATATAAATTTTTAAACAATTCATATTCCCACGACAATAAAATGCTTTTGTCTTGTCCCACACTATACAAATCTATAGGCTTAGGTAGTACTTCTTTTTTTGATACTCCTTTTACAAAAACACCTCCCGATTCAATTTCTAAAATCTCTTTAGGCGTATTAGGTATCACTTTATAAAAATAATCTTCATTTGCTTTAACATTACTATCCACAAAACCCAAACCAGCTTTAACAGCCGCTTCAAAATTCATATCTGCGGCAAAAAGCCCAAAAGCAAAGCGCTGCTCCACTTCACGTGCTTTATTTATAATTTGCATCAAACCATCTTGATTATTGACGCCCTCTACAGTAAAACTTTCCCCATACATAGCTTGAGCCAAAATAGCAGCATAATCATTAGCTGTAGCTAAAGACTCCCAATTACTCAAAGGATCTGGAAGTATAAGATTTTTCCCAAGGCTGATCTTTTCAGTTGTAGTTAATCGAACTCCATTTCTTGAAATGGTATAACGCTCCAAACTATACCCATATTTTATGCTTTTTAACCAAGCACTGGGTGTTGTGGTTGCCCAACGTAATAGAATTTGATTCCCCTGATGACGAGACAATACTTTTACCGCTGCTTTTTCTGTTTGACTAAACAAAGAAAAGGCTGAGATAAAAATGTATATGTATATGATAATCCTCATAGTGTTTTATCTAAATCGTAATGGGTTGGTGTATTTAAAAATAAATGATGAATTCTTTTTATTGCCTGGCAATACATAGTTTAATTTAACATCATATTTCCCATTTCGCATTTGTAAAAAATCGGCATCAATAATATCTAGTGCTTTTTGTGTGCTTGGAATAAGGCCCTTAGTAAAATCATTTAAAACACGATCTCTAATACTTACATAATCTTCCTTATAAATTAAAGCCAAATCATAACGGAATGGGAAGCGTGTTTTTCGCCAATTGATATCCACATCATGCTCAAGACTAGTCAAGTAACTCGTACTTAAAATTAAAGCTTTACTAGGCTTAAAACCATATATTTTAGGATCACGACTAATTGTATATTTACTAGTTAATGGATGCTTTTGATATAATATCGGATCAATATCTTTAGTAAAATAATCATCTTTTAGCGTGGCCTCAGCCACCACTAAGGGTTTGTTATCAGAATAGGCATCTCCAACAAGCTCCATAAGTTCGTAACCTTCGTTGGGATTAATTTTAGCACTTAAAAAAATAGCCTCAAAACGTTGATCAAAAAGGTGATTTGTAGTTTTTATGCTTCGCATTTTACTCACAAAAGTAGCATGCTCGCTAGTGCCAAAATTGTATGTTAAACGTTCAATTTCACCTGTATTTGACACCTCATTTGCTTGGTTCTGGGTTACCACAAAAGTGTTATCATTATCTAAATTTGTTGCTGTCTCTTTTTTATTCGTTTTAGTAGTTGAATTAGTACTTGCATTTTTAGGATAACTATTAATGGTCATAGTATAGCCTGTTTTATTGGCTAAACTTGTCATGGCATAGTTTACTTGATTATCAGCAAGCTCATAATTCATTTCGGTAATAGTGTTTTTATCATTTTCATCGGTAAGCCTTACCTTACTTTCCCATTGTGCGCTATCAAATAAATAATCTTGTCCTCGTTTTAATTTGATATAGCCTTTTTTGTATTCTTTTGCATACACAAATTTTTGATTCACCACTGGGTAACAATACTTAATGTTGTGCAATGGGATATGCGTTGGTGCTTCACCTGTAGTAAAATTACGTTCTTCGCGCTCCACCGCTTTTTGTCCATCAACATTTACGGTTTGAAATACCCCATTTACTTTTTCTAAAAAACTAACTTCGGTCACTACTTTGAGTTTGGTATTAGGCGGCAATATATCGGTTGAATAAAAAGTAACTCGATCCTTGCTAGTTGCCCATTCCATTTCACCTTCAATTAGTTTACCTGATTCGTCTGTAACTTCAAATTTATCCAGTAAGACTTTATAAGTTTTATCTTTTTGATCATCCGGAATAATAATCGGTTCGTTTACTTTCATACTAAAAGCCGCTTGTGGGGCTGCAAAAACATCTACATCATTCGTATTTTCTTTGGGGGTTAGCCCTGTAATCATTTTAATACCGCCAAGTGGAGAGGCATTTTCCAATTCACACACCTCACCAATTTCTAGCTTAAAACGGAAACGTCCTTTTACCAAACCACCTAATAAATTATAATAGCCCCCCAAATAGCCTTTGATCCAAATAGGATTAGGGGCTTTGGCTTGCAGTAATACCGCTGCACCTGCACTAATTATAGGAATTTTCTTTTTGATGAAAAATAATTTGATACGAATACCTAACTCACCTTGTAAATATACATAAGCCTGACCGTTGGCATACCAACCATCGATACCAATTTGCTTGCCTGTATTTTTACATGAGGCCTCTCCATAATCACGTAGCATAATATCAAACCCTGCTCCTGCCATAAAGCGTGCATAAAAAATAAGAAAACGCAAATCGCCCGTATCTACTTTAAAATTTGTTCCAAAAGCAAAACCTTTACCTGCACTTAGTGCATTTTCATCGCGCATATAATCCAATTCGCTAAGTTCCACACCCAAAATTTCTGCCACTTCTGGTGGCGGTGGCGGACTGCCTTCCAAACGATCCCCTACCATAAAATAACCTGTAGTTTCTACAGATATAGGGCCCACTCCTAAACGCAGCCCCACTTTTTTAGAGGGCGTTCCTAAATGCGCATACCATTCCTTTTTACTTACATGTATCACTCCCCAACCAGCTAAGCCGCCAGGACCGTATCCCTGAAGAAATCCTCCAGGAGTGTTTACATACAGTTCCATATCGGCATGGAACGAATCATTTACAAAATCAAAATTGACTCCAATTTTACCTTCTATAGTAGCCGTTGCAGCTGCAGACTTGGGATATTCTTCTGTTGATTTATCTAAAAAGGTTTTTCCGGCTTTACTATCCATCACTCCTTGTAGGGCTTCGTTATTAACCATTCCTTGCAGCTGATCTTGCATGGCCGAGGCAGGATTGGCAAACTCGAGTGCTTTCATGACTTTAGCTTCGCCAAAAAAGCCTAAACGATTCATGCCTCCTTTTTTATTAAATTCAATTTCAAATCCTGCACCAATACTGAGCGCACTTTCATCACCAATAGACGCTATAACCATTGCTTTTACGCCTAAACCTGAATTGTCATTAGGCAAATAAGATAGTCCCGATGGAGAAAATTCGGAAGCAGAAATACCGGGCCTACGTGTCATTCTATAAGAAGCTCCACCTGCAAAACCAGAAAGCTGCACTGGCCCTATATTAATTTTAAGTCCCCGTACTGAAGCATCTACGTACCAATAACGAAAGTCTTTTTTACCAAAAATAGCCTTGGTCGTTATGGGGCCAAAACCACCAAAAGTCCCTTGGATTTCTGCCGCAAAACCATTTCCATATTCTGGGTCATTGCGCATTAATTCTAATGCACCACTTAATTGGACGCCTCCTAAATCTGCATCAATAGCAATAGCCGCCAAGTCTAATCCTTTAAATCGCCAACGTTGTTTGCGATCTTCGTCACTAATTTCTCCTTGTATTTTTAGCCGCGTAGATCCACTAAAGCCTTTGCTCATTAAATTGATGCTCAACCCAAAAATCAAACTGGTTTCATAATCATTAGCCACCAAAGCAACTTCGGGAATAGATACGGGAAAATTACTAAACTTACCCGCTTTTTTATATCCAAAATAATCTGCCTGTAGTATGGGAGATGTGGTTTGTAAAACTAAATTTTGAAATTGAACGCCCTTAAAATTAGTAAGGGCTTTTTCATCAGTTTCTGGATTATTCTTGGCACTAATATCTAAGTATCCATTGAGTATGGCTCGAGGTCTAAAGTTTCCGTTTTCAACTAAAAGTTCCACACTCGAATTAGGCGCTAATTGAGCCTTGGCCTGAAAGACATCGAAATTAAGTTCTTCCAAAGTGGATACACTAAGCCCATATTCTTCTTCACTAATAATTCCACTATAACCTAAACCTAAAGTTTCTATTTTTTCGCCTTTGGCATTAGTTGCCTTGGCATTTTTGGATATTGGTAATACAATAGCGCCACTAAAATCTGCTCCAATTAAATTGTTAGCCGCCAACTCCAAGCCAAATTTATCTACCGAATAGGCCCAGGCTTTTGTATTTGAGGTGCGGCCAGATTTTAATGGAATCAAATTTTCGACCGAAAAATACCCCGAAACACCGTGGTTATCAATAATCATATTTAAGGCATTAAAAGTAACCCGTTTGTTTTGCGAAATACTTTCCTCGGTTTTAAATTCTTTAGGTAAGGCAATTTGGAGCGATTGCACGTAAACCCCTCGCCAAGCTTCGCGGCTAGGTTGCAGTAATCCCTTTTCTTCGTAAAAATTAGGAAAATTCACCTCTGGTGTTCGCAAATCACTAAAATCAAAAGTAGCTTGATTTGCCGTAAACATAAATTTATCAGGGTGCTTTGTTAATACGAAAGGGGATAGGCTTAACTCAATAACTAAATCATTCCAATCGGAACCCACCATATTGAAATTACCACGTACCCTGTTAGGTATTTGCACTTTTTTTTGAGCCGAATTAGTATACATTCGCGTCTCAGGTGCTAAATTTCCTTCATTATCTACAGGCAACAGCATTTTTCGCGAAAATTGCACCTCCCCTTGTAAGCCTAATTCCTTTACACCATCACAATCAATAGTGATATACGTATTGTTTTGAGTAAGCCCTGTTTCCATATCAAAACCTCCTTTTAATGAAAACAACCAATTTCCTTTGTTAAACGGAATAAATACATCCCCTAATAACACCAAATTGGCTTGACCAATTAATCCGCCGCTATGAGAAAGTTTCACATTATTAGCCCCAAAAAACAACTGTATAGGCTCGCCTCGCTCATCAGTCTGTGGTAATTTGATACGTGCAAAAACAGTAAGTTCGGTGTAGTCTTTGGTAAACCTAGCTTTGGCGAAACCTATTTGGTAAGTAACCCCACTAACTTCATGCTGAATACCTACTGGCAAGGTTTGAATATCTTCGTTGGAAAAGGTATCCACCCACTTCCCTGTCTCCTCAACTTCGTTAATTACTCCCTCTGCTTCTTGTCGATTATTTTTTACCTCTTGAAGAATTGGGTATTCACTATTTATTTGCTTGAAAGAAAATTCCGAAGCATTAGAAGCGTATTGAAATTCCTTGTTAGTTGTCGGATATTTTTTATCCAGCTCAAACAATTTTTGTTTTAGTAATTTATTAACATTAAGGACTGTCCTTTTAGTTGAAGTGCTTGTAATCAAGGAATCTTTTACAATAGCTGCGTGAACACTACTTGAAAAAAGGCTACTGACCAAAAAAAAGAATAGAAGTAGTATTTTTTTCATTTAAATAGCATTGTTGGTTACAAGTGGAAATTTCACTTAATATTTTTTTGTAAAAATAAGCACTTGAATCTTATAATGTTATAATCATATTGAAAGAATATTCCCTCAACAAAACCGCCGATTTTTTTGAATTAATACCTAGTTTTGTCGCAATCTAATTTAAATACACAAATTAATTATGAAAAAAATCATTTTAGGCTTAGGACTTATTATAGCTACTTTATTTTCTTGTAGCAGTGATGATGATGCTTCAAGTAACGCAGAAAACCCAATTGTTGGCGAGTGGCAAACAGTATCTTTTATAGGTAGAAATGGTGATATTGTAGAAGCTTCAACGTGCGAAAAATTAGCAACACTTACAATCGATAATGATGGTGCATTTACCTCAACTTCACATACTAATGTTGGAAAAAATGAAGACGGTTCTGATAATTGCGAACCAGACGAACCAAATTCCGGAACATATATCATTGAAGGTGATTCAATTACTGTTGTTGTCAATGAAGTAACCTCTATCGGCAAATTTACAATTGAATCTGGTAAACTAACAATTACAAGAAATGATAATTCAACTTCAACTATTTATAAAAGAAAATAAATTTACATAATCTATACACGAATTAATTATGAAAAAAATCATTTTAGGCTTAGGACTTATTATAACTACTTTATTTTCTTGCAGTAGTGATGATGCTCCGAGCGATAATGACATTGCTAAAGATCAAATTAAAGGTGTTTACAACTTAGTTTTTGAATCGGAAGAAGGAGAAATTGAAGTACTTGATGATTGCAGAAAAAAAACGGCGCTAGAAATAACCGATGATGTATTTAAGCAACTTTATTTTTCTGGAAGTGATATTAATTGCAGAAATAGCAGTCTAATTACAGGTAGTTATACTATCCAAAACTCTTCGCTTTCCGCAAAAACTAATGATGGTGATTTTGAAATAGAAGTTACTTTTGAAGAAGATTTACTTGTTTTTACTTACACAACAGAAAATGAAGGAGTTGACGTAGAAAAATGGAAAAAAACTACTGCAGCATTCCCTACAATCGAAGAAGAAGAAGAAGAAGAAATATCTCCTATAGTTGGTGAATGGCAACTAATTAGTTTGTTAATAGACGATATTGACGAAACAGAAGAATGCGACGAAGAGAATACTATTATCTTTAAAGATAATAGTATTAATACTGTTGAATTAATATTCAACGGAAACGAGGTGACTAGTACAGTTAATGAAGACGGCAGTGTTACTGAAGAGGTAACTAAGTGTATTCCTGAAACTTTAAATGGAACTTTTAATAAAACTACTAGTACCATTACTATTAATAATGAGGACTCTGAAGAATTTACTGTAAGCCTTGAAGATGGAAAATTAAAATTAAGTTCTGATGGATTTGTATACATCTATGAAAAAAAGTAAGTGTTTGATTAAATAATTTTATAAAACCACGCTTATTAAACATCCAATAAGCGTGGTTTTAATCATAAGAAAAAGTTATAAGAAGTTTTTACAACATATCATTTACTATTTTCTTTTTATGGTTAAGCGCTCCAAATTGCTTATCACAAACTATTGATTACGAAACCATAAAAAAAAGTAAGCCCTTAAAAGTTAGTGGTATTGTTTCTGCCAACGGCGTGTATTACAACTCCAACCAAAATGCCAGTCGTAATCCTTTTACGTACTTTTTACAAGGCACTTTGAATGTTTCTATCTACAGTTTTTCTTTACCAATTACATACAGTTATAGTAATCAAGGAGAAGATTTAGGCTACCAATTGCCCTTTGATTTTAATAGACTGAGTTTACACCCCAAATACAAATGGATTACTGGGCATATTGGATCGGTAAATATGAACTTTTCGCCTTACACCCTAAGTGGACATCAATTTACTGGCGGCGGCTTAGAATTAACACCTAAAGGTCCTTTTAAAATAAGCCTAATGGGAGGGCGCTTACTCAAGGCTACTCCCGATGATGGCGACGCTAGAACTCAGCCTGCTTTTGATCGTATGGGCTACGGATTTAAAACTTCGTATGAAAAAGAGCGATACAAAATAGGCCTTATTACTTTTTATGCTAAGGACGATCTGAATTCCTTGGATAGCATTCCTGAAGCCCGTGGTGTACTACCACAAGAAAATTTAGTGATTAGTATTGAATCTCAGGTTAAATTAAATAATCAATTTACAGTACAGGCAGAATTTGCCAACACTGCCATTACCACAGATACCCGCACTGCTAAAAATGAAGCTAGTGGTTTTTCATTAGTTAAACCTTTTTTTAACAACAGAGCTGCTACCACCTATTACAATGCCTTAAAAACGGGTTTGAATTACACACAAGGCAAAGTTAGCGTGGGTATTGGCTACGAACGTATTGATCCTGGATACACCACATTGGGCGCTTATTTTTTTAATAATGATTTTGAGAATATAACCGTAAATGCGACCAATTCCTTTTTTAAAGACAAACTGGTTTTAGGGATTGACATTGGTTTGCAACGTGACGATTTAGATGGCCAAAAAGCAAATAATACCAACCGAACTATTGGTGCCGCCAATGCTACTTTAAGTCTAAACGAACGCTTAACCCTTACTGGTATGTATTCCAACTTTACCACTTTTACAAATATTAAACCCAATCAATTTGAAGATATAAATGATAGTGATTTGACTGATGAAGCCGTAGAAGATTTGGATTTTAGGCAATTATCACAGACCGCCAACTTGAACATCAACTATGTAGTATCGCCCAAAAAAGAAGCCCACCAAAACCTAAACATCAACTACAACTTAAATGACGTAGCCAACGAGCAAGGGGGTATAGTGCGTATTGGAGATGCCTCTACATTTCACAATTTAAATATAGGTCATACCATTAGCTTTTCGGAACGCAACATTAGTATTACCTCTGCTATCAACACTACTTTTAATACGATCGGAAGGGAAGATGCTACCACATGGGGCCCCACTTTAGGCATCTCAAAAAGTTTTTTTCAAAAAACACTGACGAGTCGTTTTTCGGCTTCCTATAATCAATCAGATAACACTGGAGGCAAAAGCAATGTTACCAACCTTAGGGCTGGTGCCAGCTATTCCTTAAAAAAAGTGCATAATTTTAATGTAAATGCCATTCAATTATTTCGGAATTCAGATAATTCAGCTTCTTTAAGTGAGTTTACGGCAACTTTTGGCTACAATTATGCTTTTGGCGTTAAAAAACCAAAACTCAATATTAAACTCCCTAAAAGAAATAAAATAACACACGACACTATTAGTATTGATTACAAAAAATATCATTACAAAAATACACCTATTAACATTACCCCTCAATTGGTAAAACTACCTTTTAATGGGGATTTCCCGTACCTCACTTCCATTAGAAAAAAGGAACTACAAGATTTAGAAGAACAATTATACGATTCGGAAAAAAAGGATAAAAAAGTATATAAAGTAGTTGCTTTAGCTTATTTGAAAAAACTTAGTGACTATGAGGATTTTGAAGCAAGTTATTACAATATGCTCTATTACGCTTATTTAAAACTAGGTCAAGAAGCTGAGGGAATAAGTTATAAGTTGGAGCGCGAATTGGATTATTTATTAGGAGAACTAGCGAATAAAAAAGGAAAAGGCACCTCTGAAGAAGAACGCGTTATTACTATCCAAGAACAACGCCTAGAAGCGCACAATAAATTATTGAGCACCTTAAAAAAATGGGCTATAACTCCGGATAAAATCACTAAAGCCGAAGGAGAATTAAAACTATTGAGAGACAAGTATTTAAAACGCGCTTTTGAATTGCATGACACCGGAAAAACCAAAGCACAGATTATCGAATTTTTAGAAGTTCGCTGGGCTGATTATTTCCATAAAAGAATTAGAGAATAACATATTAAAAAAAAAACGAATGGATAGTAAAATATTCCATTCGTTTTTCCTAACCATTACGAAATTACTTTTTTACAAAAACACTTTCATCACTTACTTCTCCTCCTGTTCTGATAAAAAGTTTATCACCTTCTATCCGTAAAAATTCAAATTCAACATCTCCATCTGAAAAAGTAAATTGCAAACTTGGGTTTTCAACCTTATAAGTCCCCGTAAGTAACTCTCCTTTTATACAATCTGTAATTGATACTGAACCATCAGCATTCACATCTTCAACAGCTTCGTATATTTGAAACGAAAATGTATTATCACTTTTAAACTCGTAAAATTCCTTCAAATTACATTCATTTGTAATATCTTGATTTTTCTCTTTTACACTTGTGGTTTGCCAAACTCCGACTAATGTACTATTGTCAACCTCTTTTAAGGCTTTGAAATTTTCAGTATCGTCATCCTCACATGCTATAAAAAGACTCATCAAAGGTAAAATTACTAACAAAAATATTTTTTTCATATTATAAATTTAAATCAAGTATTTATTAATCATTCAAATATATAATTATTTAAAAAAATAAAAATGAAAGAAAAAACTTATGCTTTTGAATTTTAAATAACTATTTCACCATTGAATATAAAGATTAAAAATCGCAATTTAAAACTCAAAATAACTAAAACTTCGTTTTTTTTAATTACTCAAACAAAACAACATATTCTTTTGCTTTAATAACAACATACACATGGAGAATATTTGTGCATTTTTTGTATAGCAATCGTATACAAAATTCGAGCTCCATTTAAGAATTGGACAGCAGAAATATATTAAAATTACCTGCCTTTGTTTTATGAAAAACTCAAAAAATGAAATTTTATAAAAATTCATCCATAAACTTCACAACATGATCATAAAATCTTCGTTGAAGGTGTAACTTTGTTAGCTTTGACAAAAATAAATTTTCAAAAAAAATTATTTATGCCAGTTCACTACTGTCACTCAATAAGAAACTATTCTTTTAAGAACATCCTATTTTTAGTTCTTGTAATAATTCCTTTAATAACTATTAAAGCTCAAGATCAAAATTCAAATGAATTCAGCACTTCTCAATTTAAAGAACCTATAACCAAATATTGGATCAATACATATGGAAATATTCGAATATCAAAAAAATTCTTTTGGGTTGCACAAACTCATTTTCGTTTTGAAGAAACTAAAGAAACTCCATTTATTGGTCAGGTAGGCCAAATTTATAACCGTCATGCTTTAGGATATATTTATTCAAAAAAAATAAATTTTGCTTTGGGGGGTGTTTTACGCCTTAATTTTGATACTAAAAATCAAAGTACCACACGTAATACAATTCCTGAATACCGAATTTGGCATCAATACCAATTTGCAATGCCCGTTGGACATGCTATTGCTTATCATAGGTTTAGAATAGAACACCGGTGGAGTAAAAGTTTTAAAGAGAATAGTACATTTATTTTTAGAAATCGCTGGCGCTACATGTTCCGTCTTAAAATACCAATTAATACCACCAAAATTCAATCAAAATCATTTTATATAGCTCCCGAGGCTGAATTAATAATGCAAAGCGGAAAAAAAGTAGTTAATAGTCCTATGGAAGACCTTCGTTTACATACAAGTTTTGGTTATATATTTTCACCTAAACTAACTGTTGCTGCTGGTGCAATGTACAATATGGGACAGAATTTGGATAATGGAGCCATTTGGAAACAAGGGTGGACCATACGAACACATGTATACTTTTCTCCCGATTTTAGAAAAGCTAAAAACAAACTGCCTGAAATTCATTTTAGAGATTAAAAAAATCATGAAAAAATTTAACACTAACACTACGCTAGCTTTAGTCACAGTCATTTCAACATTAGTGGCAATATATAACTATTACCAATTCAACTCACTAAAAAACGACACCTTATCTATTGCAAATACACCTAGAAAAAAAACAGATAGTAAAAAAAACAAAGTTTCTCTAGTAGATTCTTTAGTGTTATCTGGTGCTTATGAAAAAGCATTGCAATTTTCAAAACAATTTGAAAAGGATAGTATTCATATTACAGATCGTAATTTTTTTATTAAAAGCAAAATGATTGAGGAAATTGCAACTTTAAATAAAAAAATAAAGCACTATCAACAACTTAAATCACACAATACATCTCCTAAAGTTAATTTAAACACATCATCAAAGGATATAATAAATGACAGTTTAGCAATTGCACTTAAAACTACAAACACTGAATTAGAAAATTTAAAATTTCAACTTAATAAAAATAAACCAGATGAAACTAAATTAGAATTCAAAACTTCCAAAGGAACTAGCTTATACTATGTAGGCGATGTAAAAAACCATAAAGCCAACGGATATGGCGTTGCGGTTTTGGAATCTGGTAGCCGCTACGAAGGTTTTTGGAAAAATAATATGCGCCACGGAAAAGGGCATTTTTTTTGGAACGATGGACAACATTATAACGGGGATTACAAAAAAGATAAAAGAAATGGTTTTGGTATTTATTATTGGGAAAACGGCGATCGATATGAAGGTGAATGGAAAGACGACAAAAGAAATGGCAAGGGCAAATTTTATAACAAGAAAGGAAAATTAAAAGCCGAAGGTACCTGGAAAAATGACAAACTTACCACGAAATAAAAAGTGAGTAGATAAATTAGATGTCGCTAATTGTTTAACCCAGATGTTGCATTAAATAGGAATTATGAAGTCAAAACAATTCTCGATATAATTTTGCTTCATTTCATTACACAAAATCACTCGAATACGCAAAAATTCATGAAAATTGAAAATAAATTACATCTTGACCTTTTTTAATTGCTCAAACAAAACAACACATTCTTTAGCTTCTTTAACATCATGAACTCTCAATATATTGGCCCCTTTTTGCAGGGCGATCATATGTAAAGCGGTAGTTCCGTTTAAGGCTTGATCGGCTGTTGTGTTTAGGGTTTTGTATATCATGGATTTTCTTGATATACCCGCCAAAATAGGGACATCTAATTGTTGAAGTATCTCAAAATTATTTAATAATTCAAAATTATGATCAATTGTTTTGGCAAAACCAAAACCGGGATCAACAATGACATCATGAATCCCTAAGGCTCGTGCTTCGGCTATTTTTTCTGAAAAATAAAAACATACTTCTTGCGTAATGTTTTTATAACTGGCTAATGACTGCATGTTTTGTGGGCTGCCTTTCATGTGCATCATGATGTAAGGCACCTGGTATGCCGCTATCGTTTTAAGCATTTCAGCATCTAAATTACCTGCCGATATATCATTAATTAGAGCTGCACCTTGATCCAAACAAGCTTTGGCAACAGAACTTCTAAAGGTGTCAATCGATAGGCGAATTCCAGAAAACTCTTTAGTAAGTAGTTTTACTACAGGAAGTACGCGATCCATTTCTTCATCAACTGAAATATCCTTGGCGCCTGGGCGCGAAGAATACCCCCCAAGATCAATAAAGTCGGCTCCGTCCTGCAACATTTTTTCAATTTTAGTTACTAGTGAAGCTTCATTTTTAAGAGAGCCGCCATCGTAAAAAGAATCTGGTGTAAGATTTACTATTCCTAATATTTTTGGAATAGACAAATCGATTAAATCTCCAAGGCAATTAATAGTCATGTAGCAGTTATTTTGAATACATTTAGTTCGGAAAAGGTACAAAGTTACGGGCAATTTTATAAATTGCCATTTCTTTATGGATTTGAAGACAAATTACATTTTTTATGCAGCACACCTCGCAACAATACGATGCCGTTATAACTACCTGTCGCACATTATTTTCAAATAAAATGGCGGATTACGGAAGTGCATGGCGGATTTTACGACTACCTTCATTAACCGATCAAATTTTTATTAAAGCGCAGCGTATTCGTAGTTTACAAGAAAACGAAGAACGCAAAGTAGATGAAGGACAAGAGTCTGAATTTATCGGAATCATTAATTACTGTATTATGGCGTTGATTCAAATTGATAAAGGTATTGCTACCCAACCTGATTTAAATACCGATGAGGCGGTTAGTTTGTATGACAACTATATCAGTGAAACAAAAACCTTAATGGAAGCCAAAAATCACGACTACGGCGAGGCTTGGCGTGATATGCGTGTGAGTTCCTTAACCGATTTAATTATTCAAAAATTACTTCGCGTTAAGCAAATTGAAGATAATAAAGGAAAAACACTAGTTAGCGAAGGGATTGCTGCAAATTATCAAGACATGATAAATTATGCCGTTTTTGCTATGATTCATTTGTCATAAGAGTACCATACTTTGAATTAAATAGGTTGGGTTTTTAAAAAATTAGTTTATAAATTGGTTCAAAGTATAAAAAATGCTACTAACCAAAAGCTAGTAGCTAATAATAGCTAAAGAAAAAGATGAAAGTACTTGTTGGATTTTTTCGAATTTTTGTTGGAATATTTTTTATTATT
Organism: uncultured Aquimarina sp.; assembly: GCA_947498765.1. Classification (GTDB taxonomy): domain Bacteria; phylum Bacteroidota; class Bacteroidia; order Flavobacteriales; family Flavobacteriaceae; genus Aquimarina. The sequence continues at coordinate 20,610 of CANMLG010000057.1, forward strand.
TCAGGATTTATCAAATTGAATGACCCGTTAGGTTTTTCTTATAAACTTACCGATTATTTTGCCCCCGATGTATTGAATTTAGAATTCTTAAATCCATATGCATTGGTGTTGTCTATTTTTATAGTCATTTTTGAGGTAATGGTCGGAGTACTTTTAATTATTGGTTACAAAGTAAAATTTACCTTATGGTCATTATTAGGAATGATTATATTTTTTACTTTTCTAACATTCTATTCCGCCTATTTTGATAAAGTAAAAGACTGTGGTTGTTTTGGCGACGCTCTAAAAATTACTCCATGGCAATCCTTTGGAAAAGATGTGGTACTTACGCTATTGATTCTTTTAATTTTTGTAGGAAGGAAGCATCTGACTCCTTTCTTTTCAAAATTTGCAAATACAGTTATTACGTTTGTAGCTTTTATTTTATGCATGTGGTATGCATATCATGTACTTATGCATTTACCAGAAGTTGATTTTAGAGCCTACAAAGAAGGCGTTAATATTAACGAAGGCATGTCCGTACCCGAAGGTGCTCCAAAAGCAGTATTTGCTTACAATTGGGAGTTTGAAGAAAACGGAACGAAAAAAATTGTGACTACGCAAGGCGCCTACCCACAAACGAGCGGTAAATTTATAGGGGTAACCACCGAAGTAGTTCAGGAAGGTTATATACCACCAATTCATGATTTTTCTATTGAAAAAGGAGATCAAGATTTTACCGATCAGTTTTTAAATGAAGATAAATTAGTAACTATTATCTCCTATAACTTATCCAAATCTGAAGCTGATGGCATGGAAAAATTAGCCGATGTTTACAAACAAGCAACCCAAGCAGGTTACAAAGTCATTGGAATTTCGGCATCAGGTGATGACAAAATTGCCAAAATGAAATCAACTTACGGCTTAACATTTGATTTTTATTTTTGCGATGAAACTGCTTTAAAAACTATAGTGAGATCCAACCCAGGAATTGTTGTTTTAAACAAAGGAACAATCAAACAAAAATTGCATTGGAATGATGCCGAACAAATTGAACTTCCTTAATTGATTCGGTATATATTATATAAAACAGGTTACACGATACTTACCCTTTTTGGAGTGGTAACTGTCATTTTTTTATTGTTTAATGTATTACCAGGTGATCCTGCTCAAATGATGTTAGGTCAAAATGAGAGTGAGGAACAATTAGCTGTAGTACGAAAAAAATACGGATTTGATTTACCACTTACAACTCAATATAGATATTATGTAAATGATTTATCTCCCTTATCCTTTCACAGTTTAAATCCAGATAATTTTTGCTTTTATTCTGAAGACAAATACAAAGGGATTCGTCTATTTCGCCTTTTCGGAAATCAAGTAGTACTAAAATACCCTTATTTGCGTGAATCGTTTCAAAAAACAGGAAAAAAAGTAAGTAGTGTTATTGCTGAAACTTTGCCAAATACAGCTGTTTTAGCAGTTTTTTCAATTTTAATAGCTTTAATTTTAGGCGTTTTTTTAGGTGTAGTTTCTGCTATAAAAAAAGGTTCATGGATTGATCAAGGGATTCAACTGGTAAGTACTTTAGGAATGAGTGTTCCTTCCTTTTTTAGTGCTATACTATTTGCTTGGCTGTTTGGCTTTGTGTTACATAAATATACTCATTTACCTATGACAGGGAGTTTGTATCAATTAGATGATTTTGGAGAAGGAATACATTTAAATTTAAAAAACTTAGTATTGCCAGCATTAGTTTTAGGAATTCGCCCTTTGGCTGTTGTTTCTCAGCTTATGCGAAATTCCTTATTAGAAGTACTCTCCCAAGATTATATCCGCACAGCTAAAGCAAAAGGACTTTCTACTGCAAGGGTAATTTATAAACATGCCATAAAAAACGCACTTAATCCAGTAGTAACTGCAATTTCGGGTTGGTTTGCCTCCATGCTTGCTGGGGCTGTTTTTGTAGAGTATGTTTTTGGTTGGAATGGTATAGGAAAAGAGATAGTAGATGCCTTAAACACTTCAGATTTACCTATTGTTATGGGTGCAGTCTTAGTTATTGCCTTATTGTTTATAGGAATCAATATATTTGTAGACATAATTTATGGATGGTTGGATCCAAGAATCAAATTGATAAAATAACCTTACTCAAAATAACATGAGACAGAAAATTGTTGCAGGAAACTGGAAAATGAATAAAAACGTAGCAGAAACTAAAAGTTTAATTGCTGATTTAAAAGCGCAAACTAAAACATCTAGCGCACGTGTAATTATTACGCCATCGTTTGTAAACTTAACTACAGCTGTTGATGCAGTAGCAGGTAGCGGCATTGAAGTTGCTGCTCAAAATATGAGTCAGCATGATAGTGGTGCCTACACTGGTGAGGTTTCAGCTGCCATGTTAAAGGATGCAGGTGTTAAAATCGTATTACTTGGACATAGCGAACGTAGAGCTTATTATGGTGAAACTGACGCCCTACTAGTTGAAAAAGTTAACAAAGCTTTAGCCGAAGGTATTGAGGTTGTTTTTTGTTTTGGTGAAGAATTAGAAGATCGTAAGGCGGGAAAACATTTTGATGTAGTGGCTTCACAAATTTCAAATGCCTTATTCCACTTAAAAGCTGATGCTTTTAAAGATATTATTTTAGCTTACGAGCCTGTTTGGGCTATTGGTACAGGTGAAACTGCTACTGCGGATCAAGCACAAGAAATGCATGCATTTATTCGTAAAACTTTAGCTGACAAATATGATGTTAATTTAGCTGATAGCGTTTCTATCCTTTACGGAGGAAGTTGTAAACCTACAAACGCCGAAGAAATTTTCTCTAAAACAGATGTCGATGGTGGTCTAATTGGAGGTGCCTCATTAAAAGCTGAAGACTTTTTTGGTATTGTAAATGCTAGGTAAGCAACGCTCAAAAAAAGATAAATTCAAATAAAGCGCAAAGCATGAGCAATTTAACTCATGCTTTGTTTGTTATATTACTTATAAATGTTACATTAGTACTTAAGTATTTTTTATCCCCTTAAAGAAAGTGAACACATTTAAAAAAAATAATAAATGTCGACTCCCATATACAAAGGATATAATTTTACCATTTCTCCATTACAACCCGCTACTGAAATATTAATAGCCGAATTAGGTGTTGCGGGCTTTGAAAGCTTTGTAGAAACAGAAACAGGTGTAAATGCCTACATTCAAGAAAAAGACTGGAATCCTAGAATTTTAGAAGATATATACATACTAAGTTCCAACGAATTTATCATAAGCTATGTACAAGAGGAAATTGAACAGGTAAATTGGAATGAAGAATGGGAAAAGAATTTTGATCCTATTTTAGTAGATCAAAAATGTAGTGTACGTGCTCCTTTCCATGAAAAAAAGGAAGTAGAATTTGATATTGTTATTGAACCTAAAATGTCATTTGGTACCGGACACCATGAAACTACACATATGATGATCCAACATTTATTAGCATTAGATGTTAAAGACAAAAAGGTTTTGGATATGGGGTGTGGCACAGGAGTTTTGGCAATTTTAGCAGAAATGCGAGGCGCTCAACCCATTGATGCTATTGACATTGACAACTGGTGCTATTTAAACACTATTGAAAACGTAGAACGAAATAAAAGTAAACATATTAGCGTTTATGAAGGAGATGCAAAGCTGCTAAATAACAAAAAATATGATTTTATTATAGCCAACATTAATAGAAATATTTTGTTAAATGATATGCATCATTATGCTACATGTTTAACAAAAGGGGGAGATTTATTATTAAGTGGCTTTTACAACGAAGATTTTGATATAATTAACACAGCTTGTGCTAATCTTGGTTTGATTTTTGATAAAAAAATAACTCGAAACAACTGGGTTGCAGCACATTTCAAAAACAAAAAGAATAACTAAAAATTTGCAGATTATGACTTCGGATTACGATATTGAAATTTTAGAGCAGGTCGTTGAAGAAACGGAAATAAAACGCTACAATCAAATTGTATTGTTTAACGACGACGTAAATACATTTGATCATGTAATAGATACACTTATTAGCGTTTGTGACCACGAACCTTTACAAGCTGAACAATGCGCTATGCTTGTCCATTATAAAGGAAAATGCAGTGTGAAAACAGGTGATTACAAGGATTTAGAACCTCGTTGTACTGCCTTATTAGATGCTGGTTTAAGTGCCGAAATACAATAATAAAATCCATTGGAGTATTAATAATACAATTAACTAAAAAATACTTCGCATATATATTTCGTTTCTTTTTTACAATTCATGCATTAAAAAATGAAACAATAGCTAAGACTATTTTCTCTCCTTTGAAGCATCAACTGGCTCATCAATATCGTGCTGCCCTGTCTTTGGATAGCAAAAATAATTCAATCTATTTATACGAAATAATTATCCGCAAATCTTAAAATCTATAAAATAGTAATCTACATTTTTCATAATTTGTCTGTAGATAAATTCACACAAATTATAGTAGCCCTATTTTTAATATTTATCCTAGTAGATTAATACAATAAGATTTTATTATATTTACACGCAGCTTAACTATAAAATACAACTTATTCTTTCCATATATTGAAATATACTTTTGTTTATTTTCACTATAATAGAACTTTAACTTTTAGTTTAATTTCAGCTATAACAATGCTTTACTAACTAAAAAATCACTAAGCTTCTATAGCAGTTATCCTTTTTTTTAGAAAAAGTCTTATCACCTATTTATTTTAAACTTTTTTAGAATAGAATAAATAAATCTACCACTAAACTCATCTATTACACTAAATTTATAGTTAATTTTTGACTTATATACATTCCCGTTTTATTTCATTCAACAAAGAAATTTAACTAAAAAAACAAGCTTCTTGTAGCAAGTGAATTTTCTAGCTCATTTTTGATCTAATATCTACTGTTAAAAAAACGTTATTTATTTAACTAATTAAAAGACTCAATTCTGATGAATAAGAAAATTGCTTCAAGCTTTTTAACATGCTCATTAAAAACTTGTAAAACAGTTAAAAAAAAGTATAATTCACTTACACTTAAATTTTTAACTGTTTTTTTATTTTCAATAGCAGCAACTTTTAATTTCTCTGCTGTAGCTCAAACTCATAACTGGACACGTACCAACCCAGGAGGTGGCGGATGGTTTGATAGTATTGGTGCTAGTGCATCGGGTATTATCCTTGCCGGAAGTGATCTAAGTGGGGCTTACCGCAGTAAAGATGGTGGTAAATCCTGGGATGTATGCGGTTTCAATCGTGGACTTGTAGGAACACATATTTCGGGTATGGGTTTTCATCGTAAAAACGGAAACATTATGTTTTTAGGAAATAATGGAATTTCCAAAACACAAAACGGAGGAGACTCATGGAAACAAGTTCTTGAAAGTAAAGGTGAAAATAGAGGTTATGTAACCGATATTGAAATGGGAACAGATAAAGCTTGGATAGGCTACGCTGCTTGGCATGGAGGTAACTGGAATACACTTAATGCTAAAGTATATAAAACAACCAATACAGGTAATAGCTGGAAACCAGTAAGCACGAATCTTCCAAAACTTAGAATTGCAAGTATTGTTGTGAATCCTAAAAATGCAAATGTTGTATATATCCGTAGCGGTAAAACCAGAGCAGCCTGTTCTGTTGCTGATGTCTTTAAAAGTACAAATGGAGGAGTGACTTGGACAAATATTACTGACAATAACAATTTTGAAGGTTTTACTGAAGTTTCAGATTTTAATTTGGATCCCAATAATCCAAACACCATGTACATTAGCACTGTAAAAGCTGATTGCGATGCTCGATTCTATATTGATGGACTTGATCATAAATTATTTAAAAGTACCGATGGAGGTAAAAATTGGGTAAAATTACATGACTTTGGTGGTAGAATTTTTATAAATCCAAACAATAGTAATATTACTTTAATAAACACTAGAGCTACTGCTACATGGAATGACCGATCTGGAACTAGATTATCCACCAATGGAGGACGTACTTTCAAAAAGATTAGTAATGTAAGCAAATGGCAACCCGCCTTTCATGGATCACTACAAAGTACATACGGAAACCTAGGTGAGGACTTATCAAATCCGAACAATTTTTTTACATATAGCACCCAATTTGTAACTGGAAGTACCGATGGGGGTCGAAATTTTAAAGTACTACATGGTAACAAAGTAGGAAAAAATGGATGGCAAAGTACTGGTGTTGATAATATTGTTAATGTTGATGCAACTATAAGCCCTGCCAATTCTAATATCATTTACTTAACCATGAACGATATGGGGATTTGGAGAAGTTTAGACAAGGGGAAATCTTGGGAAAATTCTAATACCGACGATGAAAAATACGGTTGGGGAAATCGAAAAGGTGGAAATTTTAGAGCTATAGTAGCAGATCCAACCCGTGAAAATGTAGTATGGACTACTTGTGGCGAAGGTTATATTTTAAAAAGTACCAACAAAGGAGAAAGTACAAGTTGGGCTGAGGTAAACAATGGTTTACCAACAACTGGCGGACGTAGAATTAACGGACTTTCAGTAGACATTAATAGCCCAAGAAACAACCGAACACTATATGTTGTTGTTAATGGATCGGTATATAAAAGTACTAATGACGGTAATCGCTGGTCTAAAGTATTGGATAACAAATTTTGCCAATTTACCGCTGTAGATCAAAAAAACGGAAATATTGTGTATGCTGGAGGAACAAAAGGTATATGGAGGTCATTAAACAAAGGGAAAGACTGGAAACGATTAACTCTAAATGATTTACCAAAAGACAATGAAGAAACCTCCATACGATCTAATAGTTACGTAGGAATTTTTGATATTGATACTGATCCAAATAATCCAAATTGGGTATATGTAAGTGTTTATGGAAAAGGAGAAAATAAAGGTTTATACCGTAGTAAAAATAAAGGAGATACTTGGAAAAAAATCCTTTCAGATAAATACATGCGAAAAGTTGCTATTATGCCTAAAAATTCAGATATCATATATGCTACTTCATCAAGTGCACAAGGATCTGGAGGTATAAAAGAAGGAAGTAATGGAATTTGGTTTTCGAAAGATGGGGGAACTACTTGGAGTAAGCAAATTAAAGGAATGGCATACCCATTGGCCAATGCAATAGCAATTTCTAATGAAAATAACCCATTTGTATTGGTTGGATCTCAGGGAACTGGATTCCAAACTGCAAAGGTACCTGCCAGAGCTAAAAACCCTTCAAAGCCATCATCTGCTGGCAACACAAACCGTATAGAAGTTAATGGTGTTTTTACAATTCGAAATATTGGTAATCAGCAAAATATTATAGCCCCTACCTGGGATGATCATAATGCGCGTATGTACAATTCCACTACCATTTATCCTGATCATAAATGGGAATTTAAGCACATAGGTAATGGTATTCATCAAATTAAAAACCTTGGAACTAATCGATTTTTACAAATCGGATTTGGAAATTGTGACAGAAATGCCAATGCTAGTACATGGATCAATGCAAATTCGAATCACCAAAAATGGTATATTGAAAAAAGAGGAAAGGCTCATTATTTTAGACCTGTACATTGTTCAACAATGGCTTTAGACAAAAGTGGTGGGAATAATGGAAATCTTAAATTATGGGGATTCTCAGCAACTAACAACAATCAGAAATTTGAGTTAATTTCTAATACTGGAGCTAAAAACTTTGAATTAACAAAGGGACCTTTCATTGTATCACCTAATCCAACAACTGGTTTTGTAACAATTGCTACAAATAAAACCGAAACCTTTGATATTACTGGAGTAAATGCATTCTCCCTTAAAGGGGATATTGTAGCTAGTTTTAAAAACCTAGAAACTATAGACCTTACTAATTTAACCAATGGAATGTATTTATTGGAAGTAAACTTTAAAAGTATTGAAGGTGCTATTGAAACCAAACAAGTGATTAAACTGATTAAAGAATAATTCCAAGGTAAATACAGGATTTTTATACTCTTTGGTCGTGCCAATAAAAAATCCAAGACATTGAAAAGTATCTTGGATTTTTTTATTAAATCACTAACAATAACTATTTTTTTAATCACACAGCCATTAATACTAACTCAGTACCACTTCGGCAAACTGAACTTCGTATAAATTTTTATAGTAACCATCTGGTTTTTTTAGTAAATCACTATGCGAACCTTGTTCCACAATTTCTCCTTTATCCATTACCAAAATAACATCGGCATTCACAATAGTGGCCAATCGATGTGCAATTACAATTGATGTTCTATTTTGAGTAATCTTTTCAGTGGCTTTTTGAATTAATTGTTCGCTATACGTATCTACAGATGATGTAGCCTCATCCAATACCAAAATACTCGGCTTAGAAACATACGCTCTTAAAAAGGAAATCAATTGACGTTGCCCCGATGAAAGCATGGCTCCGCGTTCCTTTACATTATATTCATAATTATTTGGCAGTTGCATAATAAAATCATGCACTCCAATTTCTTTAGCGGCTTGTTCTACTTCTTTCAGAGTAATGGTTTCATTACCTAATGTTATATTCTTAAAAATAGTATCGGCAAATAAAAATACATCTTGTAATACCACTGCAATATTACTTCGTAAATTGGCTAATGAGACCTTGTGTATTGACGTTCCATCAATTAAAATATCCCCACTATCAATTTGATAAAAGCGATTCAATAAATTAATAATAGTTGACTTACCTGCTCCTGTTGCGCCCACAATAGCCACAGTTTGACCTGCTTTTACATTAAATGTAACTCCTTTAAGCACCTCTTCTCCTTCCAGGTAGCTAAAACGTACATTATTAAAATCAATAACCCCGTTAACATTTGTCAACTCGGTAGTAATTGTTTCTGTAATTACCTCATCTAACTCTAATTCTTTAAATACACGTCTAGCAGCTACCATACCCATTTGTAAGGTATTAAATTTATCGGCTATTTGCCGTAAAGGTCTAAACAGCATATTGGTTAATTCAATAAACATTACTACTAAACCCAATGAAATTGAAATCCCCTCAATACTACGTAAACCACCATACCATACTAAGAAACCTACTGCTATGGAACCCGAAAGTTCGGCTATTGGAAAAAATATTGAATTATACCATACCGTTTTTATCCAGGCATTTTTATGTTTTTCATTAATTGCTTTAAATTTTTCGTGCTCTACTTTTTCACGAGCAAAGAGCTGAACAATCTTCATTCCTGAAATATGCTCTTGTACAAAGGTGTTCAAATTAGACACTTCGGTACGTACATTTTCAAATGCGACTTTCATTTTTTTATGAAAAACACGTGTCGCATATACAATTACAGGAAGCATTACAAATACAATCAAGGTCAGTTGCCAACTATTATAAAGCATAATACCTACAATGGCTGTCATTTTTAGCAAATCACTAATAATCATAAATAATCCTTGACTAAAAATTTCAGCTATTTTTTCAATATCGTTTACGGCTCTGGTCACCAAACGCCCCACTGCTGCATTATCATAATACTGCATCTTAAAATTTAGCATACGTTTAAAAAGTTGTGTACGCAAGTCACGTACCACATGCTGACCCAACCAATTGGCAAAAAATATAAAGGTAAGTTGCGAAAGGACTTCCAACAACAATGACCCCAACATAAAAAGAATAAAATACAGTAAAAGCTCCTTATTTTTACTTAAAATACCTTGATCAATTGCTTGTTGTAAAAACTGAGGACGCGCTAATGCAAAAACAGAAGTTAAAATAGCGGTAAGTGTTACTAAAAACAATATTCCCTTATAAGGACTGGTAAACTTGACCAATTTTTTTAGTACACTTAAATCGTATGGATTATTCTTTTCACTCATTAATCAGCTGTATTATTTTGGGATACGTAACCTCTGTTAAATATAATCCTTTTGCCGGGACTGAATAGCCTGCTTCGCCTCTATTTTCTGAAGCTAAAATACGATCAATATCCGCTAATTTCAATTTACCCTGTCCCACCTCAACTAATGTTCCCACTATAGCTCTAACCATATTACGTAAAAATCGATTTGCCGATATTTTAAATACTAACACCTCTTCCTGTTGTTCCCAATAGGCGTAAAATAATTCGCAATTATATGTTTTAACATCCGTTTTTGATTTACTAAAGCATTTAAAATTTGTATATTTTAATAACTGCTTAGCAGCGATATTCATTGTATCTATATCCAATTTTCCTTTTATATAATACGCACTATGAGTTTCAAAAGGATTTTTTTGAGTAACAATTCGATATTCATAAGCCCTACTAATAGCATCAAAACGTGCATGAGCCTCAGGTTTTACTTTAAAAATGTTTTTTATGGCTATGGTTTCTGGCAAAAAAGAATTTAGTTTATAAACTAAATTAATTGAGTCAAAATCTATATCTGTATCAAAATGAGCCGCTATATATTTGGCATGCACACCAGTATCTGTCCTACCAGCTCCCATAATAGTTACGCTTTCGCGAAGTAATACACTCAAGGCTTTTTCAACGGTTTCTTGTACAGAAACAGCATTCGGTTGTATCTGCCACCCATGAAAAGAAGCCCCATTGTACGAAAGTTCTATAAAATATCGCAAACTTTATATTTTAGCTATAAATTTACGCAAAGATACAGCTTCGACTTGGAGTGTAACAGTCGGTTTAAATCTTATTCTATTGAAAAAGCAAGTCTTTATTATTCTATCTATTTTTAATGCACTTTTAGCTTTTGCTCAAAAGGGTTCTAAAATTAGTTTATTAACTTTTGATACTGGTTTAGCATCGCATGCTATTTTTGGTCATACCGCTATACGTATTCAAAACCCCAATGAGGGTACTGATATCGTTTACAACTTTGGAATTTTTGATTTTGATACCCCAAACTTTTTAGTAAAATTTGCTGGTGGTCGGTTGGATTATCGCTTGGGTATCCAAAACTACCAACATATGCTTTTGGGATATGAATATGACAATAGGCAAGTTTTTGAACAAGAGTTACAGCTTAGTAACGAACAAACAAAAAAAATTATTAATCGCCTTGAACACCTTTATCGTCCCGAAAACAGGTATTACCGCTATGGTTTTTTACATAAAAATTGCAGTACAGAACTGGCCAATGTATTTTTAGAACATATTGACGGAATTAATTATACCCCTACAGAAACCAACAAAACCTATCGTTCTTATTTAAATGACTACTCAAAAGTAGCTCCCTGGTTTAAATTTGGTATTAATTTAGCCTTAGGTAGTACTATAGATAAAAATATAAATACCCAAGAGTTGATGTTTTTGCCCGATTACCTTTCGGAAGAACTTGAAAAAGCAACGGTGAATAACATACCCTTAGCAGGAAAACAGAAAAAATTATTACGTAATTTAAATACTGAAAAAGCTTCGCATTGGAAACTGACTCCTTTTGTCTTTTTTTGCTTTCTTTTTGTAATCTTAGTCTTTGCTAGATCGAGAGTCCTTTACCAAACTTTTACTTTAGCTGTCGCTTTTGGAGGGCTTATTATTTTGATTTTAACACTATTTTCGGCACACCCCGAAGTTCAAAAAAATTATAATTTATTGTGGTGTAACCCTCTCTATTTTTTGAGTTTTATTTTATGCTTCACTCCATTCAAAAAAATTCATAAAACATTTGCTACGATCATGTTACTTTGTATTTTAACCACTTTTGGTGTTTGGTTTTCGAAAATACAAGGCTATGATTTGGCTTTTATTCCTATTTGCGCCAGTTTATTTTGGATTAATTTAAAACAGATGCAGCGGAGGTAATTGACGGTTGACGGTTGACGGTTGACGGTTGACGGTTGACGGTTGACGGTTGACGGTTGACAGTAATGAATAATTTTTTTTTTTATAATCACAGTAATTAAAATCACTTATTCATAAGTTTTAGACAAATGATAAAGTAAAAACGTTTAAAAGTTGACTTATAGCTATAGTTTCTAGACATCAATTAAAAAGCAGTTCTCAATACAAAATCCATAAAATGAAAATCCTTTTACTTAGCGATACTCACAGCCATATTGATGACAGAATTTTGCATTATGCCAGTCAAGCTGACGAAGTATGGCATGCAGGTGATATTGGAAGTTTAGAGGTAACTGACCAACTACAAAAAGTGGCTCCTTTACGTGGTGTTTTTGGTAATATCGATGATCATGAAATTAGAAAATGTTTTCCTTTAAACAATCGCTTTATTTGTCAAGGTGTTGATGTTTGGATTACTCATATAGGTGGTTATCCTCCAAAGTATAACGTAAATACACGTGACGATATTAAAGCTAATCCACCTAAATTATTTATATGTGGACATTCTCATATTTTAAAAGTAATGCCCGATAAACGATACGGATTACTACACATGAATCCCGGTGCCTGTGGCAAACATGGATTTCATAAAGTACGCACCATGCTTAGTTTTGAAATTGATAACGGAACAATTCACAACCTTAATGTTATTGAATTAGGACCTAAATAAACCACTATGGATTGAAAATGCCATGGTTCAGGTTATAACTGAAAGTCACCATCTTTTTATACATCTATTTTTGCTCTTAGCTATTAGCACTTTGATAAATATATAAATAGCTAACTGGCCAATAGCTCTTTGTTCTATTTTTAGAAGTGAAATCCACTAAAGCACATAATTTTAACTCTTCCTGAGACTCATAAACATTTAAAAAATTAAGTCTAGCTATTTTTTTCGTTTCAAAATAAACTTATCTAAATTCCATTGCCAATCATTACTTCCTGAAGCTACTAATTTTATGGTATGCCTGCCAGAGGATAACTTTACCACACCTCCTGAAAGCGATTTGTAATTACTCCACGAATTATTATTAGGCACCACAACATTTGTTATTTTGTTTCCATTGAGAACAAAAGCTATTTCTGCCCCATTGGCAATAATAGTTGAAATTTTATATTCAATAGCATAACGCCCTGGTGTAGGAATATCTAGTGCATACTCTACCCAATCGCCTTTGTTTACAAAATTAATATCTGTACCGTTATTTTTAACTTTTTTTCCTGGACCTCCGGTAAATCGATCATTAAAGTAACCTCCGGTATTTTCAAAACTTTCTGCTTCAACAACTAATGTTGAACCCAATTTAACACTTGGTGAGGTCTTACTTCTTTTTAATTTATAAGTATGCACCCAATCCACATACATGGTATTGATGTTATCATTTCTTAAATCTTTTTTATTGGCCAAACCACCAAGCCACGGCACATCTTTAGTCCATAAATCCCAAACTAAATTAAGGTCTCGTGTAAAATTACGTTTGGTAGTTACTTTACGTGTAGGTTCTCCATTTAAATAAAATTGTATTGTATTTTTATCAATCCACCATACCCCTACGGTATGGAATGCTTCATTCCACTTTTTTCCTCTAAGTGGATTATTTGGAGACAATTTTCTGTTATCAAAATTTCCATTAGCACGATCATTATTTTTATCAACAGTAATAAAATATTGTGAATTCATTTGCCATGGAAAATCTGGTTGACAATTGCATGATGGATTAGAATTATTTTCGATAATATCAATTTCATCTCTGTTGCTGGCATCACCATTATTCATCCAAAATGTATTGTATGCTGAAATATGAGCAGTTCTAATTCTAGACTCTGTGTACATGGGATATTTTATTTGTTCCTTAGATTGTACTCTCGAAGTTTGAAACCATCGCTTTCGATCGCTACCATGGGTTGCTTTTATCCATAACTTACCCTTGGAAACTCCTGAATTTTTAGCAATCATTTGTACTGGAACGCCATAATTCCACATGGGCTTATACCATTTTTTTTCATCCCATTTATCAAATTCATCTGAAAGTTCGGTTACCACTTCCCATTTATAACCTAGAGGGGGTTTGGGCTGAGCAATAAGTGATGTAATTATAAACATGTGGAATATAATTATCAATAAAAACTTTGGGGTAGTATTTTTATTCATAATAATGTAATTTATTACTTAATTTAATAAAAATATATCAATATTCTAAATTTTTTACCGATAAAACGATTGAAAAATGCGTTAAAATACCCATTTACCTGATTATCAACATACTAAAAACAAAAGAGATTATATTAAAAAAATAAAGCCTTATTAACAAATAAGGCTTTTATACTATGCTATTTATAGATTAATTACTACATTCTTTTAATAATGTTTCCACTCTTTCTTTTCCCCAAGTTGGACCAAAAGGAACTAGAGGGGTATCCTTTTCAAACAAGAGTAAACTCTTTTCCAATACTTCACATATTGGTGTTATATCCTTTTTAAAAAACCTTGCCGAACCTAATTGCCACTCTGCATAACTAGCATTTACCCGAGGATTATTAGGTGCAATTTTTAATGCACTTTCATAAATTCCTGTTATTTTTGGTGCTAATTCTCCTGATTTCTTAGCTGGATTCTCCATCATTTCGGCAGTATGCAATAATGCCTGTAATACCATTATTTCTGGATTATTTTCTGAAAAAGTAGCTGCCATATTTAAATTATCCTGCGCCTTTTCCAAATGTCCATTAATCTTTTTTCGATTTTTAATAGTAAAACTACTCACAATATTCACGTTAGCTACATAATAGTAAGGCAGCCAATTTTCTTTTTCTGCAGCAGCAATACGCTCAAATAAATTACTGGCTTCTTCTATTTTTTGTTCTCCCCATAAACCAAATGCTTTTTGCATTCCTTGTTCGTAGTTTCCTTGGGCTTTTACGGATAAAGTAATTAAGCATAAACTGATAATTGATACTAGTGTTTTCATAATCTGTGTTTTTAGTTCCCTTATGGGACAATTAATTTATAATGATTTTTAAAGTGATTCTTATTTTTTACATTTCTGTATTATAAAATTTTGTCATAGCTAAAGCTTTTCAAAAAATTAGTACTATTTATTAATAAGCTCTTCTATCTTTCTTTTCTCCCATTCTTTTCCAAAAAATAACTGAGAGCCAAATAATTGAAATCCTCTTATAGCTAAACCTAACCCCCAAAAGAGTAATGGATAAAAAACCCATAAATAGTAAGGAGCTGTTGTATAATTTAATATGGCTAACGCTGTAATCACTACACCATAAACCACTACACAGTTATAAAACTCTCTAACTTTTTTAATGTGAGCTACTACAGACTGATACGTTACATTTTCGCTATTAGTTGGTATTGTTTCCATGGTTTTGTTATTTTTAATTAAGAACATTTATTATTGATTTACATGTCAAATATCCTGACATTCAATAGGCTTTCTATTTTTAACTTACCGAATTGTAATTTTTAAACGATGAATTGTTTATTCTTTAATTAAACCCGAATTATGTATTGAAACTTTGTCATGAGGCTGTGATATACAATAAATACTAGTGTTTTCTTAATTTCAGCATAGCACCGTTATGGTTAAATTAAAAAATACAGTTTACGATAGTATTTGAAGTAGATCGCAGACGTAATAGATTTTTTAATGCATAATTCGGGTTAAACTTACTATAGGCTATAAATTATCTAATTGATTTTTTGATTTGTTTTTACTAATAGTCCAAAAGAACCCCACAAAAAAGAAGCGTTTTGCAGGTTGTCCTATTGCTCTTCTATTAAATACACCATTAGCATTAGGTGTATTCGTATATTGATAATCGAGGACATTATTAAAGCCTAATACATTAGATACAGAGCAAAAAATAATTTGTTGTTGATTTATCAAATACGCAAAATTCACACTTAAATCATTAAACGATTTAGTTTGATCATTTAAAAAACCTGACCTATTTGGATTTGTAAATGACCTACCCGAAGAAAAATTGTATGTCATTCCAACTTGAGTCCTCCAATCAGTAATAAAATATTTAGTAACTACTGAAAAATTATGCTTAGTCGCAAATGGAGGTATAGCTTTATTAGGGTAATTTTTAAAATCTCTTTTAGCATCCAAGTAAGAATAACTTGCCCAATATTCGAAGTTTTTAATGCTATTACCATCTCTCCAAAATAAATCCAAACCGCTAGCCTTTCCATTTCCTTGATTAGTAAAACTTGTACTCAAATTGACATCTTCATTATCATACTTAACTAGATCATCATATTTTTTATGAAATACCTCTGCCCTAAATATTTGAAGGTCTTTTTTATATAAATAATTCATTAAAAAATGTGATGCCCTTTCGGGAGAAAGTGTTTTTCTAATTTTTAATACCGAATTTTCAGGGTTTTGATAAAAATCGCCATAGGCAAAAGCTAGTTGACTATTAGTTGATGTTTTATAAGCCAATGATAATCTTGGTGCAAATGTTGTTTTTGAAAGTACATGTGCATGCGATGCTCTTATACCCATTTTTGTAACAAAACTTGTTCCTATATTCAATCTAGCTTCTGCAAAAGCTGCCGAAATATTATTTTTTAGTATGCTATTAAAAGTCTGATTTAAAATTGTTCCGTTATCATCAACTTGAGTACTAAATTGCTCTGCACCAAAGGCTATATGTATTCTATTATCA
Source organism: uncultured Aquimarina sp. (assembly GCA_947498765.1). GTDB lineage: Bacteria > Bacteroidota > Bacteroidia > Flavobacteriales > Flavobacteriaceae > Aquimarina. The sequence goes on from CANMLG010000057.1 coordinate 37,121, forward strand.
ATTTTTTTCTTTATTCTTAATTTTACATGCAGACTATTATCTTCAGAATCTACAGCTGTATTCTTTTGATCAATCACCGTATCATCATTTGCCACACTCAAGCCGCCATATATTTTCCAACTATTACCTATTGTGCCTGTATAAGTACTATTAATGTATGTATTCCTGTTTTTTAACCCCAAAAACACCCCCTCTGGAGTATTAATATCTTCTTGAATTAATTCAAAATCGGTATAACTTAATGCTGCATATGTTTTTAATAAGCCTTTTTTAAATTGATGTCTAAATACGGTTTCCCCTCCAAAAATTTGAATAGGTTTTGTGAAATTTACTTGTTGGCGAATAAGCGCTTGATATGGCTTTAAATTAATATAGTTTACATTAAAGCTTAACGAGTTTTTATTCCAAATTTTGGTTAATGCACCACCTCCACCTACACTCATAAATTGTAAATTCACTTCTTCTTCATTAGGTTTATCTATAGTTTCTAAATTTAACACACTAGAAAGTGCTTCCCCATATTCGGCAGCATAGCCACCTGTAGAAAAATTGACTCCTTTAAACAAAAATGGTGAATTCCGCCCTCGAGTAGGGGTATTATTGGCTGTGGATAAAAACGGTTGAAAAACTCTAGTTCCATCAATAAAAACCTGTGTTTCTCGTGCATCACCTCCCCGTACAAAAAGACGGCCATCATTAGCATTACTTGAGGTGCCAGGCAAAGTTTGTAATGCCCCAACAACATCCCCTAGAGCTCCAGCCGTTGTTACTACATCCATAGGAGTTAGCACCGCTACTTTACTATTATCACTGGCATCCATAGTCCCAGCCGAAAGCACTACTTGCTCTAAACTACTTATACTTTGTTTTAATGAAATATGAAGATCATTTAACAATGTAACTTCCTTTTTTAAATAAGTATCCTCAAATGAAATATAAGATATATGAAGTGTTTGTACTCCTTTAAGATGGGTTTCAAAATTAAATATCCCTTCCTCATTGGTGGTAGCACCATCATAACTTCCGTAAAGAAAAACATTAGCTCCCATTAATGGATTTCCTTTTTGATCTGTTACTTTTCCTGATAATTGAGTTTGAGCCGTTAGTATTCCATAGACAAACAATGCTAAAGCAAATAAGACAATTGATTTCATTATTCCGTGTTTTTGATTTGATATATCAAAAGTGGAATAGTTAAGTCATAAACTAAATTGTTAATTACTGAACCGTCTTATTTGTAGGTTGTATTGTACAAAAAAAGGGATTGACTTTTTCAAAGCCAATCCCCGTATAATTCTTGTTTACAAAAAATTATAAATGTTATTAGTTAATCATTCCAATGTGCATCAATCACTTTTTGAATATGTGGGTATTTGGTATCTTCTTCATTTAACTCCGCTCTAGTTGCTTTTAATTTTACTTTCATATCCTTTATAATTGAAGCATACGCGGGATCATTATAAGCATTATTCATTTCCTTAGGGTCTTTATTCATATCATAAAATTCCCAGGCAACTGGGGTATGACGTGTAAAATCATTCCCCCAACTATTTTTATTCCATTCGGCTTTTGGGTTATCGGTATCTACCCAATACTTACCATAGTAAAAGATTAATTTATACTCTTTGGTTCTAATTCCAAAATGTGCTGGATTGGCATGCCTATGTGCCATATGCATCCAATAACGGTAGTAAGTAGCATCACGCCAATTTTCGGGTTCTTGACCCGTTTCTAATATAGGTTTAAAGCTTTTTCCTTGCATATAACTAGGCACTTTACCACCTGCTAACTCCAACATAGTAGGAGCAAAATCTGTATTGTTAATTAATGCCCCATTCCGCTGCCCTGCTTTAATTTTTTTAGGATATTGAATTAGTAAAGGCATTCGCATGGATTCTTCATACATCCAGCGTTTATCTACATAATCATGTTCACCTAACATAAAACCTTGGTCACCTGTATAAATAACTACGGTATTTTCCAATAAGCCTTCGGCTTCTAAATAATCCATAATACGTTTTACATTATCATCCACTCCTTTTACACAACGTAAATAACGTTTTACAAACTCTTGATAAGTTCTACTTGTATGTGCTTTTTCTAGATTATTATGATTAAACGACTTATAAGCATCCGCCTTCAAATCTTGCGCATTCCCAAAATCCTTCCAATCTTTATCTTTCCATGTACTCATCCCTTTATGACGCACTATATTTCTTCGGGAAACCGAAGACCCTATTACTCTAGTTAATGAATCATTTTTACCTCGTGTGGCTACCGATCCATTATTGGCATTATAATACATACTTGCCGGTTCTGGAATCCATTTATCTTCCAAATACTCTTTGTAACGTGGTGCAAATTCAAAATCATCATGCGGAGCTTTAAACTGTGGCATTAACAAAAAAGGTTTATTTGGATCACGCTTATTTTTTAACCAGTCTAAGGTTAAATCAGCTACATTATCTGATGAATGTCCTTTACGTTTAATTACATTTTCTCCCCAAGGTTTTGGTCCTCTTACTCTAAATTCGGGATCAAAATATTTTCCTTGTACTGGAAATACACAATAGTAATCAAAGGCTTCTGGTTCTTCTTCCAAATGCCATTTACCAACAATGGCAGTTTGATATCCTAATTTTTTAATTTCGGTGGGTAAATATTGTTTTTCAGGCGGTAATGAACCTTCTAAATCAATAACTCCATTAGCTTGACTGTATTGTCCCGTTAAAATAGCCGCTCTACTTGGTGTGCATATAGAATTGGTTACATAACACCGATCAAAAATCATCCCCGATTTTCCAATTTTATCAATAGTAGGAGTAGGATTTAAACCTGCCAAACGGCTTTGATAAACACCAAATCCTTGTGTAGTATGATCATCAGCCATAATGTATACTATATTTGGTGGCTGCTCTTTAACTTTTTCTGTTTGGGTACAGGCCACAGAAATTAAAGCTATGCCTACTATTACTAATTTATATATGTAATTCATTTTTGAATTTTAATTCTGTAAAATTATCTATAACCTTATGTTTTTTACAACAAATTGATTCTAAACTATACTATTTATTTTCTTCTCTTTCTTTTTTATATGTTTTTACATACTCGCTTGGCACCATACCATACTGTTTTTTAAAACATTTTGAAAAATAAGATGCTGTATTAAAACCTGTCATATACATAATTTCCTTAACAGACATATCACTTTTTTTAATTAATTGAACTGCTCGTTTTAAACGTACACTCCTTATAAATTCACTTGATGAAAGCCCTGTAATTTCTTTTAGCTTTAGGTATAAATTACTTCGGCTCATCCCCATTTCGGCAACTAAAGTTTCCACACTAAATTCGGTATCCATCATATGATCCTCTACAATGCCCATGGCTCGTTTCATAAATTTTTCATCAACTGATGTCACTGTAATTTCACTAGGCTCCAGGGAAACTGTACTTTTATATTTCTGTCGTAAAGATTCACGTTTGGAAACAATATTTTTTATTTTTAGTACTAAAACATCCAAATCAAAAGGTTTGCGCACAAAATCCTCAATACCTAATGCTAAAGCTTCTCGCTCGGTATCAGTACTAGACTTGGCTGTGAGTAAAACAATAGGTATATGGCTTGTTTTTTGATCTGCCCTAAGCTGCTTACTCATTTCTAAACCATCTAAATTAGGCATCATAATATCACTTACTATTAATGAAGGCAACTCTTTCACAGCCATTTTTAAACCTTCTACACCATCGGCAGCTTCGTAAATATCATATTTTTTTTCAAGGCCTTGTTTTACAAAAGTTCGAATATCTTCATTGTCTTCAATTAATAATAACTTAGGTAATTTCAATGGCTGCTGCACTTCTTTATTTGTTTTGCTTAATTCTGCCTTTAATTCGCCTGTTAAGGTTTCGGTTTCAGGTAATATATTTGGCGCCATTTCATCTTGTAATTCCTGCTCTAAGGCTTCTATTTTAGTATTGGAATAAGCTGCTAACTCCATTGGGAATAATACTGAAAATGTAGTTCCTTTGCCTAATTCACTTTGTACATTGATAAAACCTTCATGAAGCTCTACTAAACTTTTCGTAAACGAAAGTCCAATACCAGCACCCTGTACATTCTTTTTACGCTCCACATAATAACGTTCAAAAATATGTGTCACTTTTTCTGGAGGAATCCCTTTTCCTGTATCCTTTATTTGCACTACTACATATAAAGACAAATCAAAGGTTTTATTAAAAATTTGTGGATTCTCAAAATTACTTCCTTTATGAATTTCCACGCTAATTGAATTTCCTTCAGGAGTAAACTTAAACGCATTAAACAACAGGTTGTTCATTATTTTTTCAAGTGCATCAGGATCAAAAGGCAGTTCAATATCTTTTTCAGGAGCTATAATACTAAAATCGATCTTCTTTTTATTAGCCATAAATAAAAATGGTCCAGTAGTTTCTTCAATAAACTCAACAATATTTAATTTACTAAAATGAAGTTTCAATTTTTCGCGATCCAATCTTCTAAAATCTAATAACTGATTTACCAAACGCAATAAATAATTGGCATTTTTATTCATCAAATTGTATTGCTGTATACGATCTTCAGAACTCAATTCATTTTCATTTTTCTCCAAATAATCTAAAGGTCCTTTAATCAATGTTAATGGAGTTCTAAACTCATGAGAAATATTGGTAAAAAATTCCAACTTCATCTGTTGCAATTCTTCCGATTTTTCCTTCTCCATTTCATTTACTTGGAGTTTATGTTTTTCTTCAGCCCTTACAATTGTATATCTTCTAAAAGCTATTAATAAACCCAGCCCCATTAATCCATATATAAAATAAGCTAAAGGTGTTTTCCAATATGGAGGAGTAATTTCTATAGCTAATGTTTTTACTGTAGGGCTCCAAAGACCATCATTGTTTGATGTTTTCAATTTAAATATATACTTTCCATACGGAATATTGGTATAGGTAGCATATCGCTTTTGAGCATTCGTATTTATCCAATCTTGATCAAAGCCTTCTAATTTATATTGAAATTTATTCTTTTCTGGAGCTACATAATGTGCCGAAGAAAACTCGATCGAAAAACTATTCTCTTTGTATTTTAAATTTACACTTTCAGTTTCATTAAGTATGTTTTCTAATAATATACGTCCTTCTAATTCTTTCCCTATGGTTACTTTTTTGTTTAGCAATAATAAATTAGTTAGCAAAGGTGAAGCTAATGTTTTGTTATCTTCAATAGCTAAAGGATTAAATACATTAAAACCATCTATTCCTCCAAAAATTAATTGTCCATTTTTTCTTTTAAAACTAGATAATTCTAAAAATTCATTTCCTTGTAAGCCATCATTAATGTTATAACTACGCGTTTTATTGGTTTCTGGATTAAATTTAGTCAAGCCCTTATTTGATGCTATCCAAAGATTATGATCATCATCCTCTTCAATCGACTTGATAATATCATTTGCTAAACCATCTTTAACCGAAAAGCGATTAAATGTCCCTGATTTTAATGTCTTTCCAGGGATAAACTGATTCATTCCACCTCCAAAAGTCCCCACCCAAATACTTCCTTTTTTTGATTGATGTAGAGCTAAAATATAATCATGTGATAAACTGTTAATATTGGTATTATCATTTTTATATACTATAAATTCAGGTTGATCACTTAATAATTCTGATTGAGGGATCATATTTAGCCCATTACCCGTACCAATCCATAAATTCCCTTGATCATCCTCTAAAAAACTTCTAATAATCCGGTTACTTAACCCATTTAAACGCTGCGGAAAATGACTTTTCTTATAACTGCCATCAGTTTGAGGAATCCACCTAAACAAACCATTATTATAGGATCCAATCCAAATACTTTTATCTTTTGTTTGAGTTATTGAAAAAACAGCATTAAAATTAACATCTATTTTTTCAAAATCTTGTATTGAATAACTTCCTTTTTTTAATTTTAAACGATACAAATATGGAGCTCTTTCAGACCCAAAAAACAAATAACGACCATCCGCTTGATCAACTTCGCAAATAGTAAAAACATCAAATAAATTTTCAAAACTTTTAAAGTCTGTAAAAATTTCACTTTCATTAGAACTTTCACTCACATTCAATATACCATCTTCGGTGCCAATCCATAAAAACCCATTTGAATCTTGAAAAACCGAACGTATATTATTATGACTTAAACTTGTTGTCTTTAAATTTTTTTGAATGGTTATAAATGGATTCCCTTTGGGGTGCATTTTATTTACCCCTCCTCCTTTTGTACCAATCCAAACTACATTGGAACGATCAATAAATACATCACGTATCGTATTTCGATTAATACTTTTTAAATTAATCACATCATTTTTAAAGCCTTTTTTATCATAGAATTTTTTAGCTATAGCATCAAATTTAAAGCAGAATAAACCATTGGTGCTTCCCGCCCATAATTTATTATCCGAATCTATCGCAAAATTTATAAACGCTCCATGTGCTACTAACTCAAACTTACTTGATGTTTCTTTTTTATAAAATAAACTGTTGGGAGTAGTTACAAGAATTCCGCCATAATTATCTTCAATGACCCTATTGATTACCACCCCTTTACTAAGCCCTTCTTGTTCGGTTACATTTATAAATGTCATTTTCCCTTGATCATTAATAAATGCTTTATATAGACCTGATCTACCTCCTAACCAAATTTGAGCTTTACTATCCTGAAAAAAGGAAGTAATAAAACCATATTCATTATTAGTAGTATGTATTCCTGGTATATCAAAGTAATGTTCAAATTTAACTTCTTCAGGTAATTGATTAATATCCAATACATCAACCCCCAATGCCGTAGTTAACCACAACCTATTTTGATGATCAATATAAATGGAAAAAACACGATCAGAATTTATAGAATGCTCATTATTTGGATCATTAGTAAAGTTTATAGCTGTTTCTGTTTTTGGATTAAACCTGGAAATCCCAGCATCTGTATTTACCGTCCAAATAAAACCATCATTATCAACAACAAGTTTATTAATTAAATTAGTTGGCAAACTTTCTTCATTATCTGCAATTGATCTGTAAGTAGTAAAAGAATACCCATCATATTTATTTAATCCATCGTGTGTGGCCAACCAAATAAAACCATCTTTATCCTGGCAAATACTATTGACATCATTTTGAGAAAGTCCTTGTTCTGAGGTAATATGTTCAAAAGTAATATTCTGCTGTGCTTGTACACGCACTAAAAAAAACACCATAAAGAAAACACATAACATGCTTTTCTTTTTTCTTTGGTAATTACAAATCATAAATAATCGGAGGTTTATTCATAAATATTCAATGTGCAGTTTTTTGCTTGACTGTTATATTATGGGCAAATACACCAGCCTTGCAAGTAATTGTATTAATCTATAATTAATATTATTATATGGGTTAAAACCTAACTCATATGTATAAAATAAGTTATTTTTTCATTTTTTAACCACATTTAATTAAAAATTCTACTATATAATCATAGACTATAATTTTTTTGCATAACAAAAAATTATAGTCTATGATTATGCTCACTTCTTTATTTTCATTATTGTAAAAAAACATTTAGTAAAGGTAAATTCAAATCAGTAGCTGTATAAAAAGGATATATAGTATTTTTATAATCAAATCTCATTATTCTTTATGTTTTCTTTTTTAGATCAAGTTGTAACACATTTAATTAGCTTGAAACCTACTGATTTTAATCAGCTAGTGATCATATTACCTAGTCAACGTGCTGGACTTTTTTTAAAAAACAAATTGATACACGCCCTTTCGGGAGAAACTAGAATTTTACCCAAAATTATAAGTATTGAAACTTTTATTACAGAATTATCGGGTTTAGAAACTACGGACAATAACGAAATTTTGCTCTTATTTTATGAAGCCTATGTAAAAAAATGTCCCGAAGATGAGCGAAAAGATTTTGAAAATTTTATGTCCTGGGGCCAAACCTTACTTCAGGATTTTAATGAAATTGATCGATATCTAGTAGATCACGACGCTTTTTTTAATTATTTATATTTCATTACCGATCAAAAGCACTGGTTTTTACAGGAAAACAAAACACATTTAATTGAAAATTACATTCAATTTTGGGAACGCCTACAATTATATTATAGTGCTTTTGCCAAAAAACTAAATAGTATAGGAAAAGGATATCAAGGACTACAATACAGACAAGCGGCTAAAAACATTGAAACCTTTGCTACCGAAAGCCATCAAAATTTTCTATTTGTAGGCTTTAATGCCCTAAATGCCGCAGAACAAAAAATTATAAAAACATTACTAAATGAAAATAAAGCACACTGCCTTTGGGATGCAGATACTTATTTTATTAATGACTATGACCATGATGCCTCCTTTTTTTTAAGAAACATTAAAAAGGAATGGAAAGGAATTGATGCTATTGATCAAAGTTTACATCGTAGTTATGAAACCAAAAAAGACATCCATATTACAGGAGTTCCAAAAAACATAGGGCAAGTAAAATATGTTGGACAATTACTTAAAAATTTTAGTGCCGAACAATTATCAAAAACAGCACTAGTACTTGCCGATGAAACTTTACTCCTACCTGTTTTAAGCTCCTTACCCGAAAATGTACAACATGTAAATGTTACCATGGGATTGCCTTTGAATCAACTCCCTTATGTAGCATTTATTAATCAACTTTTTAAGTTAAAAAACTCACTACAAACCTCCGATACATTTTACTACAAAGACCTTATTGCGTTAGTACAAAATCATTTTACTAAAATACTTATAGGACACAACCTATGTGATCAGCTATACAATAGCATTATAAAAAACAACTGGGTATATATTAGTCAACAAATGCTCTTTGAACACTTAGAGGCATCTAAAACAGCCTTTACAAAACCTTTATTTTCAACCTATAAAAATAACACACAATTAGTAACAGATCTGTATCAATTAACTCATGGAATTTGCGAATATTATAAAGTCATTGATAATGTGGAACAACTTGGATACTCGCATAAATTTTTAATCGTTTTTGAAGAACTTCTCGAATTAGTTAGCAAACACCCTAGTATAAACACACTTAAAGTAGTACAACAATTACTAAACGAAAAAATAAAAAACGAAAAAATTGATTTTCATGGGGAGCCCTTTAAAGGCTTACAAATCATGGGAGTATTAGAATCTAGATGTTTGGATTTCGAAACGGTCATTCTTACATCAGTTAACGAAGGCATTTTACCCTCCGGAAAAAAAGGAAATTCTTTTATTCCTTATGATTTAAAAATAAACCTTAAACTACCTACTTTTAAAGAAAAAGATGCCATTTATGCGTATCATTTTTATCGTCTTTTACAGCGCTGTGATACCGCCCATTTACTTTATAATACGGAAGTAGACGAATTTAATTCGGGTGAAAAAAGCAGGTTTATACAACAATTAGAATTAGAAACTCATCCCAATCACCACATCACACATTCCATTGTTTCCACAAACAATGTCCCTAATTACACCCCTATAACAGAGATTGAGAAAGATATAAACGTCATTTCAAAACTAAGTCAAATTGCTCAAAAAGGATTTTCGCCTTCTGCCTTAGGCGCCTATTTACGTGATCCTTTAAGCTTTTATGAACAATACATTTTAGGCGTTCGAGATAGTGAAGAAGTGGAAGAAGAAGTTGCCGCAAATACGCTAGGAACAGTAATTCATAATGTTTTAGAGAATTTTTACAAACCCTTAATTGATCGCCTTGTTACTGCTCACGATATCCTTGAAATGCAAAAAAATATTCGGCAAGCCGTTGAAAAAGAATTTCAGATTACCTATGCTACCAATCAAATTAGTACTGGAATCAATTATATAACATTAGAAGTAGCTATTGAATACATTACTAAATTTTTAAAATTAGAATTAGCACAAATTAAAGCAGGCAATGAAATACATATTGTTGCTATTGAAAGTGATATTGCTACCAAAATAACGATTCCCGAACTAAACTTCCCTATTTCCATACGTGGAAAAGTAGATCGAGTAGATCGCTATAATGGACAACTCCGAATTGTAGATTACAAAACAGGGACCGTAAATGCCACTGATCTAAAAATTAGAGATTGGAATAGCCTTTTAATAGATGACAAACGCAGCAAAGCATTACAAATACTCATGTATGCCTACATGTATTGTATAGATAACTCAATTACCGAATCTGTTCACGGAGGTATTATTTCATTTAAAAAACTAAACGATGGCTTTTTATCTTTTGGAAAACACCCCGAAAAAGGCAGAAATACAGATCCTGATATTACCCCGGAAATTTTTAAGGAATTTTTAGTGCAATTACAGCAATTAATCACTGAAATTTGCGATATAAGTATTCCTTTCGTAAAAAAAGAACCTAAGACATTTTTCAAATGACCTTAACTATTCATAAAAACATCCCGTTAGTAGGCAAACACCAAAAACCTATTGTTACTGATTTTTTATTCCAAAAAAATGCGACAAAACTACCCGTACTTATTTTTTGTCACGGCTACAAAGGCTTTAAAGATTGGGGGCCTTGGCAACTCATGCTAAAACAAATTGCTAGCCAAGGTTTTTTTATAGTAGCCTTTAATTTTTCGCACAATGGAGGTAGTATTGAACAACCTATTGATTTTCCCGATTTAGAGGCTTTTGGCAATGATAATTTTTCTATTCAACAAGACGATTTACAAGCTGTAATTGATGAAGTTACTGCTTCAAATTTTAAATTTAATGACTATGTGGACGTTAGTAATATTAATCTTATGGGGCATTCCCGAGGAGGCGGGGTAGTTACCATTAAAGCTTCGAACGAATTAAAGATTACTAAAATAATTACTTTGGCAGGAATTGCCTCCTACAATGATAGTTTACCTGCTAAACAAAAAATAACGCAATGGCGTAATGAAAGCGTACTTTATATTAAAAATGGGCGTACCAAACAACAAATGCCTTTATATTATCAATTGTTCGAAGATTATCAAGCCAATCAATCCTCATTAGATATTTCTGCAGCAGCAAAAAAATTAACGATACCTCATTTAATTATCCACGGAAAACAAGATCCTACAGTACCGTTTAGTAAAGCTGAACTATTACACCAATGGAGCCCAAAAAGTAACCTAATTGCCTTAGATACAGATCATGTTTTTGATGCCAAACACCCTTGGTTAAGCGATCAAATGCCCTCCGCTTTGGAACAGGTTACTAAAAGTGCACTCATTTTTTTATTAGAAAAATAATACGTGGAGTTAACTAGTTTTAAAAAAATTCACAACATTGCCGTTCCAGCTATTATTGCTGGTATTGCAGAACCCATTTTATCATCTACTGATGCTGCTATTGTGGGTAATATTCCCTTAAATGCAAAAGCGTCTTTAGCTGCAGTGGGTGTAGTAGGTGCTTTTTTATCCATGCTCATTTGGATACTTGGTCAAACCAGAAGCGTTATTTCATCCATTATTTCACAATATTTGGGTGCTGGTAAATTAAAAGATATTGCCACACTTCCTGCGCAAGCTATTCTAATAAATATTGGATTAAGCATCATTGTTTTAATAAGCACTTATTTTTTTGCTCCCGATATTTTTAAACTTTTAAAAGCGGATGGCCAAATATTAGATTTTAGTTTAAAGTATTACAATATTAGAGTTTGGGGGTTCCCTTTTACCTTATTTGTTTTTGCTGCTTTTGGTATTTTCAGAGGCCTACAAAACACCTTTTGGCCTATGATCGTTTCTGCCATTGGTGCCTTATTAAACATTATACTAGATATCCTTTTTGTATATGGAATTGAAGATTATATCCCAGCCATGCATATCGAAGGAGCTGCTTGGGCTAGCCTAATTTCGCAAATAATTATGGCTATGTTGGTCTGTATTTTACTTGTTCGAAAAACATCTATTAGTTTTAAAATAGGCACAAAATTACATCATGAAGTGCCACGGTTACTCAGCATGAGTGGCAACCTCTTTTTAAGAGCTATTTCATTAAATATTGCCTTACTTACTGCCGTTAGGGTTGCTACTGGCCTAGGAGACGCTTATATTGCAGCGCACGCTATCGCCATGAATATCTGGCTTTTTACTGCTTTTTTTATCGATGGTTATGCTTCAGCAGGAAATATATATGGCGGACGTTTACTAGGTGCAAAAGATTATATTCAATTAAAACAGTTAGTCCACAAAGTAATGAAATATGGGCTCATTGTAGGCGGCTTACTTATGCTACTTGGAATAGCACTCTACAAACCTATTGGCTTACTTTTTACCAAAGAACCTGATGTGTTAATGGCTTTTTACACTATGTTTTTTATGGTAATTATTGTCCAACCTTGCAATGCTATAGCCTTTGTATTAGATGGTGTTTTTAAAGGTTTGGGGGAAATGAAATACTTAAGAAACTTACTTTTCCTATCCACCTTTATAGGTTTTTTGCCCACTCTTTTTTTTACTCAATACTTTTCCCTAAAGCTTATTGGTATTTGGATCGCCTTAGGAGTCTGGCTTCTTTTTAGATCTATAGGCATGTATATTAAGTTTAAAAGGAAGTATATTAGCCTCAACACTTAATTTCTTAAATAAAATTCATAAAAAAATGAAGCTCTGGATCAATAAAAAAAGCATAGCATTATTTTTCATTATTTATACTGCTTTTACTCAAGCTAATGCTCAAAATGAAACTTGGCTATTTAAATTGCCAGATAGCATTCCCCCAAAAGACAGAATTTGCTTTGCTTTGTATACCGTACACGAAAATACGTTAAAGCTTACCGCTCAATTTTACCCTATTAAAAATTACGAACCTTTTGAGGCTAGTTTACAACTAAAAGAAAATGGTAAATGGGTAGACAAAGCTACCTCCAAAATTATTTATCCTGGCTATACCGCACCTTTTAGAATAGACAATTGGGACGACACAAAAACATATGAATATAGAGTAACGCATAACAACAAGGCTTTTTACGAAGGAATCATACAAAAGAATCCTGTAAAAAAGGATGAAATTGTATTGGCTGCCTTTACCTGCAACTCTATTTATCCAAAATATGGTGGGGATATAGAACGTAATGATATTATTGAAAACATGAAGAAACTGAAACCCGATGTGCTCTTTTTTTCAGGAGATCAAGTATATGACCATAGCGAACATTATTTGTATTGGCTAAAGTTTGGAAGGGATTTTGGGGATATCATTAGAAATACACCCACCATTTGCTTACCCGATGATCATGATGTTGGACAAGCTAATTTATGGGGTGCCGGCGGTAAAAAAGGAAAGGCTAGAAATGGCGAAAGCGGCGGGTATTATATGCCTGTAGAATATGTAAAGGAAGTAGAACGTGCACAAACTTCGCACTTACCTGATCCCTACGACCCCACTCCCATAGAGCAAGGTATTGGTGTGTATTATACCGATTTAAAATGGGGAGGCATCAGCTTTGCTATTTTAGAAGACCGTAAGTTTAAAACAGGTCTTGAGGGTTATGTTAAAGATGAAACAAGCTATTTTCCAAAGATAACCGATGCAAATATTAATGATAAACCCTTTAATGTAAAAGGAGCCACATTATTAGGCGAACGCCAATTAAAATTCCTTGAAGATTGGACTACAGATTGGGAAAATGCTGAAATGAAATCCGTGCTTTCACAAACCATATTTGCTATGGGAAACACTCATTCTGGTAAATACGACAAGCCCATTGGTTTAGATTTTGATACTAATGGTTGGCCTCAAGCTAAAAGAGACCAAGCCCTTTCGGTAATACGCAAAAGTTTTTCATGCATGATTGCTGGCGACCAACATTTGGGAACGGTAATTAAACATGGTGTTGATCACTGGAATGATGCTGGATATTCGTTTTGCACACCTTCAATTGCTAATTTTTGGTTGCGTTGGTGGTCGCCCGAAAAAGCTGGTAAAAATCGCCAAAAAGGAGCTCCAGAGTATACTGGCGAATTCCTTGATGGATTCCAAAATAAAATAACCATGCATGCCACTGCAAACCCAACTATTCAGCATAAAAAAGGAGCGGGTAAATTAACTACTACCGCTGCAGGCTTTGGTGTAATCCGTTACCATAAAAACAATAGAGAAATCACTTTTGAATGCTGGCCCAGAAATGTTGATATCACCAATCCTACTAGTAAACAATACCAGGGTTGGCCTATAACTATATCTCAATTTGATAATTACAAAATTGATAAAGGTTATGAACTACCTACATTTAAAATGGCCAAAGCGAATCAAGTGGTTACTGTTATTAATGAAACTAATAATGACGTTGTGTCTTCTGTTAGAATACAAGGCTTCAAATACCAACCAAAAACTCAACAGAAAGGAACTTTTAAAGTGATTATAGGCGAAGGAAATGTTGCTAAAAAGTTTACTTTCTCATCCTTGCTAAAGAACAAAAAAGTAGTTGCTGTAAAATAAGAATAGCTAATTAAGGTGTTATAAGAATTAAAAAGCCTAAGCACGGACTTAGGCTTTTTAATTCTTATTTTTTACTTAATTGTATATGATTGTAGTCTTCTTTCAATCAAATGCTTGCTATCTGAAACAGTTGAATATTTTTTTAAAATTAGACCAATTCCAGGTGAGTAATAATCATTATCCTTACCTGGTAATCGTTTTGAATCTTTTAAATCTATGGCGTAAGTTTCCATATCTAAAGTTTTAAACTCTCCCGCTTCAGTCGTTATATCTCTAGCTTCTTCTTTTAATTCAGTAAACACCTCAAATTCAACCCTCTCAGATCTAAAAATTTTATCATTCGTATTATTTACAAACAAAATCTCTCCTTTATCATTTATAAGACTACCTAGTGAATCTCTTAAAAATTCATATTTAGTTCCATTGGGATTACAAAAAGCAATGCCTTTTTCATTCCCTGTAGTTTTTGTTCTAACTTTAAAAAAAGTTTCACCATCAATAATTTCTCTTGACAATACAGATACAGAATCCACTACATTAATATCCTCATAAGAATCCGTTTCTCTGTTACGTCTAAAACTTTTATATACCCAAGAATTCCCTTCTTTAAGTCCATAAAAACTTACAGGTGCTACTATTGATTTTTGATCCTCTAAACTGGATTCCTCAGCCTCACTATTCTTTGAACAAGAAACAATCAATACTAAAATTAAAAAAAATGACACTTTTTTCATAATGTTGAATATGTTTAATTAACAACATTAGAACGATTTTTAAGCGTTTATAATTGTTCTTTGTCGAGTTGTGTTATAGTTACCTTTTTGTTAAAAAAACTTCATTGATTATATCTTCAACAATAAATATTCAAGACCAATTTTATCAAGCAAATCGTATAACTACTCTCTAGTTTTTAACAAAATCTGCATCAGTTAAGGTTTTTATAAAGGCAACCAAATCCTTCTGCTCTAATTTGGTCAAATTTAAATTATCAAATGGAAGCGTCTGATTGGGTAAATTAATTCCAATACCTTGTCCTCCTCCTCTATTATAAAAATCCACCACTTCTTCCAATGTATTATACACTCCGTTGTGCATGTATGGAGCTGTTAAAGCAGCATTTCGAAGCGTTGGTGTTTTAAAAAAGTGTTTCCGCTGTGATGTTTTAAACTGGTTATACCTTCCTAAATCTGTTGATATTTTAGCATTTATGCTATCATTTTTTATAGGTACTCCTATAGCTTCTAATTCAGTATCAGAAAAATTTGGTGGTACTGTCCCATTAAATACTGGTGCAAAATGGCAGGTAGCACACAAAGCTTTACCCATAAATAAATTAAATCCATTTTTTTCTGATGTAGTTAAGGTATTTTCCTCTCCTCTGATGTTTCTATCAAATTTAGAATCAAATTTGTTCAAAGTTCTAATATAGGAAGCCATGGCGTGACGTATATTCATATCTGTCCCACCGCGGGTGTATAATGTATCAAAAGCCTTTTTGTAATATAGATCCTTTTTTACCACATTTTCCAAATGCTTCAAATCGGCATTAAATTCTCCGTGATTGGTAACTACGCCAACAATTTGTCCTTCTAAACTACCCGCCCTGGCATCAACAAAGAAGGATTGTTGTAACGCAGCATAAGTAATAGTAGGTGTATTTCGTTTTTGGTGCTCATCAAAAGTTTTTAGTCCATCAGTAAACGCTTTTTCTTTTACATGACAAGTAGCACAGGCCATAGTATTGGTGATAGACAATCTTTTATCGTTAAACAGCTTTTTACCAATAGCAATTTTTGTGTCTATATCATTCATTTCAAAACGATAATCCGAAAAATATTTCATGTTAAAAGCCTCTTCCGAAAACAAGCTTTCTGCCTCATGATTTAAGGCAAGTGTTACATTAAATTTTACATCCCAATCCTTTTGTGTTTTAGCCATTAAAGCTAACTGAGTATTAATATGATCTTTTATAAACTGAAATCGATCAAAACTGTCAAAATCATGATGTAAAAAAGCTATTGAGGCTTGTATTTCCTTTTCCCACTCATCAATTAATTCGAGATCTGAAAAATTTTCTTTATACAGCACTAAAATATGTAGTATTTCTTGATATATCCAAGACGATTCTTCTAAGGACTGCCCTAAGGCTGGCGAATCAAAGCCAGTAATACCTGTTGTAGTAATCCTAGCTATTTGATTTCTAATCAACCATAAAATATGGTAATTTTTAAATCTTAACTTTGTATTGTTATATAATAACTTAAGGCGGTTAGCTGTTTTTTTGGCTACTGTCTTTATCGCATCTAGATCTTTTTCCTCTTCAAATAACAGCTCCTCTATTACTTGAAAACCAAAAGGATTTAAAATTTTTATATCAGTAGCATCCTCCTCCATTACTTTAATCAAATTAGGCGCATTTAATGACGCATAATTATTCTTATCTATAAATGATAAAATAGGTTCGAGTGACTTAAAATTTTTTCTAGCCACTTTATAATGTGCTAGCATGTTTTGATGCTTAGATTCTTCTACTAATTTATCTAAACTCTCGAATGCTTTTTTAAGTGTTTCTTTGTAACTAAACTCAAGTTTATCCAATGGTGTTAACAAATCACTTTTTGTTACATACTCCCCTTCAGAACTAGTAGTTTTATTTTTATTACAATTGGTTAAAATAAACAAAAGACATGCACAAAATAGGCATGTCTTTTGTTTTAAAGAAATATAAAATCTCATAGTTTATTATCTATCTAATCCCTCTACTAAATACAACATTGAACCTTCTTGAGCCCAGTGGCCTTTAGCATCTGATATAGCATTCTTATCTGTAAACACTTGACCTGGTATCGCATTCCATCCGTGGTTTTGAGTAATTAATAAGAATTGATTTTTACCCGATTTAGTCACATCAGAAATATCGATCATTCCGGTTAATTCCCATGTTCTGGAAGTAGTACCAAATCCTAAACTTTCCGCTTTTTCTTGATCACACTCTAAAACCGTTTTTAAAGTTCCTGAAGTTAAATCATATTGATACACTTTAGCATAGCCTTGGATGTTAGGATTTACATCAAAATACCCATTTGGATCTTCTTGGATATAGGCATAGTTTTCAGTTACTAAAATATTATCTGGAGAGTGGAAACCATCGGCAACTCCTCCTTCTTTATCTCCATCCAATACACAAGTAATTTTAGCTGCTCCAGTTGGGTCATTCTCGTTTAATACTACCTTGTAAATACGCCCTAAAATGCTCCCCTTTCCAACTAAACCAGATTTATTACGCCCAGTAACAGCAAAATAAATTTCTCTTTGATTCTCGGCAGCACCTCTTCTCCAATCAATATCTTCTAAACGAGAGAATCCCATAGCTCCTTTATCCATAGCCTCTTGATTTAAAGCTTCAATTTCAGTTTCTGACATTTCAACAAATTCTGCATCATACTCAGTACCTTCAGCCATATCGACCTCATTAACAATTCCTGCAGAAGATACCTTTAATGTATATAGTTTACCTCCAGATAAATCTCCTCTAGCCCCTACATACATCCCTAAGTGACCTTGAGGTACTTCATTATCAGAATCATCATCTCCAATAAATGCTACTGTTTTAGTTGGATAGGCATCTTTACCTATAACTACTGCATTTTCAGTTGACCATTGACCAAAAGCGGTTAACATAGTTGCTGATCCAGCTTCGGAAGCTGACCTATAAGGATCGGTAGCAAAAACCCCTTTAGAGTCTCCTCCCCACTCACCTCCAGAAAGGTACATGGGACCAAAACCGTGTTCTTCCATAGTTATTAAAGATCCAGAGCACTGTGCAGTACTTGCTGTAGCTTCCGCATTTAAAATATACTCTCCAGAAATTGGTTTTAAATCGGCATCTAATTTAATACGTGCTACAGAAAAATCTGCTTCAATATTATTGATAAATGTATATGTCCCGTCAGCTTCTTTTAGTAATCCACATCCATCTGCCATGGAACCATATACAAATCCATCTCCTAATTTTGATTCAGAAGATAATAGAGGTGTTACCTTTATGGAAGAAAACTCTGGTTTTACATCTAAAAAGTTTACCAACTCCCCAAAAGCAATACCTTCGGCATTTCTTTTTAATAATTGCTCCAAACTAGCCATTAAACTACTCAACTCATCCTCGGCATTTTCATTTTGTTTTGTCAGCGCTTTTATTTTATCTTCGGTCTTAACAATTTCTTCTGTAGTAGCTTCTCCCTTTTTTATTAAATCTTCAATTAGTTTTTTTAAGGCATCAATTTCTGCCTTAGACGCTTCACTAACTGGACCTTCAGGGCCTTGCTCTCCAGGTACTCCATCTTTTCCATCTTCAACTTCACAACTGGAAATTGAAGCTACTAATGCTACGGAAGCAAATAGTCTTAAAAATAATTTTGAATAATACATTTTTATTTAGTTTAATTATCTAATTGGTTTCCCACCAAAATTAAACTCAAACACAATCAATGGTATTAGTAGAATACTGTATAATAATTATTAAAATGTTGCCAAATTGTTAAAGATGCCTCCCCTAGTATTAAAGAATCATTTCATTAAATTTAACCCAATGCTATGATTGGATTAGCATTCCTTTATAAATCCCTAACTATCTTGCAATTAAAATCCTAAAAAAAACAAGTTATATAAAAGAAACCAATTCTACACAAACACTTAACATAGCTTCAAAAACAGGTTGTTTTCCAAAAAAAAAACTATCAGTTTACTTTATTAATCTAGTTTAATAAATAGCTTCTTAATAATACAGAACTTCGAATTCTCGTTAAAGAGAAGTAACACAAATACTTTTAAAACTTAATAAAATAAATTATGAAAAAGTTGAATACATTTTTATTGTTTGTCATTACGGCAATGCTAACAATAATAAGTTGTAAAAAAGATGACGATGCTACCGATAATGAACGTCAAACATCATTCAAAAATGTTCAAAATGCTTTGGGAGGAGCTTCCAATATTGAAAATGCATTAAGCATTTCTTATAAATCTACTGGAGAAGCTTTTGAATTTCAAGAAGATCCTGAACCTGTCAATGGAAAAGTAGCTGATTTTAATTACTCTTTAGTTTATAATTTGGATGGCACGCAGTCCAAACAAAATTGGAATGTAAATGCGGATTATGCCTTTGCTACTGATTTTAGTTTTGTTGAAACTATTGATGGTACTAAAGGGAAATCTGAAGGAACAACTGGCACCTTTTCTGCCAATTTTAGTGGTTTTGGTGTAACTGGCGATCCTATGTTTTCGACAAAATTAGCTGCTAGACAAAAAACCTTATTGATGTCATCACCTATTGCAATTGCTAAAATGATAGCATCTGCTGATGTAATCAATAAAAAAGGTGAGGTATTAAGTGTAGGCTTTAATACCTCAACTTTAGGTTTTGGAAGTGATACTCCCGATATTGAATTTATAATTGATACCAATACTAATTTACCTCTAAAGTCTCAAATTTTAGAAAATGACCCGTTACTAGGCGATGTACTTTACGAAGTAGTTTATAACAAATGGGAAACAGCTGGCAGCTTACAAGTCCCTACAAGTTTGACTCATATACTAGACGGAAATACTATTCGTACAGAAACCATAAGTGAGATACAAATAAATCCTGAAGTAACAGATAATGAACTAAAAGTTTCTGATCAAGAGGCATTTGAATATAACAAAAATGAAGCTAAATTTGGTCACTTGTCATCTCAATTTCATTACAGAACTTTATTACAAACTTTCCCCATTGATTTCCCTGTTGAAATTGTAACACAATCATCACCATTAGCATTAGCTTCTGAGTTGGTCACCAATGATGACAACGTATATCGTGTATCGGGTGATTTTCAATCCCATTACACTTATGCATTTAAAGTAGATGGTGGTTTATTGCTCTATGATTCTCCAATTAACGATCGTAGGTCAAAAGTAGTACTTGATAAAATAAAACAAGACTTTAGTACAGATCCAATTAAATATATAGTACACTCCCACAATCACTTTGATCACACTGGTGGGGTTAGGGGTAGTTTAGCCGAAGGTGGTGATTTAATTGTAGGGCAAGGTTCTAAGTCATTTATTGAAAATGTATTACAACGACCTAGCACTGTACTACCAAATCCAATTCAAAATACTACCGTAAATGTTGTGGGGGTAACAGATGTAATGTCTATTGGTACGGGTAATGAAAAAATTGAATTATATACCATTTCAACATTACACGCCGAAGAGGATGATTACATTGTAATATATAAACCATCCACTAAAACCATTTATTTTAATGATTTATACAATCCTGGTTTTATTAATGTTTTTGATACTTTTAAAACCGAAGATCAACAACGAATGATTACACTGGCAAAAGATCTTGTAAGCTTTATCGATTCTAAAAATCTAGATGTAACCACTTTTCATTGTTCACATGGATTTACCACCTTGGATTTTGACTTTAAAACTATCAGAGATATTTCTCTAAAATAATTAATGTTCACTCAAAATTCTATACATCAAAAAAGCGACTAAATATATAGTCGCTTTTTTTGTATCAAACTCACGTTAATTACTACAAACTATAGCATTACAATGGCTTGTAAAACAAAAACACTACAGCAAAAGCAATGACTTTAATAGTCATATTATTGAATAATCAACTTTTTGGATTTAGTATTATTAATTTTTATGAAATAGATTCCCAAACTAAGGTTTAATGTGCTGATACTAGTTTCTAAATCATTTGAATGTATCGTATGAATTAATTTTCCGTTAATATCAAATAAAGTAATGCTATCACCAATTTTAGTATTAGTAACTACAATATCATTACCCGCTAATACTGGATTTGGATATACCTCATGAGAAGAAATAGTATTTGGAGTAGTGTTGGATAAAAATTTAGCTCCTTTTACTACTGCCCAATCAAAAGTTTCCCATGACTTATCGGCATTTCCTTTTGGGAATAATGGTGCATTATTTCTGTTATGTGCAGCTTGAATCCATTTCCCATTATGAATACTTTTTAAGGCTACTTTTCCTTTCCCTTTTGACTTCCATTGTAAACGTTCCCAACTTAAAGGCGCATTACCTCGAGCTCTCAGTATAACATATTGATTTTTATTATTTGTTTGCACATATTTTTTTGCCGACATAGAATACAATGAAATACCTCCTTTATTATTTTTATCCACTCTAAAGTGTTGTCGATTCCCTTCTACAGTAGCTTTATTAGCATACAAATCATTCTTTAATTCGGTAACAGCAGAAACAAATTTACGATCACCACCTGTTTTACGTAAAGTAATGATACTGCCTATTGGAGGGGTATTGGTATTTGGGGGATTAGTAGTGGTAGTAACTGGTTTGTACACTCGAATCCAATCAACTAAAAGATTATTGTTATTAAAATTCTGAATTTCAGAATTATTTGGTGACCTTCTGGATTCAGCTTGCCAGCTTTGATCTTCCACATTAATAATAATATCCATTTCTCTTGAAAATTTACGCCCATTTTCTAAATAATTAAAAGGATCAATTACACTAACATTTGACGCATTTTTGGCCACATTTAAGTTAGCAGCTTTAGTCATTTTTTGGAATCCTTTTTCCTGTCCGCTGTTTACCCTTACTAATTTTCCGTTTTGCCCGGTACTTGTTACTCCTGCAGGATAGGTATACTCCCATGTTCCATTAGGTAAGCGAGACGCAATAGCATCATTATCCAATATACGCTCTAGCTTGCCATCAATATAATATTCAATTCGTGTTGGCGATTTCCAATACACTCCAATACGCACTATTTTACCGCCCCATTGTTTAACATTCGTTCTTCTAAACCAGCTATTCCAATCACTAGGCTGGTAATCTTTAAAATTTGGAGGACGAATAAATACGTGGTGACTTAAATGGATACGTTCTGCAAAAAAAGCATTTCGACCATCGCTACCTGCACCGCCATATGCTTCAATAATATCAATTTCTTCTTTATCATCAGGACTCAAAAGCCACACATCCGAAGCCAATGATGAGTTCATAATTTTTAATTTAGCCTCCACAAAAACTGGAAATTTAACTCTTGATTTGGAAGTAATACAACCTGCAATAGTTTCGGGTCTACTAATTTCTCCATTACCCCAACCAAATGATTTCATATAAGGCTTTGTTTTTTTATCATCAAAAAACCTACGCGAAGCCCATATATTAAGGCTTCCTCCAGATACCGCTACATGATTTCTTTGCCATTTAGTTGGTCCAGGTCCTTCAAAACCATTATGGAAAAAGTTATTCCATTTGGCTGGTTTGCCAGGAGGTCCAAAATTGGCATTAGAATTAGTTGGATTAAAAGTATAATTAAAATCATCCGAAGCTTGCTCTTGCAACTTCCAAACTTTCCCATTTCCCGCTTTAGCAGGAACTGCAATTTTGTCCCAATCGTATTGAGCGTAGGATCCGAAATAGACGGTTACTAAAAAAAATAAGTGAATTAGTTTCATAATATAGTATTTGATTAGTTGTAAATAAATTTTAGTAAGACTGTACTTTTTGAGTTGAACTATTCTTAAAGTTATTTCTTACATAGTATAGATATACCCACAAATCTATATGCTATATGTATGCTTTTTCATCTTTTTATTTACAATCAGTTATACTAAATTGTCTTTATCTTATTTTTTTATCATATTATTTAAAAAATTAACTTTAAATTATGATTTATATTAATAATTTTTAAAAATCATGTATACTTTTTACTAAATAATGATTTCGCAGAGTCCTACTATATTATTTATAATACTTACAGAAAGAAAGAAAGAAAGAAAGAAAGAAAGAATGAGTGAATGAATGAATAGGTAGCTGAAGACTGTTTTTGCTCTTGCTGGCGCGAGCGTCTCGCTCGTGACCTTAAAAGCTAATTCAAATCAATTTTCAAAATAGTATGGTCGCCATTTCCATAATTTCTAGCACTGCTATATTTATAATCAATTTGATCAATTACAAAGCCTGAAACAACAGGGTTATTATGAATATAATTTAATTTTTGCTCAAATACTTTTAAAGACCAAATTTCAATAGGTTTATTATTTTGCTGCCAAAATTGCCTTTTAGACGCATTACTGTTCTTTTTTCCTGCTCTTTCAAACATCCAAAGTAACCATTCTTTCCTACTTTCTTGTTGATTTTCTTCAATCAACTTTAGCAATTTTTTTGAAGTAAAACCTTTAAAATCTCTGATTAAATCCGAAGGATCTTCGAATGAAGAACGAAAAATCAAATGGATATGACTGGGCATTATGCAATATTCATATATTTCCATTTCCTTATGTTTTCTACAAAACTCTAATGAATCTATAATGCAAGAAAAATAAATTTCCCTTGTAAAAACATCAATCCAATTAACTACTGCAAAACTTATAAAATAAGCACCTCCCTTTTCTCTAAATTTATATTTTCTGCTCACTTAAAAAACGTATCGCTATAAAATTCAATTTATTAAAAATACACTATTATTAGGTTTTAAACTGTATTAATCCGAGTAAGGCATTTGTTTAAATAGTAAAAATTTCTCTTTTTATAACATAGCTTTGTTTGCTTCACTTTGTATTGCTCGAGCAAGACGCTCGCGCCTTCAAAATAATAAAAACAAAAGCTACACTTTTTAAAGTATAGCTTTTATCACATTATTCACTTCTTTCTTTTACTCTCTTTGTTTTGGTTCACGAGCGAGACGCTCGCGCCAGCGTGGGGAATAATAACTCTAACATCCCATTCGGATTTAAAAATCCATCTGTGACAAGGGTTTTATTAGAAATAATAGCAAAACTATTATCCTTATTAACTTCATTAAAAACTTCAGAAAAATAATTTTCTTCTAACTTTATTTTAAATAAAGAATACGCCTCTCCTGTAAATGATGTTTTTTCTTCACTAATAATAACTCTATACTCAGGAAGTTTATAACTTATAAAGTTTTCTAAACCATATTCAAACTCCATATTTTCACATAAAAAAAACAATATTAAGATTTAACAAATGAAATAATCTCATAAAACTATTGCGATTACATTATAAAGGCCTCTGCTATTTTTTAAGTAAATATCTAAAAAAGCCACACCAATTAAGGCATAGCTTTTAACAATATAATTCAATATTTTTAAAAATAAATCTACATTTTAGATACTGAAAAACCTCGATCGCGCATAAGGGCTTCTATTTTAGCATCGCGTCCTCTGAATTTTTTAAAAGCTTCGGCGGGATCCATAGCATTGCGGGGTGCAAAAAGATATTTTACTAATTTTTTAGCGACTTCTTTGTCATAAAAACCACCTGGAGCTTCGGCAAAAGCCTCAGCCGCATCTGCTGTTAATACATCCGCCCACATGTAGCCATAATAGGCTGTGGCATAACCCTCTCCAGAAAATACATGTCCAAAATGTGGCGTTCTGTGGCGCATTACCAATTCTTTAGGCATTTTTAATTCGGTAAGGGTAGCTTTTTCAAAGGCATCAATATCAATAGTTGATGGATCCGCTAAATGTAATTTCATATCCATTAATGCCGATGCTAAATATTCTGTGGTAGCAAAACCTTGATTAAAGGTGCTGGCTTTTTTAATTTTTTCAACTAAACTTACAGGCATAGGTTTACCTGTTTTGTAATGTACTAAATAGGTATTAATTACTTTATCGGTAGACACCCAACGCTCCAACAATTGCGATTGAAATTCGGTATAATCACGTACACCCCCATTTAGCGTAGGGTAGCGCACCTCCGATGACAAAAAGTGTAATGCATGCCCAAATTCATGAAAAAAGGTAGTCGCATCATCCCACGAAATCAAAACAGGCTCTCCTTCGGCAGGTTTTACAAAATTTGAATTATTGGAACTTAATACCGTTTTTTTACCATCAAACGTGGTGTGGTTTCTATAGGTTGTTGCCCAAGCACCCGATCGTTTCCCTACACGAGCAAATGGATCTAAATACCATAAACCTATATGTGCACCGCTGGTGGCATCGGTCACTTCCCAAACTTTTACGTCTTCGTTAAAAACGGGTACTTTCCCTACTTCTACAGCAGTGAATTTAAAATTAAATAATTCGCCCGCTACAAAAAACATGCCTTCTCTCAATTTATCTAACTGCAGGTATTGCTTTACCTCATCAGAATCTAAATCATACTTTTTCTTTCTTACTTTTTCGGCATAATATCGATAATCCCAAGGTTCAATGGTAATTTTATCCGCATCGGCTATAACTTGCATATCGGCAACTTCTTCATGCACTCTGGCAATAGCCGCTGGCCATACGGCTTCCATCAATTTCATGGCGTTTTCGGGTGTTTTTGCCATACGGTCTTGTAAACGCCAATCGGCATAATTAGCATAACCCAATAGCCCTACTCGTTCTTTACGCAATTTTAAAATTTTTGCTATGATTTGGTTATTATCCTTATCATCTCCGTTATCTCCTCGAGAATAATAAGTAGTCCATACCTTTTTACGTAATTCTCTTTCTGTAGAATAAGTTAAAAAAGGATCCATAGAGGAGCGGGTGTTGGTCACCGCATAACTCCCCTCTTTATCACGATCTTTTGCTGCTTTGGCATAAGCCTTTATCAAAGGATCCGACAATCCCCCTAATTGATCTTTGTTTAAAAAAGTGACATAGCCTTCTTCATCTGCCAAAACATTAGTAGAAAATTGGGTATATAAACCCGAAAGCTCTTTATTAATGGCTGCGTAACGTTTCTTTTTACCTGCATCAAGTGCTGCTCCTTCCATTTCAAAACCCTTATAAATCAATTCAACTACACGTTGTTGATCTGCCTCTAATGGCTTTTTTAATGAGGCCTCATACACCGTTTTTACACGTTCAAACAAGGACTTGTTTTGAGAAATTTTCGAACTGTATTCCGATAATTTAGGTGCCATTGCTTTTTGAATTTCTCTAAATTCCGGCGAAGACTTATTAGCACTTAATATCCCATAATAGGTAAAGGCTCTGCCTAGTACCGCTCCAGCTTTTTCCATGGCTACTATGGTGTTTTCAAAAGTAGGCCCCTTTTTAGAATTTGCAATAGCTTCAATTTCTTGTAAATGTAATTCTATCCCTTTTTCTAATGCAGGTTTTACATCTGCCAATTTCATTTTATCAAATTGAGGTACTCCATTATATGGCCCCACCCATTCTTTTAGTAATGGATTCGTTAAGGTTTCCATCTTAATTTCTTTTGAAACAGCTTCATTTTGCGCATTCATTTTTGATGTCGTATAACTGGTCAACGTAAATAATCCAATGATTAAAACTCCTTTTAGTCGATGTTGTGTTTTCATTATTTTTTAAAATTAAAATGAGTTATTGAGTTTTTTTAACACTAAATACCCAAGCTAAAAACCTTTTACTTTAGTGTAATACTAATTAGGTATCAAATGAACTAATTAGATAGGCTTATTTCTTTTTAAGTCCATTTAAATTAACAATTGATATAAATAACTGTACTAAAAAATTAAAATTAAATAAAAAAAGAAGGGTTACCTCTAAATTTTAATTTTATCACAAACTTTTAACAATTGAAAAAAATAGCAGGGGTTATTTTACGAATTCGTCTTATTAAACCTATAAATATCGTCAACATAAAAATCTTAAAACAGCATTACACAATTCACAACAAAAACGAATTTTTATTAAACAAAAATCACTTAAAAACTTAATTTAAATTAACTATTCTCTTAAAAAATCGTTATAGTTTGAAAAAAGTAAAATTTACACCATAGTATGGCTTATTTGTACCATACTTAAGTAATTGTTTGCCTCTACATTTATCCCATCAACAAAACAAACAATTATGAGTAAGGAAAACATTCAAACCATAACATTATCTCTTTTAATTTTATTCCTTATTTTTTTTGTAGGTGAGCTGGCTACTACAAATGGGGAACGAAACAAAAAAGACCTGAGCGAATACGAACAACTCATGGGACTTGGCGAACCGCAAGCACATGTCCCTGGACCTATCGAGGTGCTTAAACTGGCTGTTAAAGAATTAAGCCATCCGTTTTATGACAACGGCCCTAATGACAAAGGCATTGGTACCCAACTTTTTTATTCCATTTTACGAGTTTTAGCGGGCTACCTACTAGCTGTAGTAATTGCTATTCCTATTGGTTTCCTTATTGGAATGTCGCCTGTATTTTACAATGCCTTACAACCTTACATACAAGTTTTAAAACCTATATCTCCGTTAGCTTGGATGCCCCTAGCCTTATTTATAATAAAGGATTCTATTTTATCATCAGTATTTGTCATTTTTATTTGCTCCATTTGGCCGATACTTTTAAATACTGCTTTTGGTGTAATGTCTGTAAAAAAAGACTGGCTTAACGTGAGCAAAACATTGGAAATGGGTCCCTTTGAAACTGCCTTCAAAATTATTCTTCCGGCCGCCTTACCTACTATTTTTACGGGTTTACGGATTTCCATGGGAATATCGTGGCTTGTAATTGTTGCCGCGGAAATGTTAGTGGGTGGTACTGGCATTGGCTATTATGTATGGAATGAATGGAATAACCTAGACTTAACAAGTGTGGTATTCTCTATTCTAATGATTGGTATTGTTGGAATGGGATTAGACCTACTTATTTCACAAACCTCAAAATATTTCATGTACCAAGAATAATAACAAGCCCCAGTTTATGAAAAAGTTTTTAGAAGTAAATCAATTAGCAAAAAAGTATCCTGTTAAAGGTGAAAAAAATACATTTTTAAGTGTTTTTGAAAACATCAATTTTTCAATGCAAAAAGGGGAGTTTGTATGCATAGTTGGCCATTCGGGTTGCGGAAAATCAACCATACTCAACAATTTAGCTGGACTAGATCTACCGTCAAGCGGGAATATTATTATGGATAATAAAAACGTAAAAAAGCCAAGCTTAGAACGCGGTGTTATTTTCCAAAATCACAGCTTGCTCCCCTGGTTAAGTGTGCTTAAAAATATAAAAATGGCTATTGCCTGTAAGTTCAAACAATTAAGCACTAAAGAAATTGAAAAAAGAGCATTGCATTTTTTAGAAATGGTTGAATTGCAGGATGCTGTTAAAAAACTCCCTCATGAACTTTCGGGGGGTATGAAACAACGTGTGGGTATTGCCCGAGCCTTTGCACTTGCTCCTGAATTGTTATTAATGGACGAGCCTTTTGGCGCTTTGGATGCCTTAACACGAGGCAAAATACAGGATAAACTCCTTGAAATTTGCCAAAAGACCAACCAAACCATTTTTATGATTACCCATGATATTGACGAAGCCATTCTCCTTTCCGATCGTATACTATTAATGTCCAATGGCCCCCAAGCCCGAATTGCCGAAAGTGTTATTGTAAATATCCCCAAACCTCGAAACCGTGCAGAAATTGTAAACCACCCCAACTATTACCTTATCCGTAATCATTTGGTTGAGTTTTTAATTAACAAATCCAGCGAAATAGCTAAAGGCATACAAGACAAAACTATAGATGATAGCGAAATGCCCAAAAATATTTCATTCCCAAATGTATCTAACCTAGAAAACAAAAAAGCCATATAACAACATAACTAAGTATTTATATTATTAACCAAAGTTTCATTTTTAAAATTTTACTACTATGACAAAAGAAACCATGACAGCAATTATTTTGGATGCTAAAAAAGCACAAAGTAAAACTTGGGATGAATTAGGAAAAGCAACAGGACTAGATCAAGTATGTATTGCTGCTGCTTGTTTTGGCAGTGCCTCATTACTACCCAATGAAGCTGAAGCCTTTGTAAAAGCCTTGGATTTAGGAGCTGATGTTGCTGAAGCCTTAACAGAATACCCTACCAAAGGTGTCGGACAAGTGATTCCTAGTGATCCATTAGTATACCGATTTTTTGAAATAGCCTATGTATATGGCCCGGCAGCCAAATCTGTAATTCACGAAATGTTTGGCGATGGTATTATGAGTGCTATTGATTTTTCAATGGAAGTAGACAAGGTCGAAGATCCAAAAGGAGACCGTGTTCAAATTACCATGACAGGTAAATTTTTACCCTATAAAAAGTGGTAAATGCCACCAATTAATAATCTTTAAAACTTATAACTATGCCTTATAATAGCCTTGACAATCCTTATAGTGATCAATCCGATTTATCACATGGCGCTGGTTGCTCATGCAACAGCTGTAGCACACAAAGAAAAATAGTTGCCTCAGAAAATTTACCAGATAGCGAAGAAACTATTGTAAATCGATTTGTAGAAACCGCCATAGTAAAATCCTTATTTAAAGGAAATGACCTTAACCGTAGGCGATTTATACAAGCCGTTGGCGAAAAAACTTTTAAAGCAGCACTATTTTCTGTACTGCCAATGGGGTTAATTCAATCGTGTGCAAATGACAAAAAAAAGCAAGTTGAAAATGGAGGGGGCTCGCAAAAAGCCGCTACTAAACTTGAAAAAACGAAACTAAACATTGGCTTTGTTCCAATTACCTGTGCTACTCCTATAATTATGTCAAAGCCTATGGGGTTTTATGAAAAATATGGCTTAGATGTTGACGTTATTAAAACAGCAGGATGGGCCGTAGCTCGTGACAAAAGTTTAAACAAAGAATACGATGCCTCGCATATGCTTACCCCAATGCCTCTAGCTATGACATTAGGTTCTGGATCTATGGCTGCACCCTATATTATGCCAGCTGTGGAAAATATTAATGGACAAGCCATTTGCTTGCATTTAAAACACAAAAACAAAAGAGATCCCAAACAATGGAAAGGCTTTAAATTTGGCGTTCCTTTTGAATATTCTATGCATAATTTTTTATTACGTTATTATGTAGCCGAATTTGGTTTGGACCCAGATAAAGACATACAAATTAGAGTAGTTCCACCACCAGAAATGGTTGCCAATTTACGTGCTGGTAATTTAGACGGATACCTATCTCCCGATCCATTTAACCAGCGTGCCGTATTTGAAAACATTGGCTTTTTGCATATGCTTACTAAAGATATTTGGGAAGGACACCCTTGTTGTGCTTTTGCTTGTAGCGAAGAATTTGCTAAAACAAATCCAAACACCTACGCTGCTTTGTTTAGTGCTATTATTGATGCTACACAA
The DNA here is from genome assembly GCA_947498765.1 of uncultured Aquimarina sp. Taxonomy (GTDB): domain Bacteria; phylum Bacteroidota; class Bacteroidia; order Flavobacteriales; family Flavobacteriaceae; genus Aquimarina. The sequence goes on from CANMLG010000057.1 coordinate 67,731, forward strand.
TTTTCTTCAAAACAAGAAAACAGGCAATCTATTTCTGAAGCTATTTCTCCTAAAAATTACTTAAATCAGCCTACTTCTGTAGTGGCTCAAGTTTTAACAGGAAAGTATGCCGATGGTTTAGGCAATGTAATAAATGCGCCTGATCGTATTGATTTTGATCCTTTCCCTTGGCATTCTATGGGAGTTTGGATACTAACACAAATGAAACGCTGGGGCTATGTTAAAAAAGATATTGACTTTAAAGCCATTGCAGAACAAGTATACTTAGCTACAGATTGTGGTAACAAAATGAAGGAATTAGGCTATACTCCGCCTACTACTACCTATAAAAAACATTACATTATGGGTAAAGAGTTTGATCCGAGCAAGCCTAACGAATACATAGATAGTTTTGCTATAAAAGCCACAACATGATAATAAGCATTGCTTCTGATTTCGATCAAATTTTCATAAAAATAAATACGTTTTTAAAAATAGTAAGCTATACTAACAACATAACTTACTAGGGTCGAAATCAGATTACAATGTACGAATCAAATTTTTAGTTTGTGTTTTTGACTTAAAACTTCGGAATTGCTCTGGAGTTTGATTGCACATTTTTTTAAAAAGTCGAACAAAATAGGAACTATCGCTGTAATTTAACTTATTCGAAATTTGATTGATTGAAAGGTCTGTATAAATAATTAATCGTTTTGCCTCTAAAATAATACGATCCATCAATAGTTCTGAAGGTACTTTGGCTACCAGCTTTTTACAAATATAACTCAACTGCTTTGTACTCAAATTCATTGCTTCACTATAAAAACCTATGGGTTTATGCTCTATAAAATAAGTTTCAATAAGTTCTTCAAAGGTATTTAATTGTACAATTTCATAATTATAAGCATAGGCTAGTGTTTTTTTTCCTAAAAGTTTTCTGGAGAGATTTATAAGAATTGTATTCAAGTACATGCGAATCATTTCGTGATAATCCAAATCACGCTCATGGTATTCTTTATTCATTAATTCATAAAACGTATATACCTCCTTTGCGCTTTTTTTTGATAACCCAATATAAGGTACACTTGAATGTTTTTTAAAAAAAGGAAAACGCGAAAGGTTATCATGCTTAAAATCGAGCATAAAATATTTTTTGGTAAAAAAAAGAATATATCCATCAATATCTTTACTCATATTCCAGCGATGTACTAAACCTGGAGCCAGAATAAACATTGCCCCAGGGTGCACTTCGTATTCTTTAAAATCAATATAATGTTTTCCTTCTCCTTTAGTTACTAAAAGCATTAGATAAAAATCATGCGCATGAGGTTTTTCAATAAACAGATTTTCTTTAACATGATCGCTAAATTTTCTAATATAAAAATTACTATCAAAATCCATACAATCACAGTAATCTTTAAAATTAGCAATATTAAAAACTGGTAGGGCTTTTGGGGATTTCATAGAAACACTTTTTTACATATTATTAAAAAATATAATTACAAGCACACTATTCTAATAGCAATAATTTTTACACAAATAGTTTACTTATTTTTATTATGGCTGTATTAAAATTTCTAGTCAATTTACTATGTTAATGGTCCACATAAATAATTAACACACTACATATAAACCTATTGGACACCAATTAAAAAACTAAAACTTTATATTTAATTAATATGATTTACTAACAAAAATTTCGCATATATGTCGTTTCTTTCTCTGCTATTCTTGCGTTAAAAAATGAAACCGTAGCTAAGGCTATGCTTTAATTTTTTGCCTTAGACTAGCGAAAAATAAATCAATCTATTTATATTAAATTCTTATCAGTAAATCGTATAAGATGTATCAAAAAATATGGGCTTCTAAAAAAGTATTCTTTTAAAGTAATTTTACTTTCAATTACAACATAAGTATAAAAGAGAGCTACTTAAATTTACGTTCTTCTTCTTTTATTGGTAAGTCATTAATACTGGCATAACGTTTTTTCATCAAGCCATTTTCGTCAAATTCCCAATTTTCATTTCCGTAAGCACGAAACCACTGGTTTTCTTTATTTCTGTACTCGTATTCGAAACGCACTGCAATACGATTATCACTGTGTATCCAAAGTTCTTTTTTTAATTTATAGTCCAATTCATTTTCCCATTTATCTTTAAGAAAAGCTTGCACTTCAGCTCTACCATTTACAAATTGATTTCGATTTCTCCACTCGGTATCAACTGTATATGCCATAGATACTTTTATTGGATCTTTAGAGTTCCAACCATCTTCTGCCATTTGAATTTTCTTTTTGGCATCTTCTAAGCTAAATGGTGGTATTGGGAATTTTTTTTCGGTCATTTTTCTTTTAAAAATACTAATTATTAACAAAAAAGGGCAACGGAATATAAGTTAATCCTGAAGTTTTACAAACTATGCATATATGCCATCAATATATTTGATATACCCCTAAAAACCTTTACTTATCAGTCCTTATTTTAGTGTATTAGCAAAACAAAAACACAACAAGCTAGCCCTCAGTGTCTTAATATTTTTACTAAAAAAAACACTTATTAAAGAGCTGAAATTTATCATTATTTACTAACCTAAAATAGGTATTAAATTTTTAATTTATTTATAAATTAAAAATACGGCGCATACTGTTCCACTCTATAATCCAATGTAGTATATGCTGGATTCTTTTGTTTCATTTGCTTGTAGCAATCTAAACTTCCTATACTTCGGTTAGCTGCGCCCGATGGTGCGGTTAACGAAACTGTAGTAATGATTCTGTTAGCAACCTCAACCTGATGTATTCTGGGAACTTCACTCGAAACTACTCCTAAAGACATTCCATTTTGCTTTAGTAACTTCCTAAAAAAGTATTCTGGACCATTTTTACTATTTCCACCTGTAAATAATAACCTATCTATTTTAGAGTGTTGCTTTAAAATTTCGATTACATCTCTCAATACTACCTGCTGCATACCCAAGTCTGAAGCATCTATTTTTTCTCTTTTACAGGAAGCCACAATATCGCATACTCCTATTTTACGCTGTATTAAAAAATTGCGTCGTTGCTCAATCGCTTTTTCTGAATTTTCATACACTAAACTCAAATTAAAAATACGATCTAATATGGGCCAAAGTAACCCATTACTACTCCCATAACAAAAATCCACATCCCGCTCATTCAAATTTCCCAATGTAAATCTGGGCGGAGGCAATGTTCCTACAATTAATTTAGTCGTCCCTTCTGGAATAAATGGAGGATATGGGTGAATATGTTGAAACATCGCTATTTTAATTTACACAATTTAACAGATCATTAGCTATACGAAATGTATTAGCATGTGCCTCAATAATTATTTTGATATCTGGCGAATAGCCTCCTCCCATAGAACATGTTACGGGAATTCCTTTTTCTTTAAAAAAGTGCAACACAAAACGATCTCTTTCTTTACACCCCTCTAATGTACACGATAATTTCCCTAATTTATCGGAAGCTAAAATATCAACTCCGCATAAATAAAACACAAAATCTGGTTGTACACTATCGTATATATTTGGCAGTGTTTCTTTGAGTATATTCAAAAAACTTTGGTCATCAGTTTCATTGGGTAGCGCTATATCTAAATCTGAGGTTTCTTTTCTAAACGGATAATTTTTTTCTCCATGCATAGAGAAGGTAAATACGTTAGGTTTATCCTTAAATATTTCTGCCGTACCATTACCTTGATGCACATCTAAGTCAACTATCAATATTTTTTTAGCAAGCTTATGATGTAGCAAATATGCTGCTGCAACTGCCTGATCATTTAACAAGCAAAAAGCTTCGCCTCTGTTTGAAAACGCATGATGCGTACCGCCTGCAATATTCATAGCAATACCGTTTTGCAATGCAAAATTTGTAGCATCAATAGTACCTTGCGTGATTATAAACTCGCGTTCTACTAACTCCCTCGATAGTGGAAATCCAATTGCACGAACTTCGCTTTTAGGCAAATTTAAATTGATCAAATTGTTTACATAACTTTCAGCATGTACTCGTAACACATTCAATTTATTAACAGGCTTAGGCTCAAAAAAATTATAGTCAGTACACGTCCCCTCATGCAATAGTTGCTTAGGCAGCAAATCGTATTTTTCCATAGGGAAACGATGTCCTTTTTTTAAAGGGTGCTCATAACACGGATGGAAAGCTATTTTTAGCACCTTTTTTACTTTATCCCATCAATTAATTGCTTATTCATTTTAGCAATACGTTCGCGTTGTTTATAATTTAAACCTTGACGATAATGTACATCTGGCGCATGGTGTATCCCTGTTTTTTTCATGTAATGATCATCAATTTCCTGACTTAAATCACAGTCAAATCGCGTTAAAATAGCATGAACATTATTGGGTCCATTAATCCAGTTAAAATGTGAAAGTCCCCAGGTTATCCCTTTTCCGTCTTTGGTATCTGTAAACGCATCAGGAATAAAAGGTCCCGCTGCTACAGGCATTAAACCTACAATAGATTTTATATGAAAATTCACCCCATCTTCGGCATATTGCACCGTATAATGCTCATTTCCATCCTTAATCACTAAAGCAGCAATTCCTGTTTTGTAAGGAAACAAAGTAGTTTCATGCCCTCCGGCAATCACTGGATTAAGTGGATGCTTGGTAAATGGGCCTAAAGGATCATCGGCTGTAGCAAGACCTTGCATTCGAATTAAGTTAGGGTCTCCATCAAAATCCGATTTATAATACATATAAATTTTACCGTTATGTACTAATGGATAAGGGTCATGAATTGAATATTGATCCCACTCCCCTTTAGCTCCATTTGGAATAATTAGTTTATGTGTTGCTGTCCAAGGACCATCAGGTGAATCGGCATACGAAACTGTAACAGGGCAATCATCCCCTCGTTTACCACTAGTCTCCATAAAACCTTGGTAATACAAATAAAATTTACCTTTCCATTTTAAAATATCGGTTGTACTCACTGAACGCCAACCTACATTAGGTTTGGCTGGTCGTTTAATAGCTACTCCTTCCTCTTTCCAAGTAAAACCATCTGTACTGGTTGCATACCAAATATCGCACAAATCCCAATCGGTTGAAGGAATCACATCGGTACTTTTTGCAGCACCTTTTGGTGGAGTTGGTGTATGTCGTTTGGTATACCATACATAATACTTCCCGTTTTCAAAAATTACTTTTGAAGGATCGCGACGTGTAATGGTTCCATCTCCATTATTATTATCAAAGCCTTTTAATTCTGTATATTTAAAAAGAGTAAAAAAGTCATTATGCTCAGGTCGTGGGGCTCCGTACATATCATAATTACGCTCCATGGAAGCACTTAAAGGTCTATTGGGTTTTTCTTTAGGCAAAATAAAAGGAAAACCTTTTTCATTATTTTTTTCTTGAGCTTGACTTACACTACAGCAAAAAAGAAGCACCAATAAGCTACTAACTCTTGTTACTCTAAACAACTTATACATAATTATTCATTTTAAACAATACAAAGCTAAACTTACACAATTATTTTTGAAATAAACTCATTTTAAATAAAGCATCTTCAACTGTTTTTATTTCTTCAAACGTTAGTAATAAACGTAATCCGTTTCTAGTTTGTTTTTCTTTCATTTTAACTTCTGAAGGATTTTGTTGCACGGCTCTCAACACCTTATTAAAAGTAGCACTCTGATAAAAATCAGATTGTTGATCACTTATAAAATAGCCTATAAGCTTGTTTTGTTTAAGCACAATTTTTTCAAGTCCAATTTGAGTGGCTATCCATTTTAAGCGCACACTATTCAATAAATCTTCAGCTTGCGCTGGAAGTGCTCCAAATCGATCTACTAAATCTTTTTCAAAAACAACTAATTCTTTTTCTGTTTTTAATTTATTTAAATCGGTGTATAAACTTAATCGTTCCGAAATACTGTTAATATAATCATCTGGAAATAACAATGAAAAATCAGTATCGATCTGGGTATCTTTCAAAAACACCTTTTCTTTCTGCTCATCTTTATACAGCTCCTTAAATTCATTTTCTTTAAGTTCTTCTATGGCTTCATTTAAAATTTTCTGATAGGTATCAAAACCAATTTCATTAATAAATCCACTTTGCTCACCACCTAACAAATCCCCTGCCCCTCTAATTTCTAAATCCTTCATGGCAATTTGGATTCCACTTCCTAATTCCGAAAACTGAACCAGAGCTGTAATTCGCTTACGAGCATCTTCGGTCATAGCACTATAAGGTGGTGTTATAAAATAACAGAAGGCTTTTTTGTTACTACGACCAACACGTCCACGCATTTGGTGCAAGTCCGAAATTCCAAAATTATTGGCATTGTTAATAAAAATGGTATTGGCATTGGAAACATCCAATCCGCTTTCAATAATCGTGGTTGACACCAGTACGTCAAAAGCACCATCCATAAAATCAAGCATTAATTTTTCTAACTGTTTCCCTTCCATTTGTCCATGACCTACGGCCACTTTAGCATCGGGCACTAAACGCTGAATCATACCAGCAACTTCTTTAATGTTTTGGACACGATTATGAATAAAAAACACTTGTCCGCCCCGTTGAATTTCATAAGAAATTGCATCGCGAATCACTTCTTCATTAAAGCGTACTACCTCCGTTTCAATCGGGTATCTATTAGGTGGTGGTGTTGCAATAGTTGACAAATCACGAGCAGCCATTAAACTAAACTGCAATGTTCTTGGAATTGGCGTTGCCGTTAATGTTAGCGTATCTACATTAGCCTTTATTGTTTTTAGCTTGTCTTTTACTGCTACACCAAATTTTTGCTCTTCATCAATAATAAGCAATCCTAAATCTTTAAATATTACATTTTTACTAGCTAATTGATGCGTACCAATAATAATATCCACATGCCCTTTGGCTAATTTTTCTAAGGTCTCTTTTTTCTGCTTTGCTGTTCTAAAACGGTTCAAATAATCGACCGTCACCGGAAAATCTTTCAGTCTTTCTGTAAAAGTTTTAAAATGTTGAAATGCTAATACTGTAGTGGGTACCAAAATGGCCACTTGCTTTCCATTATCAACGGCTTTAAAGGCTGCTCTAACTGCTACTTCGGTTTTCCCAAAACCAACATCACCACATACTAAACGATCCATCGGCTGCTCCCCTTCCATATCCGCTTTTACATCCGCAGTTGCCGTACTTTGATCTGGAGTATCTTCGTATAAAAATGAAGCCTCTAATTCGTGCTGTAAATAACTATCTGACGCATATTGAAAGCCTTTTTGAAGTCTTCGCTTAGCATATAGCTGAATTAAATTGTAGGCAATATGCTTTACACGTGCTTTTGTTTTATTTTTTAGGGTTTTCCAGGCCTTTGACCCTAATTTATGTACCACAGGTACTTTACCATCCTTCCCATTAAATTTAGATATTTTATGTAACGCATGAATACTTAGGTATAAAATATCCCGCTCTCCATATATCAATTTAATCGCCTCTTGCTTTCGGCCATCTACATCAATTTTCTGAAGCCCTGCAAATTTCCCTATTCCATGATCAATATGGGTTACATAATCACCAATTTCTAAACTAGTTAATTCCTTTATCGTAATGGCTTGCTTTTTAGCAAAGCTATTTTTAAGATTAAATTTATGATAGCGTTCAAAAATTTGATGATCGGTATAACACACTATTTTAGTGGTATCATCCACAAAACCCTGATATAACGAAAGTACTATAGTTTGATAATGTACCTCCTGCTCCATATCGTCAAAAATATCATGAAAACGCTTGGCCTGCTGCTCACTTACACAACAAATAATATTGGCATATCCTTTACTATGATTTTGATTTAAATTTTCAATAAGCAATTCGAACTGTTTATTGAATGAAGGTTGGGGTTTGGTCTTAAAATCAACAACAGCAACATCTTTTGTATTAATCTTAGAAAAAGTTCCTCCTAATTGTACATGCTGAAACGCAAAAAGCTGATCTTTGAGTAACTGTCCGTTACAAAATAATTCTTCGGGAGTACCCCGCTTAATTTCACTATCTAATTTTTCAAAGGCTGATTTTGCTTTCGCGAAAAGCGAATCGATACGATCATATAGTAACTCTAAATTTTGAGTAAACACTATGCTTTCGCGAGAAATAGACTCAAAAAACGGCACTCTGTTTTCTATTTTTATTTTGTGTTCAATATTCGGAATAATCGTAATTTTATTCACCTTGTTTGTCGACAACTGCGAAGCCACATCAAAAGTGCGAATACTATCCACTTCATCTCCAAAAAATTCGATACGATAAGGTTCGTCATGACTAAATGAAAATACATCAACAATTCCTCCTCGAACAGAAAACTCTCCGGGCTCTGTCACAAAATCTACACGATGAAACTCATATTCAAACAGCACTTCATTTACAAAATCAATACTTAAATTATCTCCGTTTTTTATTTTTAAGGTGTTTTTCTCGATAGCTTTTTTTGTCACTACTTTTTCAAAAAGAGCATCGGGATAAGTAATTAGCACTAATGGATGTTTTATATTATTCACCCTATTCAACACCTCGGCACGTTGTAACACATTGGCATTATCTACTTCTTCTATTTGATAAGGCCTACGGTAACTGCCTGGATAAAACAACAAACTTTGTTTTCCCAACACCGCTTCTAAATCATTTAAATAATAAGCAGCTTCTTCCTTATCATTACAAATGAACACATGCGTTTTTTTATGCTTAGTAAAACTTTCTACCAACAAAAAAGACAGGTAAGACCCAACGATACCTTTAGCATGAATATTTTTAGAAGCCGACAGGGCCTCTTGCATTTTTTCTTGAAGCGGGGATTGCTTAAGAATAGTAGCAATACTTGTATAATCCAATGTGAAATTTTTAACAAATATACAGATTAGTATATTTCATACTTATTTCTGTTTGTGATACAATTGTTAAACCTAGGAATTGTATTAAAAAATACACTAGTTTTAATCTAACATATGGAAAATAATATACAGATAAAAGCTATTTCGGCTAAAGCAACTATAAAAGTTAGGCAACCTATTTTAAGAACAGGACTCCCTATTGAAACTTGTGTTTTTGAAGGAGATGAATTAACATCCACGCTACATTTAGGCGCTTACATCAACAACCAACTCGTTGGTGTTGTTACTTACTTGAAAAATAATACAACCACTTTTGGAGCTAAACACCAATATCAACTTAGAGGAATGGCTGTACTATCTAATTTTCAGAAAAAAGGGATTGGAAAATTACTTATTGAAAAAGGGGAACAAATTTTAACAAACAAGAATGCCCAATTAATTTGGTGTAATGCCCGTATAGTTGCTGTTTCTTTTTATCAAAAAAATGAATTTAAAATTATTGGAAATCCATTTGACATACCAGGTGTTGGCGCTCATTACATGATGTACAAAAAATACAATCACTAACAACACAAGACTATTTAATTTATATAATTGTTAACGGTAATAAGTTACTGCGGTTACCTTATTTTTAACTATTTTTTTTACAGTAGATTTATAGTTGTATTTTCCATTAATTTTTAATGCAAATTTATTTAAAAAGTCATTTTCTACTACATACATTTTACCATTATCAACATCGCTAATCAATTTTTTCAAAGAACCATCAACAAAATAATTGTTTGGAACTCTCCCACTAACAGCTTCATCTACACTAATAATTCTTCCTTTTTTGTATCTCCCATAAGTTTCCTTTAATACATAACAATCTTTTACTTTTTGAAATGCACCTACAACAATTGTTGGATCACTTATGGTAGCCCCTAAAGCAAAACCTTCTTCAACATGAACCTTAAAAGGTTGCTTTATATATTTATATTTTTTAGTCTTCTTAAGTTTTTCTCGTAAAATCTTTAATTTTGAATCGGCCTCTGTATCTTTAGGTGCTTGTTTAAAGTTTTTTACTTTTTTATCAAGCTCCCAAGTAATTTTTTTCAAATGCACTTTTAAATCAAGACGATTAAGTTTTAAAATAAAAAACTTTGATTTTTTTTCTGGGTGTAAATTTTCATCAGCATATATAAATTGATCAAAACTATATGTGTCTGCTATTTTTTGAGCAGCAATAAGCTTGTTTACTTTTAGCTCATAAGGCTTTGTTGAATTAATATATGAGCTAATTAAAGTATTAATCTTTTTTAACGCCTCCAGTTTTTCAATAGCTTTTTGATATTTCAAATTACTACTTACACTATCTTTTACTACATCCCTAATTTCTACATTTAACTTTTTGTATTCTTCAGAAATTACTTTTTTAGCTTTTACTTTATTTTTCACTTCGAAAGAAGTATTCACAACTGAATTTATGGTTGGAAAGCCATTCTTTTTCATTCTAACTTTAGTATTATTAGAATGAAATTCATACACTTTTTTTTGAGCAAATAATGAAACACTCAAAAAAAGTACCATAATAAAAATGTTATTTCTTTTCATAAAAATATTATTCATTAGTGTTTGTATAACTCTCTTTTGGCTCATTCGTTTTTTTTCCTCCCATGAAAACATATGCATCTAAAACATTTCTAATTGCAATACGTTGTTCTTCATTAATCACACGCTTCTTATATTGTTTTTTTCCAACATAAACCGCAGTAACATCAGAACCATTGGCAATAGCATTTAATGTTTCTAATTGTTTTCCTTCATGAATTGGAATATCTAATAATTCATGTTTATACTTCTTTTTCCCCTTGGTTTCTTTCTTCTTTATTTCTCCGGTTAAACTGTAATCAAGTTGATCTACGGTTATCATATAGTTTTCAATATTTAACCACTCCGTAGCAACATATCTGATTTTAAAATTTAAATGCACTCCGTAAAGGTCTTTTACTATGTAGGCATAAAAACATTCTTTAGTATCAAACTCTGGACTACTTTTATCTGCATAAATTGTCTTCTTTCCCTCTTTATAAGAACGCATTTTATTTATAGCATTTGGCACTCTCTTTTGACGTTCTCTTTCTGCAATCTCTTGTTCTTTTGCCTGAATTTCAACAAGCTTAGTATCTATTTTTTCTTTAAGCATCTTCAAATCAACACCATTTAAACTATCAGGGTGATTTTCCATTAAAACATTTAGTTTTTCCTTTCCTTTAACATATTCTCCTAAGTCATAATGAGCTTTGATATGTTTAAGTAAATCCTCTGAAGGAATAGTTGAATAATTAACTTTTTCTTCTTTTACCTTATGAATTGAATTATCTGTTATTGAAGGCTTTGACATATTATTACCACAACTAATTGAAATAATGGAAACAATAACTGCTTGTATTAGTAATTTCTTTTTCATTGTTAAATTTTTAAACTTAAATAGCTGTTTTACGCTTGAGATGTGGTTTCTAATTGTATTTCTTGTGTTTCAATATTTTTTTCGTTCACTTCTATTTTTTCTACAATAGAATTATCAAAATTTATATTGTGTTCAGAATTATCTAAACCTGCAATTTCATGAGCTAAAGGCACCCTAATTCCAACAGTATATTTTAAAACACTTACCATTATGGCAGTTATAGTAATCGACCAAGCCGCCACACTTAGCGTACCTATTATTTGTATTTGTAATTGCTCAAAGCCTCCTCCATAAAACAAACCTCCATCTGTAGCAAAAACACCTACTAATACAGTTCCTACCATACCCCCTATACCATGTACTGCAAAAGAAGATACAGCATCATCAATTTTAAATTTCTTTTCAACAATTTCTGCTCCCAATGTTACTAAAACACCACAAATAGCACCTATTACTAATGCCCCAGCAGGATCAACATTAGCACAACCAGCGGTTACTCCCACTAAACCTGCTAAAGTTCCATTCAATGTCATCGAAATTTCTGCTTTTTTATACCTAATCCAAGTAATCGCTAATGCAGACATACCTCCCATTGCTGCCGAAAGATTTGTATTTAATATGATCAATGGAACTGCACTTGTACTTTCTCCGGTAATTGATAATGTAGACCCTGCATTAAAACCAAACCACCCCATCCAAAGGATAAACACTCCTAAAACAGCAAATAGATTACTGTGCCCTGCAATCGTATTTACAGTACCATCTTCATTATACTTACCATTACGCGCTCCTAATAAGATTGCATAAACTAATGCTGCAAAACCTCCCATAACATGGACAGCCGTGGAACCTGCAAAATCAATAAAACCTTTTTGAGTTAACCAACCATCTGCTTGCCATATCCAATGACCTGCAATGGGGTAAATAAATGAAGTAAATGCAAAAGTAAATATCACATAAGTACTAAATTTTGCCCGCTCTGCAATTGCACCCGAAATAATGGTAGCCGCAGTAGCACAAAATACAGTTTGATAAAATAAGTTATGCATATCCGATGGCTCAATATAAAACCAAGTAATCCTCCCCACAAAACCACTTATTGAATTTCCATACATTATCGAATACCCTACTGCCCAAAATGCAATAGCTCCGATAAATAAATCTATAATATTTTTCATTGCAATATTTGCAGTGTTTTTTGATCTGGTCAATCCTGCTTCTAAAAGTGTAAAACCAGCCTGCATAAAAAACACAAGAATCCCTGCAATAATAACCCAAAGTAAATCGAGTGTGTTTGATAAATCCATTTATATCTAAGTATTTAATTTATTGAGTCAAAGATAGATTCAAGGAATAGTTAACATTTAATTAACTTAAAAAACACAACCAAAACACGATTAAAAACATTAATTAATCGATTAAAAACATTTTTATTTGACTGAAAACCGCTTTTGTGAGAAGAAAATAAAACCAAAAATACTTATATAACAAGCAATTATACTTAGTTATTTTTTTACACGATGTTCGTTTTGCCTTACAAAAGCATCCCAACCCGAATAACTTTTTTGAGTAGTCACTCCCGATGAGTTATAAAAATGACATACTGCTGCTGCTAAACCATCGGTTGAATCCAAATTTTTTGGCAAACTTTTTAGTTTTAGCATTTGCTGTAACATTTTTGCCACTTGTTCTTTACTAGCATTTCCATTACCGGTTACTGCCATTTTTATTTTTTTAGGAAGATATTCCGTAATAGGTACTTCCCTACTTAATCCTGCCGCCATAGCTACTCCTTGGGCACGCCCCAATTTCAACATAGACTGCACATTTTTACCAAAAAAAGGGGCTTCAATGGCTATTTCATCTGGATTATATGTATCAATTAACTCTATGGTACGTTCAAATATTTTTTTTAGTTTAAGATAATGATCTGTGTATTTTGTTAACTGGAGTTCATTCAACTGTACAAACTCCATTTTTTTACTCACCACTTTAATTACTCCGAACCCCATAATAGTGGTTCCTGGATCAATTCCTAGTATAATGCGTTCGGTTTTCAATAAATAGCTATTTATTATTATCAATAATTAATGGAAGTTGAAACACTGCTGCCACTGGAAAACCATGTACAATTGCTGGCTGTATTGGCGATACATCAAAAAGGGCTTGTTCTAACTTTTCTTTTATAAAATCAAAGTTACTATAATCAGAAGCATTTGCGGCAGATTTCAAAGTTAAATCGCCTTGTTTACTTATAGCTATTTGCACCCAAAGTGTATCTTTTTGTATTGTTTTATCTACCACATAAGCTTCTTCAAAGTAGCTATGAATATGTGTTGTAATCTGATCTTCAAAACATTTTTTTGAGGCTTTTTTTGTTTCCGTTTCGCAAGTTTGCAACAAAGGATATGTATCCAAGGATCGCTCTTTGATTTCTTTTAGTTGTTGCTTTGCAATTTCTGTGCGGTCCTTTTTAGTAAAATCAAAATAATTACAACTACACAAAATTGTATTTATAATTAATAATATGATTCCCCTTTTAAACATGAACTTCCCTTAAGCAATGCAAACTACGGTTATTTTTTATTTATGCACAAACCCACTTAAAAATAACAAATTAAAATACTTACAACAAAACACCTATCCTTTCAAAACATTCCATAAATTTAAAATAAAGTTTACATATAAACTGACATCATTATTTTTGGTACAGTTTTAGAGTCATTTTAGTTGAATTATAAAAAAGATTAATGGATATTTTTTTAATACTTTCTGGATTACTTTGTGTAATCATTGGAATATTTGGAAGTTTTTTACCCGTGCTTCCTGGTTTACCTATTAGCTGGATTGGCTTATTATTACTTCATTTAACTACAGCTATTCCGTTAGATTATCCTTATTTAGGCATCACACTTGCTGTTGCAATTATTGTTTTAGTATTAGATTATGTAATTCCGGCTATAGGCACTAAAAAATTTGGAGGTAGCAAATACGGTGTTATTGGAACTACATTAGGTTTAGTGGTTGGATTAATTGCTCCGATTCCTTTAGGTTTTATTATCGGTCCTTTTTTAGGTGCTTTTATTGGCGAAATGCTTTACAAGCAAGACTCAAAAGTAGCTTCTAAAGCAGCCTTTGGTTCATTAGTTGGTTTTTTAACTTCTTCCTTAATGAAATTTATTGTAAGTATCATTTATTTTTGGCTTTTTGTGGCAAAAATTTGGGAATTTAAGGGGGTGCTATTTAGCTAAAATTAATCAATCAGTAAAATTGAATATCTGTTTTAATTATTTTATGACAGTATCCATATTTTTTTACATAAAAGAATCTTTTAGTCCAATTCTAAGGCAATTAATACCATTATAAAAAAAGTATTAATTAATCCTCTTTCCAATTTAATCGATGGGGCGTATAAGGTACATTCTTGCTATCTAGTTTAGACTCCAATTTTTGAACATCTGATTTCATCTTATCTAAGCTTGCTCTAATTTCAACATACTCTTCCTTTGCTAATTTATACTGCTCTTTATTAGTAACAGTCGGATTAGATGTTGAATACCAAGTATTCCACACAATGCTTTCTACACGATTCCCTATCCCTGGGATAGTTTCTATATCTCTTTTAGATTTATGTTTATCTCCCCATAACTTAATACGAACATCATGTGAAACCTTTTCCAAAGCCTTCACATCAGTCATCCATACCATATCAGCATTAGGATAGCTTTGAATCGCTTGTTTAATATATTTTACACGCTTATCCAATTCATCTTGTTCTTTGTTGCTTCCTTGAATTCTTCTTCGGAGCTCTTGTACCTGTTTTTTAAAAGCTATATTCGATACTGTTTGTCTTTCCAAAGATGAATTTTCTAAGGCTTTGACTTCAAAAGTCGTTGGGTCAACCATTTTTTTTACCACGCCATTATCTGCTTGCCAAAGTTCAACAGTATAGTTCCCAGGAATAACCAAAGGACCTTCATTAGGGATACTGTAGCGACTAACTTTAACTGCTTTTGTTTGAATAGGTGTTGCTGGTGGATAACGCAAATTCCAATTTACTCTTTGAATACCTTTAGAGGTAGGCTTTTTAATTTTTCGAACTTCATTACCCGAGGCGTCTTTTACAATAAAAAGCAAATAAGCTTCTTCATACGTATCTTCAATTACAAAGTCTTCATAATTTGGATAATCAATATCCTTACCTTCCTTTTTAGCTTTCTTCTCTTTTTCTGCACGCAGTTCTTTAGGCGATTTTAATTTCTCTTTTGTATAATACGTAAAAGTTGCTCCAAATTCAGGATTAGATGCTGCATACATTGAAGCTCCTTGACTCCCCACCCCACGAAGTCCAAGAGGATTGGTTTCAACATAGGCCAATGAAGGTTTAATTGGAAAAATCTTAGCTTCTTGGTTTAAGGTTTCTTTATTCAAATTTCTCAAGGCACTATAATCATCCAAAATATAGAATCCCCTTCCAAAAGTACCAAGTACTAAATCATTTTCTCTTTTCTGAATAGCCATATCTCGAACACAAATAGTTGGTAAACCAGCATTTAATTTAACCCAGTTTTGTCCACCATCAATACTAACATGACAACCAAATTCTGTTCCTGAAAAAAGCAGTTTTGGATCTACATGATCTTCTGCAATGGAATATACTGTACCTCTTTCAGGCAGATTATTTTGAAGAGTCTTCCAAGTATTCCCTTTATCTTCACTTTTTAAAAGATAAGGTTTAAAGTCTCCTCTTTTGTGATTATTAAATGTAGCATAAACCACATTTTTATCATGCTGTGATGCCCAAATCATATTAACATAAGTCATTTTTGGTACTCCAGGAAAAGTTTCTTTTTTACTCCATGTGACTCCTCCATCTTTTGAAACCTGAATTAATCCATCATCCGTCCCAGCATACAATAGATTTTCATCTATTGGAGATTGGTCAAAAGCAACAATATTACCATAAATGGTTGTTGATTTATTTTTCATCACCACATCAGGAGATTGTATTTCTCCCATTACTTTCAATTGATTTCTATCAATTTGACTCGTCAAGTCAGGCGAGATAGTCTTCCAGCTATTACCTCGATCTTCCGTTTTGAATACCTTGTTAGCACAGAAGAAAAGTGTTTTTGGATCATGAGGTGAAATTAATAAAGGCGAATCCCAATTCCAACGATAAGCAGCCTCTCCTTTTCCTGGCTGGGGCTTAATCCCTATTCTTTCTCCAGATTTTCGGTCATACCGAATCAATCCACCATACTGCCATTGAGCATATATGATATTAGGATTGGTTGGGTCAACCTGAGTCTCATATCCATCACCCCCTACAGTAATATACCAATCAGAATTCAGAATTCCTGCATTGTTCAAAGTCCTCGATGGCCCCCCTTGCGAATTATTATCTTGAGTCCCTCCAAAGACATTATAAAAAGGAGTATCATAATCAATTGACACTTTGTAAAATTGTGTAATCGGTAAATTAGCTTTGTATTCCCATGTAGTAGCATGATCATAGGTTTCGTAAATTCCGCCATCACAACCTACTATCCAGTGATCTGTATTTGTTGGATTAATCCAAATGCAATGATTGTCGACATGTTTTTGAGTTTCTCCTGTTTTTACAAATGTCTTCCCTCCATTTTCGGTATGGTGCAACCAAGTATCCATACTAAATACCTTGTCAACATCATTAGCATCGCAATATATTTTTTGGTAGTAATTTCCAGAAGTTTTGTAATCACTACGCTTTTCCCAAGATTCTCCTTTATCAGTAGAGCGAAAAAAACCAAATTTATCCGCTTCTGCTTCCACAATAGCATATACCACATTGGTATCAACAGGCGATACTGCTAAACCAATACGCCCCATTTTCCCTTCAGGCAATCCACTCTTTGATGCTTTCCAAGTTTTACCTCCATCAGTTGTTTTGTAAAGAGCACTTTCAGGTCCACCTCCTATGTAAGTAAACACATGTCTCCTTCTTTGGTGAACAGCTTCGTATAAAACATTAGGATTTGTTGGATCCATAATCAAGTCAGAAGTTCCCGTTTTATTTGAAATAAAATGAATTTGATTCCAGGTTTCTCCTCCATCTGTAGATTTATAAACACCACGATCACCACCATCTGACCAAAGAGGACCATAAGCTGCAACATAAATTATATCTGAATTTGTTGGATCAACGATAATTTTTGAAATGTGCTCAGATTTCTTCAGCCCCATGTTTTTCCATGACTTCCCTCCATCGGTAGATTTGTATACACCATCGCCATAACCTACTGATCGTTGGTTATTATTTTCGCCTGTTCCTACCCAAATAGTAGTCGACTGATTTGGATCAATGGTAATACACCCTATAGAATAAGATCCTTCAGCGTCAAATATCGGCTTATAATTCACTCCATGATTTGTTGTTTTCCAAACTCCTCCTGAAGCTACAGCCACATAATATTCATTGAAATTATTAGGGTTTACAGCAATATCTGAAACCCTTCCAGATGTTAGTGCAGGACCAATGCTACGGAATTTTAAACCCTTTAGTTGAGTTGAGTTTAACCAATAGTTATCAGTTTTACGATCATCATTTTTTTTCTTCTGTGAATAAGAAATAAAATTTGCAATAATTAAAATTAGCGAAAGGAAGAAATATTTAAATTTCATTTTACAGACTTTTTTTGTTTAAAATTAAATCTAAACAGATTCAATATTCTAAAAATAGAACTTAAAAGTCATATATTATTTCACGCTTTATATTTTTCTCGGTAAAGACATAGCTCCCTTTTACCTTTTACCACCTACTGATTTGATTTACTTTGTTTTACGATAAATCATAAAAATTTGCTAATTTTTTATTCTTCAGGCTTTCTTTTTTTGAAAAAGATTCATAAATAAATTAAAGGATATTCTATACTAATTACATCGACTTCAAATCTAGTTTAAAATAAAAACTATTTCCTGCCAAAATCAGCAGGAATCTCACCCCATGCTTTGGTCTCCCATTT
Source organism: uncultured Aquimarina sp. (assembly GCA_947498765.1). Taxonomy (GTDB): domain Bacteria; phylum Bacteroidota; class Bacteroidia; order Flavobacteriales; family Flavobacteriaceae; genus Aquimarina. The sequence goes on from CANMLG010000057.1 coordinate 86,028, forward strand.
TACAATTGTGGTGGTATACGTATTTGTTTTTAACCAATTTTCGGCCCTTGTCACTAAATCAAATACAGTTTGATTTTTCGGATTTGGTAATAACTTTGTTTTACACTTTTTTTGCCGTACCCAACTCATTGCTATTTTTGAATCGGTATATAGCAAACGATCGCTATTATGCTTTTTCAAATATGCCAATCCATGCACTAAAGCCAAAAACTCTCCTACATTATTGGTACCTTGCTCAAAAGGTCCTTGATGAAATAGTTGCTTTTTAGTTTGTGTATCTACGCCACGATATTCCATTTTACCAGGATTACCACTACTTGCTGCATCTACTGCTATGGAATACAAATTTGGCTCCCCTATTTTTTGTAATTCGGCTTCACTTAATTTAGGTTTATTGGATTTTTTACCAACATAGTCCGCATACACACCATCAAAAGCCTTTATGGCCTCTTCTTTTGTTAAAAAAGACTTGTACTGTGCCTGCGGATAATTAGAAATGGATTTTTTACATGCATTCCAACTACTAAAAATTCCTTCTTTATGACCTTGCCATACGACGTAAAATTTTTTCTTCCCCAAAATTTAATCTTCTTTTGGATATAATAAATTTTCAATTACTTTAGGGAAATGAGCATATTCCAATTCATGTACTTTGGCAGCTACATCATCGGGTGTATCCAATAAAGACAATGAAGTACTCGCTTGAAAAATAATTCCTCCTTCGTCATAATGTTCATTTACATAATGAATAGTAATCCCTGTTTCTTTTTCTTTATTAGTTACTACTGCCTTATGTACATGTTTACCATACATTCCTTTACCTCCATATTTAGGCAACAAAGCAGGATGAATATTAATTACCTTATTGGGATAAGCTTCAATAATATTGTCTGGAAATTTCCATAAAAATCCTGCCAATACTATCAAATCTGGATTAGCATCTTTAATAATATGAAGCACCTCATTAGTATCATAAAAAGATTCACGATCAAAATGCAATGCTTTTATTTGATGTTTAGCTGCACGCTGAAGTACTTTAGCATTTAATTTATTTGAAAAAACATGAGTAACTTCCGCTAAATTATTAACTTTAAAGTAGTTAATTATATTTTCAGCATTAGATCCAGAGCCCGAAGCAAAAATAACAATACGTTTCATTATGGTATAGTAGTTGGTAGGTAACAAATGGAATATTCCAATAAAACCTTAATTAATACGTGTAAAATTAAATAGATCGCGTATTTTTGAGAAATTAAAAATCACATTTTTTTATGTTTACGTTGTTTTAATGTAAAGTTTTATATTTTTGCGACCTAAACTAAAATTTAAAATTAGAAATTATGTCAGACATTGCATCAAGAGTAAAGGCGATAATCGTTGACAAATTAGGTGTTGACGAAAACGAAGTTGTAACAGACGCAAGCTTCACTAACGACCTTGGGGCTGATTCATTAGACACTGTAGAACTTATCATGGAATTCGAAAAAGAATTTGATATTCAAATTCCAGACGATCAAGCAGAGAATATTGCTACAGTTGGTCAAGCAGTATCATACATTGAAAACGCAAAATAAGTAATCTTTACATAGAACATTGTATGGAGTTAAAGCGAGTAGTAGTTACAGGTTTAGGTGCATTGACACCAATTGGTAATAATATTGAAGAATATTGGGATGGCTTAATTAATGGCAAAAGCGGAGCTGCGCCAATAACACATTTTGATGCTTCAAAATTTAAAACTCAGTTTGCCTGTGAAATAAAAAACTTCAACGTTAATGATTTCATACATCGTAAAGAGGCACGAAAACTTGATAAGTTTTCACAATACGCCATGGTAGCTTCTGATGAAGCTATTGCCGATTCCAAATTAGATATCGAAAGTGTAAACAAAGCACGTGTTGGTGTTATTTGGGGTGCTGGTATTGGTGGTATTGAAACTTTTCATAATGAAGTACGAGACTTTACTGAAGGGGATGGAACACCACGTTTCAACCCCTTTTTTATCCCAAAAATGATTGCTGATATTGCCCCAGGCCATATCTCGATTAAAAATGGGTTTATGGGTCCTAACTTTACTACTGTTTCTGCTTGCGCATCATCAGCCAATGCTATGATTGACGCCCTAAATTACATTCGACTAGGTCATTGTGACGTCATTATTACTGGCGGTAGTGAAGCCGCAGTAATACAGTCGGGCGTTGGTGGCTTTAACGCCTTACACGCTTTATCTACTAATAATGAAAACGCTACTAGCGCATCAAAACCTTTTGATGCCAATAGAGATGGTTTTGTTTTAGGAGAAGGAGCTGGCGCTTTAGTACTAGAAGAATATGAACACGCTAAAGCCAGGGGCGCTAAAATCTATGCAGAAGTAATTGGTGGTGGTCTTTCATCTGACGCCTACCACATGACTGCTCCTCACCCTGAAGGAATTGGAGTTGTTGCCGTAATGGAAAATTGCTTAAAAAACGCAGGTATTAAACCGGAGGAAGTTGAGTTAATTAACACCCATGGTACATCAACCCCACTTGGAGATGTTGCTGAATTAAAAGCTATTGGTAAAGTTTTTGGCGATCATGCAAAAAATATCAATATCAATTCAACAAAATCTATGACTGGGCATTTATTGGGTGCTGCTGGAGCTATCGAAGCCATTGCCTCTATTCTTTCATTAGAGCATGGCATTGTTCCTCCGACCATTAACCATACTACTCCCGACGAAAATATTGATCCAGAATTAAATTTAACACTAAACAAAGCACAAAAACGTAAAGCCAAAGTTGCCATGAGTAATACTTTTGGATTTGGTGGTCATAATGCTTGTGTGTTGCTTAAAAAATTAGACGAGTAATTCATTTATGAAACTTATTCGAAAAATATTCAATTCCCGCTCCAAACCAAAGGACGGGGATTTTTCTTTTTTTATACAAGATATTCTCGGCTTTAAACCCAAGGATATTACTTTTTACGAAACCGCTTTTACACACCGCTCCTTAGGCTTACGCAATACTATTGGAAATCCTGAAAATTATGAGCGTTTAGAATTTTTAGGTGACTCCATGCTAAGCAGTGTTATTGCCTCATACCTATACAAAGAAGTTCCGTCGGGGAATGAAGGATACTTAACCAAAATGCGCTCAAAAGTAGTTAGCAGAAAACACTTAAATGAGCTTGGTAAAGACCTTAAACTTATTGATCATGTTCGTACTCAAATCCCTCCAGAGCAATTTGGAATAAATATACATGGCAATATTTTTGAAGCTTTAGTTGGTGCTATTTATCTGGATCGAGGTTATGAATTTTGCGAAAAATTTATTTATTCTGCTGTTATTGGACCATATATTGATATAGAAAGCTTAGAAGGGCAAGTAATCAGCTACAAAAGTTTACTTATTGAATGGTTTCAAAAAAAGAAACATAATTTCAAATACGAAGTATACGAAGATGATGGCATTGAAGAATTACGCCATTTTGCTGTAAAATTATGGGTGAACGACAAAGTAATCGCTAAAGCTAGAGCCACTTCTAAGAAGAAAGCAGAAGAAAAAGTATCGAAACGCGCTTATTTTGCATTTCAGGAAAAAATTGAGAAATAAGGATACGAAAACGTTATAATTGATATTCTCTTTTAGAATGAACACCAATAGCTTTTATTTTCTTTGTATCTTGTGCGCTGTTTTATTACATCACATTTTTTGAAATGGCAACAAATAAATTAGTGCTTGACAATTTTGAAATTGACGCCTTTTTTTTATGTGCTATTCATGCCTCACTGCCATCGTACAAAATGGCTTTTTTATTAAACAGGCAGTTGGAACTTAAATTTTCCAGAGCAAAAAATGATGTAGAAGTGCTTGCTCGTAAAAATACAGAGATATACCCAAGGTATATATTTGAAGACGAACAAAATTACGCCACTTTTACATTGGTCAAAAACAAATGCTTGACGTATCAAGAAGTCTGTGCCACAAATAATGACTTATTTACCGAAAGCACAACACAACAGATAATTAAAAACTTAATCCCCGAATTGAAAAACGTGGATTATTTTTTAAAAATAGAAACTGACAATTTCAATTATTCATTGAAGTTATTAATTTCTAAAATATTAAAAATTACACAAGTAATTACTGCTTTTGCTGTTGATTACGAAACTATAAAATCTAAAAATAATCTAATATTTGAATAATGAAAGGACGTAAAAAGACTAAAATTGTTGCTACACTAGGACCAGCTACAGATAGCCGAGAAGTAATCAACGATCTTTTAGTTGCCGGAGTAAACGTATTCAGAATCAATTTTTCGCATGCCGATTATGGTGATGTTGAAAGACGTATTAAATATGTAAGAGAGCAAAATGAAGCTAACGGATTCCATGCTGCAATTTTAGCTGATTTACAAGGACCAAAACTTCGTGTTGGAGTTATGGAAGAAGGCACAGTGGTTAATGTTGGTGATGAAGTAACTTTCCAGACTGGAGAACCTTTTATTGGTAATGCCACTAAAGCTTACATGAATTATTCACAGTTTCCTAAGGATGTAAAACCTGGAGAACGTGTTTTAGTTGATGACGGTAAAGTACATTTTGAGGTAGTTTCGACTAACGGAGAAGATAAAGTTGTTGCTAAAGTAACTCAAGGAGGACCATTTAAATCTAAAAAAGGAGTTAACCTTCCTAATACAGACATCTCACTTCCTGCATTGACAGAAAAAGATGTTAAAGATGCTATTTTTGCATGCCAACAAGGTGTGGACTGGATAGCACTTTCATTTGTTCGCCATGCCAAAGATGTAAAATTATTACAAGAATTAATTGCTGAACATAGCGAATATAAAATTCCAATTATTTCAAAAATAGAAAAACCAGAGGGTGTATCTAATATTGATGAAATTCTTGAAGTTTCAGGTGGATTGATGGTTGCTCGTGGTGATTTAGGTGTTGAAATTCCTGCTCACGAAGTACCATTGGTACAAAAAGAATTAGTTTACAAAGCTAAATTAGCGCGTAAACCTGTTATTATTGCTACGCAAATGATGGAAACTATGATTGATAGTTTAACACCAACACGTGCTGAAGTAAATGATGTTGCTAACTCCATTATGGATGGTGCCGATGCAGTAATGCTTTCTGGCGAAACATCTGTAGGACAGTACCCTGTTCAGGTAATCCAAACTATGCGTAACATTATTCTTAGTGTAGAAAATTCTCCTTTGATTTCTGTTCCCGCTACACACCCTACAGATAACGACTCTCGTTTTATAACACACTCTGTATGCTACCATGCGGCACATATGGCTAACGACATTAAAGCTGGAGCAATTTCAACAATAACAAATTCTGGATATACCGCTTACCAAATTTCTGCTTGGAGACCAAGTTCACACATTTTGGTATACTCTAATAATCGCAGAATTTTAGCCCAACTTAACCTTTTATGGGGAGTAAAGGCTTTTTATTATGACAACCCTACTGCCAATACCGATATTTCAATTGCCGAAGTAAATGCTTTAGCAATACAAAGAGAGTTTGTTAGTAAAGGTGATCGAATAATCAACCTTGTTGCTACTCCTTTAGCTGAAAAAGGCAATGTAAATACACTTAAAGTTACACAACTGTAATTTTAATTGATCATATATCATAAAAAAACCTCGATTAAAATTTAATCGAGGTTTTTTTATAACTATCTAGGGATTAATCCTTTTCAGAGAATGCAAATTTAGTTTTGCCAAAAACTAACTCCAAATTCATCTGCCTCCCCATTAAAACTGTAAGGAGATCCTAATTCAACAAAATTAGAAGCACTATCCCATCTTCCTGCAGTAACCGCTTGACTAACTCGTGCTTGATCACCAGTCCCCCATTGCACATAATCAACCAATATAGTTGGATCAGAAGAGCTAAACGAACCTGTAGAAAAAATACTTAAACCATCAGCTACTGGGTTCATATCATAAGAAAGTGTTATACTTTCTCCATTCGTCAAATTTGTGTTTGCCGTAGTTATAGTTCCTATCTCTTTATAGGTACCTGGACCTAAACATAAAAAATAACCTGATATATCAACAGTATTTCCTCCTAAGTTTGTCAAAACCACTTCATCTTTTTCTGTATCAACTACTGAAATTCTTATCAAAGTTTCCATTTCAACAGGAACTTCACCTTCGGTTGGATTTTCTATCTCTGGCTCATTGGGATCATTCGCCCTGTTATCATCATCAGATTCACAACTAAAACTCAATATTGATACTGCTAAAATTCCTAAAAAATAATTTCTCATAATTTCTATAATTTATACATGTTTTATATATAGGTTGTGGTTGATTACAAGTATAACTTACAGATTTATTGAGGAATAATAGTAAAGCTGAAAATAACGACTTAAAAAGGAACACAAACTATTAACAAAACTTAAAAAGGACAAAAACATACTCAAATCACTGTTAATATACCCCTTAAATTATACTATTTTTATTTACGCTACTACACCAGTATTTAGTTCAAAAAAAAATGCTACTTCTTTTTAAACAAAGAAATAGCATTTTTTAAAATAATATTTTAACTTTTTTATTCTGTTATTGCTGCATTTGATAAATTATTTAAAGCTCCAGTAATTGTTGTTATAATTTTTTCATTTTCAGTAATTCCATGTCTTTTTACTAAATAACTAGGATCATTATATGAAACATGAACTACATGAGCATCATCCTCCCAAACCAACATTTTCTGTGGCAAATCTAAAGCTGTTGTTTGAGCACTCTGCATTAAAGGTGTACCTAGGTTTGGGTTCCCAAATATAATTAAACGTGTTGGGTTTAACTCTTGACCTACTCTAGCAGCATTGGCTTGATGATTGACTTCTGCTATAATTCTTAGATTTGGATTTCCTGATATAGCTCCCTGTAAAGTATTATAAGTAGCCTCAAATGATTGCTTGCTTATTTTTGTAATTACGCCCTCATTAGTATCCACCGTACTCTTTTCGGGCATTGAAACTACTTCATTACCTCCTGCGTTTGTCGTTAAGTTTTTTAATGCTCCAGAAATCATTGACAAAGTTGGCGCCTCCAACACATCATGCCTACTGGATAAATATAATGTATTATTATATGACAAAAACACATCGTTTTGCTCATCTTGATACACTAATATTTTTTGTGGCAAATCAAGTCCTGCTAGCTGATTTTTTTGCATTAACGGTGTCCCTAAATTCGGATTTCCAAAAAAAATGAGCCTTATTGGATTTAAATCTAAATCAACTGATGCAGCATTAGCTTGATGATTTACTTCAGCTACAATTCCAATTTTTTCATTTGCTTCTAAACTTGCTTTTAAATTAGCATAGCTTTCATCAAAATTATTATTACTTAGTAAAAAATTCATTCCAACTATATTCGGCATCTTTGGTTTTTTTGGATCAGTCGTTAAATCATCATCATTTTTACATGAAAATGGAAAAAATGTTAAAAAAAAATATAGGATTACAAAAGTTTTCATGATAAGTAGTTATTCAAGTTAATATTAATTGTGTTCAAATTCAAAAAGCCCTCAATCTAATATAATGATCTGATTTTCACCAAAAAAGAATCAAACTTCTTATATAACAAAACTTCCCCTGTTTAAAATTAGTATAAACAGGGGAAGTAATTATAAATTCATTAACATTTTTAATGCTACTTTATTCCTTGTAAAGCATTAGATTATTTTATCAATTTTATTGTATTAAATCAACAAATAAACCTTCATCATTTTTGGTAACACTTACTAGGGCATTTTTAGTTAAGCCCTTTATAGTTTTGTCCCATTTTTTATTACTTAAACCAGCTTCTGCCTTTAATTCATTTAACGCTATTGGATGCCTTGATTTTACTATAGCTAATACTGCTTTTTCCTCATCTGTTAAAGCAACTGCCTTTTTTTCGGGACGCATTTGCGGAAAAAACAACACCTCTTGAATAGATTGGTTATTTGTCAAATACATAATTAGACGATCCATTCCAATACCTAAACCAGAAGTTGGTGGCATTCCGTACTCTAAAGCACGAACAAAATCATAATCTATAAACTCTCCAGCCTCATCATCGCCACGTTCGGCTAATTTTAACTGAGCTTCAAAACGCTCTAATTGATCTATCGGATCATTCAATTCAGAATATGCATTAGCTATTTCTTTACCACAAACCATTAATTCAAAACGCTCAGTCAATTCTGGATTGTTACGATGCGTTTTACACAACGGACTCATTTCCTTCGGGTAATCAGTTATAAAAGTTGGCTGAATGTAATTGCCTTCACATTTTTCACCAAACATTTCATCTATCAACTTTCCTTTACCCATGGTTTTATCTACTTCTATCCCCATGCTTTTAGCAGCTTCAAAAAGTTCTTCTTCCGTTTTTCCTGCAATATCAAAACCTGTAAAATGTTTTATGGAATCTGCCATAGTAACACGAGCATACGGCGCTTTAAAATCAATTTGATGCTCACCAAAAGTAGCTTTTGATGTGCCATTTACTGCAATTGCACAATGTTCCAATAATTGCTCAGTAAAATCCATCATCCAGTTATAATCTTTGTAAGCTACGTATATTTCCATAGCTGTAAATTCAGGATTATGTGTACGATCCATTCCTTCATTACGGAAATTTTTCGAAAACTCATACACACCATCAAACCCTCCAACAATTAATCTTTTTAAGTATAACTCATTGGCTATTCGCATGTACAATGGAATATCTAATGAATTATGATGTGTAGTAAACGGACGTGCAGATGCTCCTCCAGGTATGGGTTGTAGTATGGGTGTTTCAACCTCAAAATATTCACGCTCATTAAAAAACTGACGCATGGCATTAAACAACTTTGTTCGCTTAACAAAGACTTCCTTTACATGTGGATTCACTACCAAATCAGCATAACGCTGACGGTAACGTAATTCTGGGTCATTAAACTCATCATAAGTATTCCCTTCACTATCAGTTTTTGGTAGCGGTAACGGTTTTAAGGCTTTACTTAGTAATTTAAAATCTTTTACTGCTACTGTAATTTCACCGACTTGCGTGGTAAATAATTCGCCTTCAATGCCTATAAAATCACCTAAATCCAATAATTTTTTAAACAACTCATTATATTTGGCTTTGTCATCACCTGTACAAATTTCATCACGATTAAAATATACTTGAATACGTCCTTCTGCATCTTGAATTTCTGCAAAAGAGGCTTTTCCTTGTACCTTTTTACGCATTAAGCGCCCTGCAATTATTACTTTTTTACCTTCGGTATAGTTTTCCTTTATTGATTTTGAAGTATTGTCTAAGGGAAATAAATCCGCTGGATATGGGTTTATACCCATTTCTCGAAGCGTTTTTAACTTATCTCTACGTACCAGTTCTTGTTCAGATAATTGCATGCTATAAATTTAAGACTGCAAAGATAGGTAAGTAAATTATGATTTATAAATTATGATTTATGATTTTTTGATAAGCCGTAATATTATACGAGATTTTAATTCTAGTTTGTTTATTAAGTCATGGATTACAGTGAAAATCCCACAATAGACTTGAGACACACCCAAAACATACAAGAATATTATTTTAACCCAAATTATACCTTAGAAAATTTATTCCGTTATGAAATCACTTCAAAAACAAACACTTTGTTGCACTTTTCAATTTAACCATAGCGGTGCTATACTGAAATTGAGAAAGTACTTCACCACAACAGCTGGCTCTTTCATAACAAGCCAAACCTTTGGCTTGACATTTCTGCCCTATTGTGCTTTAATCCCTCATTGCAAAGTCTAGTGCATAATCCGGGTTTAATAAAAAAAGAGATTACCATTTAGGGTAATCTCTTTTTTGAATTATAGTTTTTATTTTATCAATACTATTTCGACCCTTCTATTAAGCGCCCTGCCTTGTTTTGTTGCATTATCTGCAATTGGATTTTCCTCACCATGTCCAACGGCTTTTAATCGTTGAGTCCCAATCCCGTTTTCTACAAAATAGGCCAACACTGCATAAGCCCTATTTTGTGACAACTTTAAATTTAATGCTGATGAACCTACACTATCTGTATAGCCATTAATTTCAAAATTTGAATCTGGATACTTGTTTAAAATAGCTAAAATCGAGGTTAAAGAATCAAATGTTTCAGATGTAAATGTGGTTTTACCTGAAGCAAAATTGATGGTTTTAGCATATTCATTGATTGTTTCTACTACCTCTTTTGCTTTTTCTACATCGTCATTTAAATTGGTGATATTTGGACAACCATTATTTGCTACTAATCCAAATTTATCGGGGCAAGCATCTTTACTATCTTCAATACCATCATTATCCGTGTCAATAACTATAGGCTCAATTTTAGGACATCCATTGTTTTCAGCAAGTCCAAATTCATTTGGACATTCATCAAGCGAATCTACAATACCATCATTATCTGTATCTAATTCAACCACCTCTTCCACAACTTCCTCCACCACGGGTAACGGGCAGCCATTATTTTCTACTGGACCTGCCTCTTTTGGGCACTCGTCGTATTTGTCATAAACCCCATCCTTATCTTTATCTTTTAATTTACTTTGATAGATAGGCAACTTTAACCCCGCATACACATCGGCTGTTTTAGATTTACCCATTAAATTAGTTAAAATACTTCCCGAACCGACAAATATAGGCCCTAACCTAATACCTGCCCCCCAAATAAAGCCACCATACTCTCTAATACTTATAGGGGAATACAGACTAGCCCACTTAGTTTCTAAACGTGGTGTTAAGGACAGCGTATTAGCTATACGGTTGGCATTTTCTTTATCTTCATTAATTAATGAAAGATCAGTATTTAAATTAAGGTATAATTTTTTGTAGGCATTCCAATCAATATTAACATGTATGGCTGCAGGTAACTTAATTTTGGAGCTTATAATTTCTTCTCTAGGATTTAATAGCGGCTCTATTTCTTCCTCAAAATCCCCATCTTCAATAGTTCTCCTATCAATAGCCACTCCATTTAAATTATAATTAGTGTTAAACCCTTCTTTATATTTTAAACTTCCTATATCCGTAATTGATAAGCCTGCTTTTAAATAATACTTGTTTTTATACTTTAGAGGTACTAAATTACCATTAATATCCTTGGTTTTATATTTATCTGCTTCAGGCCTCCACTCATATACAAAACCAACATCAAATCCTACTCCAGATGCTTGCGCTTTATATTCTACATCATCGTCATTTTCAAAAGCCTCGCCATTATTATTGGTATCAAAATTATTACTAAATGCATAATCACCTGTTCCTGTACCTGTAAATTCACCATTAATTGTTGATGGAGGATTAAGTACAAATGGATCATAATCAATACTGGCATTATTAGTAATAGCCGAAGCATAGCCATAACCCTGTAAATACTTAAAGGTAATTCCTCCTTTTAAAAAGTGTGCTCCTTTATCAAGTAACACCCTACCATATGTTAACCCATATTCTGCCCAAGCATGTGCTGTAGCATTTACATTTAGGTTAGCAATGTTTACAGGTACATTTTCATCAATTTTATTATCAAAAAGATCTATTACCTCTCCGTTAATATTATTAATACTTCCAAAAACACGTGCCCTAGTACTTAAAGCTATGGAATTATTTCTATTTATATTAAACATAAATGATGGTCCAAGTACATCTACATTAACTAGGCCATTGTTATCATCACTTAATGTTAATATTCTATCAGTATCAAACTCATAATCATCATCTAAAGAGTCAAAAAGGCTTATCTCGGCGTAGTCATTGCCTAAAAAAGCACTTACGGAGCTTAGGTTTAAATCAAATTTAAGTCGAGAATCTACAACATTCGCTGGATTTGCAATTACCCCATGTACACCACTGTAATTATCTGTTAAAAAGCCAACAAAACTTTGTCCATAATTAGTAAATGGTAAAAAAAATAAGAATAGCTTTAGTAATTTTTGTTTCATATGTAAATATTTAATTAAAATGCACTTAAACCGATATTAAATACACTTAAAGGGCAAAAATACTAATTAATTCTTACAAATAATTAAATAAAAAATAAACTAAAACACAACATAACAGATAAATAACAGAAAAATTAAAATCTTACAAAAGAAAAAATACCTTAAATTAACTATATTTATTAGATATAAATATCATGTTTGAATGTTGCGAAAAATCTTGTATACTATTACCATACTTACATTGCTATTATTGGTTTATTTGATTTTTAACTTCATCAAATTTTCGAACAGACAGGACAACCTTGCTTTTATTAAAGGAGCCCAAACTACTATGGAGCTCAAAAAAAAAATCAACAATTCCTTAGCTGAAGTAATGACTGAAGGAACTGCCTTTAAACAATTACTAGAAACCAAAGAATTTTCTGCACATGAATTAGAGTCTCTAATTAAAAAACGCTCTTTTCAATTATCAACAATATTAGGAGTAACAGTAGCTTACGAAAGCTATTGCTTTTCCGATAACAAAAAACTTTATTCCCCTTATTATGATAAAAATCAAGATAGACTTATTCAAATAGGAGATTTATATGACTATACAAATCCTTTATTAGAAACTTCACGTTGGTATGTAAATGCCTCTAAAAAGGGAGCACATTGGGTAGAGCCCTACTATGCACAAGGAGCTCAGGCTCTAGTATCGGATTATAGTATTCCTTTTTACTATACAAAAGGGCCTAAAAAAGGCCAATATCGAGGTGTAGTATCTATGACTATTTCGTTAATTGGATTTACTGATATGATACATTCAATAAGCTTAGGAAAAACTGGTTTTGGCTTTGTAGCCTCTCAAAAAGGCAAATTACTCGCCCATCCTATAAATGAATATGTCGGCTTGAAAAATATTAGCGATTTAATCAATGAAGAAAAAAACAACAATCTAAAAAAAGCATATCAGGACATTCTGGACCATAAAACTGGAAAAATCACCTATAATGATGCTTTAAAAAAACAAAAAGCACTATTTTTTTATGACAATGTGCCTATTTCAAACTGGAAAATTGCAGTTCAATTTTTTAAAAATGATTTGCTTAAAAATCAGGAACTATTTAAACGAAAATACATTAACCTATCAATCACTACCAGCCTTTTATTTTTACTCTTATTAGCTAATTTTTATAACAGAGACCATTTATCTACTTCCGAAATTTGGTATTTAAGCCTTTTTAGTAGTGCTATTTTATTGGCTAATATTTTTTTGATTGGCTACTTACAACACACCAAAACCAACGCTAATGTTAGGAATGAGAGCCCACCTATTACTAACAAAACATCCTTAAACAATATTATTAATGCCCAATTATATAAAACAAAAAAATTAGCTAAAAAACCTAAAAAAATAGTCCCCACTGGCATATACGTTGAACGCCTTGAATTTAACGACTCATACAATGTAAATATTAGTGGTATTTTATGGCAAAAATATCATAACGACTTTGCCAAAACGGTTACTAAAGGTTTTAAATTCCCTCAAATAGCTCCTTTTGCCGAATCTTCTTTTATTGAAGAAGCTTACCAAAAACAACAAAAAAACCACTTGCTAATTGGTTATAACTTTAGAACCACCATTAGATTAAATTTTGATTACAGTGATTATCCTTTTGATAAACGCAATATTGATTTAGAAATTCAACCCATAAAAAATAACGACAACCTTTTATTGGTTCCTGATTTAAAAAGCTACACCTATACAAATCCACTACAAAAAAGTGGTATTAGTAACAAAATTAAACTTCCAGGAAGTAAAATTTTAGAAACCTATTTTAATTATTCATTTTACACTTATGCCACTAATTTTGGTTTTAAAGACAATACCGACTTTGAAGACACTCCCATATTGCATTTTAACATTAACGTCCGAGAGGTTTTAATTACCGCTTTTGTAACCTATCTCATTCCTATATTTGTAACACTAATAATGATTTTCATCTTTATTTACTCCACTCCTCGTTCCAAAAACGGACGTATCAATGGAGGTGCTATTGTGCAAGGAATGGCTGCTTTTTTCTTTGTGCTTATATTTTCGCATATCGATCTTCGGAAAAATATAGAAACTGCCGATTTAATTTATATGGAATATTTTTATTTTGTTACCTATATAATTATTGTTTTAGCTACTTACAACCTCATTACCTTTTCAAGAATACCGCACAAACTATTTGATTTTAAGGATAACCTTATTATAAAAGCTTCATACTGGCCTTTATTTTTAGTATTGGTTTTAGCCATAAGTCTATTTAACTTTTATTAATATTACACTCTATCTCTAATCTAATCAATTTGAATTCTCTAAAAAAAAGAAATTTTGGACTTGATCTTTTAAGAGCCTTATCCATTTGGCTCGTTCTACTCCAACATGCTGGTATCAATATCCCAGGTCTTAAACCGATGAAGATTGGAAGCGTAGGTGTTGAAATTTTTTTTGTTATAAGTGGCTTTTTAATTGGCGGAATTCTTTTAAAGTCTATTGATGAAAAAAAAGGCACCATAAACACTCTTAAAAATTTTTGGATTCGTAGGTGGATGAGAACACTTCCTCTGTATTATACTGTATTATTATTCAAATATATAGTTATCGACAACTCCATTGGCTGGAAGCTTATATATTATATTTTTTTCTTACAAAACAACTTACATCATGGTCCTAGTTTTTTAGGTGTCTCCTGGAGTCTTGTTTTAGAAGAATGGTTCTATCTATTTTGTCCAATATATCTACTTTTTTTAAACCACTTTTTTAAAAAAAGCAATCAAATTATTTTTTTTATAGCCCTATTTATAACCAGTATTGTAATTTTACGCACTCGTTGGGTTTTAATTGAAAACGTATCTTTCGGTAATGTTAATGCTTATTTCCCTTATCGATTTGACAGTATGTTTATTGGTGTTCTTTTGTCTTATTTAAACATCAATAAACCTTTATTCTTTTCTATTTTAAAATCTAAAAAAGTTTTTATAATTGGTCTCTTATTATTCATTGCGTATCTCTTTTTTTACTGGAATCTAGCTGTAAACAATCTTATAAATAAGACATATATACCTAGAACCATTGGTTTTTTTATTTTACCTTTTTCCATTGGACTCACCTTGCCATATATTTCAACTTTAAAAATAAATTTCCATCAGAATAATTTTAATAAAATCATCTTTTATTATATAACCTGGACTAGTTTGTTAACATATTCCATCTATCTTATTCATCCCTTTATATATAGTTATTTCATAGATGATAAAAAAATAACAAATATTTTTTTATTAAACTTTACCGCAGCCATTATCATTACCTACATAACTTCTTACCTGATATTCAAAAACTTTGAAAACCCTATACTTAAACTTAGAGATAAAATATCCTCATAAATCAAACATATATAAATGTTAAAATTTAATTTTGAAACGAACATTCCAATATATTTGTAGTATCAATTAAGTATATGCCCAGAACAGAAGATTTTGATAAAGAAAAAGTACTTACTAAAATCCAAAATATATTTTGGATTAAGGGCTATAATGGTACTTCAATGCAAGATTTAGTGGATGCTTCTGGATTAAACAGAAGTAGTATTTATAATTCTTTTGGAAGCAAAATGGAATTATATAAACTAGTATTAAAAAAATACCAACATGAAAACAAAACGGCATTGGATCAAATTTGTAGTAATAAAAATGGTTTAGCTAGCATTCAATCCTTATTTGATGGCACCATTGATTATATGATTAATGATAAAGAAAGTAAAGGCTGTATGTTTATTAATTGCAATACCGAAATGGGTAATCAAAATATGCTATTACAGCAAGTAACTAAAAACAATCAAGAGACTTTAGTTAACTTTTTTAAAAATTTAATTGAAAAAGGTCAGTTAGATCAAAGCATTACTACAAATGAAAATAGCTTAACATTGGCTTACTATTTAGTAAGCTCATTTCAAGGCTTACGCATAACAGGAATGAACACAAAAAACAGAAGCTTTTTGGAAAGTATAGTAAAAAATATCATTAAAACAATCACTTAATATTTTTTTAATCTAATTTGAAACGATCGTTTCATAAAAATAAACACATGAAAAAATTTGAAAACAAAGTTGTAGTAGTAACAGGAGGAAACTCGGGCATTGGACTAGCCACAGTAAAAGGTTTTTTAAATGAGGGAGCTAAAGTTGTATTCTCTGGCAGAAGACAAGAAGCTATTGACCAAGTAAGTAATGAACTTACTGGCGAATACAAAGCCGTACTGGCCGATCAAGGGAAACTGGCAGATAATAAAAAACTAATAGATCAAGCTGTAGCTACATATGGTAAAATTGATGTCGTTTTTGCCAATGCTGGAGTGGCTCAATTTGCTCCAGCAGACCAAATTAATGAAGATTTTTTTGACAATCAGTTTAACATTAACATTAAAGGTCCTGCTTTTTTAGTTAAAGAGGCTATTCCTAATTTAAATGACGGAGCCAGCATTATTTTTAACACCTCAATATCAAACCAAAAAGGCTTTGAAGGCGGTGCTGTTTACAGTGCTACAAAAGGAGCTTTACGTTCCTACGCTCGGGTACTTACTACAGAACTTGCGCCTAGAAATATTAGAGTAAATTCGGTAGCACCAGGCCCAATAACTACTCCTATTTATAATAAAATGGACGGTCTTAACGAAGAACAACTTGAACAAATGGGCACTAGTTTTTCGCAAAGTGTCCCGTTGAAACGTTTTGGTGAATCAAAAGAAATTGCTGATGCTGTATTATTTTTAGCAAGTGATGAGGCTAGTTATGTAAATGGTATTGAACTAGAAGTTGATGGAGGTATGAGCCAAATTTAATACTATCAACTAACTTTTAGAAAACAACTAAGCCGAATTGATTTTAAACAATTCAGCTTAGTTTGGATACCACTTCTCGGTCAAAACTTACTTTAATTCCTGGCGATAATGTGCTTGTATAATAATCCGTAGTAAAATGAAGTAATTCCGCTTTTAGCTCTGGATATTTTTTAGAAAGCTTTAAAAGCATCCAAAAGGCTCTAACTCGTGTTGAAGGAATTTTTTTGATATCTTCCCAAATGCTCATACAAGCATCAAATAATTTGCCCTCCTGTATTTCGTTAAGTTCCATTTTGTCTAAAATTATTAATAGTTGACGCTGGTGTCCATCGTGTTTTTTTATTTGTGATAAACAATCTATGTATTGATCCATATATTCATGCAATCGTATATCATTTTTTTGTATCATATGACCAATCAGCATAGCACAACGCCAGGCTTGCTTATTTGATAAACATAATGATGCAATGATGAGCTCTGGAAAAAGCTGTGAATGTTTACGTACATAATCAATCATTTGATCATTTTTGTTAAAACGATCAAAAATATGAGCTACAGATGGCGTATGTTTTTGCATAATAAAAAGAATTATTCCTATATTTATTTATCATAAAATCAAAAAAATCAATTTTTTATAAAAACTGATTAAAAATCAAATCATATATTTAATTTTTTCAAAATTAATTTCTGTATACTGATAGCTACACCTTGTATACATCTCATTATAAAACAAATGAATAATACTGTTAAAAAAAATATATGTTGTAGTCCAAAACAAAAAAATTAACATCAATTAAAACAAACTTTAACACTTTTATATACTTATGAAAAAATTAACAATTTGCGCATTATTAGCATCAAGCATCCTATTTACTAGTTGTATTGGTTCATTTAGTGCTTTTAATGGTTTACGAGACTGGAACGAAAGTGTAACTGACAATCAATTTGGAAACGAAATTATCTTTTTAGCCTTATGGATCATCCCTGTATATCAATTTGCCACACTTGGAGACTTAATTGTTTTTAATGCTATTGAATTTTGGGGAGGAGATAATCCTATTGCCATGAAGGAAGGTGATTCTGAAACACGCATTGTAAAAAGCAAAGGGAACACCTATCAAATAACCGCTACAAAAAACAAATTCCATGTAGCCATTATTGATGGTAAAAGAAAAGGAGAAACTAGCGATTTAGTATACACTCCTGCCGATAAAAGTTGGAGTGCTATTAAAGCTAACGGAGAAAAAGTAAAATTAACTTCATTAAAAAAAGGATTACGTATAGTTCATTTACCTAATGGAGAAAGTATTAAGGTATTTCCTGGAATGAGCAAAACAGCTACTGTAAATTATTTAGAACAAAAGCTAGCTACCTATGACTTGTGCGAATATGCTGAGTTGAATTAATAGCTTAATCAGTTTGAGAGTAAATTAATACTATTTATTATATTGTGATTTACTCTCAAATTAATTTTCTAACCACAATTTAAAATCCTTCACTTTTTCTCTACTTACAATGACTTCCGAGGCATCAAAATGAAGTAATTTTAATTCTAACCTCGAATTTGTGTATGAAATAATATCCTTAATTGCTGCAATATTTACAAAAAACTTACGGCTTACTCTATAAAAAAAAGTCGGATCCAATTCATCTTCTAATTGCTCCAAAGTAGTATCCATTAAATAACTTCGGTTACTCGTGGTGTGCAAATATGTCCCTTTATTTTCTGAATAAAAACACTCAATATCAGTAACATTAAAAATTTTTAAATGCTGTCCCACTTTAGTAGTAAAACGCTGTTTAAATGCTGTTTGTTCCGAAAAATTTAATAACGTTTTTAAAGCATTATAATCTAATTGTACATTAGGTGATGCTAACTGCGATTTAAATTTAATAACCGCCCACTCCAACTCATCGGGATCAATTGGTTTCAATAAATAATCAATACTTTTTAATTTAAAGGCTTTTAAAGCATATTCATCATAAGCTGTGGTAAAAATAATTGAGCTTTCCACAATAACTTCATCAAAAATTTCGAAAGATAAGCCATCACTTAATTGAATATCTAAAAAAACGAGATCTGGATGTGTATTTTCTTGAAACCAAAGTATAGCTTCTTCAACTGAATACACTACATCCAACACCTTTAATTTTATTGTTTCGACCATACGTTTCAACCTACGCGCCGATGGTTTTTCGTCTTCAACTATCAATGTGGTTATTATTCCCATCTGTCTGTTTTTTCTTTTTCTTGTAAAAACTCTTTCATCTTTCTATCCTCCCAATCTTTATTAAAAAAGGGATTGTAATCAAAAGCCGAAATCCCATTAAAAATTACTCCTAAACCCCAACCAAATGCAGGCCAAACTACCCAAGGATAGGTAAGCTTATTTTGATAATAATTAAGGGCTACAAGTCCCAATATGACCAAAATATAACTGATTAAATTGTGGTAAAACTTTTTAATCTTTTCAACACGATTCTTGGCTTTAATAAACTTTTGTTGTTGTAAATTATCCATAATTGTA
Source organism: uncultured Aquimarina sp. (assembly GCA_947498765.1). Classification (GTDB taxonomy): domain Bacteria; phylum Bacteroidota; class Bacteroidia; order Flavobacteriales; family Flavobacteriaceae; genus Aquimarina. Next base: position 105,395 of record CANMLG010000057.1, read on the forward strand.
CCTTAAAAATGATCCTTTTCCATAAACTCTTTCATTTTTCGTTCTTCCCAATTTTTACCTAAAATAAAATTGGTGTTAAACGTATGAAAACCGTGTAAAAGCAGCCCTAACCCCCAACCAAACATAGGAAATAAAAACCAATAAAATTGTGGCGAGGTATAATGATTAAAAATAGCTAAACCAGGGATTGCAATACAGTAGGCAATTAAATTGGAATAAAATCCCTTTATTTTTTCTACGTATTCTTTCGCTTTTTCATACTCCTGATTATCCTTTGTTGATGTGGTTATAATTGGTTCCATAACGGCGGTTATTTTTTTAGTTAGCATGGGTAATTTAGCTACAAATTCAGTACGTGTTTTTTGCACACTAAATACCCTGTTTGTTAATAATGCATAGCGTTGTGTTATATTAGATAAGCCCACCCCGCTTTCACTTTGTATTACTTTTTTAGGTTGTAAATTATTTACGACAAATAAAAAACCGGCTTCTTCATAAATTTTAATTTTCAAAGGTTTACTTGGCATTACTATATTGTGTTTTATTGTATTTTCCAACAATAATTGTAATGATAAAGGCACAATTTTAGCTTCTGGATTCGAGATACTTTCGGGCAATACAAGCTCAATACTATCTTCAAAACGCATTTGTAATAAAGACATGTACGTTTTTGCAAACGCCAGCTCGTTAGCTACCGAAACTAAATCTTTATTTTTTTGTTCCAACACATACCGATATACTTTTGATAATGATGTGGTAAAACCTTTGGCTGCATTGGGATTTTCTTCGATTAAAGAAGTCAACACATTTAAACTGTTAAATAAAAAATGAGGATCTAATTGATTTTTAAGCGCATCAAATTTTGCCGAAGCGGTTCCTGCAATAATTTTTTGCTCGTTCAACTTTTTTTCCTGATAAGCTTTATAAAAACCAATAGCCTGAAAAAATAAAGAAACCGCAATAGTAAAAACTAAAGGAAAGCCATAATATGCAAGGCTTTCATTGGCTAAAAATCTTTCAAAATCATATTTTTTATTTATTATGGTAATATGTATAATTCGACATATAAAATAGGTGGGCATAACTACAATAATACTTCCAAAAACTCCCCAAATTAAGTTTTTAATCCCCTGCTCTTCCCAACTTATTTTTTGGTATAATACACCAAAAAAGGAGGCACAAGCTATGGTGATTAACCCGCTATACAAAAGCGAAATTCCAAAAGATTTGAAACTTAATAAGCCTGTAAAAAATGGCGCTTCAAAAAAGAAAACAGCATTAATCAAATGTATTACCAAACTAATAGTCAACGCTATAACAGCTGTTTTTTTAACTTCTTTCATTTCTAAATATAATTCAAAATCCTTGTATTTGTTGCCAAATTTTAAAAACAACAATATTTCTACTTGCCTCAACTAAAAATAAGCTTTTTTAAAATGTTTTACATACAGGTATAGCTCTTTGAAGAAAACTAACCTACTTAACGTGAATTCAATTTAAATCCAAGCTAATATCTAAATGTCAGTTCGAGTGATTTTCGACAGGAAATTGTATCGAGAAAGGGCTTTTTGATACGGAAAGATGATTCTCAATACAAAATTCTTTCAGAATGTCGTTCGAATGAATCTCTTATTCTTAAGTCGAATTCACGTTACTTAATTTGATCTATCCATAAATTCTTTAATTTTTTGTTGTTCCCATTCTTTTCCAAAAAACAACTGGGGTGCAAATAGTTTAGCACCTCTGATTGCCAAACCTAAACCCCAAAAAAACAAAGGATAAAAAAACCACAGGTGGTAAGGAGCTGTTTTAAAATTGAAAATAGCTAAGCCCGTCATCACTACAACATATATGATCAATTTGTTATAAAACTCCCTGATTTTTTTCACATATGCAATAGCAGATTCATATTTTAATTGCTTGCTGTTTACTGGTATTGTTTCCATAACGTTCTATTTTTAAAAGAATATTAATTGTTGATTACATGTCAAATATCCTACTATTCAAAAGTCTCTCTATTTTTCTGTTACCGAACTGTATTTTTTTATGGATGAGTTGTCAAATGAAGTAATGACACATATATGGACTACGTTGATAACAATACTTCTTTTAAAAGTACTTAAAAGTAAAAACCTATTGAGATTTCCATATTTTTTTATAGACTATACTACTATTTTAACAAAAACACCAATTGTACCCAAAATTAATTAGGGTTTTTTAAAAGTCATTTGTTTTACTAATACAGTGTTGATTTTACAACATACTAATAAAAGTAACCGATAATAAATTCGTATAAACAGCTTGAAATAGTTATCTAAAAAATGTATTAATCATCTAATAACTCAAAAATGGAACTTTACTTAATTAAAAATTTTAATGTAACTAACAAAAAATCAATAGAAACTAGAAAATCCTTAGACAATATTTTAAAATCTGTCGAGGTTCGTCAAAAACTAATAACAAAACTTGAGCAATCAATAGTTAAAGTTATTTAAACCCAACCAACAGCATAGAAATTAAAATAAATAAAATACTTAAAATCAATAAGTTAAATACAAATTATACCTATAATTTATTTTTAGATTGTACTATTTAAATCAGTTACAGATTATAAATTTCATTTGATATTCCGTATTTTTAAAATACTAATCAAAAAAAAACAAAAATGAAATCAATCTTTGATCATCAAGTAAAGGAAGAAATTATACATCGTATTGATCAACTAAATACAAAAAGTGAAGCTCAATGGGGTAAAATGAATTCGGGTCAAATGCTTTGGCATTGCCAATACCCTTTAAAAATTGCTATTAAAAATGAAAATTTAGGTAATGGAAAGTTTTTTATGAAACTGTTTAAAAAAACACTTTATAGTGACCAACCATTTAAAAAAAACCTCCCTACTGCAAAAGGTTTGGTTGCTATCGAACAAAAGGATTTTGATTCCGAAAAATCTAAAATTATTGATTTAATTGAACAGACTCATCAATTAAAAGACAGAACCGAATGGAATCCACATCCTCTTTTTGGATCATTTACAGCCGAACAATGGGGCATTTTAGAATATAAACATCTTGACCATCATTTGACTCAATTTGGCGTTTAAAATTATAATTAAAGCGCCATAATATACTATTTTAAATATTTTTATGATTTAAAAAACAGGTAATTACCTACAAAATTTAAATATTTGTATATATTCGTGACTCCAAATTTTATTTCATGAAAAAAATTATCTTTTCTTTGGTAAGCTTAACAAGTTTACTTTTTTTTAATTGTTCAAGCGATGATAGTAATTCTACTTCTTCGGATGGAAGCATACTTCTTGATGTGGCTCAAAACCCAATCGAAGAAACACCAATTAATCTACAGACACTAGAAAAGGGAATTACTATCCCAAATGCCATTGTAAAAACGGGAACAATTACTCCTACTGGAGATATTTCTTTTGCAGTAGATGCTAAAAAACAAGCCGCTTTATTGGGTGCTGGTTTCTCTGTCGAACTAGAAGTTCCTAATAATTATGCTGGAGCATTTATTCAACTTAAAGGGGATAATGGCGAATTATCTGATAATTATTTTGATGTAAGCAACAATCGAAGCTTTGGTTTTAAAAATTTAAATAACCAATTAGCTACTAATATATTTACTAGTAAAAAGACTGCTACTAAATCACTTGAAGATGATACTGGAGCTATAGAAATTGAAGTTGAATTTGATAACACAATCCCTCCAGGTCGTTTTTGTTACTTGGTTTGCATATACGATGACCAAGGTAATATTAGTGAACCTACTGAAGTATGTGTTGAAGTAGAAGCATGGGGAGGAAATTCAAATTTAGTGGGTAAATGGATATTTGAAAGAGAAGAAATTATTTTAACTGATGGAATTCGAACTATTCGAATAGGCGAAGAGCATGATTGTTTTTTAAATTCCGCAACTTGTAATGGTGTTTTTATTGAAGAACGTCAATGTGATATCACCAACTCATTAATTATAACTTTTTCAGAAAATGGAACCCAAAAAATTGATAATAATACCACTGAAGGTGGCTTTGAATTTGATGATAATTTTGAATGCATAAAAGCTACAGAAATAAATAAAATATCTGTTCAAAAAGGAAACTGGGCTTATAATGAAGAAGAAAATAAGTTATTGATTGCCATTTTTGAATTTTCTGGTACTGAAAACGGAAAGCCTTCTGGTGATAATTTTGAAGTGGGAGATAGTGCTGGACCTGGCTTATTTGACAGTCAAGTCATTAAATTAACTTCAAGCGAATTAGTCTTAAAATCAGAAAACATTGAAGTTTCTGACACCAATGGTGATATTATTGATACAACTGGGTTTTATTATTTTAAAAGATAAATAAACGCTAATTGGAATTACAAAGAGATTACCCAAAAAGTAATCTCTTTGTTTTTTGTACCAATAATCAATCTATCAAGATTTATCATAAAATTTACTTTTTTTATTAATGATGTGCTTTTTGAAAGAATCAAAAAAAGCGAAACTGTTAACGTATTTTAATAAGTATTAACTTACAATAATTTGTCTTGAAGTATTTTACAGCCAAATCTAAATCTATTATTTTGGTTGTAAAACTAACTTATGCATTACAAAACCTTACACAAAAGACAAGCTTTCATTTTTTTTCTATTGTTTTTTATTCTTGGAAGTTCTTTTTGCTATTCGCAAAAGAAAAAAAAAGATAAAAAAGCGGCTACAAAAACTAGCATTAAAAGCATTAAGGAAGCCACCAAATCTTGTAAAAAAATAGATGGATTATTCACCATGTATCGTGATACTTTAACTGGTGAAACTTTTATGCTTGTCAAAAAAAATCAAATCAACAAAGAATTTATACATTTTAGTCAAATTTCAGACGGAGTTAGCGATGTTGGAAGGTTAATAAGAGGTATGTATATGGATTCTAAAATATTTTCAATTGAAAAATTTTATAACAAACTTAATTTTATTGCTAAAAACACCTCATACTATTTTGATAAGAACAGTCCTTTAGCCAAAGCTTCAAATTCCAATATAAGCGAAGGGGTAATGGCTAGTTTAAAAATAGTTGCTCAAAATAATAAAGTTGGAGAATATTTAGTTGGCTCTGATGCTCTTTTTTTGAAAGAAACTTTTAATCAAATCAAATCTCCTAAATCACCCAAAGCTTCACCAAAAGCTTTTAAACTAGGAGAATTAAGTACTGAAAAGAGTAAAATTGATAGCATAAAAAATTATCCCAAAAACACCAATATTAATACACACTATGTCTATTTTAACAAAGCCGTGCTTAATGGTGGAACTGATGCAGTTACAGATGGTAGAAATGTAACCATAAAAATAGAACACAGCTTAATCGCATTACCAAAAAATGAGTATCAAATACGTTTAGATGACCCAAGAATAGGCTATTTTTTAACTCAAGTAACTGACAAAACCTCAGCTAGTGCAACACCTTATCGTGATTTAATCCACAGATGGCATTTGGTTAAAAAAGATAAAAATGCGGCTTTATCCGATCCTATAAAACCCATTGTTTGGTGGATGGAAAACACCACCCCATTCGAATTTAGAAATACTATTAAAGAAGCCGTTTTAGAATGGAATAAAGCCTTTGAAAAGGCTGGCTTTAAAAATGCGATTGAGGTTAAAATGCAACCCGATGATGCTAAGTGGGATGCCGGAGACATTCGTTATAATGTCCTTAGATGGACCTCATCTCCTAACCCACCATTTGGAGGTTATGGACCTAGCTTTGTAAACCCTAGAACTGGCCAAATTTTAGGAGCTGATATTATGCTAGAATATGTTTACCACACCAATAGAGTCAAATTAGATCGGATATTTAATTTAGGTGTTGCTGCCAATGAATATTCTTTTAACGCCGATTTGAATACTAATGATATCTCATTTTGTTCTTACGGACACGAAATGCAAAACAATATGCTATTTGGTCAAACTACATTATTAGTTAATGACGCCAATGATAATGAAATGAAAGGTATGAGATTGCAAGCTATGAAAGAACTTATAATGCACGAAGTTGGCCATACATTAGGTTTAAATCACAATATGAAGGCCAGTCAATTATTTAGTCCAGCAGAATTAGCTGATCCCGATTTTATAAAAGACAAATGTTTAACAGGCTCTGTTATGGATTATAGCGCTGTAAATATAACATTAGATCCTAAAAAGCAAGGACAATATTATTCAACAACTGTTGGCCCCTATGATGCATGGGCTATAGAATATGGCTATACCCCAACAAATGAGGAAGGCCTTAAGGCAATAACAAATAAATCAATTCAACCAGAACTCACATTTGGTAATGATGCGGATGATATGCGAAATTCTGGCAAAGCAATTGATCCTAGAGTTATGATAGGCGATATGTCTAATGATCAAATTACATATGCTGTGAATAGAATCAAAGTTGTTGAAAATACTATGCCAAAAATTAAGGATAAATTTAATATTAATGGACAATCATATCAAGAATTACGACAAGCATTCTCTATTCTTAACAGACAATACGCATGGTCTGGTGTAGTAATTTCACGTTTTATAGGTGGCGTATATGTTGACCGAAGTATGATTGGACAAGACACTACAAAAAAACCATATACACCAGTGTCTTACAAGGATCAAAAAAGAGCTATGGAAGCTTTAAAGAAATACATATTCGCGCCTGATGCTTTTAAAACCTCAAATGATTTATATAATTATATAGCCATTCAACGCCGAGGTTTTAATTTTTTCAATTCGCCCGAAGACCCTAAAATTCACACTATGGTTTTATCATACCAAAAGCGTGTTTTAAACCATTTATTACATTATAACACCATGCAACGCATCAGTGATTCCGAATTATATGGAAACAACTATAAATTATCTGAATTTATGAATGATCTGAATGAAGCTATTTTCCTAGTAGATTCAAAAACTACCATTAATACATTCCGACAAAATTTACAACAAGAATATGTAACCAAATTAATTTCGATTACAAACTCAAAATCTACAAAAGGAAAATCGAATTATCTAAATTTAAGTAAAACTGCGGCACTTTTCAACTTGAAAAAAATAAAGGATTTATTAGGCAATAATATTGGCGATTCTCAAACTAAAGCGCATAAATATTATTTAAAAACACTAATAAATAACACTATTGAAAACTTAGAATAATATGACTTAATTTGGATGATATATTATCCAATATTAGTTCTATGTTCTTTTCTTATAGCAAATTATTTTAAACCCGAATTATAGGACATTTTTTACTGTAACATAAAGTTTCTAACTTTTGTGCTGCAGCAAATAAGCCTCAATTGCATAGTG
>CANMLG010000058.1 GCA_947498765.1 uncultured Aquimarina sp.
TTTTGTTTTATATAAAGTATCATTTTATAAGCAATTCTCACCTCCTATCTTTTAAGGGATAGGAGGCACACATAAGCCTACGGGTTATTAGTACTACTTGGCTATGACATTACTGCCTTTACACCTATAGCCTATCAACGTGATCGTCTCTCACGACCCTTTAAAGAAATCTCATCTTGTGGTGGGTTTCGCGCTTATATGCTTTCAGCGCTTATCCCTTCCCAACGTAGCTACTCTGCAATGCTGCTGGCGCAACAACAGATACACCAGAGGTTAGTCCAACTCGGTCCTCTCGTACTAAAGTCAGATCCACTCAAATTTCTAACGCCCACTGTAGATAGAGACCGAACTGTCTCACGACGTTCTGAACCCAGCTCGCGTGCCACTTTAATGGGCGAACAGCCCAACCCTTGGGACCTTCTCCAGCCCCAGGATGTGACGAGCCGACATCGAGGTGCCAAACCCCCCCGTCGATGTGAGCTCTTGGGGGAGATCAGCCTGTTATCCCCGGCGTACCTTTTATCCTTTGAGCGATGGCCCTTCCATGCGGAACCACCGGATCACTATGCTCTACTTTCGTACCTGATCGACTTGTAGGTCTCTCAGTCAAGCTTGCTTTTGCCATTGCACTCTACGCACGATTACCAACCGTACTGAGCAAACCTTTAGAAGCCTCCGTTACTCTTTTGGAGGCGACCACCCCAGTCAAACTACCCACCAAGCACTGTCCTCATCTCTGAGTTAGGCTTTAGACAAGCAAAGGGTGGTATTTCAACAATGACTAAACTACGCCTGGCGACGCAGCATCGAAGTCTCCCACCTATCCTACACATTACTTATCCAAAACCAATACTAAGCTATAGTAAAGGTGCACGGGGTCTTTTCGTCCCACAGCGGGTAACCGGCATCTTCACCGATACTACAATTTCACCGAGATCATGGTTGAGACAGTGTCCAGATCGTTGCACCATTCGTGCAGGTCGGAACTTACCCGACAAGGAATTTCGCTACCTTAGGACCGTTATAGTTACGGCCGCCGTTTACTGGGGCTTCAATTCAGATCTTCGCAAAAGCTAAACCCTCCTCTTAACCTTCCAGCACCGGGCAGGTGTCAGGCCATATACATCTAATTTCTTATTAGCATAGCCCTGTGTTTTTGATAAACAGTCGCCTGGACCTCTTCACTGCGGCCCCACATAAGTGGGGCGACCCTTCTCCCGAAGTTACGGGTCGATTTTGCCTAGTTCCTTAACCATGAATCGCTCGAGCGCCTTAGAATTCTCATCCCAACTACCTGTGTCGGTTTAGGGTACGGGCTGCTTCACTCGCTTTTCTTGGAACTCGATTCGATGGATTATCACGCCAGCCGAAGCTTCGGTGTACTATCGCGGTGTTACCACTCGCTTCAACGTACTATTCCGTCAGTACGCACCATCTATTCGAATCCGTCACTTTTAGTGTGAGCAGGTACAGGAATATTAACCTGTTGTCCATCCACTACCCCTTTCGGGTTCGCGTTAGGTCCCGACTAACCCTCAGCTGATTAGCATAGCTGAGGAAACCTTAGTCTTTCGGCGGGTGGGTTTCTCGCCCACCTTATCGTTACTTATGCCTACATTTTCTTTTGTAGTTACTCCAGCATACCTTACGATACACCTTCTATGCCACTACAATGCTCCCCTACCACTTATATAACTTAATACATAAATCCATAGCTTCGGTAATATGTTTATGCCCGATTATTATCCATGCCGAACCGCTCGACTAGTGAGCTGTTACGCACTCTTTAAATGAATGGCTGCTTCCAAGCCAACATCCTAGCTGTCAAAGCAGTTCAACCGCGTTTTTTCAACTTAACATATATTTAGGGACCTTAGCTGATGGTCTGGGTTCTTTCCCTCTCGGACATGGACCTTAGCACCCATGCCCTCACTGCATACAAACATTTTATAGCATTCGGAGTTTGTCAGGAATTGGTAGGCGGTGAAGCCCCCGCATCCAATCAGTAGCTCTACCTCTATAAAACTATGTATACGCTGCACCTAAATGCATTTCGGGGAGTACGAGCTATTTCCGAGTTTGATTGGCCTTTCACCCCTACCCTCAGGTCATCCCAAGACTTTTCAACGTCAACGGGTTCGGTCCTCCACTTTGGGTTAACAAAGCTTCAACCTGCCCAAGGGTAGATCACACGGTTTCGCGTCTACCACTACTAACTATAGCGCCCTATTAAGACTCGCTTTCGCTACGGATCCGCACCTGAAGTGCTTAACCTTGCTAGCAACGGTAACTCGTAGGCTCATTATGCAAAAGGCACGCCGTCACAGATTACTCCGCTCCGACCGCTTGTAAGCGTATGGTTTCAGGATCTTTTTCACTCCCTTATTCAGGGTTCTTTTCACCTTTCCCTCACGGTACTGGTTCACTATCGGTCTCTCAGGAGTATTTAGCCTTACCGGATGGTCCCGGCAGATTCACACAGGGTTACACGTGCCCCGCGCTACTCAGGATACCACTATCCAATAAAATTTTACCTATACAGGGCTGTCACCTATTTTGCTCAGCTTTCCAACTGATTCTAGTTCGTTTTACCTTCATATTATGGTCCTACAACCCCTATTTTGCCGTAACAAAACAGGTTTGGGCTCTTCCGCGTTCGCTCGCCACTACTAACGGAATCATTATTATTTTCTCTTCCTCAGGGTACTTAGATGTTTCAGTTCTCCTGGTTTGCCTCCTTGCGGATGATATATCTTCAATATACCGGGTTGCCCCATTGGGAAATCTTCGGGTAAATGTATGTGCCACTAACCGAAGCTTATCGCAGCTTATCACGTCCTTCTTCGCCTCTGAGAGCCTAGGCATTCCCCATACGCCCTTATTTAGCTTATGTGTCTTTGCTTATAACTTGCTCTTTATATTCGTTTTTAGTTATTAGTTGATCGTTGTTAGTAAACTAACAATACCTTCTAACTACTAAAAACTTCTCTAAAATAAACCCGATAAAGTTTATTTTAAAGTCAATTTAATTTTTCTCTTTTTCATTAAAAGTATCTATTAAAATACTTTTAATGCTCGTATTTGATTTATCAATATGTCAATGAACGTTTTTCTTATCATTATTATAACTTCTATGTAAATAAACTTTTTT
>CANMLG010000059.1 GCA_947498765.1 uncultured Aquimarina sp.
ACTACACTTACTGTGATTGGTGCACTTGTGCTACCATCACTATCTGTTACTGTATAAGTAAAACTATCTGTGGTGGTGTCACTACCATCATGTACATAACTAAAGGTTCCGTCGGTATTTACCGTTACCGTTCCGTTGGTTGGATTGGTAGCTATAACTACATCTCCTGTTGGTACGCCATCTTCGGAATCTGTATCATTTGCTTGTAGCGTTGTTGCTCCACTATCCAATACTGTTTGTGTTCCGCCTTCGGCTACCGTGATAGCATCTGGATTTCCTACTGGAGTATCATTAACATCTAAATCTGCATCTCTTGTTTCTCTAAAACAAACATTATTTGCATGCGTAATAATTACTGTATAGGTATTCCCATTTAAACCCGTAACATCAGAAATACTTAAAGTGGCTGTATTCGTTCCACTATATACTCCTGTATTAGAAAGATCTCCTCCGTTTTCTTGCCACTGATATTGTAATCCAGAAGAAGCATCAACAGCAGGTGGAATTGTATAATTAGGTACTCCCGCTGCAAATGTTGTTGTATTTATAGCTTCAGCCACAACACTAAAACTTGCTGCATCACCTGCATCCACACTTACATTTGATGGTGCAGTAGAAACACTTGTTTGTGTTGCTATGATTTCGTTTCCGGTTGCTCCATTATAACTAGTAGCTAAAATAACATCCGCAGTGGTAACTTGTCCTTGATTATTAAATCCATCTCCATCAAGAACTCCGTCGTTATTTGCATCAACACCTCCAGATTCCACAACATCATTACATGTGTCATTATCAGAATCTAAATCAATAGTATTTGGTAAATTATCTCCATCAGTATCTGTTGGCGTACAAAAGAATATATCACCAATATAAATTACAGATCCTACCTGCGGAAGTCCGCTTAATCTTACATCAGTATCTGGAACATCATAAAACCCATCTAAATCTAAAAATCCAGTTCTTATTGTAATACTTTGAATTAATTGTTGTCCAAAGTCGAAGTTAACTGTAGAATCAGAAGCTACATTATTCAATCCGCCACCTGTATACACTCTTTCTCCTGGAAAAGGATTATTTTCAGAAGCCGTATCATAAAAAACCCATGTTGGAGTTACACCTAAAACAGAAGACGCAACTGGAAAAATAGCTCGTCCTTCAATATCTTGACCTGAAATAATAATGTAATCTGAAACATCCAAATCTCCAATAGAAAAATTAATATTAGCTACAGGAACATCCATAGCTATATCAATATTTACAACAGTGCTGGCATTGGCACCATTAAATACATTATCTATTCTAGATTCAAAAACAACTTGATCGCCAGATGCATCCCCTTTTATTTCACGGGCAGGCTCAACAGAAAGTGTTCTTGGGTTTCCTGCTCTATTATTGCTAGTGGTTATTGTAAAATTAACTCCATTAGCCAATTGAGTAAACGAATTAGATATAGTTGGCACTTGTTCCCAATCCAAAACATTATCCGCAGAAGAACAACCTGCTCCCAATTCAATAGTATCTAAAATCCCATCATTATCATCATCTACATCCACAATATCTGCTACCCCATCATTATCAACATCTGTATTATCAGTAATCACCCCTAATGCCTCACTATCAATAATAGCTCCCTCGGTTGTACTTACTAAACTTAATGTAATATTTTCATCAGCTTCATTAACGGTATCTAATGTTGTAACAACTGGTATAATCCCAAATGTTACTCCCGCTGGGATTACCAGTGTACCATCGTTATCTGTATAATCATTATTCCCTAATGTTGCCGTACCATCATTAGTTGTGTATACTATCGAAATATCATTTGCACTTGGTTCACTTAATGTTACTAAAAAAGCCAAATCATTCCCTTCTAAGCTTATTGCATCACTTATTGATATGCTTGCTTGCTCAGTAAGTGTAGCATCTCTTGATTCTAAAAAACAAGCATTATCCGCATGAGTTACAATTACCGTATATATGTTGCCATCTAATCCAGTAACATCGGAAATAGTAAGAGTAGCCAAATCAACTCCCGAATATACTCCTCCGTTAGAAAGGTCCGCTCCATTTTCTTGCCACTGGTATTCTAAATTAGATGAAGAATCAATTCCTGGTGGAACATTAAAATCCGGCACTCCTCCTGCAAAAGTAGTCGTATTTATAGCGTTTACTACAATTTCAAAACTTGCACTGCCTCCTGGGGCTACACTTACATTTGAGGGAGCCGTAACAACTGATGCTTCTGTAGCAATAATTTCATTTCCATTAACGCCATTATATCCTCCGGTTGTTGGTGCTGTCCCAGTTACTCTCCCTAAATTATCTACAACTAATGGCAAATCTCCTAAAATACCGTCATTATTTGGATCTACACCTCCAGATTCTAAAACATCATTACAATTGTCATTATCAGAATCAACACTCAAACAATTTGGCATAGAATCACCATTAATATCATTAATACCTAATCTATCACTACCAACAATTATGTTATCTATAAATAAATTTTCCAAACCACTATTAATAGCCCCTATCCTTGCCATTAAAGCCAAATGAATCGCTCCACCAGTATAAGTAAATGACGCTCCATAGGTATCCCATGTATTAATATTCATCACATCCCTAGGAGTTCCTGTATTATCATCTATAGTACCAGTTGGATTCCATGCACCAGGGACAACACTATCATTCGGAGTATTAACACCAGCGCCAAAACTAAAGGTATCGTTCCCAAACCAAATGGCTATATTTGTGTCCGCATCTGAAGGCCTACCTCCAGGATCAGTGTTATAGTTTCTTCCTTCAGAATAATCAAACTGCACATAAATTAAATCTCCTGTTTGAAAACCAAATGCTGCCATTTCAACAGCAGTATAAACAATGGCTAATCCATCATTTCCAGTCGTTGATGTCACACTATTACTAGATGCTTGAATATTTCCAAAGGAAACCCCTTCATTTGCATTATACCAAGGACTACCTTCTGCATTTGCAACAAAATCTGGAGATCTAACACCTATTAATGGTGCTGAAAAAGTAAAATTACTTTCATGATTATTAGTCGGATTAGCTAATGTTTGTTCCGGAGTATTTATTATTGCAGCTGTTTCAAAACCTTCTCTAACAATAATACTAATTAGCGTTCCATCTTCCAATCTACCTAGTGTAGGACACTCTAGCTCATCTAATATCCCATCATTATCATCATCTAGATCAACAAAATCCGCCACACCATCAAGATCACTGTCTAAATTGTCATTAATTGTACCAGTAGTTACTTGCCCCCCTACATTAATCGTATATGCATGTGCTGTTTCTGTAAGCGTATCTAATACGGTAGTCAATGAAACAGTAAACTCACTCACTCCTGGGGGAATAATTAGCTTATCACCAGTAGTATTTAAGACTACACCATTGGTAAAAACAGGAATAGCACTATAATCTAAAGGAGATGTAGCTGTACCATCTGTTACTAAAAAATCAACTTCAACAGTTACTGTTGCGCTATTATTTAAAGTCACATTGTGACTCAGCACCTCTCCCTCTAACGCAGTATCACTTGTCACATTTAACACACTAACAGACACAAATCCATCACCACCTACATTAGTTGAATTTCCTAAAATCGCACCATTGGTAATTGTTCTTGGGTTTACGCCTTCCGTTTGAGCGGGATTTGTTAATTGAGCTAACAAAGCAGGATCAGATAACGAAATTTCTACATCAACATCTCCTGGCACATTGATAAATGTAGACCAGGATCCATCGCTTTCTGTAATTGTAGGATAGTCAATTCCTGATGAATCTGTTACTACAACACCTACTCCAGCAATTCCAATTTCACTTCCATCCTGTGTTCCATTAGCATTTACATCTTCATATACAAGACCCGTAACAATGGCTTGATTAGTTACTAATACTCCTAAACCTCCTAAAATATCTGCTCCACCAGCATTAGTATCTCGAGGAAATGTAGTTGGATCAGTTAATGTGTTTGACGTTGTAATATCATTACCAAAAAATGAAACCCCTAAAAGCTGATCACCAACTGTTAAACCAAGATCTCTCAATGAAATAAAGGAAACACCTATTTTAGAAACTCCTCCGTCAATTCTTTCAGGTCTATTAGTTGGATTAATGTTTGGTAATGTCGCATCATCCCTATCTATGTTCCATGATAGTGAAAAGCTTAAATCTCCATCAGCATCAGAAGGTCCATCACCTGTTACATCTAATGTAGTTCCATAATCAGTTGAAATAACACTTTGTAACGGATAATAATCTGTAATATCACCAGTAGCTGAAATCCCTCTTACTCCTGCTACTTTTAGCGGACTATTGGCATCTTTTTCACTAACTATAAAACCTATATTATCTAAATCTGAAGAAGTTGTGGTTATTATATTTTCATAAATAACATCAACACGCTCAATATTATTAGCTGTTGAAAAAACATTTCTAAATAAATCATTTGCACCTCTATTTATAAATGGACTTGTCAGCGCTTCAACTAACGAACAATTAGCTGGGTCCGACTCATCAGTGGGTGTATTAGGGTTATCAATTGTCCCAGGAAAACTTCCTGCAAAAGTATAATTATCCGTTATAGTTTGTGCTACCAAACTACACAAATCTCCTGTAGCATTAGTATTATCAGCTCTAATAATAATGGCATCGGTTTTTCTGGAAAGATCTGTTTTAAAAAAAACTCCTCCAACAGTAACTCCCTCAATTTCAAGATCCGAACCTTGTCCCCATGTATATGTTTGGGTATTAGGCACTGGAGTTGTATCATTTTCTCCCGTTACTGAATACGAATTTGTGTTTGTTGGAGTTATACTATTAAGTCTTATTGATTCTACTGCCGTCTGACTCCAAAGCCCAAATGAAACAGAAAATAATACTAAAAAAAGTGTAGGTATTAATTTTAAACTACTTATAGTGCTAGTAAAAATCCTCATATAATTCCAATTTGCTGTATATCAATCACTTAACAAAAAAAGGTGAAAAAACCTAATTTTTATCAAATTAAATACAAAAAAAACTGTTAAATCTACAAAAATAGAAGCGCCCTATTTTTTTTCGACAAAACACACATAAATTCGTTTAAAAACACAAAAAATATCAAATTAAATTGTTTTTTAAGTAATTAACAACCAATTTTGCCTCATATTTTTATTAAAAACTTATGAAATTATCCTTTGAAGAAGAAATAAAGCGTAGACGTACCTTTGGCATTGTTTCTCACCCCGATGCAGGAAAAACAACACTTACTGAAAAACTATTACTCTTTGGAGGAGCTATTCAAGAAGCAGGAGCTGTAAAATCGAATAAAATCAAAAAAGGCGCTACTAGTGACTTTATGGAAATAGAAAGACAGCGTGGGATTTCCGTAGCTACTTCCGTCTTGGCTTTTGAATATAAAGACATAAAAATAAACATATTAGACACTCCTGGGCATAAAGATTTTGCTGAAGACACTTTTAGAACCCTTACCGCGGTAGATAGTGTTATTGTAGTTATTGATGTAGCCAAAGGTGTTGAGGAACAAACTGAAAAACTAGTATCAGTTTGTAGAATGCGTAAAATTCCAATGATTGTTTTTATTAACAAAATGGATAGAGAAGGTAAAGACGCCTTTGATTTACTTGATGAAGTAGAACAAAAATTAGGTCTACGGGTAACCCCTCTTAGTTTCCCTATTGGTATGGGCTATGATTTTAAAGGAATTTATAATATTTGGGAGAAGAATATCAACTTATTTAGTGATGAATCTTCAAAAAATATTTTAGATACTATTGAAATTGAAGACCTTGAAAGCACTAAACTGGATCAATTAGTTGGCGAAATAAGTGCTAACACCTTACGTGAAGAAATAGAATTGACAACTGGTATTTACCCTGAATTTGATAAAACTGAATATCAAAACGGTGATTTACAACCTGTATTTTTTGGATCAGCTTTGAACAACTTTGGAGTACGTGAATTATTAGACTGCTTTGTTGATATAGCTCCTATGCCAAGACCTAAAGAAAGTGACACTAGAGAGGTGTTTCCTACAGAAAAAAAATTCACAGGCTTTGTATTCAAAATACATGCTAATATGGACCCTAAACACCGAGATCGCTTAGCTTTTATAAAAATTGTTTCTGGAACCTTTGAACGAAACACCCCTTATTTACACACTCGATTAGGAAAAAAATTAAAATTCTCAAGCCCAAATGCATTTTTTGCAGAAAAAAAGGAAATTGTAGATATTTCATATCCAGGTGATATTGTTGGTTTACATGATACGGGTAACTTTAAAATAGGTGACACACTTACTGCCGGCGAGTTAATGAATTACAAAGGAATCCCTAGTTTTTCACCTGAGCACTTTAGATATATAAACAATGCTGACCCAATGAAATCCAAACAATTAACAAAAGGAATTGACCAGTTAATGGACGAAGGAGTTGCTCAGTTATTTACCCTTGATTTAAATGGAAGAAAGGTAATTGGAACGGTTGGTGCGCTGCAATATGAAGTGATTCAATACAGGTTAGAACACGAGTATGGCGCTAAATGTAGTTACGAAAACCTAAACGTTCACAAAGCTTGTTGGATTGAAACTGACGATGAAAAAAGTGAAGAATATAAGGAATTTAAACGTGTAAAGAGTAAATTTTTAGCCAAAGACAAAAGAGATCAGTTGGTCTTTTTAGCTGATTCTCATTTTAGCTTACAAATGACACAAGATAAATTTAAAAGTTTAAAATTTCATTTTACTTCTGAATTTTAATGCATTTTACAAAATACAATCAAATAAGACTTTTTAAGAAACTTTATCAACCTAACCCATAAAAGGTAAGCAAATCACAAATTACCTTATTTAACTCAACTAAAAAGAACATATTAATTAGTGCTCATAACAAAAAACAATAAATTCCTATTTTTTTCATACTTAAAATTTATAACAAAAAAACCTCTTGAAATATCAAGAGGTTTTTTTTATTATATATGACCTACTCAATTAAGCCTGACCTGTTGGCCCAAAATTTAAAGGTATAGTAGCTTTCTCATAATCTTTAATTTCTCCATGTTCTTGCTCAAAACGCTTTACATTATCATTTAATGCTTTTACTAAACGCTTAGCATGTTGAGGAGTTAAAATGATCCTGCTCTTTACTTTGCTCTTCGGGTTACCCGGCATTACATTTATAAAATCGACCACAAACTCTGATAAAGAATGATTTATTATTGCTAAGTTACTATAAATTCCTTCTGCAATCTTTTCATCAATTTCAATATTAATACTTTGCGAGTTGTCTTTTTTATTTTCAGCCATTCTTATCAATTATCTAATTAAAATTCAATTGTTCTGTTGCTTTAGTACGCTTTTCTAATTCTTCCTTTGAACCAACAATAATAGAATCATAGTGACGCATACCTGTTCCTGCAGGAATCTTATGACCAACAATTACATTTTCTTTTAATCCTTCAAGGTAATCTTCTTTTCCGCTTACTGCAGCTTCATTAAGTACTTTTGTAGTTTCCTGGAATGATGCCGCTGAAATAAATGATTTCGTTTGAAGTGACGCTCTAGTAATACCTTGTAAAATCGGTGTTGCAGTTGCTGGAGTAGCATCACGAGCTACTACTAATTCTTTATCCTCACGACGTAAAATAGAGTTTTCATCTCTTAATTCACGTGGAGTAACAATTTGACCAGCCTTTAAGTTCTCACTTTCACCTGCGTCTTCAACAACCTTCTTACCAAATATCTCATCATTTTCTTCAATAAAATCAATTTTATGTACTAATTGATTTTCAAGGAAAATAGTATCACCTGGGTCTTGAATTTGAACTTTACGCATCATTTGACGTACTACTACCTCAAAATGCTTATCGTTAATTTTAACCCCTTGTAACCTATATACTTCTTGCACTTCGTTTACTAAATACTGCTGTACCGCTGATGGTCCTTTAATTTTTAGTATATCAACTGGCGAAATTGCACCATCAGATAATGGCATTCCAGCTCGAACAAAGTCATTTTCTTGTACAAGAATTTGATTTGACAATTTAACAAGATACTTTTTAATATCACCTAAACGAGATTCAACGATAATCTCGCGGTTACCACGTTTAATTTTACCAAAGGAAACTACACCATCTATTTCAGAAACAATCGCTGGATTAGATGGATTACGTGCTTCGAACAATTCTGTTACACGAGGAAGTCCCCCTGTAATATCACCTGCTTTTGATGATTTACGTGGTATTTTTACTAAAATCTTTCCTTCTCTAATTTTCTCACCATCTTCAATCATCAAGTGAGCTCCAACAGGTAAGTTGTATGAACGTAACACTTCATCACCTTTACCCATAATAATTAAGGTAGGAATCTTTTTCTTATCTCTTGATTCAGAAATTACTTTTTCCTGGAAACCAGTTTGTTCATCAATTTCTACTTGATAAGTAATTCCTTGCTCAATATTTTCATATTTAATTCGTCCTGCAAACTCAGAAATAATTACTCCGTTATAAGGATCCCATGAACAAATCACATCATCTTTTGCAATAGTATCCCCTGTTTTTGAAAACAATTCAGAACCATAAGGAATTAGATTTGTACTTAAAACAATTTTAGTTTTAGGGTCAATTATTTTAACTTCAGAAGTTCTAGAAATTACAACATCAATCTCTTTTCCTTCGTTGTTTTCACTTTTTACAGTTTTTAACTCTTCAATTTCTACAACACCTGGGAAACGCGCTTTTAAACTATTATCCTCAGAAATGTTACCCGCAATACCTCCCACGTGGAATGTACGTAAGGTAAGCTGCGTACCTGGTTCTCCAATTGACTGTGCCGCCACAACACCAACAGCTTCTCCTAATTGCACTGTTTTGTTGGTTGCTAAGTTACGACCATAACATTTTTTACAAATACCTTTTTTGGCTTCGCAAGTCAATGCCGAACGCACCTCTACAGTTTCAATTGGGGCCGCAGAAATTAACTCAACTTGTTCATCATTAATTTCAGCACCAGATTCAACTAACACCTCTTGAGTTAATGGGTTTATAACATCATTTAAAGCAGTACGTCCTAATATACGTGCTCCTAATGATTCTATAATTTCCTCATTTTTCTTTAATGGAGCAACTTCAACACCTCGTAACGTACCACAATCAGTTTGATTAATGATTACATCCTGAGAAACATCAACTAAACGACGTGTTAAGTATCCTGCATCAGCTGTTTTTAAAGCCGTATCCGCAAGTCCTTTACGCGCACCGTGAGTAGAAATAAAATACTCAAGAATTGAAAGTCCTTCCTTAAAGTTTGAAATAATCGGGTTTTCAATAATAGCTCCACCTCCATCTGCTGATTTCTTAGGTTTTGCCATTAATCCACGCATACCAGTCAACTGACGAATTTGCTCTTTAGATCCACGTGCTCCAGAATCAAGCATCATAAATACAGAGTTAAATCCTTGCTGATCTTCACTAATACGCTTCATTGACAACTCTGTTAATTGAGAGTTTGTCGATGTCCATATATCAATTACCTGATTGTATCGTTCATTATTAGTAATCAGACCCATATTATAGTTTCCTATAATACCATCAACTTGAGTATTAGCAGCATCAATCATTCCTTGCTTTTCAGCAGGAATAATAATATCTCCTAAACTAAATGAAAGACCACCTCTAAATGCGAAACCATAACCTAAGCCCTTAATTTCATCAAGGAAATCAGCTGTTTCGGGCACAGAAGTTACTTTTAAAATATCTCCAATAATATCACGTAATGCCTTTTTTGTCAATACCTGATTGATATATCCTGCTGCTGCCGGTACTTTTTCATTAAAAAGAACTCTACCAGTAGTAGTTTCAATAATTTGAGGCACTAACTCACCTGCTTCATTAAAATCCATTGTACGGATTTTAATTATCGCATTAATATCTAATTTATTTTCATTGTATGCTATAGTAACTTCCTCAGCAGAATAAAAAGTAAGACCTTCTCCTTTAATTTCTAATTCTGGAGTTGATCTGCGGGCTTTTGTCATATAATAAAGTCCCAAGACCATATCCTGCGATGGTACCGTTACCGGAGAACCATTTGCTGGGTTCAAAATATTATGCGATGCTAACATTAATAACTGAGCCTCTAATATTGCCTCAGGTCCTAATGGTAAGTGAACCGCCATTTGATCCCCATCAAAATCGGCGTTAAATGCCGTACATACTAATGGATGTAATTGGATTGCTTTTCCTTCAATCAATTTTGGTTGAAAAGCTTGTATTCCTAAACGGTGAAGCGTAGGAGCACGGTTAAGCAATACAGGATGTCCTTTTAGTACATTTTCTAAAATATCCCATACTACAGGCTCTTTACGATCTATAATTTTTTTAGCTGATTTTACCGTTTTAACAATACCACGCTCAATAAGCTTTCGGATAACGAAAGGCTTATACAATTCAGCCGCCATGTTTTTTGGTAAACCACACTCAAATAATTTTAATTCTGGTCCAACAACAATTACCGAACGTGCTGAATAATCCACACGTTTACCAAGTAAGTTTTGACGGAAACGTCCTTGCTTTCCTTTTAATGAATCAGAAAGAGACTTAAGTGGTCTGTTACTTTCTGTTTTAACAGCTGAAGACTTACGGGTGTTATCAAATAATGAATCCACAGATTCCTGAAGCATACGCTTTTCATTACGTAAAATTACTTCAGGGGCTTTTATTTCAACTAAACGCTTTAAACGATTGTTACGAATAATTACTCTTCGGTATAAATCATTTAAATCAGATGTAGCAAAACGACCTCCATCCAATGGTACTAATGGACGTAATTCAGGCGGTATCACCGGAATTACTTTCATAATCATCCATTCTGGATTATTCTCTCTATTTTTATTGGCATCACGCAAAGCCTCTACAACCTGTAAACGCTTTAAAGCTTCTGCTTTACGTTGCTTAGATGTTTCATTATTTGCTTTATGACGCAATTCATATGAAAGATCATCTAAATCAATACGCTTTAATATCTCAATTAAACACTCAGCTCCCATTTTAGCAATAAACTTTTCTGGGTCTGAATCATCTAAGTATAAATTTTCCTGTGGAAGACTATCTAATATATTCAAATATTCCTCTTCAGTAAGGAAATCCATTTTTTGAACTGGCTCACCTTCTTCATTTTTAGCAATACCAGGCTGAATTACTACGTAACGTTCGTAGTAAATTATCATATCTAATTTCTTAGAAGGTAATCCTAACAAATAACCAATCTTGTTTGGCAATGAACGGAAATACCAAATGTGCGCTACAGGTACTACAAGGTTAATATGACCTACACGATCTCTACGCACCTTTTTTTCAGTTACCTCTACCCCACAACGGTCACAAACAATACCTTTATAACGGATACGCTTGTATTTACCACATGCACACTCATAATCCTTTACAGGACCAAAAATACGCTCACAAAACAACCCATCACGTTCAGGTTTATGTGTACGGTAATTTATAGTTTCTGGTTTTAGCACTTCACCATGTGAAGCCTCCAAAATAGATTCTGGAGAAGCTAAACCGATTGAGATTTTATTAAATCTCTTTACTTGATTCTTATCATTATTTCTAGCCATAGTATATGCTACTTAAGAATATTAGTATGTTGAAAATAGCCGCTCATAAAATAGTGAGCGGCATTTATACGCTTTATTAGGTTATTCTTCTAAACGAATGTCTAAACCAAGTCCTTTTAGTTCATGCATTAATACATTGAACGATTCTGGAATTCCTGGTTCTGGCATTGGTTCACCTTTAACTATACTTTCGTAAGTTTTGGCTCTTCCAATAACATCATCAGATTTTACAGTTAAAATTTCACGCAATGTACTTGATGCTCCATAGGCTTCAAGTGCCCAAACTTCCATTTCTCCAAAACGCTGACCTCCAAATTGAGCTTTACCTCCTAATGGTTGTTGTGTAATTAATGAGTATGGACCTATTGAACGTGCGTGCATTTTATCATCAACCATGTGACCAAGTTTTAACATGTAGATTACTCCTACTGTTGCTGCTTGATCAAAACGCTGACCTGTTCCACCATCATATAAGTATGTATGTCCAAATCTTGGTATACCCGCACTATCAGTTAATTCATTAATCTGATCTAATGACGCTCCATCAAAAATTGGAGTAGCATATTTTTGACCTAATTTTTGACCTGCCCAACCTAATACAGTTTCATAAATTTGACCAATATTCATACGAGAAGGTACCCCTAATGGATTCAGTACAATATCAACTGGTGTTCCATCTTCAAGGAATGGCATATCTTCTTGACGAACTATACGAGCAACAATACCTTTGTTACCATGACGCCCTGCCATTTTATCTCCTACTTTAAGCTTTCGCTTTTTAGCTACATAAATTTTAGCTAATTTTAAGATACCTGCTGGTAATTCATCTCCCACTGAAATCGTGAACTTTTCTCTACGCAGATTACCTTGCAGATCATTTTCTTTGATTTTATAGTTATGAAGTAAATCAGCTACCATTTCATTCAGCTCATTATCTGTAGTCCATACCCCTTTTGTCAAATGTGAATAATCATCAATACTATTCAACATTTTTAGGGTATATTTTTTACCTTTTGGCAATACTTCTTCCCCTAAATCATTGGATACACCTTGCGAAGTTTTACCTCCAACAATAGTAAAAAGCTTATCAATTAATTGATTTTTTAAACTTTCAAACTTAACATCATATTTAGCTTCAAGCTTAGAAATATCTTCTTTATCCTGTGCACGCTTACGCTTGTCTTTTACCGCTCTTGAGAATAATTTTTTATCAATTACTACCCCATGTAATGATGGAGAAGCTTTTAATGACGCATCTTTAACATCACCTGCTTTATCTCCAAAAATGGCACGCAATAATTTTTCTTCAGGAGTTGGATCACTTTCCCCTTTTGGAGTAATTTTTCCAATTAATATATCACCAGGTTTCACCTCTGCACCAACACGGATCATTCCATTTTCGTCCAAGTCCTTAGTAGCCTCTTCCGATACATTTGGAATATCATTAGTTAATTCTTCGTTACCTAATTTTGTATCTCTAACTTCTAATGAATATTCATCAATATGTATTGAAGTAAAAATATCTTCCCTTACTACTTTTTCAGAAATTACAATCGCATCCTCAAAGTTATATCCTTTCCATGGCATGAAGGCTACTTTCATATTACGTCCTAAAGCAAGTTCCCCTGCTTCAGTTGCATAACCCTGACATAACACTTGTCCTTTAGATACACGATCACCCTCTTTAATAATAGGCTTTAAGTTGATACTTGTCCCTTGGTTTGTTTTACGGAACTTAATTAAATCATATGATTTAGAGTCTGAATCAAAACTTACTAATTGATCTTCTTCAGTACGATCATATTTGATAATAATTTTTTCTGCATCAACATACTCTACAACACCAGCTCCTTCAGCATTAATCAATACACGAGAATCCGAAGCTACCTGACGTTCAAGACCTGTTCCAACTATAGGAGAGTCAACTCGTAATAAAGGTACAGCCTGACGCATCATGTTTGACCCCATCAATGCACGGTTGGCATCATCGTGTTCCAAGAAAGGAATCAACGAAGCCGATATAGATGATATTTGATTTGGTGCTACATCAGTATAATGAATATTCATAGGATCTTCCACTGGAAAATCTCCCTCTTCACGAGCAATTACTTTATCTGTAGTAATTTTTCCACTTTCATCCATTGGAATGTTTGCTTGCGCAATTTTCATTCCTTCTTCTTCTTCAGCACTTAAATACCTTGGCACAGACTCTAAATCCACCTGACCCTCTGTTACCTTTCGATAAGGAGTCTCAATGAATCCCATACTATTTACTTTAGCATATACTGAAAGTGAAGAAATCAAACCAATATTCGGTCCTTCAGGAGTTTCAATAGGACATAAACGACCATAATGTGTATAGTGAACATCTCGCACCTCGAAACCAGCACGCTCTCTTGATAAACCACCTGGTCCAAGAGCCGATAAACGACGCTTATGCGTAATCTCAGCTAATGGATTGGTTTGATCCATAAATTGAGATAACTGGTTAGTTCCAAAGAACGAATTAATTACCGATGATAATGTTTTTGCATTAATCAAATCTATAGGCGTAAACACCTCGTTATCACGAACATTCATTCGTTCACGAATAGTACGTGCCATACGTGCTAAACCTACTCCAAATTGTTGTGATAATTGCTCCCCTACGGTACGTACACGACGATTAGATAAGTGATCAATATCATCAATTTCAGCTTTTGAGTTTATTAACTCAATAAGATATTTTACAATTGTTATGATATCCTCTTTGGTAAGCACTTGCTTATCCATTGCAATATCTAATTGTAATTTTTTATTCATTCTATAACGACCAACTTCACCTAAGTTATAACGCTGATCCGAAAAGAATAATTTATCAATAATACCACGTGCAGTTTCCTCATCAGGCGGTTCTGCATTACGTAGTTGTCTATAAATATGTTCTACTGCTTCCTTTTCAGAGTTTGTTGGATCTTTTTGAAGTGTATTATGAATAATTGCATAATCACCTTTTTCATTATCCTCTTTATGAAGCAAAATTGTTTTTACTCCACTCTCTAAAATTTCTTCAATATGTTCTTTTTCTAAAATTGTATCACGATCTAATACAATTTCATTACGCTCAATTGATACCACTTCACCAGTATCCTCATCTACGAAATCCTCATGCCATGTATTTAATACACGAGCAGCTAATTGGCGTCCTAATACTTTTTTAATTCCAGATTTTGATACCTTAACTTCCTCTGCAAGGTCAAAAATCTCTAATATATCTTTATCTCGTTCAAATCCGATAGCACGGAATAACGTGGTTACAGGTAATTTCTTTTTACGATCAATATACGCATACATAACGCTATTGATATCTGTTGCAAATTCAATCCATGATCCTTTGAAAGGGATTACACGGGCAGAATACAACTTAGTACCGTTTGCATGAAATGACTGTCCAAAGAACACCCCTGGCGAACGGTGTAACTGAGAAACAACTACTCGTTCAGCTCCATTTATACAAAATGTACCACTTGGAGTCATATAAGGTATAGTACCCAAATACACATCCTGTACAATAGTTTCAAAATCCTCATGTTCAGGATCGGTACAATATAATTTTAAACGCGCTTTTAATGGAACACTATAAGTTAACCCTCTTTCAATACACTCTTGTAAATCGTAACGTGGAGGATCAACAAAATAATCTAAAAATTCAAGTACGAACTGATTACGTGTGTCCGTGATTGGAAAGTTTTCCATGAAGGTATTATACAATCCTTCATTCCCTCTCTCTTCTGATTTCGTTTCTAATTGAAAGAAATCCTGGAAAGACTTAATTTGAATATCCAATAAATCTGGATAAGCAGGGATGTTCTTTACAGAAGAAAAATTTAATCTTTCAGTTTGCGTTGCTGACATCAATGGATAGAATTAAATTATCAAAATAATTAGTATGTTGTGGGCTATCAAAAATCAAAAGAAAACTACTCACGCAGTTTTGTTTTAAGTTACGATAGTTTTTACTAACACACAAAACACAAAACATAATATTGTCTTATGCAAAAATATTGAGCAATAATGCCCGTTATATAGTTAAATAACTTATTAGTTAAATAACAACATACAAAACCTAAGTTTTATATACACAAAATGGTTTAGACCACTGAGAACAAACTCAGGGCCTAAACCTTTGTGATTTTAATATTAAAGCTTACTTAAGCTCTACTTCAGCACCAGCTTCTTCTAATTGAGCTTTTAATGCTTCTGCTTCATCTTTAGCAATACCTTCTTTGATGTTACTTGGAGCATCATCAACTAATCCTTTAGCTTCTTTAAGACCTAAACCAGTTAATTCTTTAACCAATTTAACTACTGCTAATTTAGAACCTCCTGCTGCTTTTAATACAACATCAAATTCAGTTTTTTCTTCAGCATCGTCTCCACCTGCTGCTCCACCACCTGCTGCTACAGCTACCGCTGCTGCTGCTGGCTCAATACCATACTCCTCTTTAAGGATATCTGCTAATTCGTTTACTTCCTTAACAGTTAAGTTTACTAATTGTTCTGCGAAATCTTTTAAATCTGCCATTTTCTATCGTTTTAAATAGTTTTATATAATATAATAATTGTGCGCACACGCTAGTGTTATCTATTTCTCAGATAACGTTTTAAGGATACCAGCTAATTTACCTCCACTTGACTTAAGAGCAGACACAACATTTTTAGCTGGAGATTGTAACAATCCAACAATTTCACCAATAACTTCTTCCTTAGACTTGATATTAACAAGTGTTTCTAAGTTGTCATCACCAACAAAAATTGCCGACTCAACAAAAGCTCCTTTTAACAAAGGCTTTTCAGATTTCTTACGAAATTCTTTAATTACTTTTGCTGGTCCATTACCAGTTTCAGAAAACATGATTGAAGTATTACCTACCAATGTAGCTGGTAACTCACCAAAATCCTTATCTGAAGCTTCCATTGCTTTTGCAAGCAATGTGTTTTTCACTACTGAAAGTGATACGTTAGCTTTAAAACAAGCTCTACGTAAATTTGAAGTCGTTCCTGCATCTAATCCAGAAATATCAGCAATATAAATATTACTGTTTTCAGCCAACTGTGCAGTTAAGTTTTCAATTACTATTGATTTTTCTTCTCTTGTCATAATCGTTATTCTTAATTACCCAGCAAAAGCCTTTGTATCCAACTGAATTCCAGGACTCATTGTACTTGAAATGTACGCTGATTTTATATATACTCCTTTTGCCGCCTGAGGTTTTAACTTCACTAAAGTACTTACTAGTTCATTAATATTTCCCTCTAATTTATCAGCATCAAATGATGCTTTTCCTACAGCCGCATGCACTATACCAGTTTTATCAACTTTGAAGTCAATTTTACCAGCTTTCACATCAGATACCGCCTTAGCAACATCCATAGTAACTGTTCCAGTTTTAGGGTTTGGCATTAAACCACGAGGACCTAACACTCTACCCAATGGACCTAATTTCCCCATTACCGAAGGCATGGTTACAATTACATCAACATCAGTCCAACCTGCTTTAATTTTAGCCAGATACTCATCCAAACCAACAAAATCAGCACCTGCTGCTTTCGCCTCTTCTTCTTTATCCGGAGTAACTAAAGCTAATACTTTAACATCCTTACCTGTACCATGTGGCAAAGTAACCACACCACGTACCATTTGATTTGCTTTTCTAGGATCTACATTCAACCTTACTGCTATGTCAACAGAGGCATCAAAGTTTACAGTCGACACTTCCTTTACCAAAGAAGCTGCTTCTGCAATAGTATACGCTTTGCTAGCATCTACCTTAGCGCGCGTATCTTTTTGTTTTTTTGTCAATTTTGCCATGATTTTCTATTTAAAAAGATTAAGATGGCGCATCGCCTTTAACATTAATACCCATTGAACGAGCGGTACCTGCCATCATTCTCATTGCTGACTCGATAGTAAACGCATTCAAATCAGGCATTTTATCTTCCGCGATAACTTTTAACTGATCCCAAGTAACCGTAGCTACTTTTTTTCTATTAGGTTCTCCTGAACCTTTTTTTATTTTTGCTGCTTCCAATATTTGAACTGCTGCAGGAGGAGTTTTTATTACGAAATCAAAAGATTTATCTTTATATACCGTAATTGCCACTGGTAATACTTTACCAGCCTTATCCTGAGTTCTACCATTGAATTGCTTACAGAATTCCATGATATTAACCCCAGCAGCACCCAAAGCAGGTCCAACAGGTGGAGATGGATTTGCCGCCCCACCACGTACTTGTAGTTTTACAACCTTACTTACTTCTTTTGCCATTTTTAAAAATAATTATTGAAATTGCATTGTTTCAGTGGAAGCTCAGAAAAAACACAACTCCGATATAAAATAAAATAGTTATTTAAACTTTTTCTACTTGCATATAACTTAACTCTAAAGGCGTTTTTCTTCCAAAAATTTTCACCATCACTTCAAGCTTACGCTTTTCTTCATTCACCTTTTCTACCGTACCATTAAACCCATTAAAAGGACCATCAATAACCTTCACAGTCTCTCCTTCAGTGTAAGGTATAGCAACATTATCAACCTTTATAGCCAACTCATCTACCTTACCTAACATTCTATTCACCTCAGATTTCCTTAACGGAACAGGATCTCCACCCTTAACTTCCCCTAAGAAACCAATTACCCCATTTATAGATTTAATAATATGCGGCACCTCACCAGATAAATTAGCCTCAACCATAATGTAACCCGGAAAATAAACTCTTTCTTTATTCACCTTTTTCCCATTACGCACCTGAACCACTTTTTCCGTAGGCACCAAAACTTGATCAACAAAATCATCCAAACCTTGCTGAGAAATTTCACGTTCTATATAATCTTTTACTTTATTCTCTTGACCACTAACAGCACGCACAACGTACCATTTCTTAATGTTAGAATCAGCCATAACGCGCACTACTGTTTAACTAGATTAAAGTACTGCTCTATCACTTTACTAAACGCAGTATCAACACCCCAAATAGCCAATGAAAACAAGACAGAAAACACAACAACGATAACCGTTAAACGTTGCGCCTCAGCCCTAGGAGTCCAAGAAACATTATTCTTTAATTCCGAAAAGGATTCTGTTATATAATTTACTATTCCTGCCATGTTGCTTAGTATTTGCACGGGTTGCGAGGCTCGAACTCACGACACCTGGTTTTGGAGACCAGTGCTCTACCAACTGAGCTAAACCCGTCTATTTTACACTCCACACTAAAATCCTATTTTAATGGGTGTGCAAAAATATAAATTTTTATTTAAAACAAGCAAGGTATTCTAAAAAAATTAGAATACCCATGCTTTATTTTATTCACATCAACGAAATTAGTCAAGGATTTCAGTTACCTGACCAGCTCCAACTGTTCTACCACCTTCACGGATAGCAAAACGAAGACCTACATTCATTGCAATAGTCTGAATTAATTCAACTGTAATAGTTAAGTTATCTCCAGGCATAACCATTTCAACTCCATCAGGCAACGCAATGTTACCAGTTACATCAGTTGTACGTACGTAAAACTGTGGACGGTAGTTATTATGGAATGGAGTATGACGTCCACCTTCTTCTTTTTTAAGGATATACACCTCAGCTTTGAATTTTTTATGTGGAGTTACAGATCCAGGCTTAGTAATAACCATCCCTCTTGAAATCTGTGTTTTTTCAATACCTCTTAACAAGATACCTGCGTTATCCCCAGCCTCTCCTCTATCAAGAATCTGACGGAACATTTCGATACCAGTAATAGTAGAAGTTAACTTCTCTGCACCCATACCAATAATCTCAACAGGATCTCCAGTGTTAGCAATACCAGTTTCGATACGCCCAGTAGCTACTGTACCACGTCCAGTAATAGAGAATACATCTTCAATAGGCATCAAGAAATCTTTATCAACCTCTCTTAACGGCTCTTCAATATAAGCATCAACTTGCGTCATTAATTCCAACACAGTATCAACCCACTTTTGCTCACCATTAAGCGCTCCTAAAGCAGAACCAGCAACTACTGGCGCATTATCACCATCATAGTCATAGAAAGAAAGCAAATCTCTAACTTCCATATCTACCAACTCTAACAATTCTTCATCATCCACCATATCAACTTTATTCAAGAAAACAACAATACGAGGAATACCTACCTGACGACCCAATAGGATATGCTCACGTGTTTGTGGCATTGGCCCATCAGTTGCAGCTACTACAAGAATAGCTCCATCCATTTGCGCAGCTCCAGTTACCATGTTCTTTACGTAATCGGCGTGACCTGGACAGTCAACGTGAGCGTAGTGACGGTTAGCAGTCTGATATTCTACGTGAGATGTATTAATTGTAATCCCTCTTTCTTTTTCCTCAGGAGCGTTATCGATAGTATCGAAATCTCTAGCTTCAGAAAGACCTGCATCTGCTAATACTTTAGTAATTGCAGCAGTTAAAGTTGTTTTACCGTGATCTACGTGTCCGATAGTACCGATATTCAAGTGTGGTTTCGAACGATCAAAAGTTCCCTTTGCCATAATGAATGTTATTTAATTCTAATTTTATTTTTAGTAAAAGTAATTTGTTCTACACAGTTTGAGCCAATGACGAGATTTGAACTCGTGACCTCTTCCTTACCAAGGAAACGCTCTACCCCTGAGCTACACCGGCATGATGCAACGTGAGTTACTTATATAGACATAGAACCACACCAAGTGCAGTTCTATATCGTTGAGCGGGAGACCGGGTTCGAACCGGCGACATTCAGCTTGGAAGGCTGACGCTCTACCAACTGAGCTACTCCCGCCTTTATTCATAAACCAATAAAGGCTTGCAAATATATGTAATTATTTTTGAAAAAAGTGGGAAGAGCAGGATTCGAACCTGCGAAGTTAAAAACAGCAGATTTACAGTCTGCCCTCGTTGGCCGCTTGAGTATCTTCCCAAAATCAATATTTCAAAAAATAAAGGCTATTAAAAACCTTTGTTAAAAAAGAGCCGATAGAGGGACTCGAACCCACGACCTGCTGATTACAAATCAGCTGCTCTAGCCAGCTGAGCTATATCGGCTTTTTTACCGTTTAGCACTTTTAAAAAAGCACCCCGTTATTGCTAACGGGATGCAAATATATAACTGTTTTACGATTCACCAAAACTTTTTTAAAAAAAATTTCAAACTAATCTCATTTTTTGCTTCTCTTTAAATTTCATCAACTGACGCTCCAAACTACTAAGACACTGATCAACACCCTCTTCAAATGTTTTATATGTCTTTTTCGCCACAAATTCACCTCCCGGTATATTTAATAAAATTTCTGTTTTTTTATTTTCTTTAGCACTTGTATTTTGAACTTTCATAAAAACTTCCGCAGAAATAATCTTACTAAAGTGCCCCTCTAACTTGGTTAATTTTTCTTTCGTAAACGAAACTAACTTTTGATCTACATTAAAATTTACAGACTGAACATTTACTTTCATACACATTATATTTAAGATTAGACAATGCGCACCCGTTTTAAACCTTCTTGTTTCGAGGATGAGATTTCTTATAGACCTCCGCCAACTCTGCAATATTATTATGCGTATACACTTGAGTTGCCGCCAAGCTCGAATGCCCCAACAATTCTTTAACAGAATTCAAATCCGCTCCATTCTTCAATAAATGAGTCGCAAAAGAATGCCGCAATATATGTGGACTTTTATTGTTTTTAACAGATACCTTACCAAAGTATGAATTAATTAAGCGAAAGACAAAATTTTCATAAATTTTAACACCCTTATTTGTCAAAAATAAAGGACTCGAAATTTCAGCAACATAACGCACTTTATATTCATCAATATAACGCGAAAGCAAATCAACTGTAACACCTAATAAGGGCACAATACGCTCTTTATTTCGCTTACCTAACACCTTTAAGGTATTAGAAAAAAGATCCACACTACCCAATGTTAACCCTATCAATTCCGCCCTACGCAAACCTGTTACATATAATATTTCGATAATTATACGATCGCGTAATTTGCAAAAGTCATCCAAATCTTTTTCAAACAAATCAAACACCTCACTCACCTCCCCTTCTGAAAATGGCAACTTTGCCTTCAACTCCATTTTTAACGGCTTATGCTTCACCAATGGATTCACCTGAATTACATCTGTTTTTTGAAGAAATAAATAAAATGCTTTTAATGAAGCCACCTTACGATTAATACTTCGATTTGAAACCCCCAACTCTACCAACGAAACAATCCACTGCCGAATTTCAGGATAATTTACTTTTTTTAAATCCACAACACCATACTCAGCTTCATAAAACAAAACAAAAGCCTCAATATCCGCCCCATAAGCCTTAACCGTCAATTCAGAACAATTACGCTCCAATAACATATAATCCTTAAACTGATCTATCAACATACACACAAGTTAACACAAACCTTTTAAACAAAAAAAAGCCCTACTCTTTTTGAGTAAGGCTATATATTTATATCACAAAGACGTTGTTACACAAACGACTTAGATATTTTCCGCATCTCTAAGTCCTTGTATATACTGAGCTTTTTGAATTTGAGCTCTACGAACTACAGAAGGTTTTTTAAATTGCTGACGCCCTCTAAGTGCACGCATTGTTCCAGTTCTATCGAACTTTCTCTTAAAACGCTTTAGCGCTCTATCTATATTTTCTCCGTCTTTAATTGGTATAATTAACATAGTTTAACCTCCTCTCTTTAAGAATTATTAGGCTGCAAATATACTACCTTTTTACAACCTACAAAGTTTTTTCTTTTATTTTTACTATTAAGCAGTTAGTTTATTTTAACAACAACTACATAGCATCTAATTTATTTTAAAATCTCTCTTGCTATTACCAATTTCTGAATCTCAGTTGTCCCCTCCCCAATAGTACACAACTTAGCATCTCTATAAAATTTTTCTACAGGATAATCCTTGGTATACCCATAGCCTCCATGAACCTGTACCGCTTCATTTGCAATTTCCACACAAATCTCGCTAGCATACATTTTACTCATTGCTCCAATCTTTGTAACAGCCTCTCCCTTATTTTTTAAATAAGCTGCTTTATGCAACATTAATTCTGCTGCTTCAATTTTAGTTGCCATATCAGCCAACTTGAAACTTATGCCCTGGAATTTACTTATTGGTTTACCAAATTGCTCACGCTCTTTTGAATATTGTATCGCCGCTTCAGCTGCTCCTTTAGCAATCCCTAAAGAAAGTGCCCCTATAGATATCCTTCCTCCATCTAAAATTTTCATTGACTGAATAAAACCATCACCCAATTCTCCTAATAAATTCTCCTTAGGAATTCTACAATTTTGAAAAATCAATTCTGCCGTTTCACTGGCACGCATTCCTAATTTATTTTCTTTTTTACCTGCTAAAAAACCTTTAGTTCCTCTTTCTACAACAAAAGCGGACATCCCATGAGAATCTCCTTTCTCTCCAGTACGCGCTATCACAACTGCAATATCACCTGTTTCTCCATGCGTAATAAAGTTTTTAGCTCCATTTAACACATAATGATCTCCATCAAGTACTGCAGTAGTATTCATTCCTCCAGCATCACTACCCGTATTGTGCTCTGTTAAACCCCAAGCACCAATCAATTCTGCTGAAGCTAACTTAGGAATCCACTTCTTCTTTTGTGCTTCATTACCAAATGACAAAATATGATTGGTACACAATGAATTATGTGCCGCCAAAGAAAGCCCTATTGATGGATCTATCTTAGAAATCTCCTCAATAATAGCAATATATTCATGATATCCAAGACCTGATCCTCCATAAACCTCAGGCACTAACACCCCCATAAAACCCAACTCTCCTGCCTTTTTAAATACCTGAACAGGAAATGTTTGACTTTCATCCCACTCCATTACGTATGGCTTAATATGTTGTATTGCGAAGTTTTTTGCAGCTTCAGCAACCATTTGCTGCGTTTCTGAATAATCGAAATTCATATATAAACTAAATATGATACTTATTTTTTTGTGCCATATAAAAACAATAACATTTCGTTATCAAGCACAAAATTCAAGTTAGGTTCATGACTAATTTAGGATCAAATATAGGGGTAATCTTGCAATCTAACTGATTGAAAAGTCCTCATTTTTTAGTAAAGTATTCTAGAATGCTGATTATGCACTGATTTTTACAAACTTTATGAATCGTTAAAGTTGTTTACCTGTTTTACACAAACGATAAACAAACCAAAAAAAGGGGATTTTTCTGTTTAAAACTAAGTTTAAGGCTTTTCATTTTTTCAAATACCCATTTATGCTTAAGCGCTTTAATTGATAAGGCAAAATTCCGTACACCTTTTTTAATTGGTCCATAGAACTAAATCCATTTAAAGACGTTCTAAAATTTACAATTCGGTTGGCTAAAAATTCTGGCAACTGTAGTTTTTCTTTCAATTCCTTAGCCGAAACTGAATTCATTTCTATTTTCTGCTTTAAAATTACAGAGATCTTTTTCTTTTTAAACTTTTGAAATTTCTTTTTTGGAAATTTTAGACGCCCCCTTATAGTATCCAATTGCTGTAAATTAACTCCAGCAATTTGCTTAAATTCATTTATAGTATAAATTCGCTTTCCAGTTTTACGATAAGCCAACAAACGATCAATCTGATCTGGAGACAACCCCAATTGATATCCTGTATAATCAGAAATTGAATTCACATAATAGGAAAACGCTTTTTTAGATTTTGCTTCCGCAAGAAGTGATTGCTTGTTATCCACAAAACATTGAGCTTCTTTATTTAAAACAAACGCACCACTATTCCTAGGAAATTTATTGTACGCCACTATTAAAAAACAGATGACTCCTAATAAAACACCCAACTTAACTATCCCTATTTTATGTTGATTATTTAAAACCATCACTCACTCTTTACCGAAGAATGTCCAATAACCTTTAAATACTTTGAAACTTCTTTCTTAACCTTAGGTGCCAAGATAAACAAACCAATCATGTTAGGAAAAACCATAGCAAAAATCATGGCATCAGAAAAATCTACTACAGAATTTAAACTGGAAGAAGCTCCCACTAAAATCATGAATAGAAAAATTATTTTATATGTTAAATCTGTTATTTTTCCTTTTCCAAAAAGGTATTTCCAACCTTGTAAACCATAATAAGACCATGACAACATTGTTGAAATAGCAAATAAAATAACTGCAATTGTCAAAATGTAAGAAAAATAAGGAATTGCCGTTTCAAAAGCCAAAGAAGTCAAATCAACTCCACCAATAGATTCTCCCGTTTTATTAAGTACTACAGAAGATCCTTTTACAGCACCATAACTAAATAAATTTTCTTTAATATTAACTACCACTATCACCAAAGCAGACATAGTACAAATAACCACAGTATCCACAAATGGTCCTATTGAAGCTACAATACCCTCACTAGCCGGAAAACGTGTTTTTACAGCCGCATGTGCTATCGAAGCCGAACCAACTCCAGCCTCATTAGAAAAAGCTGCTCTTTTAAAACCTTGAATCATAACACCAATAACACCACCCAATGCAGCTTGAGGCGAAAAGGCTTCCATTAAAATTTTGCTAAATGCTTCTGGCAGTAAACTTATATTCATCATTAGAATAACAAATCCAGCACCTACATAAATAATACCCATAAAGGGAACTATTTTTTCAGTTACTTTCCCTATCCTTTTAATTCCTCCAATAATAACAAAACCAACCAAAATCATCATTACAATTCCAAAAAACCACCCCGAATCAACATCAAATAATTGTTTCGCTTGAGCCGCTGCTTGATTTGCCTGAAACATATTACCTCCTCCAAAAGATCCTCCTACTACCATTATAGCATAAAAAACAGCTAAAAACTTACCTAAACCACTTAAATTCTTTTCCGCCAAGCCTTTTTTTAGATAATACATGGGACCTCCATATATTTTCCCATTTTCATCAACTTCTCTATATTTTACTCCCAATGTACCTTCGACAAGCTTAGTAGACATCCCTAAAAAACCAGCTAGTATCATCCAAATTGTAGCCCCAGGCCCACCTAATGCAATAGCCACCGCTACTCCCGCAATATTACCTAAACCTACAGTTGCAGATAATGCCGCTGTTAATGCCTGAAAGTGAGTCACCTCACCTACAACAGGTTCCGCTCGAGGCGATTCAAGTATGTTTTCATCATTACTGGTTACATCCCCTTCCACTTGTGACACTTGACGCAAATCAACATCATCATAATCTCCTTTTGCAGCCTTTACAGCAACCCCCAATAGCCTCACATTAGCAAATTTATAATAAAGCGTAAAAAATAAAGCCCCTAATAATAATACAATAAGAACAATGGGAACTTTTTTACCTGAGATTAGAATTGGAAAAAACACTACCCCTCCAACGGCTTCTGCTATGGGTCCAAAAAATGATTCTATTTTTTCGTCAATGGATTGGTTACCTGCCAAAGCTACCATACTTTGCATTACTAGCATTACAAAAAGACTAACTCGTTTTATCATAGATGTTCTATTCTTTACTATTAATTTTACTTATTATTTCATATTCATTTAGACCCATTACTAGTCTTATATGAGTATTTATTCAAAATCAACCGATATGTTATAAATCCCATTTAAAATTTCGATCTGTTGCCTATTACCCAGTACCACAACCCTTGAACCATATCCAATTACTTGATCAGCATCTGGGTTAACTATATATTTTCCTTCTGGAGTTTTATAACCAATAATAGTACAACCTGTTCTCGATCGTATATCTAAATTCCGGATACTTTGATGCTCCTTTCCATTAATTAACTTTTCTGAAGGCACCTCTTCAATATTTACAGATCCTTTACCCACCAGAGAAAGCTTATCTAGAAATTCGATTAAATCTGGCACCACCACTAATGAAGCCATATGATCACCTCCAATACTATCGGGCATAATCACATTATCGGCTCCTGCTAAACGTAATTTTTTGTAACTAGAGGTTTTAGAGGCTCTACTGATAATTTTTAAGCTTTTATTCATCTGCCTTGCCGAAAGCACAATAAATAAATTACCTGCATCTTCAGGCAATGTTGAGATTAAACAATTTGCTTTATAAATTCCAGCCTGTTTCAACACATTATCTTCAATGGCATCCCCAAGCAACATCGGTCTATCTATTGATTGATATTTATCAATGATTTCCTTTTCATGCTCTATAATTAAAAACGGTCTATTGTGTGCATGCAGCTTTTTTGCTACTTGCTTGCCATTCCTTCCATAACCACAAATAATCACATGATCTTCTAAGGTTGAAATCATTTTTTGAATTTTTTTATATTCAATTAATTTTGGATTACTATTACTTACAATATACTCTGTTATCACCGAAAGCGAAAAACCAATTACTCCCAAACTGGTTAAAATTAAAAATACAGCAAACAACTTTGCTGTATCATCCAATGGACCAACCTCCCCATAACCTACTGTTGCAACAGTAATTACAGTCATATATAAGGAATCAATCCAATTATAATTTGCAAAATACCGAAAACCTAAAGTTCCCATTAGCAATAATGATGCTAACAAAGTTATAGCCAGATATACTTTATTTTTTAAAAATAGCAGCATATCTATATATCAAATACTGATGTTCGTTTTGTATAAATTAAATCTTTTAATTTAAGCCAAAATGCCAATGTTAGATATACAAAAAAACTTAAACCTACTGTTGCAAACGTAGCGTAAATAAAAAAAATCCTCACATTTTTAGTTCGCATTCCTAAACGCTCTGCTAGTCGCGAGCATACATAATAACCTCTTCGTTCTAAAAAGTGTCTTAAATTATACATTTACATTAGATTTACTCAAAAATAAGTATTCTTGATCAATTAGTTTCTATTTTAACCCTTATCAATATCGTTATAGTACATTTGTTTCTTTCATAATTGAATTACTACTACAAAAAAAGGCAGTTAAAAACCACCTTTCAAATACTTAATTACTATTTTTATTTTATTCGAATAATAAATTCTTAAAATATCTTAAAAAATTAATTCGAAGCCACCATTCGATCCCCTTCTTTATTATATTTTCCATTTATTGAAAATGCATATTGCTTTAAAAAACTAGTATTAGCAATAAATTTGTTTTTTGTTTTTACATCTTCAAACAAAATTTGAGCTACATTAACATGGTTACTTACTAGTAAATTGTACTTGGACACTTCATTAATACTTATTAATTGACCCACAAAAAACAAATCTTGATATTTTTTATTTACCACAAAATACCTACCCAATTTCACAAACTGACCGCTAATTTTTGAAGGGTTATCTACTTTACCATTCACGGAATACCCGACTGCTGTTTCAACAACATACTCCAATATTGGTATTTGTTTATGCTCTCTTATTTTTCTTCGTGTATGCATTTGATCTAAATCATACACATCTGTTTTTTGGGCAACACAAAATTGCGTAATAAGCATTAAAAGACTTAGTATTGTAATTTTCTTCATAATCTTGTTTTTTTAGTTATTTCATGTAAAAAGCACCTTTGATCTATACTCCGTTATAATACATTTACACAAAGTAATTAATCAAATAACACACAAATACCTTAAATGTTTAATAGACTTGGGATAGAATAAAAACAAACTTCAAGTGTTTTTTAACTGAATAAAAAAACATATAATCGAGGTAAAAAAACAAGTATTTATTTAAATTCAAGATGGTTAATACTCTAAATTTAAACAAACAACGCAAAGTCTCAAAACAACAAAGAAAAAACCTACAATAAACCACTTACAATCCTTCAACCCAAATTATGCATTAGAAAATTTATTACATTATGAAATCACTTCAAAAACAAACACTTTGTTGCACTTTTCAATTTAACCATAGCGGTGCTATGCTGAAATTGAGAAAGTACTTCACCACAACAGCTGGCTCTTTCATAACGAGCCAAACCTTTGGCTTGACATTTCTGCCCTATTGTGCTTTAATACCTCATTGCAAAGTTCTAGTGCATAATCCGGGTTCAACTAAATCTAACTTCTTATTTACCCTTATATTATTTTCAGTTTAACAACCTATATCCAATAGCACAATCTATACATTTTTGTTTTTCGCAATATTGCTTTTTAAGAGTAAGAGAAGCTTGAGAGTGCAATGCATTATCCATTGGAACACCCAACTTTTTAAATCGTTTACTAATATTGTTGCTTTCTGGTTTTAGAAGTTTTAAAACCTGTAACATTATATCTGGATCAAATTTTTGTATTGATTTTTCATAAATAAACCTTAATGGCAATACTGCATTAATAAGCAATAAAGCTACAAATGATTTAGAAATTTTTTTAGTACTCTTTTTTGATATTTTATCAAAAGTATAATGATCTACCCAGTATGGAGAAGTTGTTACTCGTAATAATTCCTCTAAATCATCCAGCTTATTTAATTGCATAATTAAATTAAAAACATTTTTATGCTCTGTATAAAATACGGCTAATTGAGATAATCGTATACTTGGAAAATTTAATGGACGATGTTTAAAAAACTGAACTTGTAAACCTATTAACGACTTCAATTTAAATTTATGCTTTAAAAACATATACTCATTTTTTAATGCATTATAGTAAGGATCTTCATAATTTCCACTAAGTAAATTAGCCTGACCAAAAAACAGTGCCTCCAACTCAAAGGTAGTCTTTGCCTTTTGAACTATTGTAAAGGGAATTGATTGTGCTATTTGAAAAAAAGCAAGCCCATTAGTATTACCTCCAAAAGATTTTGCAATAACTGCAAAACATGTTGCTTCCCAATTATTATTACACTTTTTCAATAACTGAAGGATAGGTTTCGATTTTAGCTCCAAGCGCTCAAAATAAATACGCTCCAACCAATTATTTATGGTAAACGACGATATTTCAATTAATTGATTTTCGCAATTAATCCATTTATTTATTTGGTTTTTGTACAGACTATAATATGCTGTTAGAGCTGTTTGGGACACATAATTCTTTAATTGCAGTACAGGGATAACACTATTATTTAATCGAAATACATCTATATCATATTCCCATACTACGTGTAAAATTACTGAATTATAATTTGGATCACTTTGATGCTGATGCACAAACCAATCACTTGCCTTAACATGAATTTCTATATTACCCGCCCATTTTTGACCATTAATAATTAATTGGGCATTAAAAAAATCTGGTCCGGAGGTTTGCGTATTATGGGTACCCACTGTAATAACTTCGATTGATTCACCTTGCGTTGTTAACAATTGCGAAGTATTGATCTTCTGAAACTTCCACAAATAATACAGAAAATCTTCTTTCATATTATATAACTAAAAAATCAGCTTATTAAGTTACACTAATATAACCTAACAAACTGATTTTTAATCTAATTTACTTACAATTAATTGTAAATAATTATTATAAAACTATGAATTAATTCGCTATCACTAATCGCTTGGTCAATCCGTTACCAATACTAATAAAATACACACCATTTGCATAGCCTTCTAGATTGATGCGTTCCGTAGTATTTTCTATAATTTGAACTAATAGTTTTTGACCCAGTAAATTTGTTAGCACAATTTCACTTCCCTCTTTAGCACCAATAAGTTCAACATATGTTTGAGCTGGGTTTGGAGCCATTATTACTTTTAAAGTCACCTCATCATCTAAAGTTTTTTGACCTGTTACTTTAACTAACTCAAACTTCTGATTATTATTAGCAGTATTCAAATCCCACAACTGAACATTTCCATCAACACTACCTTTTTCAATATCCAATGCTAAATTTGTACATTTTTGAGGACGTATCGAGTAAAAATCTCCAACCTTTACTATTTGCCATGAACTACTTGTTCCTCTAGCATTAATAGTACTACTTACATTAACTCCATTTGTACAATTACCTACAACTGTCAAATAACGCTTGTTTCCTTTATTCTGAATACTATATAAGTTAGTACCTATAGATTTTATCTCCCATAATTGATCATCCCATTTACCATAATCATGCGTAATTGCACTAAAATTCTCATTTGATCTAGCCAAAATTCGCTGTCCCGTTTTTGGAAACTTGATACTATACGTTCCACTTAAATTTGGAGCTGATTTACCCGAAACCTTAACAGTTATTTTTGCTTCTGCCGTATTTCCTTTTTTATCAGTCGCCACCGCCTTAAGCTCATACGTACCTTGCTTCATATTTTTCAATACACCATCATTTCCTCCCCATTCGTATGGCAAAATATTTTCTTGACGTACAAACTTATTATTCAAATATAATTTTACATTTTGAATACCATCATTATCTGTTGCCTGAACATCTACATTTAAAGTGGCACCTTCTTTTAAATTCAAATTAGTAGGCTTTAAAAAACTTAATCTAGGTTTATTATTTACAACTATTGGCGTTGGTTTAGGTGCAGGTGCATTTTTAGGCGCTATATTTAAAGTAGTAATTATCTCGCCTGTAGTTCCATTTCTATCTGTAGCAACAGCCTTAAGTTCATATGAACCTGGTTTCATATTTTTCAATGCTTGTTCTCTAAATCCAAATCTATAAGGCGCCGATCCCTGTTGTCCTATAAAACTATTATTTAAATAAAGCTTTACATTTTGAATACCGTTAGCATCATTTGCAGCAACCTCTACAATTACATTAGCCCCCTCAACTAAATTAAACAAGGTAGGCTTTAAAAAACTTACTTTAGGCA
Organism: uncultured Aquimarina sp.; assembly: GCA_947498765.1. Lineage (GTDB taxonomy): Bacteria > Bacteroidota > Bacteroidia > Flavobacteriales > Flavobacteriaceae > Aquimarina. The sequence goes on from CANMLG010000059.1 coordinate 31,388, forward strand.
CATCATTATTTGTTGGCTTTGGCGATGGCTGTACAACTGGCTTAGCAGGCTCAGGTTTTGGTTTTGGAGCACCCCCAGTAACTGTTCCTTGGTTACTAGTTGTAGCAACCACTTTATTTGAACTCGATTCTGTTAATTCGCCAATAAAAGTATACTTCCCTTTAGCTAAGGTTTTCCCTAAGTTAAGTGTTTTTCTATTTTTCCCTAAACCTTCTAAAACTTTAAATCCTGAATTGAATACTTCTTTATTATTGGCATCTAATATTCTTAACCTAAAATTTCTATCCGTTTTAGCAGAATACAAATACGAAACTTCAACTTTCTTATTTCCATCAACTAATTTTGTATTTTGAAAAAATGAAATTTTATCTTGAAATATCTGAGCTGCATTATATTTTGTAGTTTTTGGTGCCTTATCGACTGGAACTAACTCGTAGGCACGAATCCAATCGTAGTATGATGTATTGATGTTATTATTTCTTAATTGCGCTGGAGATGGGTGAGGTTTTGCCCAATCATAAGTTTCTGTTACCATATTAATACGCATTGGATCTGGAAATGGTTTATCAACTACCTCAGTACTAACTTTTACATCACCTACATACTTATTGTCTGCATAAAAAGATACTTCATTTTCATTTCTCCAGTAAGCACCATAAGTATGAAAATCTTGCCATGATTCACTGCTTAATTTTGCATTATTTTTTCCATTTCCTTCAATAGAATTATTTCCACGAGAAAAGAATTTCTCTCTACCTCCATTACAATCCACGTAACGGTAGTGTGTATTAAAGTTCATGTTATTTCTAAATGAGCTTGTTCCATTAAAAACTCCTCCAATACTTTCTGCAATATCTAATTCTTGACTAAAACTATCCCTTGAACAATTATTCCCATTACTTTTCTTGGTAGGAAAATTAACTGATCTTTTAGGATTAGACAACCAAAATGTAGTTGACATTGCTACTCTTGAAGATTTGAAACGACACTCATAATATCCAAAAAACGCAGTAGTCTCTTTAGATTGTACAGCTCCACCATCAATTGTATATCCATCTCCTGGATCAGTAGATACTTGATTTTTGATCTGCATGGTACCATTCTTTACAGATATGGTTTTAGGTTCAAACTTTGCAGGTCTTCTACCCTTCCATCCTTTGAATGTTTTATTCCACTTAGAAGCATCTAATTTATTCCCGTTGAATTCATCTGAATATTGTTTGTTAAGCACCCATCGGTATCCAATTTTAGGTTCCGGAGGACCTGCAAGAATAATTTGAGATAAAAATAAGCATACCAAAAAGGGTAAAAGCGTTTTCATAATTTGATTTTTTGTTTAGCAGTCCAAATATAAAATCAAAAACGCTGCCTTTTATCTAAGCTTTAATTCATTATGTAAGAAAAAACACCTCTTCTTATTCATTCTGAAACATCCACTTAAAAACAAAACAAAAAACACACTAACAAGTATTTACCCCTTTACTATACACATAAAAAATAAAAAACTAGCATCTATACTAACCAAACATTTAAAACTTTACACAAAAATTTTAAAAAATTAATTCAAACTGAAACCAAAATTCGCATCATGCATATCGTTAAAATCAACTTCATCATCTTTTAATTTTCGTAGCTCTTCAATACCTTTTTCTGCATAGCCTTCTTCGATCCATTCTCCTCTAACCACTTCTTCTGATAAAAATGTATAAGCAACTAATCCATTATGAGGATTTTCATCATTATCGAGGTATGAAAAATTAAATACTAAAATATTTGAGCTTACTTGCATACCATAAGCATAATGCATAAAACCAGAAATATACCATGTAGCTAACCAAGTTCCTTCATCAAATTCAATTACTACATTCCCTATATAACATGAGTCTGGATCATCTGGATTTTGCCCCATAATTTTATAAATCCCTTGGCCATTATCCGAATCTAATGTGAATTCTCTTTCTGAATAATATTCAACTATTTCTTTGCGTATAGCTAACTCATATTCAAAGCTTGAACGGTAGTTATCTGCTGCTTTTTTCGTTACTTTTTCCGAATTTTGATACCATTTCCCTACTAAACTCATCTCATACAATTTAGACACTCAAAAAATCAATTAAACTTAAAAGATAAAAAAATTATACAAATTTTTTTGAAGATAAATTTACACAAACAAAAAAGTCGACTGCTTACAAAAAACAATCGACTTTAATATATCGGCTAATTAGTTTATGCTGCATGTTCAACAGCAACATATTTAACAAGCTCTCCTTTACTGTTAAAAACTGGATAACCCTTAATATGACAATTGTACACCGATTTATCTTTTTTATAATTTACAAGCGTAGCTTCAAAACATTCTTTTTTATTAACATGAGCCCTGATCTCTCTTGATAATTGCTCATTTGTTTTAGGTCCTTGAAACATTTTTGGAGACTTTCCTAAAACTTCTTCGGACAAATAACCCGACATATCTACCATGTTACTTGTTACATATTCAATAACAAGATTTGTATCGGTCACTACTATAACCGCATTATTTTTTACCAATTCATCAACTACATCAACATCAATTTTTAATTTTTTGGTTAATTTCTGTAAGCCTATAATATCTTTATTTAATTGGTTTTGATTAGTAAAATTGCTCATATGGGTATCCCAACTTAATAGTGGCATTATTGAGTGTTTAAGCTCCAGAGCATTCTCTATTAACTTATCTTCATAATTATCTAAAAAACTCATAGTAGTTGTCATTGCTAATTTTTATCTAAATTACTAAGATTCTATACCCTGTAAAGAAAACAAATGTTAATATCTTTTAAATCCTTTTAGTTTTAACTTTTGTTGTACTAACAAACTACTTAAAACTTAAATTGTAACACTGCATAAAAGTTTCTTGGAGCCGATGGAATAATACCTGGTCCGGGATAACCTGTTGCCCTACGGGTAAAATATGATTCATCTAGCAAATTATTTACACCTGCTTCTAAGGTCCAATTTTTATACGTATACTCTGCAGAAAAATCCATGATAGTATAAGCAGGAATTTCGCCAGTTACCCCTGCTGCTGCAACCGAAATTGGTGTATTATTCGAATCAGTAAATTGAGTAGAAATATACGTATACTGGAAACTTGATTTAAAGTTTTTATACCCTAACTCAACCCCTGTTTTTAAATTAACCTTTGGTACAAATTGTAATTCATTCCCTTTTCTTAATCCATTATTTTGAAATTCTTCAGGTAGAAAAATATCTGTAAATTCTGAATCTGTATAGGCGAAATTTAAAAAATGTTGCCAATGAAAACCAGTATTCTCAGTAAATAACCAATTTGAAAAATTAGCAGTTATCAATGATTCTATACCCAAAATACGTGCTGCTCCTACATTAGAACGTAGTACTCTAAAGGATTGATTTCCTCGGGCTACATCAATTCTATTATCATAAAATAGAGAAAAACCACTCACATCGTATCGTATAATATCATCTATAACTCCACGTACTCCCAAATCAAATGTATAACCCGTTTCATCTTGAATATTGGGATCAATAATAAAGTTAGGACTTTCAATTTGAATATCACTAAACGTTACCGAACGGTAATTTTGAGAAAAATTAGCAAAAGCCTCAAAAGATTTTGATGGCTCATAACTTAGCCCCAAACCAAGTAAAAACAGATTTCTTTCTAAAGATTTTGATTCTTCAGTAACGGTTCTTGTGATTGTATTTTGGTCCACTCTTGTTCCTTCTACAAAAGTTCCATCACTCTCCGTTTTTATGTATTCAAATCGAAAACCAGGAGTTACAGAAAAGTCATTAGTTAACTTAAAAATATGTTCTCCAAATAGGGCTACATTTAAGTTTGGAAGATCGAAATCAGATTGTATCAATTCAGAATTAGATGACTCTTCATTATTAAAAGAAAAATCTACTGCGGCACCTGCATTCCCTATCCCTTGTTGTGATCTATTATCGGACTGATAATACTTAGCTCCAAATAATGAGATATTCCTTATTCCAAAAAGGTGATAATTACTTAATACTCTAAATTCGGCTCCAAAATTATTAAATTCGTCAATAATAAGCTCCCTAGGTATGTCGGGAGAATCTGGTGTACTTGGACGTCCTCCTTCTCTAAAACCTAATGCATTTCGTTGTGCATCTAATCGAAAAACATTTAAACTCCCTTTCGTATTTTCTGAAAATTGATGCTCTAATTTTAAATTCAACAACACCCAATCAACAGCAAAAAAATTACGCTCCCTATTACTAAAGTTTGGATTTTCTTCAAATTGCTTATCTGTTAAACCACCTGCTTGTTGCGCCAAATAAGTAAGGTAGGTACTTTCCAAAGTTAACTTCGTATTCTCGGTAAATTGATACCCTACATTTGCATAAAAATTTTGAGAATCAAAACCCGAATTAGGTCGAAAACCATCTCCATCTTTATATTGGAAATAGGTATAATAACTAACCTTATCAACGGTTCCACTTAAACTATTAAAGGAATTAAACAATCCAAAAGAACCTATTCCTTGTCTGGATATTATTTCTATTTCCTTAACTCGATTAGGCTCTTTTAATTTAAAATTAACCAAGCCCCCAAATTGAGTTCCATATTGCAAAGATGCTGCGCCACGTATTACTTGAATTTCTTCCAAGGCTTCCAAAGGAGGTGTGTAATAACTTTCGGGATAGCCTAGCACATCTGCACTAATATCATAGCCATTTTGACGTGTATTAAAATTTGCAGAACGATTTGGGTCTAAACCACGACCACCTATATTTAATTGTAAGCCGGCATCTTCTGTTTCATAAATATTCAAACCCGCTACCTGAGCATAAGCCTGTCTAGGATTACCCGAAGCTTTATTACCCACTTGCTGCTCTATTAAAACAACTTCCGTTTTTTTACCCGCATAAATAGCTGTTCCCTCAACATCTTTAAGCTTTTTAATTCCAAAAACTTTTTGACGTTGTTGATTAATCACTACCTCATTAAGGTTTTCACCTAATGTTTGTAATTCAATAATCAAATTTGTTTTCTCAATAGGATTGATTTTATATTCTAAAATTTCATATCCATAATTAATAAAAACTAATGTTTGTTCTGTAGGTTCCAGTGACATCAGAAACTTACCTGCTGTGTCAGTACGTATTGTTTTTACCAAAGCTTTACTATACACTTCTGTATTAGGAAGTGGTTTTTGTGTATTTCCATCCATAACCACTCCTGTTACTACAACTTGTGCTTGCACGATTTGTACAAAAAACCACACTAATACTACTAATTTAAATCCCTTTAATTGTTCCATCGAATGGCAATATCCATTTTTTATGAGCAAATGATTCTTTTTCATTTGCAAGATTAATAGTTGGGTCGATAAAAGCCTTGCTTAAACGACCATTTAATGTAACATAACATTTCACATATACCTGTGGCTTAGCTATGCCCTCTTTTACATAATGATCTCGTAACATATGAGCATACTCCAATATAAAATCGGGCTGTGTACTCATTTGCTTGATTTGAACTGTAGTTAAAAAATCATTATTTCTAATTTCAAATTCTCTCCCAGTATCAGGGTCTATAATAGTAAAAGTGGCTATCCCTACTTTTTCAACAAGCATAACGCGCCACGAAAAACGATAGCCTTCTTCGGTCCAAAACAACTCACCTGGATAGCTTAAATAACGCCACGGCAAAAGTAATTGAATCGCAAAAAACACTATTAAAATTCCTTGAACTAATTTTAAGTTATTTTGAACATATACAGATCCATTATTCTTGTTCTGTTTCGCGTATTTTTTAACGCCTAATCCTACTATTCCTTTACGGAAAAGTCTTATTATTTTTTCATGAAATTCTGCATTAAAAAATACCAACGTGCATGCAATCATTATATATGGAAACATTCCAATAGGAAATAACATCCTTGTTAACACATGAAATGCAATCACTACAAAATAAGCATATACTCTAGTAGATTTTTTTACTAAAAAAAAGACTATAAAAACATCATACAGCATTCCAAACCAACTAAAAAAATAATGCACCCAACTATAATGTAGTATACCTCCAATAACAGGAAAATCACTACGAGTTCGTAACCATATTTTTAAAGGTTGAGCATGAAGTAACCAATCCGAATTTATTTTTGACAAGCCAGCATATATGTATACAATAGCCAACACCAATTTTAAAGCATCAACACACCATTTTGGAATACGCGCTACTTGTAACTTTTTATTTTTTAAAGCATCAATAGAATAATATACATGTGCAGGTAAAAAAATAAGCAAAAAGCTTAAAATACTAACAAAGTAATAATGGTTTAAATAAGTAGTTTTATCAATAAGTTCGATATACGTAAAACTTAAAAAAAATACGATTATACTTATTCGATACCTAAAACCAAGTGCCACAAAAAGTGCTGACAATGCACAAATTGCAAACAACAAATACGTCCAATTCCCTAAAGGTTTTACAAACTCGAAACCATAATATGAAAAGTAAAATTTTGGCTCAATATATAACTGCTCAATCCAGCCTTTACTCCAAAATCGAATTATACTGGCACACATGAGTATGCCAAACAAAATACGAAAGACAGCAATAGGTGCTGCCTTTGTGGTTTTATGTAAGTAATCGGCAAACATAGATCAATTAATCGCCATCGTTATCTACAATAGTAATAGGAATTTCCAACACAGATACCACATCTGCTTTAAACAATATTACCAAATCTTGTAACGCATCTCGGGCAGCTAGCATTAATGTATTATCTGTTTCTACTTGTTGCGCCAAGTTTTCATTAAGTGCGTTAAGCGCTATTTCGGCTTCAATAAATTCTAATTTTATACGGGCATCTAATCCTTCTTCACCTAAATTAACCAGTATTTTTGACCAACTAGAAGTACTATTTTCTGTCCCTAAATAAAATATTCTAGCACTATTAAATGCTTCTAAGAGCAACCTCTGAGATTCTTCTGGTTTAAATACAGACTCTACAGCCATAGAATTAGGAATTCCACTAAATTTTCCTGCTGGAAAATCTATTTTAGATGAGCGCAATCTTTTTTCAAAGTATTCCACATAACTGTTGTAAATCAAATCAGCAAATTCCGCATCATTTTTTACTGTATTGGCAAAATTAACCTCCCAGTCAGTTACTACTTGTTGAGTTAAATTTGCAATTCGATCTATTACTTTATCTAAAAAACCTTGATAATTATCGCCTTCATCTCCAATATAAAAAGCTAAAATCTCACTATCTGATGTGCCTAGTCCATTTAACAAATAATCCACAGCAGGAAAACCTTGACTTGCTTGAAATTCTATTCTTTCTAGATTAATACTTTCCGGTGAGGGGATGATATTTTCAACTTTACCAATATCCAATGGATGTGAGTTCACATTCAAATAAAAACGAATGTCATTGGCTACACCAAAATCGTATTTACCTGCCGCTTGAAAAGTAGTATATGCTTGTAAATAAGCCTCACGTAAACTAACTAAGTTTACCTCAGTAGTATTTGTTAGAAAAGTATCTTTGGCCGCAACTAATTTGGATAAATCTTTATTAAATGTATCATATTCTGGTAAAATATGAGTATCAACAATATTTTCCAGTAATGGAATAGCATCAAAAACATTATTTTCACTAGGCTTCAGTTCATCATCACAACTCAATACTAACAAAGCACTAAATGCTATTATTAAAACTCCTACTTTTTTTACCATATCCTACTCCATTTTCGTGCAAAAATAACCATAAACTTTAATTGAAGTATCAAAAAAAGCTTATGATTACCTATACATATTAACAAACAATTATGTTTACTTTTTTATAGCACCAGTATCCTGAGCCTGCTCCACTGTAAAATTAAATTTAGCGGCTATTTCCTCAGCCATATTGTCTGCAATTTCAAGCTTATCTGCTACATCCCAAAAACCATCACCTTCAGTTAATTTCGCTAAAAATGCATCTACAGCAGTTTTTGAAAAATAAGGTTTACCAGTATCGGGATCTTGAGTAAAACGTAATGAATATATAAACCCGTATCCTTCAGACCAATCATGAAATGCTGTTCCATCATTAACTGCACCTAAGCCAAAATCTCTTATTTTATCAGCCCCTTGCTTTAAGTAAAATACGGCACGTATACCGATAACCTCTGATAAGGCCAAACGAATAATATCTGCTTGTTTTTCTGATTCCTCATATTTACCTGCTGTTATAGCCGCTCTACCCGTTTTAAAAGCTTGAAAAATACGATCTGCTATACCTTCAAAATCTTTATCCCCTTCAACACGTTGTACATATTTATATAAAAAGTCATCTACAACAGTTTCTATATGTTTTGAATTAGGATCACTCAATGCATCAACATCAGATGCTCCATATAAATATCCATAAGCTTCATCCCAAAAATGTTCTGCTTCAGTATATGTTTTTCCTTCATTTAAAGTTCCTGCATCATTCGCTTCTCTAATTGCAGCTCCTTCAGTTAAACTTAAATAATCATTGATAATTTGATCTAAAGTTAAGGCTCCTATTAAGCCTTTATTAAAAGCTTGATTTAATTCTAATCCTTTTTCATTTACAAAACGACCTTCTAGCCTCCCTACCGTACCTCTGGTTGCTACTGGCACCTCATCAGCACTAGCGTATTTAGATAAAAGTATAGATACTTGTTCCGCTATATATCCATCAAAAACACCTCTAATTTCAGCTTGTTCTACTGAATTTGTTTTAAAGTAATCTACAGATTCAGCTACTTTGCTTCTAATATTTTTTGTATCATTTAATGCAGTATCGGCAAAACCTTGTCCTGTGCTAAACTTGTCATCAATAACAGTTTCGGTGGTTCCAAAAGTTTTAAAATCCTTTAAAATTTCAGAACCTTGATTTAAACGTGTCGTTTGCCCACCAAAACTTACGGTACTTTCTCCGTTTCTAGTAAACTCATATGTCAAAGGAACGTCTAATGCATTATCTGGAGTTACATCACTATCATCAGAACTACAAGCTACAAAAGCTGTAGCAACTACTCCAAATTTTAATATATTGACTAATTTCATTTATTTAGATTTAATATTAATAACTGCTAATTGATGCTGCAAATATATTATCCATATCCATTCTAAACAAATCTTATATTAAATTATTCTAAATAAAATTAAACTAATTTGTATTTGATAAAAAAACAAAACTTAAAGTATTAATTATTTATTTTTAAACACAAAAAACCAGCAAATATTCAATATTTTACTGATTCCTTTACCGTATTTAAAATAAGCTTTAGTGTTCCTTAAATTTCTCTGTCCATAAAATCAATGTTTCTTTTTCTTTTTCAGATAAATCGCCATGTGTTGATTGACATACTTAAAAGGGCTTTCATTAAAAAACTAATCGCTTATTTAAGAAAGGGAGTACGTATGATCAGATCATACTTAAAAATTGGAAAGATTGCTGTAATACATTTTTATGGCGTTTCAGATAATGTAGAACGTTCATAGGAAAAACCACCACTATTTCCTTGTTTTCCTCCTCTTGACCAACTTAAAAACTTTATATCAATATAAATATCTTCATCTATAAGATGGAGTATCAAGTCTTGATCAATAATTTCAAAAGGTCTTACCGTTCTCCTCAAAGATTGAAAGTCTAAAGTACTCAAATCAGAAGAAGCAATTGAACCTTTTGCCCACTCCGTCCCAAAAGGACTTTTATTAGTTGCGGCATCAGTTTCTATTTTAGCATTGTATAATTCCCCTCCACTATTTGCACGAGTTAACCATATAGTTTCTGTGATACGATCTTGATTTTCCTCCAACATAGGGTCGGCTCCAATTTCTTTTGTAAATATAATTTTAGAACCATTCCAAATGATAGGTGTTTTAGTATCTACAGGTTTTGAAATAGGAGAAGGCTTCATTTCTTCATTTTTAACAGTATCAGTTATGGAATCATCAGAAGAACATCCTTGTATTCCTAAAGAAAAGATTAGTATTAATAACTTAAATAGTTGTGAAAATTTCATTTTTTAAAATTTAAAAATTATATACTGAGAAATTTAACCAATCGATCTCCAGTTATGAATCCTACTGTTTTAAATTCTTATTAAAAAATGATTCCCATTTTGTAAAATAATGTTCTTGATTAAACCCAAATTATAGGACATTTTTTATTGTAACATAAAGTTTCTAACTTTTGGGCTCCAGCAAATAAGCCTCAATTGCATAGTGGTGAATATTTTATCCCTTCCCGAATTATGGCTGAAATGTAAAAGCTCCCCTCTGCTAAACATAAAAACCAGTAAAAACTTAACATTTTTACTGGCTCCTTTATCGTATTTAAAATAAGCTTTAGTGTTCCTTAAATTTCTCTGTCCACAAAATCAATGTTTCTTTTTCTTTTTCAGATAAATCACCATGTGTTAATCGATATATTTTTAATGGCATTTCACCTTCTTCTACCTCTTCATACACTTCAGCCAGTTTGTGTAATTGTCGTGCTTCTGGATAGGTCTGCCATTCCGAAAAATTTAAATGTTCCTTCCCCTCTTCAATATGATGATCCAATAATAAATTAACAGCCCCAATGGAAGCATACCAAGGGTATTTGGTATGGTTGCTATGACAATCATAACAAGATGATCTAAAAATTGTTTTTACCTCCTCTGGAACATTAAAGGATTTTTCGAATGATGCCACACTTTCATAAGAAGACACATTATCTTTTTTTACAAAAAACTGAAGTACTACTAATGCTAGTACAATAAGGCTAAGTATTATTTTTTTTATGTTCATTAAATACAAATTAATTCAATTTCAAAGTTACTAGAATTATTTAAAAATTCTTTCTGAAATTAATCCCCATCATTATCATTTAATGTTATGGTAAACCCAAGCGCACTAGCCATATCCACTTCTAACAATCTTTTTAGTATTACAAAACTATCCTTAAGCTCTAAAACAGCCGATTTATTACGTACTAACTCTTTAGCTAATGAACCCTCAATAGCGTTTAATTTGGTCCTACAATCGGCAAATGCTTTTTCAAAAGAATTCACTAAATCTTGCCTTTCATTCAGTATTAAAAAATTTGAAAAACCAACATTTTCTTCCAAAATACCATTAAAATTACCTATAAATAATTCCTCCATAGCTGTCACATGCGATTGTATAATCTCTTTTGAAAACTCTGCATAAGGAGATTCCACCTCATTTGCTGCTATTTCCCCTCCATCTTTATTACCTAAAGGAACGCCTAATTTTTCTAAAATAATATCCTCAGTAAGCGTAATCATCGCATTGATCAATCGATTTTGACTTCCGTTTATTCCTGTTTCTGTGACCATTATAAATCGCGCTTTATATTGCTCCCATGCCTCCTTATAGCGCTCCACATTAGTCTTCAAATTCTCACTTACTGCTACTAAATAAGCTACATTACGTATTCCGCTTTCGCTAGAAGTAAAGCGCTCTATGTCACTAAGACTACTTGTTTCAAAAAAAAGTAGATATTCTAACGCCGAAATTCCTTTTTGCGATGATCCCTTTGAATTTACAAAAGCTTCATTAATCACTTCATCATCAGAAATAGTTGCTTCAATTTTTACCACATCTGTTGGCCAACGATTTAACTCAAAAGAGATAAATGTTTGTGCCACTGGACCTATATCGTATAACTCTAATGCTTTCCATGTAAATTGCAAATCTTTCCAAGCCTTTTGTAAATCATTCAAATTATTGGCATTCTGAATATTTTGAAACAACTTGGCTTTTAAAACCATCCCCTCAGTTTTAGCAACTAATTCCGATAGTAAAATTGATATTTCATTTTGATAGACTTGCTCAAATTGTCTTTGTTTTAAAGCTTCAACACCTATATTCGTATCATTCAATTCTATGTCAGATATATCTTTCTGATCATCATTGCTACTACAAGCAAAAGCCATAGTAATAATTAAAGCCACTATTACTTTTAATATATTATGCGTTATTTTCACCATATCTGTTTTTTATAAAGACTCAATAAATGCAATCAACTTCATTCTTTCGCTTTCCTTTAAATTCATAAATTGTTGTTTCGAATTTTCAGCTTCGCCGCCATGCCATAGTATGGCTTCTTCTACTCCACGCGCACGACCATCATGTAATAAATCCATATGGTTATTTACAGTTTGTATCAATCCAATTCCCCATAAAGGAGGCGTTCGCCATTCTGTCCCTGTAGCCTCAAAATCGGGAGTCTGATCTGCTAAGCCTTCCCCCATATCATGCAACAACAAATCGGTATATGGGAAAATAACTTGATTTTCTAATGCTTTTATCTCCGATACTCCTGTGGTAAATGTTTTTATATGACATGCTATACAGTTGACTTGATCAAATATCTGTTGACCTTGCTGAATGGCTTCATCATCAAATTCACGCCTAGCTGGCACTGATAATGTGGAGGCATATAATGTAACTCTCCCTAAATTACGATCGGTAATTTCTGGATTCCCTCCATTAATAATACTATCACAATCCACTCCAGTAGGGCAATTTTCATTTGGAAACAATGATGATGTAATCCCTAAATCCCCGGCAAATGCTGCAGCCACTTGCTGCTTTAACGTAGATTGATTAGCCTTCCATCCAAATCGTCCTAATTGTAATGAATTTGTTGCTATATCATACACTCGATTAGGTTTTCCCGAAATACCATCATTATCAACATCAGTTTCATCGGCATTTTTTAAAATATCCGTTTCAGAAATAGCATCTAGTAAACCTAATCCAATCATTTGATTGGCTACTCGTGGCGACACTTGTAAATTAGCTGCCAATGCTCCATAATTTAAATTTTCAAATGTGTATTTAGGAACACGCAAGCTTACTGTTTCACCATCTGGATAAGTTACTACAAGTGGCGTATATGTTATTTTCACATTCCCCTCGGGCTCTAAATCTTGTACCGACTGATCTTGAAACTGATCTCCATAAATCGGATCGGGGAAATTTCGCCCGAATTCATCTTGTCCTGGGATACTTAAACGAAATAAAATTCCAGAAGATTTATTACCACTATCGGTTTGCGGGCGACCACGACCATCTTTAAAATGACAACTAGAACAGGCTCTGGAATTAAAAAAAGGCCCTAAACCATCACGTGCAGTAGTAGAAGCCGGTGCCGTAACCCAACTTTGATTGAATAACGAATTTCCTGTAAAGAAAAACAAACTATTTTCTGCATCTAAATTAGGTGCTGCCGCTCCAAAGGCATTTGGTGATATATCAAAAACAGTCACCGCACCTCCTGGAAATTCCTCTCTTGAATCAATAGCAATATTTGTAATAGCTTCAGACACATCTTCATAATTATCATCACTACTACAGCCAACTATTAACAATACAACAAACCAACTATAAAACTTTCTTAAATTCATAACAAACTGTTTTCAATACGATTTACTAACAAATATTTCGCATATATGCTGTTTCTTTTTCACTATTCTAGCGTTAAAAAAAGCAACCGTAGCTAAGGCTATGCTTGATTTTTTTTGCCTTAGACTAGCAAAAAATAATTCAACATATTTATACGAAATCATTATCAGTAAATCGCATAACACAAAAATCAGGACTTAAAAAAAGCCCCGATTTTCAACTAGATAATCATGCTGCAATCCACAAGTGATTACAAACAAAATAAAAAACCAATTATTTATTCTTCTAAGTCTGCTATTACTCCAGATAAGCCCAAAGCAGTGGCTCCTTCTACTAATTTATCTCCTAAATTTTGCAATTCTATTGCTGCAACTCTCACCGCAGGTCTAACAGAATCATCTGATATGGCAAAATCAAAAGGTATTGCTGTGGCTTCAACTGCTGCTTCTGCCTTGGCTAGTTGTGCCGAAATTTCTGCTCCTAAAGTGGCATTTGTTTCTGCTATCAAATCTTCAATTGATTTCCCGCTTACCGTAGTATACTCACCTCGGTACACATTGGCTACCCCTGCCAAATTTAAACGCAAGTCACGATGTGTGTTATCACTAAAACAAGAATGCTCATCTTCTTGATCTCTATTATCAAAGGATACAAATACACGTTCGCCTGCTAATTCTCCTTTTGCTAGTTTAGAAATACCTGTAAGCATATTTTTCAATGCTACGTCTTCGTCTAATTCCAAAAATGTTTTTCTGTAAGGTCCATTAGCATTCCATTCACCTATTAAAGATTGTAAATTATCCAATAAAATTTTTGAGCATACGCTTAAATAAGCTCTCCTTCTATCTTGATTTTCCGCAGTTCCGCCGTCAACAAAATCTGTATATGGCCTTTTTCCAGCTTCCTTTTCTGTTGGATTTGTGTTATCCTGACCCCACAATAAAAATTCGATAGCATGATAACCTACACTAATATTTTTTTCAGCCACATCTTGATCTCCATTGGCGGTATTACCTCCTTCATTTTGATCTAATAAAAGCTGTTTAGTTATTGTTGGAAAAGCGGTTGGATTGTTAATGATTCCAGAATCTTCTTTCCCCTCAACATAATCAATATAATTCTCATCCAAAGGCCATGCATTTAACAAACCCTCTGGTCCATCTTCATCATCAATAGGACCATCGGCAAACCTAAATGCTTCTGTTTGCCCGTAAGGTTCTCTAGCCTCTAACCAAGCTTTTTTTGTGGCTTCAAAATTGGTTTCAGTTGGTTCTCCTACAAATGCTTCTATTTTTTCATCTAAAAGCTTAGCTGTATCAAATGCATCTTGATAATTTTTTAATACCAGATTTGCATAATTTTCTATTACCGCTGTTTTAGTTACAGATTCTATTTCAATTACACCCCCTTCTTTTGGATCATTTTTAGCATTATTATTTGAATCGTCATCTGAACATGATATAATAGCTACACCCATTGCTAGCATACCTATTAAACTAATTTTTGTCAACTTCATTTTATTTTAATTTAGATTGTATTTAAATAGAGTTTTAAGCGCAAATATATACCTCAAATTCAAATAACAAAAATTATTTCTAATTATTCTAAATAAAAATAATAAACAAAATTCTTTTATTTAGAATAATTCTAACATATATTTGAATTGTTATTTGGAATAATTCTAAACAAAAAAAAGAATGTGCAAAAACATAACATCAATTATAAAAACAAGAGCTGGCATATTATATAAATGTAACGAATGCGACCTTTATCAACTGGTTTACAAAAACATACTACTTGAATTTACAGCAAAAGAATTTGAAAGTTTTAGAAGCTACTTGGAATTTTTAGAAACTAACCATAACGACAAAGGTGTTGAATACACTACTAATCATAAAATACCGATCCCCACATTACAGCAGAATTTATTCTTAATATTTAAAAAACAAGAATTTGAAGATTTAAAAAAATTAGTTTTTGGCCCCTTAAAACAACAATATCCGATCCTTAAAGGGCACGAAATTGAATATCAATTTTTAAAAAATTAAACATTATGGCTGATAAAGATATCATAACTATTTACAACAATTCCTTTGGCATAAGTTTTAAATGGAAAAGAACCGAAGCAAAAAACCTGAACAAAGTACAACTCGTTTTTGAAAATACGGGATTATTCTTAAACTATAAGGAACTCCTTTTATTTGAAAAAAATATAACTGATGCTCTAAAAAGACCATCCATATGTAATGATTGCAAAACCAATATTTCATGTAAATCCATTTTACTAGAAACTCCTGTAGCACAAATTAGTTTTGCTATGAGTTACAAAGAGCTTAATGACATGTATGATTTGGTTAATGGTACACTATTCCAATTAGGCTTGGATACTATTTTGCAAAAAAATACAATTCATAAACTCTAACGCTTATTATTTATATTGTTTCTTTATTCAATTAACTGTAAATTAATCATATAATTTTTGTAGAGAAGTCGACATACTACTTTACAAACAAAAAAATTAATGTTATGGCTATTAGATTAGGAAACAGTTGTATGAACTGCGAAAATTTGACAGAAAAAAAAGAATGTAAAATTCATATGGTTGCCGTGAGCAACAACTATACATGTGATCATTTTACTATGAAAGCTACTTTAAAAGATGATAGAAATTGTGTGACATGTTCTCGTTTTCACGAAACTGATTGTGCAAACCCACAAGCTGCTGCTCCTGGAATGTTATGTACTCATTGGGCTCCGCAAAATGCTATGGCTTAAAGGAAGCAAACAGTAAACATCTGGCAAAGAATTAATGGTATTGAGAAAACAATACCGTAGCTTGATTATGTGCCGATTCAAAACGCATTACATCTACATCAAACACCTCTTTTTGTGTGGTAAAATAAGAAATCATTTTTTCGGTGGGCATATTCCCTATTAAGGCATCACCTGCCATTGGACAACCACCATAGCCTTGTATAGCTCCATCAAATCTTCGGCATCCTGCTTGATAAGCGGCATCTATTTTTTCGTACCAGGTACTTAATGAGGTATGTAAATGTGCGCCAAATTCAATAGCTGGATATTCGGGTATTAATGTTGAAAATAACTCCGTTATCGTTTGACCTGTTGATGACCCCACCGTATCACTTAATGAAATAATAGTGATCCCCATAGCTGCAATTTTTGCCACCCACTCACTTACAATTGTTGGGTTCCAAGGTTCACCATAAGGATTTCCAAAACCCATACTTATATACACTACCACCTGCTTCTTTGCTTGTTGAGCAATTTCAATGATTTCTTT
Organism: uncultured Aquimarina sp.; assembly: GCA_947498765.1. Classification (GTDB taxonomy): domain Bacteria; phylum Bacteroidota; class Bacteroidia; order Flavobacteriales; family Flavobacteriaceae; genus Aquimarina. The sequence goes on from CANMLG010000059.1 coordinate 48,130, forward strand.
CAGTATTATTTCGGATTGCGCTATTGTTTTATGCGTATTTCGCATTTGAAAAATTTCTGAAATTGAAAAAGGAAAACCGATATACGATATCTGTGGCATTTCTGCCGCAGCTAAAGCCCCACGAGTATTAGCTACAATAGTCAACAATTTGGTAGGAGCTGTTGACAAATCTAACCGCTCAATCACTTGCTTGGTATCAGCCATTTGTGGAATGGCTTTAGGCGAAACAAAACTACCCACATCTAAAGTATCAAAACCACAATTAACAAGCATTTGCAAATATTGTAATTTAACCTCTGTTGGAATAAATTGTTTTATTCCTTGCATAGCATCTCTTGGACATTCTATTAGTTTCAACTTTTTCATTCGTTTATTAGTTACCAAAAAGTGTTAAAACTAACTTTCTCTGCCCACCATAATCTCTATGTTCACACAAATAAACACCTTGCCAAGTCCCTAAATTTAATCTGCCATTAGTTACTGGAATTTGTACCGATGCCCCCATTAATGATGCTTTTATATGTGCTGGCATATCATCTGGTCCTTCATAAGTATGAATATAATACGATGCATTTTCTGGCACCATTACATTCATATGACTTTCAAAATCTGTACGTACCGTTGGATCTGCATTTTCATTTATGGTTAAACTAGCCGATGTATGCTGAATAAACACTTGTAATTGACCTACAGCTATTTTCGAAATTTCGGGCATTACATGCTCAATTTCGGCAGTTATTAAATGAAAACCACGACGATAAGCTTTCAGTCGAATTTCTTTTTGAAAAAAATGCATTAAAGTTAATTTAAGGATAGGTTTCTATGAATTACAAAACAGTACATTTGTATTTCACTAAAATAACAAAAATGAATTTATCTGACGTAAAATTAGTAGTTACAGATATGGACGGCACGCTATTAAACTCAAATCACGAAGTAAGTGACCTCTTTTTTGAGTTATTTGAACTACTAAAAGCGAATAATATTCATTTTGTTGCCGCTAGCGGACGTCAATACCATAGCATTTTAGAAAAACTTGCCACTATAAAAGAACACATCACAATAGTAGCCGAGAATGGCGCGTATATTGTTAAAAATGATGAAGAATTATTTGTTAACGCTATTTCACATAATGATGTAGAGAACTTACTTCAACTTTGCAAAAATATCGATGGTGTCCATTTAGTAGTCTGCGGTAAAAATAAGGCCTATATTTTAAACGAATCGGAACAATTTCAAAACACTATTGCCGAATATTATACTGAATATAAAGTTTTAAATAGTTTTGATGAATTACCTGCTGATGATTTTTTTAAAATAGCACTATGTCATCATCAAGGTTCTGAAGAATTTATTTATCCGTTTGTACAACACTTGGAAAATGATTGGCAAATAAAAGTTTCTGGTAAATTATGGATCGATATCTCACAATATTCATCCCATAAAGGAAATGCTATTGCCAAAATTCAAGAACAATACAATATTACCGACGCCCAAACTATGGCTTTTGGCGATTATAATAATGATCTTGAAATGCTAGAAAAAGCAGCCTTTAGCTATGCCATGGAAAATGCACATCCAAACATAAAAAAAGTGGCTAAATACCAAACACTCACCAACGACAATAATGGTGTAGAAAAAATACTACAAAAACTTATTGCTAGTATTAATCCGTAAAAAACTGTTTATCTAAAAAGCGCTTGCCTAATTTTACAGTGTAATACATCCGTCGTATTAACTGACCGTCTCCTACCCTGCCTTTTAAGTATTCTTTACCACTAGTATACCAAATAGTATACTCAGTTCCGCGAGGTACCTTGGAAAACAGAGTGGACATATCCAATAAAAACTCTTCACCAAAAGGTTTTTTGGACACTAACTGACTTGAAGCCACATTATTATCTCTTGACTTAATAAATATACGTGAATTTTCCTCTAATTTAAACTTTCCTTTTCCCTTAATTGGAGCATCTACATTAACCAATACATTGTAAAAGGTAACATAAGCTGGTTTTACAAAATTCATAGAAGAAGTATTAATAATTACCTGATCTTTTACAGAGTAATCATTTCCATTAATGATCATTCCTCGATCAATCCTTGAAAGCTTATCAGACAAGTCTACAAAATGCTGAGCATAACTAATATTAACAATAAAAAAGGTGAGTAATAATATTCTCATAACGTAATTTTTTGATCATACACTTAGTTGGTTTATAGTTTTTCAATGTATAAAAAAAAGCCTTACAATACACAAAATCAACTATTTCCATACATAAACAGTCACTTAAAGAAATACATTACAAAAAGAACAAAAACACAAAACACCTTTAACTAAAAATTCAAAACACTGATTATCAAATTTTTAAAAAGTGTTAAAGTTTTATTTTATTATAAAAAAATTAAGAGAAAAAATGTTTTTTTTCTTTGGAATATTTTATTAATATCCATAAAAAAGAGTGGATTTCAACCGTTTTTGTAAGTGTATTTTAGGTCAAAAACGTCAATTACATCGTTTTAGTGATCAAAAAATTAAAAAATACTTAAATTTATTCTTAATAATAAAGTGTTAAGAATACGACTAATTACGTATCAATTTTTTATTAATATCTCTAATCAATTTTGGCCCACTATAAATAAAGCCTGTATAAATTTGGACCAAGCTTGCTCCAGCTTCAATTTTTTCAAGAGCATCAGCAGCAGTATGTATACCTCCTACTCCAATAATAGGAAAAGATTGATTACTTTTTTCTGACAAATATTTAATTACCTGAGTTGATTTACTTGTCAATGGTTTTCCACTTAATCCTCCATTTCCAATTTCATCCAAACGCGAATCCGAAGTTTTTAAATTACTTCTAGAAGTTGAAGTATTACTAGCAATAACGCCATCCAGACCTGTCTCCTGAATAAGAGCTACAATTTCATCTAATTGGTTTTGATTTAAATCTGGAGCAATTTTTAACAAAATTGGTTTTTGAACATCAAAAGTTGTATTGGCTTGTTGCACAGCACTAATTAATTCTTCTAAATATTCTTTATCATTTAATTTAGCATGACTAGATACATTAGGACAACTTACATTTAAAACAAAATAATCTACATATGCGTGCAAAGCATTAAAACATGCTAGATAGTCTTGTGTGTAATCCTTGGGGTCTGTATCTGTATTTTTCCCAATATTCCCGCCTATAATAAGCTGCTTTTTATTCTTTTTTAATTGTTCAATAGCAATCTCAACCCCCTCATTATTAAAGCCCATTCTGTTAATAATTGCCTCATCTGCTTGCAAACGAAATAAACGCTTTTTTGGATTTCCAACCTGCCCCTTTGGAGTTACGGTTCCAATTTCAATAAAACCAAATCCAAAATTAGCTAGTTCATTAAACAATACTGCATTTTTATCAAATCCTGCTGCTAAACCCACTGGATTTTTAAAAGTTAACCCAAATACGTTACGCTCTAAACTTTGATGTTCTATTTTGTACATCTTTTTAATTAACGAAGCAATGCCTGGTATTTTATTTAAAAAACGAATTAATGAAAAAGTGAAATAGTGTACTTTTTCAGGATCAAACTTAAATAATAATGGACGGATTAGCGTTTGATACATATTAGATTTTATTTTTTTCAAAAATACTATTTTGTGTGGGAATACCGCTCAAAAACTACTTTTAAAAACAGGGACTATTTGTATCTTTACTTTCAAATTTTGCATCATGTTTTCAAAAGAAGCTATTATAGATCGTTTTATTACCTATGTTAGTATTGACACACAAAGTGATCCTAAAAGCAACAAAACCCCTAGTACTGAAAAACAATGGAAGCTAGCGCATTTACTAGTAGATGAACTAAATACAATTGGTCTACAGGAAGTCACTATTGACAATAATGGCTATATTATGGCTAGCATACCGGCAACTACTAGTAAAACTACTCCTATTATAGGCTTTATTGCTCATTATGACACCTCACCAGACTTTACTGCTAAAAATGTATCGCCTAAAATTTTAGCAAACTATGACGGTAAAGACATTATTCTCAACAAGGAAAAAAATATTATCCTATCTCCTTCCTATTTTGAAGATTTAAAACAATATGTGGGACAAACTTTAATTACTACTGATGGGAGCACTTTACTGGGAGCCGATGATAAAGCGGGAATTACAGAAATAATTTCGGCAGCAGAATACTTAATCAACCACCCAGAAATAGCACATGGAAAAATCAGAATAGCCTTTACTCCCGATGAAGAAATTGGACGAGGTGCCCACTTATTTGACGTCAAAAAATTTGGCGCTGATTATGCCTATACCATGGATGGCAGTCAAATTGGCGAATTAGAATACGAAAATTTTAATGCCGCCTCGGCTTTAGTTACCATTAACGGTAGAATTGTACATCCTGGTTACGCCAAAGACAAATTGGTTAATAGTATGTTGATTTCTCAAGATTTCATTAGTTCTTTACCCCGTTTGGAAACTCCGGAGCACACCTCGGACCGCGAAGGCTTTTTTCATTTACATGATATAAAAGGTCGTGTTGAAAAAACCACTTTAGAATATATTATTCGCGATCATGAAAAAGAACATTTTGAAGCCAGAAAACAAGTAATGATTGCTCTTGTTGAAGAATTAAATAAACAATATGGCGAAGGTACCCTTGAAATTGAAATACACGATCAGTATTACAATATGAAAGAAAAAATTGAGCCAAATATGCACATAGTTACTATTGCAAAAAAAGCTATGGAAGCATTAAAAATTAAACCCATCATAAAACCTATACGAGGAGGAACTGATGGATCTCAATTAAGTTTTATGGGCTTACCATGTCCAAATATTTTTGCTGGCGGTCATAATTTTCACGGAAAATACGAATATATCCCCGTTGAAAGTATGCAAAAGGCTAGCGAGGTTATTGTAAAAATAGCCGAATTAACTACTGAATTATCTTAATCAAACCTATGCTATGAGGCATTTTTTAATCTTATCCTATTTATTTGCAGCTAGCCTTGGGTGGTCACAATCGGAAAAAGCACACGAAATTAAAATTGACGCCCTTTCAGCATTAGTTACTCCTGCCATTGAAATAAGTTACGAATATGCCCTTGGAAATTCCTCTGGAGTTGGTTTAGCTACTTTTTTTAGATTAAACCCGCCAAATGACAATTATCGTGAATTTTCTATAGCACCTTACTTCCGTCAATATTTTTACAACAACAGAGAGTATGGGCAAAAAGGTTTTTATATCGAAGCTCTTTTACAATATGCTACTGGTAACGATGATGCTAAACTTTTCGGATCAACAAATAGAGATAAATTAGATGATTATAATGACCTAGGTATTGGCTTTGGAGGTGGTATAAAATGGCTTACAAATAATGGTTTTAGCGTTGATATTGGCGCTGGTATTGGTCGTAATTTTAAAATTGATGATGCCTCTCCAGATTTTTTCTTGAATTGGGGAATTAATTTAGGCTATCGATTTTTTTAGCTTTTGGCTTTTGGCTTTTGGCTTTTGGCTTTTGGCTTTTGGCTTTTGGCTTTTGGCTTTTAAAAGTAACTATGGAGCTGAAATTAAATTTCAAAAAAAGCAAAAAAATATTATTACTATTTTCAACAACGAAATAAATAATTAAAAACGGTCAACTTTATTTAGCATACAAACCCCACAACAAACACGAACAACCAACAACTGACAACTCACAACTAATAACTAACAACCGACAACCAAAAAAAATGAAACTACACTCCAACATCATAGGCCAAGGTGCTCCTTTTATTATACTACATGGTTTTTTAGGCATGAGTGACAATTGGAAAACTTTAGGCAAAAAATATAGTGAGTTAGGCTATCAAGTTCACATGATTGACCAACGTAATCATGGACGCAGCCCCCATAGCGATGATTTCAGTTACCCACTTTTAAGTGATGATTTACTTGAATACTGCCACACACATCAATTAACTAACATTATTTTACTAGGACACTCCATGGGAGGAAAAACTGCCATGCATTTTGCCTGTGAACACTCCAACATAGTATCCAAACTTATTATTGCCGACATTGCGCCTAAATATTATGCTCCGCATCATCAAGATATTTTAGACAGCCTACAAGCCTTAGATTTTTCTGAAATTACTTCGCGTTCCGACGCCGAAAATGTGCTAAAAAATTACATTAAAGATACGGGTACTCGTTTATTTTTATTAAAAAACCTGTACCGTAAAACAAAAACTGAATTTGACTTACGCATTAATTTACAAACACTAAACAAAAAAGTAAATGAAATAGGAAAAGCATTACATAATGAAGCTCGTTATGTAGGAAATACCTTGTTTTTAAGTGGCGAAAATTCAAACTATATTCTGGAAGAAGATCAGGCTTTAATTCAGTTTCATTTCCCCAATGCTCAAATTCAAAAAATAACAAAATCAGGCCATTGGCTGCATGCAGAAAACCCTGTAGAATTTTTCAAATACTCTTCCAAATTCATAAAAAACCCATAAAGTGCACTCCTTTTTGTTAGTATTTTCTTTGATTTTTTAAAAAAACCACAAAATTTACCTTAAATTTACTTTAACTATTTAAGAATTTTAAGTTTCAAATCATGAAAAAACTACTATTTTCATTAGCCCTTGGGCTAACTACTTTAAGCACCTTTGCTGGTGGATACAGAGTAAGTCTGCAAGGACAGCGTGCTCTAGCCATGGGACATACAGGTGTGGGTGTTGTGGATAGCGCCGAACTTGCTTTTTTTAACCCCGCAGGCTTGGTATATCTAGAAAACAAACTAAATATAAGCGGTGGTGTTACACTAATTAGCTCAACAGCAAAATATCAGAATAGCCTAACAGGCGAAAGTGCCGAAACTGATAATGCTTTAAGTACTCCTTTTAACCTATATGCATCTTATGGAGTAAACGATTGGTTATCTGTAGCTTTAGCAGTATACACACCTTACGGAAGCACTATTGATTGGGAAAAAGATTGGGCTGGTTCCGATTTAGTAAACTCAATAAGCTTACAATCCGTATATATAAACCCTGTAATTTCTGTTAAACTTGACGAATCATTTAGTATTGGTGGAGGACCTATTTATGCCATAGGTAACGTAAATTTTGACAGAAATCTTGTAAGAGCTCCTGGTGGAGTAACAAATAGACCTAACGTTGAAGTTAACGCCGAAGGTGTTGACAATTGGGGCTGGGTCGTTTCCACTATGTTTAGACCAAGTGACAAAGTAGCCATTGGTGCTACTTACCGTAGCAAAATTGAATTAAATGCTAAAAATGGTGAAGTTACCTACACAAATATCGATTTGCCTGAAACGCAATTTAACGCTACATTACCCTTACCTGCCGAACTTACTTTTGGAGGGTCGGTACAAGTTTCTCCAAAACTATTACTTGCCGCAGAATTTAACAGAACTTATTGGAGTACCTACAAATCTTTAGACATTGATTTCACCAATCCCGAATCAACAGATTCAAGAAATGCTCGTAACTACAAAAATTCGAACATTTACCGTATTGGTGCCCAGTACGACCTAAATGATAAATTTACCTTAAGAGGTGGTTACTATTATGATGAATCCCCTGTGCAATCTGGGTTTTATTCACCTGAAACACCACGTAATGACTCACAAGGTTTTACTACTGGTTTTTCATATAACATAAACAGCCATTTAGCTATTGATGCTTCATTCCTTTACTTATACTTTAGCGAAACTGACGAGTCTTATGACTCTGATCCAAATGATACCGTAGAGCGTTTTTCAGGAACCTATAAATCAAATGCCATAATCGGTGGTTTAGGAATTACTTACAAATTGTAAACACCCGTTAACATATAAAAGTAATCCATACAACCCAAAAAATTATACTCATGAAAAATTATATAAAATATATCTCAATATTTTCACTAGCCTTAGTGGCTTGTGAACCCGAATTTGATAACGAAGTTAGCGGAACACCTGCTCCACAAAGTAGTGGCGAAGCTGACTTTTCCACCTATGTTGCCCTAGGAAACTCATTAACCGCTGGAGTTGCTGACCAGACCTTATATATTGACGGACAGCAAGTCGCTTTCCCTGTTTTAATGGCAGAACAAATGAAAGCTGCTGGTGGGGGCGAATTTACCGTGCCTTTTATGGCAGATAATATTGGAGGTTTCCCTGGTATTCCAGAAACTGACCCAGAGACTGGAGATCCGATACCTAATACTTTACGTTTTCCGCCAAGGTTAGTATTTAATGCTTCAACTAGACTGCCTGAATTAATAGAAGGCGTATCCACCACTAACCCTACTACAATACTTGATGGTCCATTTAACAATATGGGTGTACCTGGCGCTAAAAGTTTTCATTTAGGTTTTTCTGGATATGGAAATGTAGCTGGATTAAGTATGGGAACGTCGAATCCCTTTTTTGTGCGTTTCGCTTCTGAAGCAACTACTTCTGTACTTGCCGATGCTTTAGCACAACAACCTACCTTTTTCAGTTTATGGATTGGAGGCAACGATGTACTTAGTTATGCTACAAGTGGAGGTATTGGAAAAGTACAATCTAATGAAGACGCTATGGCTGAAATACCACCTGGACAAGATGACATAACTAATCCTGGATTCTTTAATGATGCTTTTAATGGAATTGTTGATAACTTAACCACTAATGGAGCAAAAGGACTTGTTATCAATGTACCTGATGTTAAAAGTTTACCATTTTTTACTACTGTACCAAACAATGCTTTAGTTCTAGATGCTGAACAAGCAGCTAGTTTAACTGGTTTTTTCAGAGCTTATGTAGGTGTATTAACCCAAGGAGCCGTTGTCCAAGCAGTAACTCAAGCTATAACTCAAGCACAAACCAATGGAGTAACTGATCCAGCCGCACTTGCTCAAATACAAGCACAAGCTACTGAAGCCGCTATTGCTCAAGCTTCACCTGTGCTTAGTCAATATGCTTTTACATTTACCCCTGGCCCAAATCGTTTTTTAATTAAAACTGATGAAACTCTTACCAATCCAATAGGTTTAAGACAAATGACCGAAAGTGAGCTATTATTACTTTCTATTGATCAAACGGCGTTACGTACACAAGGTTATGGCAGTGTAGCTATTACTCCCGAAGTTTTAGCGGTATTAGGAAAACTACAAACTGCTCCAGAAACTGTTACACTTGATGAGGGTAATCTTGTTGTAAATGCAGTAAGACCTATAGAAGATAAAGATGCTTTAGATGATAACGAAATTTCTAATATTGCCACTGCAACTCAAGCTATAAACGCAATTATAAAAACTAAAGCTGAAGAAAAAGACTTGGCTTTTTACGATGCCAATGCACGTTTAAATGTGCTAAGTACCACTGGTGTTAACGTAAATGGATCTGTAATAACAAGCACACTTGTTAGAGGAGGCTTCTTTTCGTTAGATGGGGTACACCTTTCGCCTCGTGGAAATGCTGTAATTGCTAATGAAATGATGGAAACTATTAATGCCAAATATGGTTCGACATTACAACCTGTTGCCTCTGGTACATTCCCTACAGTAAGGCTGAAATAGGATTATATTTTACACACTATATTTTAAAAACCTCCATCAATTGATTTTGATGGAGGTTTTTTCACCTTATTCGTGTTTTAGAATATTGATCAGCTTCATTTTCAAAGAAGTTATCACTACTTGAGTTCTTTCCAATTTCTTCTAATCCATATAATCCAAAAAACAAAGCTCCATGAAAATCTAAATAAAATAAATCTCTCAACCTATCGAATCTAGGATATTTCGTTTCGGCTATTTTAAGATCTGATTCAAAAAAACTATTTACAAAATTATAATCTTCATATTGATACGTATGCAAAATTTCATGTGCTATAATTTCATACTCTGTATCCAATAAACTTTTATCAATAACCACTGATTTCCCTATTGCTTTACCTGTAACTGGTGTTCCGAATAAGGATACTTTATCATTTGTAAAAATAAATTCTCCTGTTCTAAAACTTTCCTCAAATTCAAACTTATTATTACTAGCGGTTATAATTACTGAAACAAAAGCCATGGGCTTTATTTTGTATCGAAATTTTAACTTATTCTCAAGTTCTAATTCGAATCTATTAAAGCCAATATCAAAATGCCATTTTTTCCAAAAATTTTTATTTAGAGCTGCATTTTCAACAATTGACACACCAGCAGCGTTTAAAATCTTTGCTCCCCAACTATACTCCAGTTTGCGTCTTTCCCCTATTAAACCTAATAAGTTTTTGCTCTCATGTATTAAATATCCCCCTAAAGCTCCTTGCCTAAATCCTTTAAAAAAAACTTTGCCCCATTTTTCATTAGGTTTTTTATTAATAACTGAACCAATACTACTTCCTAAGGCTCCAAGTCCAATATTATAAAAAGCTAGCTCTGTTTTATTTTGTCCGAATAAATTAGCAGAAAAAACAAATACTAAAACAAACAATTTCTTTTTAATTGACATAGGAATTTCTTTGAAAAAAGTGATTAATAACAAAAGAACCATCAAATAAACTAAATACTTATTTACCAAAAAAGTAAAACTCAACTTTACAGCTACAATAACATAAAGTTCACATTGTTAAAAAAAACTCATTAATTATATTTTATGTATCCAATAATTAATTTATATAAAAATTTATGCATACTTTTTATTAAGTTTATACAAACATAATCGACTAATTACAAAACACTTACTATGCAATACTAATTACAGAATAATTTTTCCAGTTACTACAAAAATTATTTCGTGAACTATTTTAACCCTTAAAAATTAAAATTATGAGACGAATACTTTTATCATTACTAGGCACCTTGGCATTTACTAGTATACAGGCACAGTACAATGTAAACAGAACACTTCCTTTAGGCATTGGCATGAGTCATTTTGAAAGCAAATCAAGTGAATATATACTGGAAAAAAAGATCAATACAGAGGCTTCATCCGATGTTATACATAATTATTCTGTACACCCTAATCCTGCCCATATTGGAGAAAATATTAAAATAAGCAACTTACAAAAAGGCGATATCATTCACATTTTTGAACCCGAAGGCGCTCTTGTTTCTACCCAAATAATTGATGTAGATCAACATGTTAACACCCATGAACTTACCAGTGGTGAATATTTATTACGTACTAAAACACTTTTCGTGAAGTTATTGATTCATTAGTGGTTGTTGGTTGTTGGTTGTTGGTTGTTGGTTGTTGGTTGTTGGTAACAATGCAGAAAAAATTATTCTTTTCATTATTTAAATTTTATAGTTGTCATTTTTTATTTACCATCTAGCTTTATTCTAGATTTAAAAAACTGACTCGTTCAGGATCTAGAACACTATTTTTAACAAAATCATACTAATAAATACCATCAATACTCCTAATAAAAAACTAGCTTTAACCAACTCGCTAAAATTTAACTTTTTGTAAGAAATTAAAAATTGGTAAACCTTTAAAAATGTATTACTTTTGCACCCAATTTATTTCTACTAAATAATAGCCAGAATGAACATTTCTAAAGAGCAGATTGATGATTTAAATGCGGTGGTTACCGTAAATATCGAAAAAGAAGATTACAGTGATCGCGTTGAAAAGATCCTAAAAGACTATAGAAAAAATGCCAATATCCCTGGTTTTAGAAAAGGTCACGTACCTATGGGAATGGTTAAAAAACAATACGGTCAGGCAGTTTTGGTTGATGAAATCAATAAATTGATTCAAGAAACACTAAACAACTACCTTACTGAAGAAAAATTAGATGTATTAGGAAATCCACTTCCAAAGGAACAAGCTGATTTTAGCTGGGATGCCGAAAAATTCACTTTCGAATTTGAGCTTGGATTAGCCCCTAAATTTGATGTAAACCTACAAGGTAAAGAGGCTATTAAACAATACAAAATTGTGGCTACTGAGGAAATGATTGACAATCAATTGAAATCAATCCAAAAGCAATATGGAAAATTAACTCCTGTTGATGTAGTAGCTAACGAAAATGTAGTGGCTGGTTTATTTGAAAACGAAACCGCTTCAATTAGCAAACAAGCTAGTGTTGAATTGGATAGTTTACAAGAAAAGACCAAAGAGCAATTCATTGGCGCTAAAGTTAACGATGTGATTACTGTTAATACTAAAGATTTGTTTGAAAACAATCAACTTTTAGTATCATTAGTAGGCGTAAGTCAAGAACAAAAAGATCTTATTGACGTTGATGTTACCTTTACTGTTTCGGAAGTAAACGAACGTATTTTAGCAGATTTAGACCAAGAGTTATTCGACAAACTTTTTACTGACAAAAGCGTAACTTCTGTTTCTGAATTAAAAGAAAAAATTAAAGAAGACGCCGAAAATCAGTTTGCACAACAAGCCGATCAGCAATTACTAAACACAATTACTGAAAGTGTTATTGAAAATACTACATTTGATTTACCTGCCGACTTTTTGAAAAAATGGTTACAAGTTTCGGGAGAAAAACAATTAACTGCCGATGAAGCTGCTGCTGAATATGAAAAAAGCGAAAAAGGCTTGCGTTTTCAATTAATTGAAGGTAAAATTATTACCGACAACAACCTACAAATTACTTACGACGAAATTAAAGATCACGCTAAGGAATTAATCAAAGGACAAATGGCTCAATTTGGGCAAACGAATCCTGAAGATAAAGAATTAGAAGAAATTGCAGGTCGTATTTTAGGAAACCAAGACGAAGTAAAACGTATTTCGGAGCAGTTAATGAGTCAAAAATTGTTAGCTTTTTATAAAGAAAACGCTAAGTTAGAAGAAAAAGAAATTACTTTTGACGACTTTATAAAAGAGGTATACAACTAAACAAATACGTATAAAGTGTTATTTATATGTATTGAATTTTAAAATATCCTATCTTTAAGGCGTAGAACTATAGTTTTACGCCTTTTTTTTAAACTTAAAATTATTTCTTATCTATGGATTACGGAAAAGAATTCGAAAAATACGCAACTAAACACCACGGAATAAATAGTAACTACTATGGGCAACTAACTAGTGCTATGACACCCGTTGGCATGACTCCAAATATTATTGAAGAACGCCAGATGAACGCTGTTGCTATGGATGTTTTTTCGAGATTAATGATGGATCGTATTATCTTTTTAGGTACAGGTATTAACGATCAAATTGCTAATATTGTTCAAGCTCAGTTATTGTTTTTAGAAAGCACTGATTCTAATAAAGACATACAAATTTATATTAACTCTCCAGGTGGTGGTGTATATGCCGGACTAGGTATTTATGATACTATGCAGTTCATTAAGCCTGATGTAGCTACTATTTGTACCGGTATGGCGGCATCAATGGGAGCCGTATTAATGTGCGCAGGTCAAAAAGGAAAACGTTCCGCTTTACCACATAGCCGCATTATGATTCATCAGCCCTTAGGAGGTGCACAAGGACAAGCTAGTGATATTGAAATTACAGCAAGAGAAATTTTAATTCTTAAAGAAGAATTATATAATATTATTGCAAAACATTCTGGTCAAAGTTATGATAAAGTTTACAATGACAGTGACCGTGATTATTGGATGAAAGCAGATAAAGCTTTAGAATATGGTATGATTGATGAAATCCTTACCAGAAAATAATACCTTTGCAGGAGGTAATTCATTAGTTATAACTTACTAATAAAACAATAAATAACCAGAACAAATAAAAGATGGCGAAAGATGATTTAGAATGTTCCTTTTGTGGACGTAAAAAACCTGAAACAAGCTTGTTAATTGCTGGTTTGGATGCTCACATTTGTGATCGCTGTATTCAACAAGCCTATGGTATTGTTGTAGAAGAATCAAAAGATGAAGATGGGGAAGAACTAAGTCAAGAATTAGTATTGAGCAAACCAAAAGCTATTAAAGAGTTTTTGGATACCTATATTATTGGTCAAGATTTTTCAAAAAAGGTGATTTCAGTTGCTGTATACAACCACTACAAAAGGTTATTGCAAAAAAAATCTGATGATGATATTGAAATACAAAAAAGTAATATCATTTTAGTTGGGCAAACTGGTACTGGAAAAACATTAATTGCAAAAACTATTGCAAGGATGCTAAATGTACCTTTGGCAATTGTTGATGCTACCGTATTAACCGAGGCAGGCTATGTAGGTGAAGATGTAGAAACCATTCTGACTAAACTTTTACAAGCCGCGGATTACAACCTTGAAAAAGCACAACGTGGTATTGTTTTTATTGATGAAATAGACAAAATTGCACGTAAAAGTGATAATCCTAGCATTACACGTGACGTATCGGGCGAAGGAGTACAACAAGCCTTGTTAAAACTTTTAGAAGGAACTACAGTTAATGTTCCACCTAAAGGAGGACGTAAGCACCCAGATCAAAAATTTATTGAAGTGAATACTGAAAATATTTTATTTATTGCTGGCGGTGCCTTTGATGGTATTGAACGAAATATACAAAAACGCTTGAATATGCAAGCTGTTGGTTTTAGCGCTTCTATTAAAGAGGAGGTAATTGAAAAAGAAAACTTACTTCAATACATTATCCCAAAAGATCTCAAGGATTTTGGTTTAATTCCCGAAATTATTGGTCGTTTACCTGTATTAAGTTACATGAATCCTTTGGATTCTAAAACACTTAGAGCTATTTTAACCGAACCTAAAAACGCTATTATTAAACAATACACGAAATTATTCGAAATGGATGATATCGAGTTTTCAATTACTGATGGTGCTTTAGATTTTATTGTTGAAAAAGCCAATGAATACAAATTAGGAGCTAGAGGTTTACGCTCTTTATGCGAAGCTATTTTAACCGATGCCATGTTTGAGCTACCCGATAGTGATGAAAAATCATTTAAAGTAACTAAAGACTACGCAGAGAAAAAATTAAACAAGGCTAGCATAAAACTAAAAGCAGTTTCATAATACCAATTCTAAATGTTAGCACAAAAAAAGCTCAGTTTTGAAAAATAACTGAGCTTTTTTTATGACATAAACTGAGATTGGTTCTAATCTTTTTGCTCCAAACTTAGTACACGCAACAACATTGGGTCTGTTTTAATTTTTAACTTGTAACTCAAATTTGTTGAAAATAATTGGTTCCCAATTTCGGCTTTTATACAGGTTTTTATTTGTTCATTAATTGTAGCTCCTGTAAATTCCAACCCACGTTTAACCGCATAATTTTTAAACTGCCTTAATAGCACATCGGTTATTTCTAAAGAAAGAACACTTTCTTCATTTAATGTATTATAAAACCCACGATTAGTATCCAACTCCTCAAACACAAAACGACTCAATACTCCCGAATACTCTGCATACTCTAGTACCTCAACATTTCTATCCTTTGCTTTTCCTATATACACATCTGGAATAATACCTCCGCCGCCATAGACAACTTTACCCTTTGGCGTTGTAAATACTAGAGTGTCATTTACCTTTATTTTTGTTGAATCTTGTAATTCCCCAGTATCAAAACGCTTGAGGTATTCTTCGTTATAAGCCTCTACTCCATTTTTATAGGAACGCTGTATTGACCTCCCCGTTGGTGTAAAATATTGCGAAACGGTTAATCGAACTACACTTCCATCACCTAAATCCATTTCTCGCTGTACTAATCCTTTTCCAAACGAACGACGTCCTACTATGGTTCCTTTATCATTATCCTGTAATGCTCCTGCTAAAATTTCACTAGCCGATGCCGAATTTTCATCAATTAATACATACACCTGTCCATTTTCAAAATCTCCTTTTTTAGTTGCGAAGGATTTTTCAATTTTACCTTGACGATTTTTTGTAAACATAATTAATTTATCATCTTCCAAAAATTCATCTGCTATTCTTAAAGCAGGTCTAATATACCCCCCTCCATTACCTCTTAAATCAAGTACTAAACTTTTTAATACATTTTGTTTTGTTAATCTATCAAATGCCTCTTTAAACTCAACATAGGTAGTTTCCGAAAATCGTTCAATTTTTATAAAACCTACTTCTGGCGCAAGCATAAAAGCAGCCTCTACACTTTGCAATGGAACAATTCCACGAGTTACTTTTACACTAATATTTCCTTTTTGAGGTCGATAAACCAATAAATCCACCTTACTATCTACGGGACCTTTTAACTTTGCTACCAAAGTATCACTATCCAATCTAGGACCAAACAAGGTATCCTTGTTAGCCATTAAAATACGATCACCCGATAAAATTCCAGCCTTAGCACTTGGTCCAGATGGAATAGTACTTATTACCGCAATAGTATCTTTCCATACATAATAATTTACTCCAATACCAATAAAGTCACCTTGCATGCGTTCGCTAACAGAGGTAGCCTCTTTTGCAGAAATATATGTAGAATGCGGGTCTAGCTTTCCTAAAATACTTTTTACTGTAACCTCAACAATACTATCGGTATCCACTGGATCAACATATACATTATCTATATAATCTATTAATCTATTTAGCTTTTCTTTTGAAGGGTTTTCGGAAAAACTCAAACTCCCAGTAGCATTCATATACCTTTTAGATAAGGCAAAACCAAGACTAAGTCCAATCATTACCAACAATACCGATCGGGTTAAGGACATATTAGCTAACTGTTATTTGTTCTATATGAGAAATTTCGACGCCTGCTTTTTCTAAAAATTTTAAACCAGAATCATCTTTGTAATGTGTTTGATACACCACTCGTTTTATACCTGCTTGGTATATTAATTTGCTACATTCCTTACAAGGTGACAAGGTAATATATAGCGTAGCATCTTTACAAGATTGAGTAGATGAGGCTACTTTTAAAATAGCATTCGCCTCTGCATGAAGCACATACCATTTCGTTATTCCATCATTATCTTCGCATGGGTTTTCAAAACCTGTTGGTGTACCATTATAACCATCTGATATGATCATGCGATCTTTTACAATTACGGCCCCCACCTGCTTTCGCTTACAATGGGATAATTTGCCCCATTCTCGGGCTATACGCAAATAGGCTTTATCAAATTTTAATTGTTTTTGTTTAGGCATAAAACAAAGATAGCTATACTGTAAATTAATTATCAAAAATAGCAATAAAACCACTCACAGCCTAAACACATTATATAGATTTAGAGGCTAAAAAAGATGCTAGCCATTTCCCCGATAATTTAAGGCTTCGTTTTTGAGTTTTAAAATCCACATACACTAAACCAAAACGAGGATAATAGCCTTCGGCCCACTCAAAATTATCGGTAAATGTCCATACAAAATATCCGTTTATTTTGCTTCCTTGTTGTTTTGCTTCAAGCACTTTTTGCAAATGCGATTGTAAATACGACAATCGATCATAATCTTGTATTTTACCATTAACTATTGTATCGGCAAAAGCCGCTCCGTTTTCGGTGATAAGAATATTTTTTACCCCTTTATAGCTATCAAATTGATGAATCATTTTACTAATGCTAGGCGGATACACCTCCCAGTCCATCAGTGTAGTTTTTACATTGCGATCTGTTGCTTTAACAATTTTTGCTTTTAAATAAGGTGTCCACCAACTATGCTTTACAATTTCTCTGGTATAGACTTGAACACCTATAAAATCAAAATCAAAAATAACATCCTTTTCATCCCCAGGTTTTATAAAACTATTGATTCTTTTTAGTGCTGGTATTGTTTTTAAGGGATAACCAAGCCCTAGTGAAGGTTCAATAAAGAGTCTATTTAATAAGGCATCTGCTTTGTTTGCTGCAATAACATCTTTTTTATTGGCACTAAAAGGCTCCACATACGAACACGAAAAAGTAGTCCCTATATACCCATTTTTAACCCTTTGCCTTAAAATTCGCCCACCAATAGCCTGACATAATACGGCATGATGAATAGCCGGAATAAAATGACGCATTCCCTTTTTACCAGGTGCATGAACACCCAAAAAATAGCCCGCTCCCGTAAACACCATAGGCTCATTGAGTACCATCCAATGTTTTACTCGATCCCCAAATTGCAACGCACAAAATTTAGCATATTCTTTAAACCAATGAATTATATTGCGATTTGACCACCCGCCTTTATCTTCTAATTTTTGCGGCAAATCCCAATGATATAAAGTTACCCAAGGAGTAATACCACTTTCCAAACAATAATTGATTATGTTATTATAAAAAATAACACCATGACTGCTCTTTTTACCAGTCCCTTCTGGAATTAATCGGGACCATGAAAGTGAAAATCGATAATTTTTAATATTCATCTGCTTCATCAGATCAATATCTTCTTTATACTTATGATAAAAATCGGTAGCAACACGCCCATGGTGCCCATTATATATTTTAGCCTTTCGAGAAGTAAATGTATCCCAAATTGAAGCTTGCTTGTCATGAATATCATAGGCACCTTCTATTTGATAAGCCGCTGTGGAAACACCCCAATGAAAATCGTCACCAAAATCTTCGCTTTTTAAATCAAAATCATTATCAAAATCATTCATTAAACAACACAATCTTTTGGTGAAGGAATGTCATAAGGGCTTAAAAGTAAATCAATAATCTCTTCAGTCATTTCGGGGTAATCCACAGCTATACGCTCATTAGTATTTACCCATTTTTTCACTTTATCCAAATGTTTTAATTTTAATGCTTTTAAAACTGGCACCCCCATTTGTTTTAATGCGGCGGCATTACATTGTTGCTCATATTGTCCTTTCATAGGTATGACTAATAATTTTTTCTTTAAAAAAAGAGCTTCTGCAGGAGTCTCAAAACCTGCACCACATAATACTCCCATACTACTTGCCATACTTTTTACAAAATCTTTATTGATTATTGGTTGAATTGAAACATTTTTAACTGTTACTGCTGTTTTATTGTGTTTAGAAAAAACTTGCCAAGTAACCTGTTCTATTTTGGAAAGAAACTTCATTATTTTTTTATCACTATAGGAAGGCAAATAAACGGTGTAGTGTTTTCCGTTTTCTACTATAGCATTTCGGATATCACTCCTTATAATTGGTGTAAAAATGCTTTCGTCAAAAGATTTAAAATGCAGACCAAACTGTTTGGATGTAGGCGCATACTTTTGAAGAATAAATCGCCCTAATACATCCTTTTTTTTGGGTTTGGGCACGTTTGAGGAAAGTACCGCTGCTTGATGACTAAAACTTATACAAGGCACTTGGGCTAATTTACACGCCCAAGCTGATATGGGTTCAAAATCATTAATTACTAAATCATAATTTTGAACAGGTAAACTTTTAATTTCATTTTGGATACGTTTAGTGTTGGCTTTCAAGTAAGTTTTCCAAACATCTACCCCTCCTTTTTTTCCAAAAATAAAACTTAAGCCTTTAAAACGATATTTGATTTCGTAAGGAATTTGAATATCTGCCTGTATCCCACTTACTAGTAAATCAAGTTCAATATTTTTACGTTGAAGAATTGGAATAATATGCTTTGCCCTACTTAAATGCCCATTTCCTGTTCCCTGAATTGCATACAAGACTTTCATAACTTATTTGTCAGATTTCATCAACTGAAATTCTTCAAGCATATTTTTAAAAAGCACTTCAGTTTCTAAAACTTCGTGATATTCAACTTCCATGTTATTTATTCCTTTCACCTTTAAATCAGATGCAAATTCGTACAATTCCCAAGCTCCTTCATTATATTCTAAGGCTGTTAAGTTTTCTATCCAATCACCCGAATTTAGATACATTACTTCTCCATACTCATTCTTGATCCTACGCATTTCGGGTTGATGAATATGACCACAAATTACATAGTCATACTTATTATCAATGGCTATATCTGCTGCTATTTTCTCAAAATCATTAATAAATTTAACTGCCGACTTTACACTATTCTTTATCTTTTTAGACATAGAAACAGGTTCTTTCCCCATTTTTTTACTCATATAATTTACTCCACTATTCAGTAAAATCAACAAATCATAGCCTATGGCTCCTAATTTAGCAATCCATTTGGAATGCTGCATGGTCACATCAAAAACATCCCCATGAAAAATCCACGCGCTTTCATTTCCTAAATTTAATAGCAACTTATTGACTATTTTAAATGACCCCATTTGAAAACCTTCAAACTTGCGCAACATTTCATCATGATTCCCTGTAATATAAGTTACTTGAACTCCTTTGGTGATCCATTGCATTACATGCTTTACCACTTTCATATGTGATTTTGGCCAGTATCGTTTTTTGAACTGCCAGATATCTATAATATCTCCATTTAAAATCACATGTTTGGGTTTTATGGACTTTAAATACAAGAGCAACTCTTTGGCATGACAGCCATAGGTTCCTAAATGTATATCCGAAAGCACCAAAACTTCAACTACACGTTTTTTCATAGAGCAGCTGCTGATCTTTTGGAAAGAATTTTTTTATACTTGAAAGGAGCGTAATAACTTTTGAAGCTTAAAATGAATAATTCAATTATCATGTCTTTAAGGTATAGGAATCGTTTTTTCATATGATAATATTTTATATTTATTATAGTTACAAAAACCTTGTATAAGACTAATACTTTTTAAGCTCCGCATTAAATTAGTGTAAAACTCAATCAATTTTAGAATTAAAAATATTTTAAATATAGTTCTTCAATATTATTACAAAATTCACAAAACATTAATTTTGAGTTAATTATAAAAAAATTACACTAGCTTATTACCTTCTTAAGAAAAAATAAAATTTACTATGGCTATTTAATTTAAAATCAGCATATTTGTATTAGAAATGAATAACACAGTACAACATACCGCCTTTAACACTATTATTAAGTGTTCACTGCTTAACCGCAGATCTATGATGGTCTATATCCATTATATCAGGACGTTGTATTGTTGTAATCCCTAAGTTTAAATTTTAAACAAATCAAATTACATAACACCAAAAGCGTCCACTTAAAAATGGACGCTTTTTTTATTGCCTAAAAACAAACTAACTAAAATTATTACCCATGACTTATCAAGCTTTTAATTCTCTAAAAAAATATGCTACCTGTAAACTATATATTATGGTGCGCGTGCATATACTATTTCCAAAAGGTGTCACAATCAAAATTTAAGGCTATTTATAATAACCTAAAAAAAACTAAAGACACCTCCAAAGGGTGTCTTTTTTCATTTATACCAATTTCAAAACCAATCTTAAAAATCAATATTACCATGAAAATCTTAACTAACATTTTAGCTAAAATTGACAACACTTTAACAAAAGGAGCTTTAAGCTACATTAACAAAGTAAGCCATACTTTATACCCAAAAACTTATTTGGAAGATGAAGATGATGATGAGGAAGACAATGAGCCTATTTTGTTTATTTGACGATGCTGCTTTTTTATGATAACCTCAAAAATTATTGAGGTTATCATAACTCTTTTTCTTTTCATAAAAAACAAAATATATTACAGAGGCAAAAATTTCATAAATTGTATAATCTAGTAAAACTATACAAATGTCCCTTTATAAGAATGACAGTAAAAAACTAGCAGAACATTTTTTCCGTAATGAATATGGAAAATTAGTTGCTGTGATTGCGCGATATATGGGTTCTAAAAATATAGAAACAGCCGAAGATATTGTTCAAGAAACCTTACTAAAAGCGGTAGCTCATTGGCAACATTCTGGAATTCCAAAAAACCCACAAGCCTGGCTTTACACCACAGCAAAAAACCTCACTTTAAATAATATTAAGCGAAAAAAACACGAATCCAATTACCTCCTTAATACTTTTAAAAAAGAGTACCAAATAAATCCCATTGAATTTTCGGAAGACCTAATTATGGATGGACAACTAAACATGATGTTTGCTTGTTGCCACCCTTCAATTTCCGAGAACTCTCAAATAGCACTCATTTTAAAAATTTTATGTGGCTTTAGTATTTCCGAAATTGCTAATTCCTTTTTTACCACTAATGAAACTATTAACAAAAGATTAGTTCGGGGACGAAAACAATTAAGAAAAAGTAATTTTGATGTAGACATTATCCAAAATATTAATGACAATGTAAAAATTGTTCTTAAAACTATTTACTTGTTATTTAATGAAGGTTATTACCCAAGTAAAAAAACAACTCCTTTTCAATACGATTTGTGCCTGGAAGCAATTAGACTAACAAAACTTTTAATTAAAAGTGATCATATTAAATCTAAGGCTGAATGCCATGCACTACTTGCTTTAATGTATTTAAATTGCTCTCGTTTTGAAGCTCGATTGGATACTGCTAATCAAACAACTATTGAGCTCCCTAAACAGGATCGTTCATTATGGAATCAAGATTTAATTCAATTAGGCATACACCAATTACAGCTTGCCACCGATGAAAATAGTATTTCTAAATACTTAATTCTTGCTACTATATCAGCGCAACATTGCATTGCAAAAACTTATGAAACAACAGACTGGAACAGTATCGTTTCATTATACGATCAACTGCTAAGTATAGAAAACTCTCCTATTATCCATTTAAATAAAAGCGTGGCTTTATCTAAAACCAAGGGAAATAAAGAAGCCATTACTCAATTGCTCCACTTAAAAACCAATTCAGACATAGAAAATCATTATCTATTCCACGCCACGTTAGGAGAACTATTTAAAAATGAAAAGCAGTTTAAAAAAGCTAAAAGTGCCTACCTAAAAGCCATTAACTTAACCAAAAATTCCAGAAATATTATACTGCTCAATAAAAAAATAAATGACCTTGTCCCTATTTCCTAAACTCAATTGTTATAAGGGTATAGTATTAACTTAACATATCATTATTATGAAAGAATTTTTGTTATTAATTAGAAGTGAAGAAACCTCAAAAACGAGTCTTTCTCCCGAACAATTACAAGTACACATTGAAAAAGTTGGTGGATTTATTAAACGACTTACCGAAGAAGGTAAAATGAAAAGTGCTCAACCCTTGGAAATGGACGGAAAAATACTTTCGTACAAAAATGGAAAAATCATTGATGGCCCATATAATGAAACTAAGGAAATTATATCGGGGTATTACCATTTGCTTGCAAAAGATTTAGAAGAAGCCATTGAAATCACCAAACAAGACCCTCGATTTGAAGAAGGAATTTGGAGTATTGAAATACGCCCTATTAAAAAGGTAGTAGGTATAAACTAATTTTTCTCTTTGTTAAGACTATTCGTCTAACAAAACGGATAGTCTTAAAATTATATTAAAAGAACAAAAAATACACTAATTACAAATTAAAACAGGCTTTGAGAGGCGCCTCAAAAATTAGGGTATCAACGCAACGCCTTCTATCTCCCAAGAAAAATTGCTACCATCAATGTTGGAGAGGTTACCACCACTAAAAAAGTTTTAGTTAAGCAACAACATCATTAATATTATTCTTTTCTTGAAATACGTACATTAATGTCAATGTCTGGCCACAGCTTATTTTCATGAAATTCGCCACAAACTTTATTTAATTCATCAAAAGCCTGATCCCATTTAAAAAAACCTAGATCTTCTATTTTTCCTTTTAATAGTAAATGATCATCCTTTTCTGTAACGTCAAATACCATTTGTTTATTAATTCCATTTAACGATAATGCTACTACAGCTTCTTTTTCATTATATTCAATAACCTTACCTGTTATAGTGGGTTCAAGAAAAGCAAAAAATGCACTCTTCACATTTGTTGTTCTAACTCCCTCTTTATCATCAATATTTACCGAAGCTGTATTAATAATAATATTAGCGTTAGCTAATAAATCAATTGTTTTTTCGGCATTGTTATTTAAATTATAAAAGACCTCATCAAAAGTCCCAGACACCCCCACTCTGGTATCAAAATCTTGGTATTTGTATGCTGTCCAAAAAATAGCGCATTTAAATGCTTCCACATTAACATCCGGCTCACTATTTAATATACTTAAAAAATTCTCAAAAACTTGTTTTTCAGCTGTAGTTAAAACTGCTTCTCCTAGGGGAGGCATTATTGCATTATCTGTTGCGTTAATTCTTTTTATAATATTACTAATAGCCGATTTAGTTTTATCAAAACTATCATAACGCGAAGAGCCTTCGCTATGAAAATTATGACAACTTAAACACTTTGCATTTAAAATAGTACTCAGTTGTTCATCAAAAACAACTCTAGCTTCGGCATCATTTGAAGGGAATAACTTATCCGAACTTTCGGAAACACAACCGATATTAAAAAAAATACCGATTAGGTAAATTAATATTAATTTGTAATTTGACATTTTATAAGACTGATTTCATTAAACAATTCATCAAATCCTCCGTAGACTCCTTTTATAGAAACCTGTTTACCCACAACAAAATCTTCATGCTTTTTTTGAAACTCACATTTTATATTCTTTCCTACAATAACCAAAGTACTATGCGCTGTAAACTCAACACTAGAAATAACTCCTGATATTTCCACTACTTTTTTTGATATTCGTTTGGCTATTTTATTTTGATCTGCAACAAACTTATTTGATAATTCTTTGGCAGAAAAGAATAATTCACTTTTTACATCTTCCAAACTTTGAGGTGGTTTATTATACCTGTAAAAACCATAAATTAAGCAACCTATAAGCAAGACTAAAATTCCAGAAATAATTTTCTTTTTCATGATTTTTTATAATTAGCTTTAACACCTATCATGACTTCTTTTGCTATTTTTTCTTCAATTAAAGAAGGAATTTCCACATTATAATCTGATAAGGTTAAAGGGAAATCACATTCAAAATCAAATGAATTATTGTCATTTAATTTTATTTTACCATTAATTTGAATAGGTTTTTTTATTCCATGAAAATGCATTTCGCCTTTAATTGAAACTTGAACAAATTCATTTAAATTCAAATTAGCCAGGTCTAAATCATCAATTATTGTCCCCTTAAATTTAGCTGCAGGGTATTTGTCGGAGTGCACATATTTTTCATTAAAATGTTCTTCCATTAATGCCTTATCAAATTTAAAAGACTTCATTAATACATTAAATGCAATCATTTTATCACTCACTTCAAAAATACTTGCTACCTGAGCACTTTCTGCTTCTATTTTTTCAATTGGTGTTTCGGAGGAAAAATGTATGACACCTGTTCTGGTTAACATTTTTTGTGCTACTATTGGGGAAAGCACTAACAGTGTTATTAGGGTTACTATCCAATTTTTCATGATTATATAAGATTTAGTTGTTATTAAAATATTCGCAATAAGCTAAAGCCAAAATTTATATCCCTTTTAAAAAAATCACCACTTTGGTTAATAGCAAACTTGCCTGGGTGTAATGCAAAAGCATTTGTAAAAAACAATTGAAATACATGTCCTCCTGTTTCTACATCAAACCCCACCGATAGTGTATCTTTTTTTGATGAGTGTGTATCAAAGCTTGGAATAGTATAGTAATACTCTGCATTTACGGATAATGAACGTGATACTAAATAACGCCCACCAACACCTACAGAATATATATCATTAGGGTCCTCAAATGCATCTGTTAAGTTAATATGCACCCAAATAGGAGCTATTTGAAATGAAAATTTTTCCCCTAGTTTTCTGCTGATTAAAATTTGATTTATGTAATCAAACCTTCCTTCTAGGTATTCATCTCTTTTTTGGGGAGTGTACTCCCTAGATTTATAATCTATCCCTCCATTATATGTTATGGAAAAAGGAAAACTACGCGTACCTGATTTTTGCCGAAATAAGCTAAGTTTTAAAGTCCCAGAATATGTTTTATCTGGTTTATTTGATCTAGAAATTCCTAATTGAACATGATTTGTAACTCCATATTCAAAACTAAAATGCATATTGTTTAGGTTGTCAAGTCCAAAAAAATTACTAATCCCTACTATTTTACTAAATACATGAGAAACTCTAAAATGTAATTGTTTTTTCCTAACTCGCTCGGTGGATTGTCCTAATAAAACCCGAGTTGATTTAAACGTTGCAATAGTTTCTTCATTTGATTTAGTTGTTATTTGATCAAGTTCATCAAAAATATCATTATCCTGAGCAACCACTTTAAAAAAAACAGAAGTTGATAGAAAAATAGTTAATAGACACTTCATTGAATTAAAAATGTAAGTCTTTAATTGTTTTTACATCTTTAAAAAATGCAACTTAAATTAGGACTGTTGAGCATGAACTATAACGTTTTTATTTTAAATTTCTTATGCTTCAATTCTTACAGTGATGCTCATACTTTTTTTCCTACATAATTTAATCTGGATATCATTCAACTTGTGTTTTACTCTAAATACACTAGAAAAACTTCTAAACAAAAGTCATTATATTAGGTTGAACATGACACTTCATTTATCTGAATACATTAAAATTATGCTCATTCTAGAACATTTTATCAATCAAACAAAATCCTTGATTTTAAAACAAGTATTTGATGTATGGTAATTCCCTCACAGGAAAGAGAAGTAGGCATCAATTAAAATTTAGCTTATAAAGGTTTAAATTCCTTTTTCGTGCAATCTGTAAATTTTATATTCCTTTAACAGTTGCTGCAAATATTGATTTGCTGCATTTTCAGCTTTATTAGAATTTGCCATTAAATATGATGCTGCTTTATCAAAATTTGAAATTTCATAAATATGCATAGCCGCTATATCAAATTTTGTTAACACTCTATATTTACGTGGATATTGGCTTGTAAATAAATGATAGGCTGCTGCACTTAAACTCCCTTTTTTAATGTTGAAAAAAGATAATTTAAATTGAGTTCTAGCATTTCTTATATTAAAATCTTCAATAATATACTCAGCCTCGGGTTTTGTTTTTGCAATGCCATAGATAAAATGTCCTTCTTTAGAAACTCCCTCCCATTTGTAACATGAAAAAGTATCTGTTTGAGCATTCATTTTAATATTAAAAAAAGTAAAAAATAAAAAAGGTAGTATTGCTTTCATTAGAGTAATTAGGTAATCGAATTGAGTCTTTAAGTTTATGTTATTTTCCAATACTAATTAACACAATACATTAGTTATTCGTATTTCATTATCCATAAAAAAATAAAGAAACTGCACTTTTTGTAAGAAAAATCAATTAAAAAATCAATTATCAGAATTTTAATCTAAATAAAGGCATTCATTAATGATAAAATTAAACACAAATCTAAGAATTAGAACTAGTCTTTTTTCTGAAAAGTGGTAACGAAAAATACTTTTTATAATTGTTCTATTTCAAAAAAATAACCTAAGCTTTTATTCCGTAAACATTTAATCACTTATATATAATTCTCCTTTTACAATCTATTAATACCGAGATGTTTTCTTTATTGAAACTAAAAAACAATCTCATGAATACTTTAAAATCTATTACTTTAGCTATCCTAACGGGTATTTCCTTATCATCATGCGAATTTGTTGATGATATTATTATCAATAAACCAACACCAATGGATTCAAAAAGACCTTTAGTTATTGCGCATAGAGGAGCACAATCTATTTTGCCAGAACATACTTTGGAAGGCTTTGAAAAAGCTGTGGCTTTGGGTGCCGATTTTATTGAGCCGGACTTGGTATTAACAAAAGATGGACATTTAATTGTACGTCACGAACCTATGTTATCTGGCACCACTAATGTATCGGAATTAGCTGAGTTTGCCTCCTTAAAAACCACTAAGGAACTTGATGGAAAAATGGTTACGGATTGGTTTGCAAGTGATTTCACATTGGCTCAAATTAAAACTTTAAAGGCCAAACAAGCTTTTAATGGGCGTTCAAAAGAGTTTGATAATCAGTTTAATATCCCCACTTTTGAAGAAGTTATCAAATTAGCTAAAAAGCAATCCATTCTTACTAAAAAAACAATTGGTATTTACCCAGAAATTAAGCATCCTCTTTTCCATAATGAAATTTTTGATTTTAAAATGGAAGATAAATTATTAGAAGCTTTAAGTAAAGCCCATTGGAATCATAAAAATGCCCCTGTATTTGTACAGTGTTTTGAAGTAGCTCCATTACAGTATATCAACTCAAAATCTACCGTTAAACTAGTGCAGTTAATATCTACGTATAACATTAACAAAGACGGCTCATTAGACTACAATGTACCTGCCGGAGATTTTATTTCTTATGGTTCCCCATTTGATTTTTATAAAAATGGAGACAGCAGAACTTACGAGTTTTTTACTACCAAAGAAGGCATGGAGTTTACAGCTACTTATGCTGATGGTATTGGTCCTTGGAAACCTTTTATTATTTCGTACAAAACTTCGGATGCGGGTGACATAGAATTATTACCTGCTACTGATTTTATTACATTAGCTCACCAAAACAATTTATTGGTACACCCTTATACTTTTAGAAACGAAAACACTCAATGGAGTGGCGGAAACCCGGAAGCAGAATACCACCTATTTTTTGATGCAGGGGTTGATGGTTTATTTACTGATTATACTGATGAAGCTGTACAAGCTGTGAATACTTGGGTGGAGAACTAATTTGCATTTTATTGGGTGGATTCTGTACGATCTTGATGTGGTTCTCGATATATTTTCTCTTCACTATCGCTACGAGAAAACACTCGAATAGTCAATTATTCTAACTTTTATTAGGTGAATCGAATAGCACTAGGCTATTCACATAAATTAGAAAGTGCATTTGATTTTAAATACACTTTCTAATTCTAAAAATTGTAAAAATAATTGAATGCTACTCCCTTCTATTTTAAACAATTAAAAAATTACGCAACCTTTTACTTCTGTTCTGTCTATTGGATAAACCAATAAACTAAAAGGAACATGAAAACGAAACCGCTATTATTTTTATCAATTCTCGTACTATTTTTTTCTTGCGAAAAAGAACCTTTTGAGTTGAGCATTCCAATTACAAAAATTGACACCAACTCTGAGCTATTTATAAATTTAAAACAATTATCCATCACTCAAACCAATGATTCCAAAGTGGTATGTTTGACATTTATATATCCTTTTAATGTGTATTTATACGACAATGAAGGTCAGATTACCGAAGCTGTAATTGTTAATGAAAACACCGAATTTATTTCACTTTTAAATCAAGCTACTGACGATAATACAATTGGCATAAGCTACCCTATTAACGGAACTACAGAAAGCGGCAATACAATAAGTATCAATGGCAATAAAGCTTTAAAAGAAGCTATCGAAGCTTGTATCGACGATCAGATTATTAATTATTGCAACACGCTACTCGAAGAAGAAAACTGCGTTTGGAAAATAAAATCAAAAACTGAGAATATGTTATACAATTCTTCTTTAATGGATTTTTATGATGATGGAACAGGTATATTTTATCATAACGGTGATGCCTATCGCACCTCGTGGATATCATTATTTATAGAAGATCAACTACACATAAATATCCATTTAGAAGGAGATTCGGAGGTTGCCAAAGATTGGAATTTTGACTGGATAGCTTCCATTGTTAATGATAATACTATTCAAATTGAAAATGACGAACAATTGTATTACATTAAGAGTAATTGTACTATTGAAAATAATTGTGATTATGTTGAATTTAGAGAATGCGCTACAGATGATTATGAAAAGGCTCTATATACATTTGATGATTATATTGATTGTATAATTTCTTTCAAAAAAGAAGAGGAAATTACTAATGTAGAATTATCTTTTTTTGAAAACATAATTGATGCCGAGCAAGAACTTAATAAACTTGAAACCGATGGTTACTCCAATAAAGTAAATCCACAAGTTATATTTGTACAAACGAAAGATACTATTACACTAGATTCAGAAATTACAAGAATAGTGCTATATGCAGAACCATGTGATTCAGAAGATTAATAGACTATTTTTAAAATCTTCTCAATTAAATTTATTGATCGACGCAACGTTTTGCTTTTTATCAGTCTAAAGGTGTAAAAGTGACTAAATAAATGCAGTTAATATTATAATACCAGTATTCTATTGAATGATAGAGAGCTCATAAAAAAATGTAAAAAAAATAATAGAGAAGCACAAAGTGAATTGTTCTATACTTATAAAGATAGACTTTTCGCTTTGTGCTTAAAATATTGTAAAAATTATAATGAAGCTGAAGATAATCTTCAGGATTCATTCCTTGCTATTTTTGAAAAAATTGACCAGTATAAGTTTAAAGGATCTTTTGAAGGATGGATGAAAAGAATTACTATTAATAAAGCTATTGATAAATATAGAGACAATTTTTTTTCGGACACATCTATAAAAGAAGATATGATTTCTGATACAGATATTGATGTTGAATTGGTTAATTTTTCTATTGATGAGCTATTTTCATTTATTCAAAAGTTACCAACGCAATACAAATTAGTCTTTAATTTATATGAATTAGATGATTATACACATAAGGAAATAGCCAAAATGCTTACTATTTCAGAAGGAACATCAAAATCTAATCTACACAGAGCTAAAGCTTTACTAAAAACAATGATTATTAGCGAAGTTGATGATCAAAAAAAAACGGTGCTAAGTAATGGATAACAAAAAAGATATAGGAAAAATTTTCAAAGAACGCTTATCTGATTTTGAGAGATCTTCTGAAAATATCACTTGGGATCATATTGAAGTTGAATTAAACAAAAGAAAAAAAAATAAACCTACTTACTTTTCAAAATTAGTGGGCTTATCAATAATAACATTATTACTTTCAGGTATTGTAATTGTTCAACATAGCACTATTTTGACAGGCACATTTTTAAAAACAAACTCTTTCGAGGATAAAACAACAAACGATAGTTGCTATGATTCTTCTAGTGAGGTAAAAGAAATTTTTAAAAATTCGTCAAATAAACAAAATAAGCAAGTAAAGATTGTATCTGCATCAAGCAACAAAATTGTTTTACAGGATAGTATTCAAAAAGATAAAAAAAATAAATTAGCAAATACTACTGCTAATTTAGTGAATACTCACATAAAAAAACCTACAAACCATAATCCAATTGGTACTAAAACTAGATATAACTCGCCTTACACTAAAAAAGGCTCAAAGCACATAAATTCAAGTAGTTTAAAACCTAAATCAATTGCTGAAAAAGTCAAGAAAAATCCAAAAAATAATCTAAATGGTATTATCACAAATAATACTGAAAATCCCATTGAAAAAACGGGTATAGAAAGTACTCCTATCCATAAGAAAAACATCCTAAGCGAAGCTATTACTGCTTATAATAGACCAAGTGAAGAAAATTTAAATCTGAAAAAAGTGTTAACTAAAAAAGATAGCTTACCTAAAAAAACTAAAAAAGATACCTTACTATATTTGAAACCTATTCAAAATGAGAAAGTCCAAAAATTGAACCTTACTATTCACACTATACCCTTATATAACATCCCATTAAGTGGTTCATTAATTAATGATAAATTTTCGGAAAATTCTAAAAGTGGTAGGCTTACTTTAAATTATGGTCTTGTTTTTTCTTCCTTAATTTCGAAAAAAAATTCAATACGATTAGGATATAACAGACTAAAAATAAACACAAAAGCTCACGGTATCGAATCTGATATTGTTAATACAGGAACCTTATCAAGTTCTGGAATATTTTTACCTACTATTGTTAAGCAAGACATAGGTAATCAAGAAACTTTTTCAATTACTCAAAAATTAGATTATCATGAAATTTCTGCGGAGATAGGTCATCAAATTTTAAAAAAATGGTTTAATCTATCTTTAATCGGAGGTGCTAGCTTTTTAATTCTACAAAAAAGTGACATCACCATTCATTCTGGATCTCAAGACTTTGAATTAAATAGAAATACCAGCAATACCAATAATAAGGGATTAAAACAATTTACCTATAGCATTACTATCGGATCGAGCTTTACATACAAGCTATTGGATAATGTTTCATTAAGCATAGAGCCTTTATTCAAATATCATTTAAACAATGCTAGTAAAAACACTGACAGCTACAAACCACTTTATTTTTCTACCCAAATAGGTCTATCAATTGATTTGTAGGACAAGAATAATGCTTCTTATTCATAATATTTAAAAAAATAATTCATTACTCAATTGTATACGTAATTGATATTAATCAAACTAAGCTATTCACATAAATTAGAAAGTGTATTTGATTTTTAAATACACTTTCTAATTCTATAAAATTGCAAAAATAATTAGTGCTACTCTCTTCTATTTTAAACAATTAAAAAATTACGTAAATTATTTAATATACTCATTATACTAAAAATTGAGTATACCGACATATTAGGACGAGACATTTTATAAACAAAAAAAATCCCATTTTTATTAGAAATGGGATTTTTTCACGTTTCAACAAACGGCTTATCATTTTGAAATTTCACCTCTAAATTGTTTTGAAACGACTTCAATAACTTCAGCATTATTAGGATTTTTAACTTTAAAAGAAAAGCTTCCTTCAATAATAAATTCTTTGGATGAGTCTACCGAAACATCAATAATTCTTTGTATTGATAGTATTCCTTCATCAATAATTTCATATTTAACTGAAGTATCATCTGAACTAAATTTCACAAATTCAATAGTATTAAATACAGATGAATTATCAAAAATAAAATCATTTTCATTCAATTCATCTACTTTAAAAATAAGTCTCATTTGATATGGACTTTCATTATAATAGCGTATTGAACCTAATTCAGAACCATCAGGAACAAAATCAAATCCGTCAAAACCATAAAAAGATTCTCCATTTAAGCTATAAAACACCCCATAATCATTAATAGATTCACTAAAAGAGATATAAGGTAAATCAAAAGAACCAAATATTTTTATACTCACATCATTAGGGAAAATCTTTTCAGTCGTTCCTGAAAACTCTCCAACAATAGATTTTTCTGAAATATTAACTATCTCAAAATCTACAGACTCACTTACATAATAATCCTTGCTCGCATAGAGAGTTGTAGAATTATCAGCATTTAAATTATCTGATTGTAACCACAACTGGCCATAATTAGCATTCTCGTGAAAATCAAAACGAAAATACTCATTGTCCACCCCATTTGCTCTTAAATAGAATGACCCATCCTCCTTTTTGTAAAAAGAAATATTCTCATAAAGAAGCTTTTCTCCATCGGCAAATACTTCAAAAGCCCCTACACCTTCAACCCCATTTACTTTTATTGGTTTTTCCTTATTTGTATCATCATCACTTTTGCATGAATACAAAATTACAAGTGAAATAAATAAAAGTATAAATTGCTTCATTATATTATTTTTTTACAAATCTAATTATGTGAATTTTGACACAAACCTATATTAAAATAAAATTAATCGTTGCCAAAAAAAAAGCCTATAAAACAAATGTTTTACAGGCTTTAAGTACTCAAGGCGGGAATCGAACCCGCACGTCTTGCGACATTGGATTTTGAATCCAACGTGTCTACCAATTCCACCACTTGAGCAATTGAGAGTGCAAATTTATAAAAAGTTTTGATTTATAAACTAAAAATAAGCACTAATATTAATTTTAATATTGAAATAAATCCCTAAATTTGCAGGCTTAAATACATTAATTGTATTTCAACCTATTGAAAACGAATTCGTCGCATGTCTAATAATATCCTAGAAGCCAAGTTTTTTGCTTGTAAACAAAGTCAGGAACTTGCAGAAAAAATTGTTGCTGCTTACGGCACAACATTAGGTAATGTAATTACATCTACTTATAGCGATGGAGAGTACCAACCCTCGTTTGAAGAATCTGTTCGTGGTAGACGTGTATTTTTAATAGGTTCCACCAATCCTAGTGCGGATCACCTTATGGAATTGTTGTTAATGTTAGATGCTGCAAAAAGAGCTTCTGCCAGACATGTAACAGCCGTAATCCCTTACTACGGATGGGCAAGACAAGATCGAAAAGATAAATCTAGAGTACCCATTGCCGCTAAACTTATTGCTAAAATGCTAGAAACAGCAGGAGCAACACGTATAGTGACTATGGATTTACACGCTGCTCAAATTCAAGGATTTTTTGAAAAACCTGTAGATCACCTTTTCGCTTCAACTATATTTTTACCTTATTTAGAATCTCTAAATATCGAAAATCTCACAGTAGCCTCACCTGATATGGGGGGCTCAAAAAGAGCTTATGCTTATGCTAAAGCCATGCAAAGCGATGTAGTTATTTGTTACAAGCAACGCGAAAAAGCCAATGTGATATCACACATGGAACTTATTGGTGATGTTACAGGAAAAAATGTAGTCCTTGTTGATGATATGGTAGATACTGCCGGCACATTAACCAAAGCTGCTGATTTAATGATTGAACGTGGTGCACTTTCAGTAAGAGCCGTATGTACACACCCTGTTTTATCTGGCGATGCTTATAATCGTTTAGAAAATTCAAAATTAACCGAGCTTATTGTAACTGATTCCATTCCTTTAACACAGGAATGTTCAAAAATTAGAGTAGTAAGCTGCGCTGAACTTTTTGCCGATGTACTTAAAAGTATAAATGAGTACAAGTCCATAAGTTCAAAATTTGTAATGTAAATAATTTAATCTTAATATATTTAAAAATGAAGTCGTTAACAATCAATGCATCTCAAAGAGAAAGCTTAGGGAAGAAAGCAACAAAAGCCCTACGTAATGCTGGAAATGTACCTTGTGTAGTTTATGGTGGAGACACTGTTACACATTTTACTGCCCACGAAAACATGTTCAGTAAACTAGTGTATACCCCAGACGTTCACACGGTGGTAATTGCATTAGATAACGGAACAAACATAAATGCTATCCTACAGGATATTCAGTTTCACCCAACAACAGATAAAATTTTACATATTGACTTTGTGCAAATTTTTGATGACAAAGCCATCACTATGGAAATCCCTGTTCGTACTACAGGAAAATCTCCAGGTGTAGCAAATGGTGGTAACTTAAAATTCAACGCACGTCGTTTAAAAGTAAAAGGATTAGCTGCAAACTTACCAGATGTTATTCAAGCTGATATTTCTGAACTTAAAATTGGTAACAAATTATATGTTACTCAATTGGATTCAGAAGGTTTTGAATTTTTACATGCTGACAACACTGTTGTTTGTCAAGTTAAAAACTCTCGTAACGCTATTGATGATGCTGAAGAAGGTGAAGAAGAAGCAGCTACAGAAGCAGCAGCAGAATAAGTCATTTATTCCAAAACATATAAAGCACTCTATTTTAGTAGGGTGCTTTTTTGTTTACACCCCGAAAACAACTGTCAATTACATCAATTGCAAATTAAATATTCCCTTTAAAAAATCTATTTTAGCTATAAATAGAATAAAATGTTTTCACTGTTAAAAAGGTTTTTTACATTTTCAAATGATACTCTAATTATAGACCCTATGAAAAAGTTTTTAATTGTTGGTTTAGGAAACATAGGCCCAAAATATTCTGAAACACGCCATAATATTGGCTTTAAAATTTTAGATGCTTTTGCCAAAGAAGAAAATACATCATTTGAAACAGAAAAATTAGGTGATATTTGCCAATTAAAAATTAAAGGAAAAACGGTTTTTTTATTAAAACCCAACACCTATATGAATCTAAGTGGTAAAGCCATTAAATATTGGCTAACCAAAGAAAAAATTCAGATAGAAAATCTATTAGTTATTACCGATGATATCAACATAGATTTTGGTACATTTCGATTAAAAGCTAAAGGAAGTGCTGGCGGACATAATGGATTAAAAGACACACAAGAAAAATTAAATTCAGGCACCTATCCTCGATTTAGATTTGGTGTAGGAAGCCAATTTAGTAAAGGCAGACAAGTCGATTACGTACTTGGTGAATGGTCTAAAGAGGAACAGCACGAATTAAACTTTCGAATACCCGATGCTTGTAATGCCATTAAAAGTTTTGTTACCGCTGGCTTATCGCAAACCATGAATAGTTTTAATGGCAAACTTGAAAAATGATTTGTGTTTTTACTAAATCACCTCAGCTTACATGAATTAACCTAACAACTACGAAAACATTATCATACAAAATTTTGTATTTCGACTAACCAAATAGGTATATTATGTAAAGATTTCAGTAATTTTACACAAAATTTTCACTGTTGAAAAAACATAAAAACGCTTGTACTTATAACAATAAAATTAAGAGTGCTGTTACTATTGGCACCTTTGATGGCGTACATATTGGACATAAAAAAATTATTGAGCGACTTAATTTAGCCGCTAAGCAAAATAATTTAGAATCCATAATTCTTACTTTTTTTCCACATCCCCGTATGGTATTGCAAAAAGATGCTGATATCAAACTAATTAACACTATGGATGAGCGTTCTGAAATATTGGAACAAAGCGGATTAAATCACCTTGTTATTCATCCTTTTAGTGAAGAATTTTCACAACTAAGTGCCGAGGAATATGTAAAGCAAATGCTTGTTAAGTATTTAAAAGCCAAAAAAATAATTATAGGTTATGATCATCGTTTTGGAAAAGGCAGAACAGCAAATATTAATGACCTTATAAACTACGGTAATGAATTTGATTTTGATGTTGAAGAAATATCCAAACAAGAAATTGAAGATGTTGCTGTAAGCTCAACAAAAATTAGAAAAGCACTCCTTAATGGAGAAATTGAAAAAGCCAATACCTATCTAGGCTACAATTTTATGCTTACTGGTAAAATTGAAAAAGGACGCCAAATTGGTCGTACGTTAGGCTACCCCACTGCAAATATGAAAATTGCAGAAACTTACAAGCTTATCCCAAAGCAAGGAGTATACGTTGTAAGCTCATTAGTCGAAGGAAAAACCTATTACGGTATGATGAATATTGGCACTAATCCTACTGTAAATGGCACAAAGCAAAGCATTGAAACTCATTTTTTTGACACACAAATTAATCTGTACGACAAAAAAATTAAAATTGAATTATTGAAACGCATCAGAGACGAAAAGAAATTCGATTCCATGGAAGAGTTGAAAAAAGCCATGTCTGAAGATGAAGATTTCGCCCGAGAATATATTTGTGAAATGTTGTAAAAAAACAAGCGTGTAAATATTTAGCATTAAAACTTCGCTAATTAAGTCTTCACTTTTAATTTTTTAAAGAAATACAAGTCTGAACTTTTCTCAAACTTAACAATTTCAACATTAGTTATATAAAAAGAGAAAACTACATCCTAATTTTAGATTCAAATCCCATAAATTCATGGCATCTAAAATTAAAAAATGAATTATCCTCTTACAGTAAAGTACTTTAGTTGTATTGTTTTTTTATTGTTTACTCACATACAAATTAATGCCCAAATTGTTTTATTAGGTGAAAACCCTCCATTTGAAAATGTTAATGACGGTAATTTTAATAGTGTTTGGGACTATTGGCGTAATGCCAAACAGTCTCCTTTTTGGACAACTCGAATCATAAAAGGAGACGCTCCAATGGGAGTACATTATGGTACACTTTTTAGTAGTAACACTGAAGGCATAGCAACCTCTAAATTATTAAATAACACCACATACCAACAGCCTAAAATTGGTGACATAATTAACTGGGGCTTCGGAGCCGATTTGGAATATGATTGCCAAGGCTTTGTTAGTTTAAGCCTCGTTTTCGGAAAACATGAGCGCATATTAGCCAACAAAACTCCCTTAAAAGGTGGAGACAATATTGTGGAACATTTTAAAGGTACGTATACATTAACTGATAACGATGTCAAAGCAGGACTTCCCTTTGTTAAAACCACTTTTTATTCCGAAAAGGGTGTTAAAGTATACCTCCACTATGTAAACATTTCTGTTGATGCTCCACAAATTGCAGGCCCCAAAAACTTTATTACCCAAGTCATCAATCAAGGCATTCAACTTTCATGGAATGATGATAAAGCCAATAAAAACAGTATTTTCAATATATACCGTAAACCTACACATGATAAAAATAAGTATCAAAAAATTGGAAAAACTGCTCATTTCACATTCATAGATAGCACGATTACTCATGGCATTAATTACAATTATTTAGTAACACGCATTAACAGCAAAGAATCTGCTCCATCTACTATACAAACAATTCGAAAAACAGATACTATTGCTCCTCTCCCTCCTACCTGTTGTAAAGCTATTAGTTATGATACCGAAATTAAACTCACCTGGACTAAAAGCGTCACTAAGGACATTAAAGCTTATTCCGTTTACAGAAGCAATCCCAATACTAGAACACCAAAAAAAATAGCTTCAGGCATTACAACTAACTTTTATGAGGACTTAACGCCAGCTAAAAATATTGAAAACACATATCACATTTATGCACATGACCATAGCGGTAACAAAAGCAAAGCATCTCAACCTATTGTAGTCAAAACTAAAAGTATATTCGGCGCTTCATTTAAAGACCTCATACTTCCCATCCCCATTCACAACAAACTAAGCACTACTATTTGGGGAGCCAAAAACGTTATCCCTCGTGATCCAGATAATGGCATTGAACACCCAGATTGGTCCTATTGGGGTGGCAAACCTGTACTTGACAAAGACAATAAATACCATATGCTAGTAGTCCGCTGGCCCGAAAAAGCTTTAAAAGGACATTGGGAATGGCCAAATTCTACTGTGGTACATAGCATTTCCGATACGCCTACTGGTCCCTATCTCCCTACTGGAGAAGTAGCATATGCATTCGCCAATGGATTAGGGCATAATGCCGATGTTATTCAACTAAATAATGGAAGCTATCTTTTGTATTCATTAATCAATTGGAAGCCTACATTATTCACCTCAAAAAGGATGTCAGGCCCTTGGAAAAAAGAAGGTATTATGAACATTGAATACAATGCCAAAGCTTTAAATGATCCTAATGAGTACCAAGTCCAACGTAATTTATCTGGCGTACAATTAGCCAATGGAAACATGCTATTTATTACAAAATTTGGGCGTATGATTATAAGTAAAAATGGCTTATTAGGCCCCTACAAAGTAGTTAGTGATGTCATTCAAAAAAACAAAACCATTCCAGCACGTTACCGAAAATCAAATTACGAAGACCCTACCATGTGGCGTGACGAAGTTCAATTCCATTGTTTAATCAATGCATTTATTGATAAACGAGCAATTTATTTACGTTCGCCTGACGGTATTCATTGGAAATTTGACCCTGGTATTGCTTATGACACTTCAATTACCTCATACCAAGATGGCACCAGTACCCATTGGTATAAACTTGAGCGCCCACATGTATTGCAAGATCAATATGGCAGAGCCACGCATCTTTCTTTAGCTGCCTTAGATGTTGCCAAAAAAAATGACATGGCTAATGACAGCCATAATTCTAAAAATTTAATTGTTCCTCTTATCGTACCTAAACGCATCAAACTTCTTAACAAAGAAAAAATAACCACCAATACAAAAATCATCAAATTACGTATCCTTTCCGAAAAAGGATTTGACGCTCAAAAGGATATTGATATTTCATCACTACGTTTTGGGGCTTCCGAAGCAGTAAATTTTGGTAAAGGCAGTAAAGTAATCAATACTCAAAATAAAGGCAATGACCTCATCATTGAATTTTCTGGTCAAGGCAATGGCATTACATCCACTAATTTTGCAGGCAAATTATTAGGAAAAACAACCAAAGGTGACCAACTCATTGGGTTTTGTAAGCTTAGTACTGACTAATTGTTTTTTTGAAATTGTAACCCAATTATAAATATATTTGATAAAAAAATTAAAATGCGTGCACGCCTTTTTTCATCGGTTGATAATAGCCCTCTTATTATTTTTAGAATCATATTTGGGATACTTATTTGTTTGGAATCTTGGGGTGCCATTGCTACAGGTTGGGTATCAAAAACTTTAGTTGAACCTCAATTTACATTTAATTTTATTCATCTAGATTTTTTACAACCTCTGCCCGGTTATGGTATGTATGTGTACTACATAATTATGGGAATTGTTGGCGTTGGCGTTTTATTGGGGTATCGCTACATCCTATCTATTACCCTATTCAGCTTGTTATGGGGCGGCACCTATTTAATGCAAAAAAGTTCATATAACAACCATTATTACCTACTATGGATTTTAAGTATTTTAATGTGTTTTTTACCCGCCCATAAAGATATATCACTAGACACCCGCTTGGGATTTACCACACAAAAAAATAGCATGCCTTACTGGTGTAAATTTTTAATTATTGCTCAACTCGCTATTGTGTACACCTACGCTGCTGTTGCCAAACTTTATCCCGATTGGTTAGATACCACTGTGTCTGCAAACCTAATGGCCGGAAAAGTGAATTATCCTATTATTGGCGTGTTACTACAGCAAAAATGGACCCATTATGTAATCACTTACGTGGGAATCTTTTTTGATCTTTTAGTAATCCCGGCGCTTTTATTTAAACCTACTCGAAAAATTGCTTTTTTGGCTGCTATTTTTTTTCATTTGTATAATTCTATCGTTTTTCAAATAGGTATTTTCCCTTACTTAGCATTAAGTTTTTGCTTATTCTTTTTTCCTGCAGAAAAAGTTAGACAATGGTTTTACTCAAAAAACAAAAAATTTCAAAAGATTGAAAAAGCACCCTATCCGACAAATAAATGGATACTCATTACGCTCAGCCTTTGGATTTGTATACAAATTGCATTACCCCTTCGCCATTGGTTGTTTGAAGGCGATGTATTATATACCGAAGAAGGACATCGTATGAGTTGGCGTATGATGCTTCGAAGTAAATCGGCTCGCAATACTTTTTACATTCAAAAAGGAGAAAAAAATCCGAAAGAACGTATTAAATTATCGGATTACCTTAGCCCTAAACAAATCCGATCTATGGGCGGAAAACCTGATATGATATGGCAATTTGCCCAACACTTAAAAAAGGAATATGCAAAACAAAATATGTCCATTAAAGTATTTGTTACCAATTACACCAGAGTAAACAATAAACCACCAGTACAACTCATTGACCCTAATGTGGATTTAGCCGATGTAAAATGGAATTATTGGGGACATAATGATTGGGTGAATACGAGTTACGAAAAAAAATAGGCCAACTAACTACTTTCTTGCCCCCGGATACAACACTCATAACATTCCGCAAAAAACAATTACAATAACTCCTTGTTATACTGATCATTATTTTTTCTATATTTAATAAGAATAGTATTCATTCAGTAATTGTTGGTCATGCAAACACCAATACACATTCAGTCCGAAAAAATTATAACCGTAGCTGCTAAACACGTTTTAGGTGGACACGCTCCTATTATTGTTACTACTAATGAGTATTATAATTTTGAGGTATTACCCGATCAATATTGGACGGATTTCTTCAAAAAAACCACTGCCAATGGATTTAATTATTTCTTAAAAAAATACCTGCGTGTCAAAAATGCTAAATATTTTACGCTATGTGCTACTATTAATACACCTACCGAATATAAAAAGGCCATCACCAAAAAGCGCCGAAAAATAGTAGACGATCCACATCACACTTTTAGCATTGGTCAAAGTAAAACGAATTACCACGTAACAAAACCTGGCTATTTATCCTTATTTGCTAATGATAACCGCTGGTTTTACTGGAACAACAAAGGAAGCATTGAAGTTAAAATAACCCGTTCACACTCATAAAACCATGAATACAACGCGGACTGTCTACTTTAATGGTGATTTATCAAAGCCTTATAAACTTGTAGAGAGTGAGCAGTTATTTATTATAAGAACACTCAAAAAAGAAAATGCCGATAAGATACTTAAACAAACCGATTGGGTAAAAAATCAACTACATAATATAGCCTTGGTATCTCAATTCAGTGATTCTAATGTTTCCATTTATCGTTTTCACGGAAGTAAAGAAGGGAAGAATAAAATTAAACATCAGATCAGGCAGGCGCATTCTGATAAAATTGAATATATAGGCTCTATTCTAGAATATAGCAACTCTAAAGTTTATCAAATTTATACCGGTAATATTTACCTTGAATTTTTTGATGCCTGCACTTCGGAGGCCTGTTTGTCTTTCTTACTAAAACATAAATTAATTACTAAATATCCGCTACATTTTGGCGTAAACAGTTATTTCTGCAAAACAGAAACGCCCATTAACAAAGATATTTTCACTTTTTGCGAAACATTATTACAATCGAGTATGGTAAAATGTTGTCACCCCGAATTAGTTACTGAACTACGTCCTCAAAAATCATTTCAGCAAGTAGCCACAACCAACACCAAACTCCCTAATGATTGGTGGTTAAAAAAAACACATACGCTACAAGCTTGGAAAATCACAAAAGGAGCTGGAATTACTATCGCTATCATTGATGATGGTATTGAAATGAAGCATCCCGCATTTTCGAAAAAAATAAAGTCTCCGATCGACATGAAAACACTTGCCGAAAATGGATTACCTATTCACAACGAAAATGACAAACACGGTACCCCTTGTGCCAGTATTGCTGCCTCATCGGATAGCAATGCCCTTGGCGTTGCTCCCAATGCTTCCATTATTCCTATTCGTATTACTGGCTTAGGTTCCATATTGCAAGCCGAAGCTATTTATTGGGCCGCAAAAAATGGCGCCGATATTATTTCATGCAGTTGGGGGCCACCCGACGGCAATATTTTTGACAAAAGTGACAACGAATACTACTATCCATTACCCGATCATACCAAAAAAGCTTTTGAATACGCCACTAAATATGGGCGAAATGGAAAAGGCTGTATTATAGTTTTTGCTGCCGGAAATGGAAATGAACCTGCCAAATTTGACGGATATACCGCTGCCAATGAAGTGATAGCCATCACCTCCTCCAACTATGCTGACCAACCTACTATTTATGCCGATTATGGACAACCTGTTTCCTGTGCTTTCCCCAGTGGAGATTTTAAAGTTGATCGGGATAAAAATATCCTTATAAACTCGGGTATCCGAGTGGCAGATCGCTTGGATAAAAAAGGCTATTCCAAAAATGACTACTATTCCTATTTTACAGGAACCTCTGCTTCTTGCCCTGGAGCGGCAGGAATTTTTGGACTTGTACTTTCGGTAAATCCAAATTTAACCCAAAAACAACTTAAAGCACTCATTCCTAAAATGTGTGACCAAATCGGAATCCCTACTTATTATGATGAAACTGGATACAGTCAAAATTTTGGCTACGGCATGTTAAATGCTACAAAAGCCATTCAAATAGCCAAAACACACCAACCAACTAAATATCGCTTACCCATGGAAAATCAAACCAAACAAGCCGTTTCACTCCACATAGGAATCAATGAAGTAGATACCAACTATTATGGCATGTACATCCCTCCCTTGAATGGCTGTGTTAATGATATGGAAAGTATGTCAAATTTAGCCACCAGTCTAGGCTATGAACCTCATACTTTAAAAAATGACGAAGCCACTAAAAAAACTATAGCCTCAAGCATTACCGAATTAGGAAACGCCATACATGACGGAGGGATATTACTCATCACTTATGCTGGGCATGGCGTGCAATTAAATGACACCAATCACCTCCCAAACAGCAAATTTGATGATGAAATCGACGGAAAGGACGAATCATGGGTTACCTATGATGGCTTTTTGTTAGATGATGAAATTTTTAACGCACTAGCCGCTATTCAAAATAAGATTCGAGTTATTCTCGTTTCAGATTCCTGTCACAGCGAAACCATGTCTCGTTTTGTTTCGCCAGATAAAAATGCTGTTAGAGAAAGAGGAATTACAAAAGATATTGCCGAACGCGTGCTTCAAAAAAATGGTGAAAGCATTGAAAATTTACTCAAAAGTAAAGCACCAAAAAAATCAAATTACACTACGGCAGTTATTAATCTTTCGGCTTGCAGAGCTAAACAAACAGCTAAAGAACAAGGAGGAAAAGGTATATTTACGGTAGCTTTTATAGAAACACTTACCAAATTCAAAGATCAAAATAACCTCCATTTTAGTTACTTAGATTTTGTGACAGAAGTGCAACAACTCGTCACCTCCCGAATTTATGATCAAGATCCCAATTACAGCATTTCACATGTAAAAAGCGAAGCTTTTTTAAAGCAATTCCCCCTTAGTATTTCCCCTATTACAATTAAAAACACCACCAAAAAAACAAATGATTCAGAAAAAAAAACGCCCGCTAAATCGGTAACCGATCCCTATCAACATACTTTTTTTGCCTTAAACACCAATGAACTTTTGGTTGATTATAATGGCCAAGAGTTTAAAAGCTTACATCAACCCGCTCAGCGTAATATTGAAAACCCCTGGGATGCCGCTTATAATTTAGTGCTTAATGATCACACAAAGCACATCAATTATGTAGAACCCAATGTGATTTCAAATCTTTACTACGAAGGCGAAACACAGGAACGCGGAAAAACAACAGGATCGGCTACGTATTTAGATACCTACCCGCCAAAAATGGCAGCTCATGAAGATGTTGATTTTATTTGGCATCTTAGGGAACATTATAGCGGATTGGAAGCTGCCAATAAACTAGTCTTTCCAGAAATTGCATTGGGACAAAAAAAATACAATAAAGAAGTCGTTAAAATTGCTCATATTGATACGGGCATACTCGAAAATCATCCAACCCGCCCTAT
The DNA here is from genome assembly GCA_947498765.1 of uncultured Aquimarina sp. Classification (GTDB taxonomy): domain Bacteria; phylum Bacteroidota; class Bacteroidia; order Flavobacteriales; family Flavobacteriaceae; genus Aquimarina. Next base: position 92,594 of record CANMLG010000059.1, read on the forward strand.
AAATCAACAAGCGGGAATTCATTTTAGACTATCCAAATCAGAACAAAACGCCATAGACAAAAACAAAAAATTTGCTCTTGCAGAACAGGACGGACATGGACAAGCCACGGCTTCTATTTTAGCAGGTAACTGGGTAGATTTAGAACATACCGAAAATCGTTACCAAGGCTTTTTTGGTGCTATCCCTTATGCAAAGGTACTGCCCATAAAAATAAGCGAATCGGTAGTATTACTTACCGGGCGTTTATTTGCCAAAGCTATTGATCATGCCATAAAAAATAAGTGCGATGTAGTCACCATGTCCATGGCCGGCTTACCCTCAAAAGTAATGGCACGTGCAGTGGACAAAGCTTATGAGGCCGGAATTGTTGTTGTTTCGGCTGCTAGTAATTGTTGGTCCAAAGGCTTTAAAAAAATTGCCCCTAAAAAAACCCTTTACCCTTCTCGCTATGATCGGGTGATTACTGCTGTAGGTTGCACTTACACTAAACGTCCTTATTTAAATCGCTATAATGTGGCAAGCAGAGCTGCTGGAGGAAAATATATGCAATCCTGTTACGGTCCTGCCAAAGTATTACCCACTACCATTGCTGCTTATACGCCCAACATTAGTTGGTTTAATAAAATTGAGCCTATTTCGGAAAACGAAACCTGTTATTATGAAAAATGGGGAGGCGGTACCTCCAGTGCCACTCCACAAGTAGCCGCAGCTGCTGCGCTATATATTCAACACTACAAAAATGAATTAAAACAATACACAGGTGCCAATGCTTGGAAAAAAGTAGAAATTGTACGTCAAGCTTTATTTAGATCGGCCGATGATAATACCGAATTTAATGATTCCTATTTTGGTAATGGTATTTTAAAAGCCAACAAGGCATTACTCCCAGAATATGCGCCTCAGAAAATGGAGAAATTCATTACAAAAAGCAGCAAAGCAACACGTGTAAAAAGCTTTTGGGCTCTATTAAAAATGTGGGGCAACCGAAGTATAAATCCGACTATTTTAAATGACAAAAAAGAAGTTTTAGGAGACATGCTTATGGAAGAAATTCAGCAATTAGTATACACCGAAAAACAGCTTTTTGATTATCAAGAATTGGATTTTGACAATGAAGAAATTAAAATTTTAGAGCATCCAGAACTCATCGAAGGCATTCTAAATTCGGAACATGCCTCTCAATTTTTAAAGGATGTTTTACAACAACAAACCACCCAAACACAACAAAAAACCTTCACCAATCGCAGTTTAATTTCCAATACTTTCGGAAACGTAACTGTTAGCGCACAAGGCACTCCTTTTTCTGTATTAAACACCAAATCATACAAAGAAGGTTATGGTGATGAGGCCTATTTTATTGATGAATTTGAAATTGTTGTTACCACACCTCAGCGCAGTTTTTCTAACAAAGAAGCTGCAATTATTTTAGATATCACTCCCGAAAATATTCCGTTACATAAAGATGAAACTCTGAATTCCATTCTTTTAGTTGAAAAAGTGTATGATGACGATAGTATTTTAGAGTGGCAACTAAACAAAAATGCCCAAAGCACTACTTCCAATGCCTTGGAAGCAGTATTTTCAAGTAACGAAAACACATATGTACTATCATCAACACACGAAAATGACCGAAGCATCAAAAAATTTGTCAAGCGTTTTATTGTTAAAACCATAAAATGGATTGGCAAAAAAATACTAGCCGAAGTGGTCAAAAAACTTCCAAAAGCAGGCGCTTCCAAACGCAATAAAATTTATCAATTAGCCGAAAAAATGGGCGATTCTAAATACGGAATTATGGTGTATGATTTAGAACAAAAAATCACCAATACCGACACCGGTTGGCTAAATATTGACTACATACAAACGCTGGATGTTTATCAAGCACTTTCCGAAAGTAAAAAAGAAGCTCTTTTATTTATCCCTGGATTATTTAGTAGTGTTGAAAAAAGCTTTGATGAGTTTTTATCGAGTTCTGAAGTTAAAGCTGATTTAAAAAAGAAATACTGTCGTTACGCCATTGGGTTTAATATGCCCACCGTACTCCACGGGATTGAAAAAAATGCCGAAGAAATTACAGAATTATTAAAAAACAAGATCAAACAAAAAGCATGTTCCGTAATTGCCCATAGCCGAGGTGGCCTTATTGCTCGCCACCTTTTTGAATTAAATTGGATCAATAACAACTCCTTACAACCTATTGAAAAAGCCCCTTTTGTACTAAACAAATTAATTATGGCCGGAGTTCCCAATCAGGGGACCATGATGGCATCCACCAAAAATTGGAAGAGTCTTTTTAACAGTGTAGTTAATGTAGCTAAATTTACTATTGGCACTATTGTTCCTGTGGTTCCCACTATTTTAACAGCCATCAAATGTATCGGGGTTGGACTTACGGAGTTACCTGGTATTGATGATTTAGAAGAATCCAGCGCTATTCTTAAAAAATTAAATACCACCAAAGCCGATCGTTCAAAATACCATGTATTTATTTCCAATTACGAACCCCAAAAAGGCTGGTTAAAAAAGCTTTTTGATGAAGGCATTATTGATCGTAGCATTTTTAAACGTCAATTTAATGATATGGTTGTTCCCTTACACGGAGCCATTTTCACTAACGAAGAAATCCCTAACGATATCACCCTAAACAAAAAACAATACACTATCATAAACGAAAAAAACAACGTATCGCATTTCACGTATTACGATTACCGAAAACAAACAGCACTTGTAAAGGAAGTACTTGGTAAATTATAATCATGGGTAATTTACTAAGTGTATAATCTACAGGTATGGTTATAGCTTCTAATTATTTTGCTGGGCTATTAACTTTATTTACCTGTGTATTTTAGTAAGCTTCTGTTTTTAATAATTATATTTAAAACACTCAAAATTAATTACATTGATTATATTTATGAAAGGTATATGGACAATAGTTTGTATACAATTGTTACCCAACATTAAAAACAACCGAATAAAAAATTATTTATGCCACATTTTGTAATTGACTGTTCTGAAAATATTATAAAAATAAAATCGCCTAATAAAATTATTCAAAAAGTTTATGATACAGCAGAATCAACTGACCTTTTTGATAAAGGGGATATTAAAGTAAGAATTAATCCTTTTGAGTATTATAGTATTGGAAATACTAGAGATGACTTCATTCACATTTTTGCTAATATTATGGAAGGAAGAACTGTTTCTCAAAAAAAGAATCTTTCGGAAAGAATTATTACTGAATTGAAATTGATATTTCCTAATGTTCCGATTATATCAATAAATATTAGAGATTTTGAAAAAGCAACTTATTGTAATAAATCGATGGTATAAAATGAAAATATATTTCAAAAAATCCTGAGTGATTTAGCATGTGAATATCAAAAAACGCCAAAAGGAGACAAGAAAGAGGAATTGAAAAAAATTATTGATAAATCTGCTGACATCATATACGGAAATTAATATTACTGATTTAAGCAACTGAATAACAAACGTTATAATTAATACGGGTTTTAGTGTTTAATTCAAAGGAAAGGGTATTTTAACTAAGTACGCCAAATCTTTTTGATTTGGCTTTATAAAAAAAGATAAAACAAAATAAAAAGTTTTGGCTAAATGCCTAACCGAAAGTTTACTGCTTTTAATCCCCGCACTAAACATAGCCTAAACGTTAGCAACTATGCGAGAAAAAAACAATGAATCAAATATTTAATACTCGAGAAATTTCAATTTTATTATGGTTACTAATTTTTCTCTTATATGTTTCTAGAGAAAAAAGTGTTAGAAATTCTTCCCTAATCTTAATAAAAGCATTTTTCAATGAAAAAGTAATTGATATTATACTTTTAATGATAATTTATATCGGACTAATAATACTTAGCTTGACATTAATCGGATTTTGGGATATGTTCTTACTAAAAGGCTCAATTATATGGTTAGCTTTTGGTGGATTTGCTTTAATAATGAAAACTAATAGAGATAATTATAAAAAAGGGTATTTGATTTCAATCCTTAAGGATAGTATTAAAGGTATTATAATTATTGAATTTATTACGAATTTGTATACGTTTTCATTGATTACGGAATTAATAATTATTCCAGTAATAACATTTATTGGAATGTCACCTATGGTTACAAAAGATAAACCTGAATTTCAACAACTTCAAAAACTATTTAATATAATAACTTCTATTTTTGGTTTAATAATACTTGGTTATACTTTTTTTAAAATCACTGAATCTTTTGGTGGTTTTGCTAATTTAATAACTTTAAAGAAATTCTTTTACCCCATTATATTGACTTTCACGTTTATTCCATTTTTATATTTTATTGAGATATGGACACTATATGAAAACATGTTTGTACGGATGAAACATAAATTAAAAGGAAAAAAAGAAGAGAACTACTTAAAAAAAAGAATATTCAAAACGTTTTTGTTTAATCGTGAAAAAATTAAACGATTCCAGAATGAAATAAGGTTTGAACAAATTCTAAATAAGGAAGATATAGATAGACTCATATATAGCTTTAAAAATGACAGCACAAGTTGCTAACAAGGGCTATAATTGATGCGGGAGCAAGTGCTAGCCAAAATGTTGGTTAATTTATATCGTCACAAAAGCTTTTTTCTTATTTTTAAACATAAACTAAAAAATGTACAAAAGCTTTTACTTTTGCTAGGCTCGAGATTCTCTGAATTTAGCTGTTGCACTAATTATAGCCAAGTCGTTGTATGTCATTAAAACAAAATTAAGTTGAACATAGAATTAAAAATACGAGAAAGTTTTTTTGGTCAGGCAATTGGTGATGCTCTTGGCGTGCCTGTTGAGTTTAAGTCTCGTAAATACCTGACAAAAAATCCAGTTAAAGACTTTTTAGGATTTATGTGTTGGGATCAACCACCAGGCACTTTTTCAGATGATAGTTCAATGATGTTCTGTACAGCAGAAAGTCTCTCTATAAAATATGACATTGAAAATATTGGTAATCTATTTGTAAAATGGTATAAACATGGATATTGGGGTGCACACGATGAACTTTTTGATATAGGCGGGACAACTAGGCGAAGTTTAGATCGAATTATACAAGGGGAGAAAGCAGAATTCAGTGGCGAATTCTTTTCTGAGAATAATGGAAATGGTTCACTAATGAGAATTCTTCCATTAGTTTTTCAATTATATTCTGAAACTAACATTAATAAAAGGTTTAAAATCGTAAAAGAGGTTTCAAGTATTACACACGCACATTTTAGGTCAATAATGTCATGTTTCATATTTGTTGAATTTGGAATACAGATTCTAAAAGGGAAAGACAAAAAAGAAGCTTATTCAGATACTCAAATTATAATTAATAATTTCATTGATAGTAACGATTTTAATCCAGACGAGATAAAGCTCTTTGAAAAAGTATTAGAAAACAGAATCGAAAAATATGATATAACTGAAATTAATTCTAATGGCTATGTTATTGATTCAATAGAGAGTTCTTTATGGTGTTTTATGAATTCCAATAACTATACAGAATCAGTTTTGATGTCTGTAAATCTTGGTGGAGATACTGACACAACTGCAGCTATAAATGGAGGAATAGCTGGGTTATACTATGGATGGGAAAATATACCTAAAAAATGGATCAATAACATTTCTAAAAAGAATGAGATAATTAATCTATCGAAAAGATTTGCTGAGTCGATACAATAACGCTCTAAAGTCGAGTAGATAAAGGGGAATTTCACCCCTAAACCTCTCACAGAACCCTACGTGATAGTCTCTCATCATACGGTTCTCCCCATAAATGAGAAGCGTACGCCTCTCACACCACAAAGCATACAGGTCAGTACTTTTATCCAAATAAGTAGTTTTAACACATTCAATTTTAAAGATAAATTATGGGAGCTTTTTATAGAAAATCTAACTTAAAATGAACCCAATTTTAACCTAAAAACAAGTTTTATACAAACTGACATTACCATTAATAAAAATTCTTATAAAAATTTATCATTAAAAAATATTGATGTAAATTTGATTCAATTACGAACCAATTGCATTAATTATGGTAAGACAAAGCATTTCTTTCACACAACCAAATGATGAATGGTTGAAATCACAGGTAAACAGTAAAGAATATTCTAGTAAAAGTGAATTAATTAATGACTTGATTAGACAAGCTAGAAATCAGCAAACTCAAATAGACTGGATTAGAGCTAAACTAGATAGAGCTGAGCAAAGTGGATTTACAAATGACTCAAAACAAGATATATTAGCAGAAGCAAAATTAAGACTGAATGGCTAAATATAAATTGAGTAACGAAGCCAAAGATGACTTAATACGAATCTATAAATATGGAGTTAAAAAATTTGGAGAGACTCAAGCCGATAAATATTTTAATTCGTTCTTTGAGTGTTTTAATACTATAGCAAATAGACCATTTTCTTTCGAAACTGTTGATTATATAAAAAGTGGATACAGACGCTGTCCCTGTGGAGTTGATAGCATTTATTATAAATTAAATAATGAAAATATTGTAGAAATAATGGCTATTGTAGGGAGACAAGATTTAAAGACATTCTTTGAACAAAATGAAAGTTGATAATCGAGTGAGTTGACAGATCTCCCCATAAATGAGGAACGCACGCCACTTACACACCACCAAACGTACTTTAATATAATTTAATCTTAATGTTCATCAAAATAAGTCGTTTTAACACATTGATATTCAAAGATAAATTATGGAAGCTTTTAACGCTAATTCAGTAAATCAACTTAAATTGAACCTAATTTTAACCTAAAAACAGGTTTTTAGACAAACCGACGTTGTGTTTCATGTAAAAAATTCTAAAATTGAATAAAAAAACAGCAATAATATCTGACATACATGCAAACTCTTGGGCTTTAAAAGAAGTATTAAGAGATATAAAAAATAGAAATATTGTTGAAATATTAAATCTTGGAGATAGTTTGTACGGTCCACTAGACCCGAAAGGAACATTTGAATTATTAACTAAAAATAATATCAAAAGCATTTCTGGAAATCAGGATAGGTTTATTATTGAAAATATTAATAAAATAACACCAATACCAACACTAGAGTATGTCAAAAAATCCATTGATAACAATGCTATAAATTGGTTAAAGGAATTACCTTTTGATTTAATTCATAAAAACATTTATTGTTGTCATGGAAACCCTAGTAATGATTCTATTGCTTTATTAGAAAAAATAAATATTGACTATGTTGATGTACAAACTAACACAGAAATAGAAATCACTCTTTCAAATATAAAAGAAAACATTGTTGTTTGTGGTCATAGTCATATTCCAAGAATGTTAAAAATAAAAAACAAAATTATCATAAATCCAGGTAGTATTGGTTTACCTGCATACGATGATGAATTACCTGTTCCTCATAAGATGGAGAGCTTAACTCCACATGCCAAATATGCTATAATTGACATTAAGGATAATAGAACAACTATTGAACTAATTTCTGTAGATTATGATTTTGAAAAACCAGCTTCTATAGCTGAAAAGAATAACAGAAATGACTGGGCTAAATGGATAAGAACAGGAAGAGTGTAAAACACGAAATAATCATACTTTTATGACGTACTTATGTAACAAGTACAACATGTCTGTTTTCATGCCAAATAGTTTATCTAATCGATAATGAAGATTATTATCTAAGTCATACAAAGCATTTTGATTAGTCGCTACTTTGAATTAAGTTAGCAATAAACAAAAAGTTTACGCTTGTGCTAAGCTTGAAATTTATGAATTTCTGCAACACGCGAACACACACATCAGTATTAATTAAGAAAATGAAAATTAGAGAAGCTCATAGAAATCAATATACCATTTCAACTGACAAGGATAAATTAGATATTTTGAGCATTCACAAATTCCTTGCAAACGAAACTGATTGGGCTAAAGGAATTCCCATCAATACTTTGGAAATATCAATTGAAAACTCTTTGAATTTTGGGCTCTATTACCAAAACAAACAAATTGGCTTTGCTAGAATAATTTCAGACTATTCAACTATTGCATATTTAGGAGATGTATATATTCTAAAGGAATATAGGGGTAAGGGATTAAGTAAATGGCTGATAAATGAAATAATGGAACACCCAAATCTTCAGGGGTTAAGACGCTGGATTTTATTAACTAATACAGCTGAATGGCTTTATAAAAAATTTGGATTTACAGAAGTACCTAAGCCTGAATTTTATATGGAAAAACATAACCCGAATGTTTATAACAGAATAGATGGACTACTTTCGGATTAATATAAACACTAAACTATTATAATTTTAATCTCCTTCTTCTAATTCAAATATTTCATTTACACTTTTTCCGAATACCTTAGATATTTTTAAAGCAAGAACTGTAGATGGAACATACCTATTTTTTTCAATAGAATTAATAGTTTGCCTAGAAACCTTTATTTCCTTTGCTAAAGAATCTTGCGTTAAGCCTTTAATAGCTCGTTGTATCTTTATTGTATTTGTCACTACCTTTTAATTAACATCAAACGAAAACTAACAAAATACCAAAAAAACATATTAAATAACATATCAGATGATTTATTACCTATAAGAATGTGAACTAATCCCATGTCCCAATAGAAAGATTTTTTATTTGAATTATTATAGGTTTTACTTGAGAGTTTAAGACCTTAATCTACTTTTTTTTGTGCGATTTATATGTTTTTTCAGTCATTCATTGTTGGTTTTTATGTTATTGCAGTACTTTTATATAACCTATTCATTCAGACTCCTATCGACCAGAAACAGCACTTCATATGAAAGAAAGATTAATTATTATTTCAGATTTATGGGGAACAAAAAAATCTGAATGGATAATTAATTATACTAAAATTTTAAAAACAAAATTTGATATTGAATTTTATGATAGCTGTAAACTTGGACAAATTGACAAATCAGATTATAACCAAGATAGCTTACACAACCAATTTATTACTGGCGGTATTGAAATAGCAGTAGATAAACTTAATGTACTTGAAAAGCATCCAATAACTATTTTAGCATTTAGTATTGGAGGAACAATTGCTTGGAAATTTGGAATCAAGCATAAAAAAATTAAAACTCTTATTTGTGTATCATCGACCAGATTAAGAAAAGAATCGGAAAGACCAAATGGAAGATTAGCACTTTACTTTGGCGAAAAAGATGAATTCAAACCAACCACAGAATGGCTAGATACTATGACATTAGAATACAAAATCATATCAAATAAAGGACATCTACTCTATCGTGAACCTAAATTTGCTAAACTAGTAAGCAATAAATTATTAAAAATGTTATCACAATAGTTACAAAAAATATTAGACCTGTATATTTAGCTTCAATATATTAGTACATGCTTCAAAAAATTAAAATAAAAAAAGCTTCAATAGTAGATGCTAAAGACCTTTCTGAATTAACTATAAGGTCTAAATCTTACTGGAATTATAATAAAAAGCAAATTGAAAGTTGGAGAGAAGAATTGACAATTACAGAAAAATATATTGATAATAATCAAATTTACAAACTTGTATCAAATAATCTATTGATTGGATTCTACGCTTTTCAAGCTATAAATAATACCACCATAAAGCTTGACTACCTTTTTGTCGAACCTCAATTTATCGGTAAAGGTTATGGGAAAAAGCTAATGACCGATTTTTTAAAAAAGATTGAAAACTCCCAATATAAAAGAGTTATTCTTGATGCTGATCCTAATGCTGAAAAATTTTATTCAAGACTTGGTTTTCGTGTAATCGGAAAACTAAAAAGCACTATAAAGGATAGATTTTTACCAATTATGGAATTGGAGATAAATCTAGATCTTAAGCATTAATAAATTCATGTTTTTCCATTATCGTAGCAATATCACAAAGCTTACGCCTATCAATTTTACTTTTAAATCATATATTCAGTATTTTAGATAAAGTAAAAAACTAAAAAATGAACTTAAACAACAAAAAATTTGTAACGGCCGAAAACAAAAATGGATTATCATCAGATGAAACCATTTTCCATTATTTCCAAAATGGCACCACTATAACAGCAAATTATAAAGGAGGAGCAATTAAAGAAGGGCTTATTATTGGTAAGCAAATACAAAACGCAGAAATAGAACTCTTGTATCAATGCCTAACCACTGAGGGCCAATTAAAAGCTGGAGAAGCAAAAGGGAGTATTGTAAAAACGCCTAATGGAAAACTAAAATTGAACTTTGATTGGACTTGGCTTAATGGAGACTTATCTGGCGGAAAATCTGAATATATAGAAATTGAATAAATCACTTTATCCCCTTAAAATAGGGCATTCTCTCATATAATCTAATAGCCTTTTATAATGTTGGCTATTTCATAAACAACCACCATGTTTTCTTTATTTTAACCCGAATTACGCATTGAAACTTTGTCATGAGACTGTGATGTACAATAAATACTAGTGTTTTCTTAATTTCAGCATAACACCGTTATAGTTAAATTAAAAAATACAGTTTACGATAGTATTTGAAGTAGATCGCAGACGCAATAGACTTTTTAATGTATAATTCCATCTAACTTAAATTAAGTCATTGATAATTCAGTTGTTGTAATTCCAAGTTTTTTCATTCTACGCTTCATGTT
>CANMLG010000060.1 GCA_947498765.1 uncultured Aquimarina sp.
ACGGGCTAATTCTATATTCAAGTGATCTGTTTTTAACTACAAAGATACATTTCTCCCCAAGTTTTTAGCTTGAGCCGTTTCTATATCCCAAGTTTTTATTTGTTTGGGAGTAATTTCTGGATTATTGAGCATAGAATCAATTACTGTTTTAGCTTCAGAAAAGTCACTGTAATTTACATCATTGAAATCAATAATCTTCCCAGAATTATTATCATACCAATTATAACTATGTTGTATAGGTGAATTAGCAATTATAAACTCAGCAGCACGATATTTTTTCTTCATCTTTTTTTTGCAAAATATCTTATCACTTTTTTTAATTTTTTTTCGTGCCTTCCTGCTTTTTCTAATGCTAAACTTATACTTTGAGCTTCTACAGTATTAGAAAAAAAAGAGAACATGCATGGCTCTTTTTTTATATAAAGTTAAATCCACTTTGTTTTTCATCAAAAAAATCACTGAATACCGTGACTTTAAAATCACTGAATACCGTGATTTTCAATCCTATTTTATTCATAACATTTGTATTGAGTCTAAATTTATATAAATATTGAAAAGGCCTTTTCAAATTAGACAAACTTATTAAAATAACTTAAAATTTAATTTTTTTTAAAATGAATAAAAAATTATCAAAAAGATTATTATGTGGACTATTTCTTTTAGGAATTACGCATATACAATCTCAAACAGATCCACCCATTGATTGTAATTTGTCAACAAATAGGGCTAAAGAATTATTAGTAGGGAGTGAGTTTATTGTAAAGAATGAGACACTTGCTTTAAATAGCTTAAATAAATGTGCTTCGGAAAATTATGCCGAAGCACAGTACATTTTGGGTATGCTATATAAAAATGGATTGGGTGTAGCACAAAATGACACAAAAGCTTTCGACTATATTAAAAAAGCAGCTTTACAAGACCATCCAAAAGCAGCTTGTGAATTAGGTGTATTCTATAAAGATGGTATTGGTTGTCAACTAAATTTTGATTCCGCAATACAATGGTTTACTAAGGCAGAAGCATTAGGTAATAGTAAAGGCTCATATAGTATTGGTTATTTATATTTCAAAGGATTAGGAAGTATTGAGCAAGATTATAATAAAGCCGTTACTTGGTTTCAGCAAAGTAGCTATCCTATGGCCAAACACTGGCTAGGTATTTGTCACTATTTTGGTTATGGAGTTTCAAAAAACACAACATTAGCAATGGAGTTATTGTTAAGTAATCCATTTGCTACCAATAGTGGAATCTTGGCTCAACACCTTACAAACAATTCAAATATAGAATATTTAGAAAATAAAGGTGATGGAAATACACAGATTAGCAACTTTGATACTCAAAAAATAAATTCCATTATTAGTGCCGAAGTTCCATACGAAACTAGTATAAATAATGTGACTTCAACATCATTAAAAGGAGAATGGAAGGGACAATTGATAGAATTGGACTGGTCTGGTAAAAAAATAAATCGCAGGACCCCAATTGGTATTGATTTTTCGAAAAACAAAGAGTCACTTGGTTTAAATTATAAAGTGAATGTAAATAAAACTTCCAGTGAGAACAAGGGTACTTTTCTAGAAGAAAGTTTTTTCTTTAACAATTTGGTTGTAAAACTCCCTAGATTATATCAGGATAATCTTGAAAAATATGATTTAGACTATCAAATATTATCGGCTAATACAATTGAAATTAAAGAAATTGATAGTGTTCAATATTTAATAGCCAATATTGATACTCAAGTATTAGATTGGAAAGAACCAGGCCCACCAATGTTATTGGTTTTAGCTAATACCAAATCAGATACTGCTAATAATGAGCACAGCATTAGTGAAGAAATCTTAGAAGCATTAGCATCTTCTAAAGGCAATGATTTTATATCACTTTATCCTAACCCTTTTAAAAAGGATTTACTTATTCAATACGACTTATTACTTGATAGTATGACACGTGTTGAAATTTACCCTATTGATGCAAGCTTTACTAAAGTTGTCGCTGAAGCAGAGCAAAAAAAAGGAAAACATATACATAAAGTAGATGGGAGTAATTTTAAAAACGGACTTTATGTTGTAAAAGTTACTGCTAATGGAAATATCTATACAAAATTAATTATCAAAGAATAAAAAAATGAAGCATATTAAATTAATCTTATTCAACATAGCCACCCTAATAACAGGGGCTTATAATATGAATGCTCAATACGGAGAAGGAGGCCCTCCTCCTTTTTTTACAAGTCCTCCTGTTTATTATACCCCTCCCCCATCATACACCCCACCCATAATACCTTTTACACCCAATATTCCAGTATACACACCACCACCTCCGACTTTTAACATAACACCTCCTTCACCGGGTGGTGGTGGTGGTGGTGGATCATTTCCTCCTCCAAAAAAGAATCCAAAGAACAATAGAACTAACTGTAGGTCAAAAAGTTTTGGAGGTACTAAGAAAAAAGGTAAAGTTATAGGGGTATTCTTTAAAGGTAATCTATCTGGTAGCGGCAAAGATATTACTAGTGGAGAGGCAAGAGATACTGGAAAAAGGTTCAATGATCTAAAAGATGTAGTAACAAATTCAGGAAAAAAATTTGTGCCTGATATTATTGCCCCAGGAGCAACTATTACATCTGCTGTAAATAATGGATTATCACATATAACAAGTCATTATAGTCCAGGTGATCAGATTGTTATTTATGGATTTAGTTGGGGAGGTGATGCAGCCGTTGAATTATCGCATAGTCTAAACCAATTGAGTACTCCTATACCAGTTAATCTATTAGTTACTGTTGATGGATCAGATGGACCACTAGGTAATGAAACTGTTAATAATAGAATTCCAGATAATGTAGGAACAAATTTGAATGTTTATCAAACTACACCTTCAGGTACTGCTTTCAATTTTCCGATATCAGGAGCACCACTTCCAACTGATTCTAATTATAGCCTCTTCTTACATATGTCAGGGATGGAACGTATACCAGCATCAAGAGGAAATGCAAATCTAGCTATAAATTCTAACAGAACAACTGTCATTAATAAAAATGCAACAGCGAATGATGTGAATCATAGCAATATTCAAAATGTGAAAAGAATTAAAGATCTAATTAAAAAGAGATTTGAAACAAATGTTTTAGGCTGTCCATAAAACACGGTGATAATTTATTAAAATTTAAGGATAAGTTAAAATTTACTTTAACTGCTCCATAATTAAATAAAGAGAGGCTTTCCTCTCTTTATTTAATACATTTTATTGTATAAATATTTATTAACATGTTATTAAAAATAACTCATTTTTACATTTTGAGTATGACGTTATTTTAAGACATCATATCTAAACAAACAAAAAAGCCTATGATTATTTAAATAATCATAGGCTTTGACTTTTTATATATATTTTTTTACTAGATCTATTTAAAAGAAGTGACTCCAAATTTAGCTGCTTCACTTCTAGCCTCAGGGGCCCATTTTGTTAAATTAGCAATACGCGTATCATTTGAAGGGTGTGTACTCAACATTTCTGGTGGAGCACCATTCCCACTCTTTGATGAATTTGCTTTCATACGTACCCATAACTTTGCTGCTTCCTCTGGATTGTACCCAGCTATAGCCATTAAGTTAATACCTATTTTATCAGCTTCCGTCTCATGACTTCTACTAAAAGGTAACATAATTCCTACCTGAGAACCTACTCCAAATGCTTGTGCAAATATCTGTTGCGCTGCTGCACTTTTACCACTCATAGCTATAGAACCAGCCACACCTGCTACTTGTTGAATTTGCCCTGCACTCATACGCTGTTGCCCATGATTTGCTAATGCATGCGCCACCTCATGCCCCATAATAGCTGCTATACCTGCTTCGTTTGCGGCAATAGGTAAAATTCCTGTATAAAAAACAATTTTACCTCCTGGCATACACCATGCATTTACTGTAGCATCATCAACTAAATTATATTCCCATTTATAGCCATTCAAATATTCTGGATGCCCATTAGCATTAAACCAACGCTCGGCTGCCTTAGATATTTTTTGTCCAATTCGAGTAATCATCTCCGCATCAGAAGTTCCTTTTACTACTTTATTTTCACTTAAAAACTGATCATATTGCTGAAAAGCCATAGGAAATATCTGACTATTACTTACTAAGGCTAATGTTTTTTTTCCTGTAAAAGGATTAGTGGCACATCCCATAAGTAATATGGATGCTAGCGCTCCTATTATTTGATTTTTATATTTCATAATAACCCTGTTTTTGTTTTCAATACTAAAATTACAATTTTTTAAATAATTCTGTTAAGATCATTTTGTTTTTCCTACTAACTCAAGGAAGTTTGCAAATATTATTTCTATTTTTTTTATAAAAAAATAAAGTTTGGCTAACTTTTTGAGATATTCGTTTAACAGCAATTAAAAATCGATTTCGGTAAAATGAAAAAATTTATAACTTTTATATCCATTTGTGGTATTTTATTTTCTTGCAAAGGACAAAAAAACAATACTGAACAGACCAAAACTTATGCCATAACTAAAACTGAAGCCGAATGGAAAGCGGAATTATCAGATTTTGAATATTATGTACTAAGACAAGCGGGTACTGAACGTGCATTTACTGGAGAATACAATAAGCATTACAAAAAAGGAATATATCAATGTAGAGCATGCAATACTCCTTTATATGATAGTGCTCATAAATTTGATAGCGGTACTGGATGGCCCAGTTTTTATCAAGCTATTGAAAAAAATGTGGATACTAGTGTGGATTATAAATTAGGTTATGCCAGAAAAGAGTTACTTTGTGCTAATTGTGGTAGTCATTTAGGCCATGTATTTGGTGATGGCCCTCAACCTACAGGGAAAAGACATTGCATTAATAGCGTGTCATTAAAATTTGAACCTATTGAACCATGAAAAAATTTAAAGTAGATAAAAGTAATGAAGAATGGAAAGCACAATTAGGCGAAGAATCTTACTTTATTTTAAGAGAAAAAGGCACTGAACGAGCTTTTAGTGGTACATTTAATACGCATTACGAAAAAGGAGTGTATACTTGTAAAGGCTGTGATACCAACCTTTTTACTAGTGATCAAAAATTTGACAGTGGTTGTGGTTGGCCTAGTTTTGATGCCTCTGAAGAAGGTTCAATTATCTACAATCGGGATACCAGTCATGGAATGCTAAGAACCGAAATTATATGTGCTACTTGTGGTGGGCATTTAGGTCATGTATTTAATGACGGTCCAACAGAAACAGGACAACGCTATTGTGTAAACTCACTAAGTATTAATTTTAAAAAATAACAATTATGAAAAAAATAAAAACACTTTTGATAAGTCTTTTAAGTCTTAGTTTTGTTTTAGCTTCATGCGAAGGACCTTCTGGTCCTGAAGGTCCTCCTGGTAGAGATGGATTTAATGAGATTGACGCTAGCCCTACATTTATTTTTGAAATTGCAGGTATTACTTTCGAAAAAGACGCAAACTACTCTTTTGGAGATATTATACCAAATGACATTCCTATTGATGATTCGGATTTAGTTTTAATCTACAGATCAAACGAAGTAAATAGTGAAGGTGATGATGTATGGCAATTATTACCACAAGCTTATTTTTTAGATCAAGGAACTTTACAAGTCAATTTTAATCACACAAAAGATGATTTTGAGATTATTATTGATTCCAATTTTGATCTTGACGACCTAACTACCGATCAAACCAATCGTTTTTTAACAGATCAAGTATTTCGAATTGCTGTTGTAAGTGCCAGTACTTCATCTGTAAACACTGGTGCTAAAATTTTAAATAACAGTGCTTTTGATTACGAAACTATTTCTCAAGGCGCTCAACTCTTAAATTTCACAGAATAAAGAAACACTCCAACATATAAAACAATGTAATATTTGCCCTAGTAAATTCCTTATTAGGGCAAATCTATTATTACAGGACCAAAAAAATCAAAAATACCTCCCTTTGCCACACCTCTCTCCTACTAACAGGTTTTGGAAAGCTGAAAATCTTTGGCTTGAAGCTGATATACTAGCTTTTGCACAAAAACAGATAAAGACTGCATTATAACCTCCGTAATATTATTATTTAAAAGCTACTACTATATTAAAAAAGTTTTATACATTTGCTTTGTAATTCAAAGTACTTTATGGAAAGAGATAAATATATTGATGACTTAAAGGATATTAAGGATTTAATGAATAGGTCTTCTAAATTTATATCACTTAGTGGATGGTCTGGAATAAGTATTGGTATAGTGGCATTAATTGCTGCTTTTATTGCTCATCTTAAAATTAAAAATTGGTATACACTTAATTCTTTTGATGGCATTATTAATGGAAAAGCTATTGATGCATTAAAAGAAGACTTACTTATTATTGCTGCAATCACCTTGATTTTATCGCTTGGATTTGGAATCATTTTCACCATTAATAAATCAAAAAGAATCAATCAAAAATTATGGAGCAAACAAAGTAAAACGCTATTAATAAATTTATTAATTCCATTAGTCATTGGCGGCATACTATGTTTACTATTCATCCAAAAAGGAAATTACGGTGTTGTGGCACCACTTACCTTACTATTTTATGGTTTAGCTTTAATAAATGCCAGTTCATATACCATTGGAGAAATCAAAAGTTTAGGAATATTAAATTGTATTCTTGGTCTTATTGGAGTTTATCAAATAGGTATAGGTATTATTTTATGGGGAATTGGTTTTGGAGTACTCCATATTATTTATGGTATTTTAATGAAAATAAAACACAATTAATTGAAGTCAATAATAGCAAATATCAACAAAGCTTTTGAAAATAAGGTTAGACTTGGTACCATGTCTATACTTATGGTCAATGACAGTATTGATTTCAATAGTCTTAAAGAATTATTAGGGGTAACCGATGGAAATTTAGCCAGTCATCTAAAATCATTAGAAAAAAATGAATATATCACTTATGAAAAAACTTTTGAAGGTAGAAAACCAAAAACGACCTATGCGGCTACAAAATTAGGCAAGCAAGCTTTCAAACAGCATATTGCTGCTATTGAAAAACTATTAAAATAATTTTTTTACTCAATTACTTTGAAATTCAAAGTACTTTAAATTTAAACTATGGATACATCACACGAAATTAAACCAATTGGAATAGGACTGCGATTAAAAAACTCGGTAAGCATGAAAACAATTACCATATCTGTATTGATTTTACTTTTACTCATTCCTATGGGAATGATAAAATCAATAATCAAGGACCGAGAACAACAAAGAGAAACCGCTATTAAAGAAGTAAATAATAAATGGGCAGGCACACAAGAAGTAACAGGCCCTATTTTATCAATACCAATAATTTACGAACAAAAGTCAAGAGAAGGTTTTATAACAGTCAAAAAGCATTTGCATATTTTGCCTGAAAAATTAGGAATAAATGGAAATATAAAGCCTAAAAAATTAAAAAGAGGAATTTATGAAGTTGTGGTTTATGAAAGTAATCTAGAAAATAAAGGTGTTTTTAAGCTTCCAGAATTATCCAATTACAGTGATGCTAAGGAAATTCAGTTAAATAAAGCTTTTATCACTTTAGGTCTAAGTGATTTAAAAGGAATCAAAAATCAAGTAGAAATTAAATGGAACTCAACTAAAATTCCTGTAAAGCCAGGTTCAAAAATTGGAAGTATCATCAATTCTGGCGTAACTATACCGCTACCTGATTTATCAAGTCAATTAAATGAAAACATTCCTTTTAACTACACCATAAAACTTCAAGGAAGTCAAGATCTATCTTTTATCCCTATAGGAAATACAACGGAAATCAATTTAAAATCTGACTGGAATTCACCTAGTTTTTTTGGCAATTTTTTACCTGACAATAGAAATATTACCCAAAAAGGTTTTGATGCCAATTGGAAAGTATTACAACTAAATAGAAATTTTTCTCAAAATTTTATGGATACAAACCCTAAAAAACTAATGAAGAAAGCTGCTTTTGGAGTTCATTTAAAATTACCAATGGATGATTATCAAAAGACTATGCGATCTGCTAAATACGCTATTTTAATATTAGGCTTAACCTTCTTAATTTTCTTTTTAGTCGAAATATTAAACAAAAGAAAAATACATCCGCTACAATATATTTTAGTTGGTATGGCTTTATGTTTATTCTATATATTATTAGTGGCTATATCAGAACATAGTAATTTTAATATGGCTTACCTTATTGCTAGTCTTTCTGTAGTAATAACAATTACTCTTTATACTATTAGTGTTCTTAAAAAAACTAAAATTTCACTATTAATACTTGGAGTGCTATCTGCACTTTATGGATTCGTTTTTGTTATTCTTCAACTCGAAGATTTTGCCTTACTTATGGGAAGTATTGGATTAACATTAATTCTTGCTATTACCATGTATAGTACCAGAAATATAAACTGGTATAACATTCAATTTGAAAAAGAATAATATGAAAAGGCGTAAATTTATTAAACATACACTTGAAGCAATCGCTGGATTAAGTTTAAGTACTGCTTTATATGCTTGGCTAGTTGAACCTTTTTATCTTGAATTTGTTAAAATTAAAATGCCTATTAAGCACCTTCCTAAACATTTGGAAGGTGTTACTTTAATGCAAATAAGCGACCTCCATGTAGGCAATCGATTTGATTGGAATTATTTAATTGAATCCTTTAAAAGAGCAAAAAAATACAATCCAGACTATGTGGTTTATACTGGTGATTTTGTAAGTTATGAAAATCCAACACAAATTGAACAGCTTAAAAAAGTAATGCAATATGCTGTTAAAGGAAGTAAAGGTAGCATTGCTGTTTTAGGAAATCATGATTATGGTAAAAATTGGAAACAACATGACGTTGCTAATAAAATAACACATGTAATAAACAATACTGGAATTTCTGTTTTAAGAAATAAACAAATCGAAATTAACGGATTACATTTTATTGGCATCGATGATTTTTGGGGAACTAATTTTGATCCCAAAAAAGCATTTAAAAATTACTCCAATACAAAACCTACAATTACACTTTGTCATAATCCCGATGTATGCGACCTTGACATCTGGAGTGATTATGATAGTTGGATTCTTTCAGGTCACACCCATGGTGGACAATGTAAACCTCCTTTTTTAAATCCTCCGCTATTACCTGTTAAAAATAAAAAATATACTGCTGGTAAAATTGAACTTCCAAAAAACAGGACACTTTATATTAACAGAGCTTTGGGTCATTTATGGCAAGTTCGATTTAATGTTAGACCCGAAATCACCATATTTGAGCTTAACAACCCCACTAATACACTCTCATAAATTAAAAAATTAGAATTTCTTATGATGATACTTTTTCATAGTTAAAGCAAACAAATATTGTAAAAAAATTAGACACTCTTTCTGCTTTTTTGATTTCTGATTTGTAGATTTACTTGTAACCAAATAAACTATGTTACAAGGAAAAGTACTTATTATTGATGATAGCCCTAATGTATTAAGTGCATTGGAAATTTTACTTTCATGTGAATACAAAACGGTGAAAACATTAGCTAATCCTAGCCAAATTAGTTCTTATCCAGATTTAGAGTCTTTTGATCTTATTTTACTAGACATGAATTTTTCAGCTTCTGTAAAATCAGGTAATGAAGGTATTTTTTGGTTAAATAAAATCAAAAAAACAGCTCCCAAATCGCATGTAGTTATGATTACAGCCTATGGTGCTATTGATTTAGCTGTAAAAGCTATTAAAAATGGTGCTGCAGATTTTGTATTAAAACCATGGAAAAATCAAGACCTATTAGCTACGCTAAAAGCAACATACTTATTAAAAAAATCAAACGCAAAAATTACAGAACATACCAATACTGATTTAAAAAACAACCAACCAATTATTATTGGTAATTCAAAAGCTTTAGAACAAGTGTTACTAATTGTTCAAAAAGTTGCTAAAACTGATGTAAACGTTCTTATTACTGGCGAAAATGGTACTGGAAAAGAGTTATTCGCTCGTGAATTACATTATAATTCACATAGAGCTAACAAAGTATTCATAAATGTTGATATGGGTTCCATTTCGGAAAACTTATTTGAAAGTGAATTGTTTGGTCATAGTAAAGGGGCTTTTACAGATGCCAAAGAAGACCGTATTGGTAAATTTGAAGCCGCTAATGGAGGCACTCTGTTTTTAGATGAAATTGGGAATTTGTCGCTTCCTATGCAAGCAAAATTATTGTCCGCAATTCAAAATCGATGTATTATCCGTGTTGGTACTAATAAAGAAATCCCAATTGATATCAGACTAGTTTGCGCTACAAATAGTAACTTAGAACAGCGTGTACACGAAGGTACTTTTAGAGAAGATTTACTATATCGCATAAATACAATTCATGTTGAAGTTCCGGCTCTTAGACATAGGGATCGAGATATTATTCAACTTGCCGAGTTTTACTTAAATAGTTTTATAAAAAAATACCAAAAAAAAGAAATTCAATTACATGCCAATGCGAAAAATAAGCTACTTCAGTATAATTGGCCGGGAAATATTCGAGAATTAAAACACTGTATAGAGCGTGCTGTCATTTTAAATTCAGAGAATATATTAACTTCCAAGGACTTTAATTTTCAACAACACACTACTTTTTCTGCTCAAAATCCAATTAGGTTAGATGAAATGGAATTACTTATGATTGAAAAAGCCTTGCATGAACACGATGGGAATTACAGTGCCGCTGCCAGTCAGTTAGGCATTACACGTCAAACACTTTACAATAAATTAAAAAAGGCTTATAATGATAAGTAAAAAATTCTATTACATACTTATTATTAGATTACTAGTCATTTTTTTTAGCGCCTTAGCTATGGGATTTTTTTTTAGTAAAGAAAACTATATAGTTATGTGCTTGTTTATTTTTTTTATTCTTATTCAAACTAGTTTTTTAATTAAATTCTTTAATAGTACCAATCGAAAAATTGCTTACTTTTTTAAAGCTTTATTAAATGAAGATTTCACATTAGATTTTAATGAAAACCGAGATATTTCATCAATAAAAGAATTAAATATTAATTTGAATAAGCTAACTCATAAATTTCAGAGTGCACACTTACACAATCAAACTCAAGAAAGGTATTATCAAGAACTTATAAAACAAGCAGAAATTGGTGTACTAACCATAAATACAAAAGGACATATTTTATTAGCCAATCCTAGAGCTGAAAAATTATTGAATCACACACCTTTAACTCATATAAAGCAACTTGAAAAAATTAATACTGAACTATACCAATTGCTTTGTAATACATTAAATTTTCAACGAAAATTAATTCAAATTAATAATGAAAGAGAAAGTATTCAATTAGCAATAAAAGCCAATAGTATAAATTTAAATGGAAACCAATTAAATTTAATAACGCTTCAGGACATAAATTCGGAATTAGATACTAAGGAGACTGACTCTTGGATTAAATTAATTCAAGTACTTACTCATGAAATGATGAACAGTATTGCTCCGATTACATCTATATCTGAATCCCTTTTAAAACAGCATCAAAATAACAAAAGCACCTCAAATATAGTTAATGATATTGATAATGAACAAGAAGCCTATGTAGATATAATGGATAAAGGTTTGCGTATTATTAAAAATCAAGGAGATGATTTGATCCGTTTTGTTGAATCATACCGAAGCTTTTTAAATGTCCCTAAACCCGAAAAAAAACTTATTAATATTGCTAAATTGTTTGAAAAGATTGAATTATTATTTGAAAAGCAAATAATTCAAAAAAAAATCGACTTCAAAATTGTTGTTCCTCATGAGGTAACAGTTTATGCCGATGAGCAACAATTAACTCAAGTATTACTAAATTTAGTGAAAAATGCCATTCAATCCTTACATGAAACTACTAATTCAAAAATTGAATTAACTGCTAAAGCCACTCAAGATTCTAAAAAAATTATTACCATAAAGGATAATGGTATAGGCATTACTAATGAAGAAATGGATCGTATATTTATTCCTTTTTTTACCACTAAAACTAACGGTTCTGGAGTAGGTCTTAGCATTTCTAAACAAATTATACAACTACACGGAGGCTCTTTAAAAGTACAATCAGTAAAAAATAAAGGATCCCTTTTTAGTATTATTTTATAAACTTAAAAATAAAAAACTAGCAATTTAAAATTGCTAGTTTTCTAAACATTTATTTTTATAACTATCAGTTAAAATATCACATAAAACTTTTTAGAATAGCCATCTTAAAGCTATCAAATCTTCGTTTGTTAACTCTTTAATAGGTGGAGTTAAATCTTTACCACATGTCATCATTACTGAACGAACAGGAGAATCAAAATTAGAGTCTGTTCCAGGGATATGCACCGAAAATGTGTTAGCTGGTGCTGGATCTCTCAAGCCTTGATCAAAAGGACCTCCTATGATTCCTGCCTCAATACATGAATTTAGGCCTCCAAAATCTGAATGCCTTAAACCTAAACTATGACCTAATTCATGCGTAAATAATGCTTCTATATTATCTATATTAAAGTTATTAGAACCATTCGATATTTCCATCCATCGACCAGGATTTCCATTAGATGGACTTGTGGCTATTGCTGAAAGACTATTATTTTCAATTTGATAAAGTATGATATCTTCATTACTAAAGCCACTTCCAAATGTTACTTGCAATCTAATTTTCAAGCCTGCATTATTATAATTTGCAATAGCTCTTCGAACTCCTTCTTTAATATTTGGAAGTAAATCAATACCACGTACTCTTAAAGTTCTTTGTCCTTGATTTGGTACATTTACCCTATTAAAAACACGATAAAGCTTCCCATTATCAGGGTTTTCTTGCACTTGTACATTTGTACTATTTACATCAAGCTCATTATCAGCTATAAATACATCATCTACTTTCCATCCTTCAGATTTTTTCCCTTCAGGTGTTTCAAAAGAATACCTTTCTGCGTAATTAGGATTCAACGATAAGTTCCATAATTTTGAAGCCTCTCCATTTGATGGTCTTACTATTTGATTTCCGAAATTTTGATCCAATATTTCTTTTTCATCATTTTGGCATGATAAACATAATAAAGCTATAGATACAGCTCCAACGGTAATTGATGTTAACTTTTTCATAATGCTAATGTGTTAGTGTTAATTAATTTAAAATTTCAATTAATAATTTTTAATTTGATAATTAGAAAAGTTAAAAAACAATTGTTTTTGCAGTATTAAAAAAATAACAGTTGTTTTTTTACACATACTAAATATTTTAAAAAAACTATAATAAAGAAATCATAAAATTTTAAAGTTAAATCAAAATTACAATTTAAAACCATCTAAAAATTAGTTTTCGGTGTTTTCGCACAGCTTATTAAATACCTATAAATACATATTTAAAAAATTATCAATTCTTAAATACTACCTACTTATTGTATACGTTCTTTAGTAAAAACAAACTCATGAAAACATTTTTACATCATATAATTTTACTCGGAGTTATTTGCTTATTTATTCCGTTAAAAGCACAAATTACTTTTGAGCCAGCATTTCCAAATGTCAACTTTAATTTCCCTGTCGAAATTGCTAATCCTGGTGATGGCACAGACCGCTTATTTGTTGTTGAGCAATCAGGAAAAATAAAAGTATTCCCTCGAAAAAAAAATCTTCAGCCTAATGAAGTAGCTACTTTTATAGATTTAAGTTCTGATATATTTTTCAGCTTTGGCCTTGAATTAGGATTACTAGGTCTAACATTTCATCCAGATTATAAAAACAACGGTTACTTTTACATTTACTATACAGACGTTGCTCAAGGTAGAAACCCTCGTATGGTAGTATCTCGATTTAAAGTTTCTGATAACAATCCAAACTTAGCTGATCCAAATAGCGAACTTATTATTTTTCAATTTGATAAAAATCAAATCAACAGTAATCATAACGGGGGAAAAATAGCCTTTGGACCAGATGGCTATTTATATATTTCTGTTGGTGATGGCGGTGGTGGAAATGATCCTCAACGCAATGCTCAAAATATAAACAATGTATTTGGTAGTATTTGTCGTATTGATGTTGACATAGATGGAAACAATCCTGTTGAAACAAATAGTGCCCTACCAAACGGTAGGTATGAAATTCCTTCTGACAACCCTTTTGTAAATACTACTGGCTTAGATGAAATTTATGCCTATGGAATACGAAATACATGGAAATTTTCATTTGATGCCCCCACAGGTCGTTTATGGGGTGCCGATGTGGGGCAATCTGCATTTGAAGAAGTTAATTTGATTCAAAATGGAAAAAATTATGGCTGGAACCGTTTCGAAGCTCAAGATTTGGCAAATAATGCGCCTCTACTTAATGGATCCACTAAAGAAGATCCTGTATTATTTAATAACCATTTAAATGGAGACGTTTCTATTACAGGTGGATATGTATATAGAGGAACACAAATAAAGAGTACTACACCGAATATAAATTCAAAATATATTTTTGGCGATTATATAAGCGGTCGTGTTTGGGCAATGGATTACAACCCTTCGACCAATAGAGGTACTAAAACTTTATTATTTAAAACCAATGGTCAATTCATTTCTTCATTTGGAGTGGACAACAATGGAGAACTATACTTTTCTAGTTACGGTGATGAAGCTCAGTTATTTCAATTGGTTGATGGTGCTGCTGCCCCAATTGGAAATCAATTAAGTGGTGAAGGAGATTGGTCCAGTTTAGGGAATGGAGTACCCAATGGAGAAGTAAATGCTATAGTAAAAACTTCAAATGGAGACATTTTCCATGGAGGAAGTTTTACATTGGCAGGAAATATTATGGCAAATAATTTAGCTATTTACAATGAAAATACAGGTTGGAGAACCTTTGGTAATGGTGTAAACGGAACTATCAACGATATAAAGGTTGACAGTAATGGTTTAGTTTATATAGGTGGAGCTTTTACTGATGTAAATGGATTAGCTACTAATGCTATAGCCGTTTGGGATGGATTAGAATGGAAAACTTTAGGTAATGGAAATGAAATTGAAGGAATCGTTCAAGCCATTACTATTGATGCCACTAACCAAATTTATGTTGGAGGTGTTTTTGAAAATGTATCAGGTAATTTAGCCCAAAATATAGCAAAATGGGATGGTAACCGCTGGAATATCCTCACTGATAACACTACAAATGAAACTGGTACCAACAATGAAATTAGATCCTTAGCTACTGACCCAGTTACCAATAACATATATGTTGGTGGAAATTTTGATGTTGCCGGAGGCGTATCGGCTAATAGAATTGCAGTTTGGAACGATACTACTAAAAAATGGAACAATCTAGGTTTAGGTACAAGTGGTTTTGTTGAAGCTATTGATGTTACAGCTACAGATGTATTTGCTGGTGGTAATTTTGCTATTGCTGGCGGACAAACTGTTAACAGAATCGCGCGTTGGAATAAATCAATTGGTTCATGGTTTGATCTAGATAATGGTGTAGATAATTTAGTAAAAAGTTTGAAATACGATGGTAACGACTTATATGTTGGTGGTGCTTTTAGTTTAGCTTCGTTTACTGATAACAATTATATTGTTAATGGAATAGCTAGGTGGAATAATGCAAACGGTTGGCGAAGTTTAGGCCAAACTAATAATGTAGGAGTTAATAATAAGGTAAATAATATAGCTCTTGATCAAAATAGTATTGGAAAAATATATACCGCAGGAAATTTTTCTATTGCTGGAAATATAAATGCTAATAAAACAGCAACATGGAGTAGTGAGGCTATCTTAGATATTAATGATCTCAACACTTCAATTGATAAAACATTTACCATAAAAAATCCAATTGATAAAATTATCACTTTAGGAGAAGTTGCTGCCTGGAAATTATATGATAATATCGGTAACTATTTAACAACCGGTTATGGCGACACTATTAATTTAAGTATCTACCCTACTGGATTATATTTCCTCGTTATAAATAATGATACCGCATTAAAAGTAATTAAGCAGTAAACACACTAATTTTACTGCTTAATACTCTAGCTAATTTTTTAAGTTAAGTATATTAATTAGTATTGGATGTACTTAACTTAAAAAGTTTAAACAAACTTAGTTGCAAAACATATTGGCACACATGAAAAGAATAACTTAGTTTTGCAAACCAATTAAATTCTTTTAAAGAAAAATATATTTATCCTAAGTATGAGATTATCAAAACTTACTTTCTTTAGTATTCTCTTTTTATTTTATTCTTTTTTTTCTGGTTTAGCACAAAGCAATCGCAAAGTAGATAAACCTAATCTTTGGCAAGATTTCACTTATGACATGGGTAATGTTTTTGCTGGTGCTGGATATGCTTATACGAGACCTTTACATTGGCAAAAAAATGATTTTTTATTATTCGGAGGAGTTGTAGGCTCAACTTTATTATTACACACTGCCGATGATGAAATTAGAAAAGAATTTATCGGGCACAGAGATAAAGTTCCTGCTATAATTAGAAGTTATGGCTGGTATTCTGGTAGTCCCCAAAATAATTTTGGAATTACAAGTAGCGTGTATTTAACTGGACTTTTTACCCGAAATGAAAAATTAAGAAGAACAGGTGTATTACTTATATCATCTGCTGTTGCTACTGGTTTTGTACAACAAGTTGCAAAATCTGCTACAGGTAGAGCTAGACCTGGCGGTAACCTAGGCAGTACACATTTTAGGCCTTTTGGTGGTAGTGCCACTTTTCGTTCATTCCCATCTGGTCATGCCGTACTTACTTTTACTAATGCACACGTAATTGCTAAACAATTTAAAAACCCTTGGGTTAAAACAGGTATTTACACCTTAGGTTTAGTCCCTGGAATCACACGTATTTACGAAGATGCTCACTGGGCTTCGGATGTATTTTTAAGTTGGGCAATGAGCTATTTTATGGTTGAAGCTATAGATATTTATCTTAACCGAAAGTATGACAAAAAATACAACAATAAAGACAAAAAAGATGCTCTTGGTTTAAGTTTTGGAGCTGGAGGTATTGGCATAAATTACCGTTTTTAATTTATTCTAAAAATTAAGAATAAAATCAACTATCTTTTAATTTCCATGGGGGATTTATTCTATTTTCGCCCCCATAAAACAAAATTAATTGATTTCCATCTGGGTCTTTTAACCTAGCTTCACGCCACAGCCAAGGTTTATCATTTGCTTGCTCATCAAATACTATTCCTTTTTGCAAAAGTGTTTCCACTTGCTCATCAATAGCTTTACATTCAAAATATACATATATACCCTGTCCTTCACATAGTTTTTCTACCTTATGTAGTGAAAAAGTTGAATTACCATTTGGACACTCAAATCGAGCATAATTGGGTTCAGAATGGACAATTAATTTTAATCCTAAAGTTTCGTAAAATAAAATTGATCTACCTAAATCGGTAATTGGCACGGTAACTTGATTTAAATCCATACAAAATCTACTTATCTAGTTAATTTAAAAAGCTAATGCTTCTAATGTAACTCCCAAAACTTTATAAGAAATTTCAGAAAGCACTTTTTTTGAAGCTTTAAAATGATATAAGGTTTGCTTGTGATAAAGGCTATCTCCAACTTTAAGTTCTTTAGTATTTGATGATGATTCAAATTCATAAAAAGGCCAGTTATAATTTTTTTCCTTATCAATTTCGCCATTAAAAATATTAATTACATCGCCCGAATAAGGGCTTTTATTCCTTGGAATTGAGTTTACATAAGTAGTGGATTTTGTATCCAAATTAAAGGTAACAATAGTAAGTAAATCTAGTTCGGGAGCATAACTTCCCATCCTATTTTTGACTTGCTCGGGACCAACTCCCAATTTATTAAGCTGTTTTGCATTTGCTTTAAAATAAACAATGTTATCTTTTATTAGTAATACATCTTCTGTAAATCCATTTGAAAAATAGGACTTTATTATGCCCGAATCTGCTTGAATAGGAATAATCACTTGATTATTTTCTGAAGTCAACATGCAACTTAACTCCCAAATACTTAATAAACCTTTATCTTTTTGCCATGCTTCTTCCCCTATATTCTTTAAAATAGTTTCCGCACTAAACCCAACAAAATCAACTTTTTTTTGCAAATCAATTTGCAAATTTTCCTGAATTTCTTTTTTTGTATGAAGCCTAACTGTTCTTTCTACTTCACAATCGAAAAAATAACCATGAGCATTCTGTATCTTTAATGTACCAACAGCAGTTATAGTCTGCTCACTATGAAGCGTTTTTTTGAATTTTTTAGCATCCAAATCCTTAGGAGCACGCATGTTTTCAATCGTCTTCTCTTTCCCAGGATCAAAAAATATTGAAAAAGAACCAAATTCTGGCGCCAACCAAAACCTGCTTTCTCCTCCTAAATAAGCAAATGAATCTTTGTGCTTACCCGAGTTTAATAGTTCCCAATTAATCCACCCCCTACTCTTTCCTAGATATCCATTAGTAGTACTTGTAAAAACTCTTGCTTGGTAACTAGGCGATACGGCAATCATTGATTTGTTATCTTTTAAAACAACTATGTCATCAATAGCAGATTTGAGTTTTTTTGCAACATACTCAAAGGATGTTTTGCCATTTTCTTGCGCAATTATTGAAACACTTAAAAAGGGTGATAATAAGATAAATAGACGAAAAAACTTCATTTTGATGCAAATAATAATTACACAACAATGTATCAAAATTTATCGAAAACAAATAGTAATTTATCAAATGAAGTTTAGGCTCAAGTCAAAAACTTGGGGAGAAATGTATCTTTGTAGTTAAAAACAGATCACTTGAATATAGAATTAGCCCGT
>CANMLG010000061.1 GCA_947498765.1 uncultured Aquimarina sp.
AATCCCTATTTGACTAATCTTCCTATTGTGATTTCTCTTTTGTTCTATACATACTATATATAATAACTCTGTTTTTTGAATAACTATTCTAGCAAACCAATATCTTAAGATTTATTGCCTTCTTATTTATAACACCCCTAACACTATCATGAATACTGCATAACTATTCCAACAATAAATATCAAAATCAAAAAATGATCACCCTTAAAAAAAGTAATGATCATTTTATCATAGTTGTATTATTATAAACATTTAATTTATAAGAGTGCCTGGTTAATATCTGCTATAATATCATCAATATGTTCAATACCCACAGATAGTCTTACCATACCTGGTGTTACACCACTTTTCAATTGTTCTTCTGCAGATAATTGATCATGAGTTGTTGAAGCTGGATGTATTGCTAAAGTTTTAGCATCTCCCACATTAGCCAAATGAGAAATCAATTCTAATTTATTTATAAAGTTTTTACCTGCTTCAACCCCTCCTTTAATTTCAAAAGTAATCACTCCTCCAGCTCCATTAACCAAATATTTTTGAGCTAAATCATAATAAGGACTTGATTTAAGGCCTGGATAATTTACTTTTTCAATACTAGCATGTGCTTCTAAATATTCTGCAACAGTTAACGTATTGCTCAATGTGCGTTCCATACGTAATGATAATGTTTCTACCCCCTGTAATAACATAAAGGCATTCATTGGACTTAAGCAAGGACCAAAATCTCTAAGTCCTTCTACTCTTGTTTTTATAGCAAAAGCTACGTTAGGCAAGCCTAAAGGATTCCCTTCACCAAATACTTCCCAAAAATTTAAGCCATGGTAACCTTCACTAGGCTCTGAAAACTGTGTAAACTTACCATTTCCCCAATTAAAATTTCCACCATCAACAATGATTCCTCCAATAGATGTTCCATGACCACCAATCCATTTTGTAGCAGATGCCGTTACAATATTAGCGCCGTGTTTTAAAGGTTGAAATACATAACCTCCTGCTCCAAAAGTATTATCAACAATTAAAGGAATACCATGCTTTTTGGCTACATCTGCTATTTTTTCAAAATCGAGAATACTCAATTCGGGATTTCCGATAGTTTCTATATAAATCGCCTTTGTTTTTTCATTAATTTGAGCTTCAAAATCAGTAGGCTGATTACCTCCAGAAAAACGTGCTTCTATGCCTAATCTTTTAAATTGTACTTTAAACTGATTAAATGTACCACCATATAAAAAAGCTGAAGACACAAAGTTGTCACCTGATTCTAAAATACTGGTAATTGCCAAAAATTGAGCAGACATTCCCGAAGCTGTAGCCACTGCCATAGTTCCTCCTTCTAAAGCTGCAATTCGCTTTTCAAACACATCAGTAGTTGGATTCATTATACGCGTGTAAATATTTCCAAACTCTTTTAAACCAAATAGGTTTGCTGCATGCGTTGCATCATTAAAAACATATGAAGTTGTTTGATAAATAGGTACTGCTCTTGAGTTTGTAGCTGAATCAACTTCTTGACCTGCATGAAGCTGTAATGTTTCGAATTTTAAATTGCTCATTTTATTTTTATTTTCAATAAAAATAAAGACTTCAATCTTAATAAAATGGTAATATTGTTACATTTTACTGGAAATCAAGTCAAAATTACCCTCTAAACAAGAACAATTCATCTTTCATTCCTTCAATTTCCGAACGTTCATTATCTGTTATATACTGAATGGCTTTAGAAGTAAATACTTGCCCTTTTTCAGTAAGACTAATAACTCCTTTTTGAATCGAAATCATATTATTTTTAGAAGCTAAATCCAATACTGATTTAGCTCGTACCTCTTGCCAATTAATATGTTCATTTAAATGATTTACATGACGCTCTTCTTCTTCGGCATGGTTTTGAATATGTAATAAAAAAGTAAGTAACATTACCTCTTTACGTTGTTGTTTTTGTCTGTACAATACAGAAAATAAACCTTTATTGGGCGCAAATAAGTAGGTTAGCAAAAATAAAACTCCCAAAACAGTAGTAATAGCACCTGCAATAGAAGCGTCTAATACATGAGCCAACCAATAGCCCGAAATTGCTGAAAATACACCAACAAACACCGCTCCTATTAATAATTTTTTCAAATCATTAGTTAATAAATAGACCGTAGCTGCAGGCGCTATCATTAATGCCACAACCAATATGGCTCCAACCGCGTCAAAAGCACCAACAGTAGTTACTGATGCTACAGACATTAAGCCATAATGCATTACTACTGGCGAAAAGCCCAAAGCTGCAGCTAAGCCTTGATCAAAAGTACTTACCTTTAATTCTTTATAAAAAGTAACTAAAAGAAGTAATGTCACTATTAAAATAAAACCCACAACCCATAACGCTTTAGGTCCTAAATCAGCTCCACTAAATAACAATCTATCAAACGGAGCAAAAGCCAATTCGCCCAATAAAACGGCATCAATATCCAAATGCACATCGTTTGCATTGAGTGCAATCAAAATAACACCTACACTAAACATAGCCGGAAAAACCAATCCAATAGCCGTATCTTCTTTTACCAAACCCGTTTTCTGAATAAACTCAACTAACACAACAGTAATTACACCTGTCAAAGCGGCTAATAATATATTTAAAGGAGAAGCTAAATCATGCGTTATAAAAAAGCCTATTACTATTCCTGGTAATATCGAATGACTAATAGCATCACTTATCAAAGACATTTTTCGTAATACCAAAAACACTCCTGGTAAAGCACAAGCTGCCGCAACAACAGCTGCTATTAATTGTATTTCAATTTGAGCACTACTCATTGTTCCCTACATTTTGATTAAACAATTGTGATGCTTTTTGATAACCTTCGGTGGTCATTGACCACATTTGACCGTTTATCTTTATTAATTCTTGATCTTCTAACTCTTTCAACGTATTTACCGAATAGCCTAAAAAATTATTCAAAATTTTAATGGCATGAGGTCTCGAAATATCTTCGTGCGTTTGCGCTATTTCATACATTACCGATAAGGTTTTAAATAACTTTAATGCCTTACGATTTTTATATTTTCTAATTTGTTTGAAAAGTATTCCCCTTTCGGGAGAAAAAATAAAAGAAATTAGCACAAAAAATGAAGCCACTAACACAATTACTGGCCCTGTTGACAATCCACTAGTTGACGCACTAATCGCTGTACCAAATACTCCAGAAAAAGCTCCGAAAACAGCAGCCAAAACTACCATAACCCCTAAACTATTTGTCCATTGCCTTGCTGCTGCTGCTGGTGCTAACAGCATTGCACTCATTAACACCACTCCTACCGTTTGCAAACCTAAAACAATAGCTAATACAATAAAACTGGTAATTAACACATCTAAAAAACGCACATTAAAACCTAAGGTTTTGGTATAGTCTGCATCAAATAACAACAGCTTTAATTCCTTCCAAAAAAACAACAATACCAATACACTCAAAAGAGCTACTCCCGAAAGTAACCAAACATCCGACACTAACAATGTAGCTGCTTGCCCAAATAAATACTTATCTAAACCCGCTTGGTTGGCATTTGGTTGTTTTTGAATATAAGTCAACAACAACATCCCTACTCCAAAAAATAAAGAAAGCACCAAGCCAAGAGCCGTATCCGATTTTAAATGTGTTTTAGAAATCATTCCTTTAATCCAAAATGTCCCTAGTAAACCACTAATCAAAGCTCCTAAAAGCAATGCTGCTGGGCTTTTAGTTTCGGTAATTAAAAAAGCAATGGCAATACCAGGTAAAGCGGCATGCGAAATGGCATCTCCTAATAAACTTTGTTTTCTCAACACCGCAAAACTACCCAACATACCACAAACAGCCCCCAATACGGCAGTACCTAATGTAATTACTTGAAGTGTGTAATCTTCTGATAGTAGTTTTATGTATTCTAGTATATTGATAGTGGTTAGTGGTTAGTGGTTAGTGGTTAGTGGTTAGTGGTTAGTGGTTAGTGGTTAGTGGTTAGTGGTTAGTGGTTAAAATTAATTTTTATTATTTAAATATTTCTTTAGACCCGATATCATTTTTGATAATTCAGCTAATTGCTTCCTTATATTTTTATCATTATCTTCTGTTATAAAAGCTCTTCGTTTAGATATTGTTGAACACAGAACACACTCATTTAACGAATCTAGAGCCATTTGCAAAAATCTATTAAATTGCTTATCAGTATCAGCCGAGCCTTCTGCTATATTTAAAGCTATGGAAATAGATGCTCTTGTAAATTGAGATACTAAACCATACTTTTCTGAATTAGGAAATGAATCACATATATCATAAACGCAATCAACAAAATCTAATGCTTTCTGATATACTTTTAAGTCTTCAAACCTAAATTTAACTTCTTCCATAATAAATTATCGAATTATTCATTTAAAAAATTACAAAAAATCTAACCACTAAGAACTAAGAACTACAATCTAAAAAACCTACTTCTGAACACTAACTTTGTAATTAATCCCATAAGTTTTAGTTAAATTATCATCGTTAAAAATTTCTTTAACAGGGCCGGTGGCAATCTTTTTTACATTCAAAAAGGTAACCCAGTCAAAATATTCGGGCACTGTTTGCAAATCGTGATGTACTACAATAACTGTTTTACCTGCTTTTCGTAATTCTTTTAATAGGTTTATTATAGCAATTTCTGTGGTGGCATCTACTCCTTGGAAAGGTTCGTCCATAAAATAAATAGCCGCGTTTTGCACTAAGGCTCGTGCTAAAAACACACGTTGTTGCTGCCCCCCAGACAATTGACTTATTTGCCTACTTTTAAAAGAAAGCATCCCTACTTTTTCTAAAGCTTCTAGGGCTTGTTTTTTTTGTACCTGCCCTGGACGTTTAATCCAGCCTAAACTCCCATAAGTCCCCATAAGCACAACATCAAGTGCTGTAGTAGGAAAATCCCAATCTACCGATCCTTTTTGAGGTACATAAGCCACTAATGAACGTTGTTGTTTATATGATTTCCCAAAGACAGTTACCTTCCCAGCAATGGGTTTTATAATACCTAAAATGGATTTTATTAATGTTGATTTTCCTGCTCCATTAGGACCAACAATAGCCATTAAAACACCTTCGGGAATAGCCAAATCAATATCCCACAATACAGGTTTGTAGTTGTAAGCAACGGTTAAATCGTCTACTTTTATGGCGTATTTCTGACTATCCTTATCCATTATTATTTTAATCCATTTACAATTGTTGACATATTATGTGTATACATACCAACATAGGTTGCTTCTGGTGTATTAGTGGTTCCTAAAGCATCCGAAAACAATTCCCCTCCAATTACTACCTCGTGATTTTTTGATTGCACCGAAGCTTGTAATGCCTCGATAGTTCGTTTAGGCACCGAGCTTTCCACAAAAATGGCTTTTACATTTTTTTCAATAATAAAGTTAGCCAAATTTTGAACATCCTGGACGCCTGCCTCTGTTGCTGTTGATAAGCCTTGTAGACCTACTACCTGAAAATCATATAACTTTCCAAAATAATTAAAGGCGTCGTGTGCCGTAATCAAAATTCTTTTTTCTGTAGGCAGTGTACTTACTAAGTTTTCATTTTGTTGTTTTAAAGACTTGAGGCTTGCTATATAATTAGAAGCATTTTTAAGGTATGCCTCCTTATTTTTTGCATCTAACTTCCCTAATTCTGCAGCAGCATATGTAACACACTGTATCCAATAATCTATTTGAAACCAAATATGCGGATCGTAATTTGAAGCAAAATTTTCGGAAACAATGAGCTTTTCTTTTGCTAAACAATCGGACAATGCTATTGTTTTTTTATTACTATGTTTCATTTTTTCAAAAACATCCTCTAATTTCCCTTCAAGGTGTAAACCGTTATAAAAAATAACATCTGCTTGTGTTAATTTTGTTACATCCCCTTCACTTGCCTTATACAAATGTGGGTCTACTCCGCTTCCCATTAAACCTTGAACAGACACTTTATCACCTCCTATGCTTGAGATCATATCAGTAATCATTGTTGTAGTGGTAACAATGTTTAATTTTCCATTGGTACTTTTTTCTTTTTTACCACAAGCAAGTAATGATAAAGCCAATAAAAGAGAAACTACTCGTATATACTTTTCCATAAACAGGTATTTCTAAAAATTATATTTTAAATTAAATACTATATCTCTGCCCGTATTAGGGACACTAAAACCTTCGTAAGTTGTTTTTAACCTTGACAAATGATCTGTGTACTCTTGATCAAATATATTTTTTACGGCAATACTAAAGCTAATTGCTTTATATGATGCATTAAAACCAAAATCTACTAAATGATAATCATCATTTTTAAGTTCATTATCTGCAATTCTATTTTGTTCTAAAAAGTTTTGCTGTTGCAAATAAACGCTATTTAATTTAAGTTGTTTCCCCACACTTATGTCATACGATATTTTTGTGTTAAAATTTACTGGTGGTATAAATGGCAAAGGACTATTATCGCTATTATTACCATAAGTTAATGCCGCTCCCGTTTGCCAAGTTAATTTTGGTAAAAACTCAGGCACATAATTCAAATTGAATTCTCCTCCAAATAATGTAGCATCTTCTTGCAAATAAGCAAACACAGGTAATTCTCCAGTATCTACTGAACGTCTTTCTCCCGTAGGGGCTATAAATATATAGTTTGAAATACTATTGTAAAATGGATTTAAAGTAATATCTAAACTGTTACTTTTATAATTAATTGCAAAATCAAATTGTGTTGCCGACTCACTATCTAAATTTGGATCTCCCACCTCAATTTGCCCCGTTCCTCCATGCTCTCCATTAGATAACAATTCTGAAACATTAGGTGCACGATACCCAGAAGCTACATTAAATCGGAAAGTAAAATTACCCGTATCATATTTTGCTCCAATAGAATAATTTAAGGTATTATAGGTTTCATCAAAATCAGAAAAACTGGTAAACTCATTAATTACTACACCATCTGCTTTTACATTTTTACTATCAAAACGCAAACCTGATTGAAACCTTAACTGATCTGTTGCTTCATAATTAAATAGTCCAAAAATTCCATTTTCGGCACTTGTTCCATCGGGTATTAAAAATACAGACCCTCTATTTTCGCTATCCTGAAATAAGCCTTGAGCTCCCAATGTGAGATCAATTTTAGAAGTTTTAATAAGATCTGATACCTTTATGTTATAATTATAGACATCCAAATATAAATGCAAATCTGGATTATTTCTCACCTCATTAAACTCCTGCCTATCATTAATAGAATAGCCTAAAGTCAATAATAAATTTGCCTCTTTAATTTTAAAATTATTCTCTAAGGCAAAAACATGCTGCGTAACATCTTGAAATGGCAGTACAAAATTATCAGCTTGATCTGAAAAAATTGGATCAATTAGATCTATATCAAAACTGTTTGTAAACACTGGATTCCCTTCTGTTGGCACTGGTATACCAAAAAAATTATTCAAATAACTATATGTCAACTTTGTACTGTAATTTTCTTTAATTAACCCCAAAGACACTTTTGCGCTTCTTTCGGAAAAACGTGTGTTAAATACCCGATCAGCTTCAAAATTAGCATCATTTGGCAATTTATAATCTCCTGCTAAAGTATAACCACCAAAAGCATTTACTTTAAAATCTCCAAAACCTAATTTAACTCCTAGTCTGTTTTGGGTGCTACGTGTATTTGTAAAATACCCGGATTCTATTACTCCTTCTACTTTTTGTTTGGTAAAATCCTCATCTACAAAATACAATACACCACCAATAGCATCAGAACCGTATAATAATGAAGCTGGCCCTTTTATAACCTCGACACTTTTTATACCATTACTACTTACACCCAATCCATGCTCTGCACCCCATTGCTGATTTTCGATTCGGGTTCCTTGAGCATAAGTTACTACTCTATTACTTGTTAATCCTCTAATAACAGGTTTCCCTATACTACTCCCCGTACTATTTTGTGATACTCCATTAATATTAGAAATACTTTCGGCCAAGGTATTAGAACTTGCTTGGTTAATTTCTGATAGTTTCTTTTTTTCTACATTAACTACCAAATCCTTTTGCAATTTAGACCCTGGAACTGAAATTATAACTTCATCTAACTGTGTATCAGATTTTAAATTAACATTAATTTTTGCTGTGTTTTTTTGAATACTAATCGTTCTTGTTTGAGAAACTGCCCCTATATATGAGAAATATACTTCTACCGTTCCAAAGTTTAAGCCACTCAACAAAAAACTACCATTCTCTTTAGTTGTTGTTCCTTTTAATTGCGCTCCTTTTACATAAACCTCAGCTCCTAAAATTGGTTGATCATCTAAATAAACAATTCCTGAAATTTCACCATTTTGCGCCCATATACCTAATGTAAATAGACACATCCATATCCATAATTTATTTTGCATGTATTAATTGTATTAAAAAAGTAAATTGTTTGTTAAGCACTACAACAGTCTCATTTATTTTTACTTGGGTCATTCCCATGCTTATAAATTGTTTTTCTACTTCTATTTGAGCTCCGCTTGTTATTCCGTTTGCACTACAAAAGTCAAAGAATTCTTCTCCATCACTTTGTAATCTTGCAATTTGATAACTTCCTTTTTCAGCCTCTCCTAAAGTAATTACCTCTTTAACTTTGGGTAATTCCCCTTTTGAATTTGGGATAGGGTCACCATGCGGATCATAATCTGGAAACCCTAAATATTCATGAATTTTATCTGCTAAAAAGTCTGACGTTTCATGTTCTAGCAATTCTGCTTCTCTATGAATTTCGTGTAACGACAAATCAAGTAATTTAAACAATAAAGCCTCCCATAAACGATGCTTACGAATCACTTTTAGTGCCATGACATCACCACTAGGAGTTAATTTTAATTCCTGATACTTTTCATAATCCAACAAACCTTTACTAGCTAATTTTTTAGCCATATCAGTAGCCGCTGCACTAGAAATATTTAATTTCTTAGCAATAGTACTGGGCTTTGTATCAAATTCACTCCTTGACTTATTCTTATAAATAGCCTTTACAAAATTTTCTATAGCTACAGACATAAGGCTTGTTTAATTTATTTTTTAAGCTTACTTAAATTTAATACAAAGTTATACTAAATTTTTAATTTTGCTAGCTTTTACTAAAATAATAAGCACTAAAAAAACCTTTACAGAATTACTGCAAAGGCTTTATATAATTGTTATTATAATATTATTTTAAATTTTTGAAGTCACTTTTACTCCTACAACTTCTTCATTTGATACAAGATTCTCCCAAACATGCATTGGTGCATGATACATACTTAATCTATATTTGTAATGACTACTTGGTCTTATTTTAGACTCTGGAAACAATTTTATACTCAGGTCTTTGGTTCCTTTGTTTCTTCCTTTAAGTTCTACAATAGCATTTCCAACTACTTTATCATATTTATCCACTAATTCGAGATAAATTGTTGCACTTTTTTTAGTAAAATATTCAATTTTAAAATGATCAAATTGCTTATTTCTTCTACTTAAAATCATTTCGGGGTTGTTATCAAATTTCACATAAGACTTTTTCTTTTGAGCATAAGTAAAATTCAATAGTGAAATAAAAAAAATAAAACTTAGAAAATGTTTCTTTTTGAGCTTTTTTGAGAATGTAAAATAATACATGTTTTAATTAGTTTTGTATTTGTTAGTTGATCAAATATAAACTTCTAATAATCAACAACAAAAAAATTAAAACTCCATCTAGACTCAATGTCACTGATTAAATACTTCAAAAAAACACAAATATTTGACATACAGATAATTAACTTAATCATGTCAAAACAAAAAAATAATAAAAACACAAACAAACAAAAAAAGATCAATCTTATCATACTAATTTTCAATTTATTAAATGTAAATTCATCATTTTGAATATGTAAAATATGCTTATAAAAGTTTTTGGAAGTGCTGTATTTGGTGTTTCCGCTACCACAATTACTGTTGAAGTAAATATTGACAAAGGTATTGGCTATCATTTAGTGGGGTTACCAGATAATGCTATTAGAGAAAGTAGTTACCGTATAGCCGCAGCACTAAAAAATGTAGGTTATAAATTTCCAGGAAAGAAAATAACAGTTAACATGGCACCTGCCGATTTACGAAAAGAAGGTGCTGCCTATGATTTATCATTAGCTATAGGCATTCTAACAGCGAGTGATCAAATTAAAGCTCCAAATATTAATGAATACATTATTATGGGTGAACTTTCATTAGATGGAAGCTTACAACCCATCCGAGGTGTATTGCCTATAGCCATAAAAGCTAGAGAAGAGGGATTTAAAGGTTTTATTTTACCAAAACAAAATGCCAAAGAAGCTGGAATTGTAGATAATTTAGACGTTTATGGTGTAGAACACATTAGCGAAGTGATTGATTTTTTTGACAAAAATACGCCACTCGAAGCTACCATTATCGATACCAGAAAAGAGTTTGAAATTGCCAATGATAATACTGATTTTGATTTTGCAGATGTAAAAGGACAAGAAAGCATTAAACGTTGTATGGAAATTGCTGCAGCTGGCGGACATAATATCATTTTAGTTGGACCTCCAGGATCAGGAAAAACAATGTTAGCTAAAAGACTCCCAAGTATTCTTCCTCCAATGACGCTACATGAGGCTTTGGAAACCACAAAAATTCATAGCGTTTCGGGTCGATTGAAGGATGAAACTGGCTTATTATCACTGCGTCCTTTCCGTAGTCCTCACCACACTATTTCGGATGTTGCCTTAGTTGGTGGCGGAAGTTATCCACAACCTGGTGAAATATCCTTAGCCCATAATGGTGTCTTATTTTTAGATGAACTTCCTGAATTTAAACGTACTGTTTTAGAAGTTATGAGACAGCCTTTAGAAGATAGAGAAGTGACTATTTCAAGGGCTAAATTCACTATTACCTATCCTTCAAGTTTTATGCTTGTAGCTAGTATGAATCCTAGTCCTGGAGGTTACTTTAATGATCCTAATGCTCCAGTAACTTCGTCTCCTGCCGAAATGCAACGTTATTTGAGTAAAATATCGGGGCCTTTATTAGACAGAATTGATATCCATATTGAAGTTACCCCCGTTCCTTTTGATAAATTAAGTGATGAACGTAAAGGAGAACCTAGCAAAATCATTCGACAACGAGTGATTACAGCTCGAAAAATTCAAACAGCTCGTTTTTCCGACAGAGAAGACATTCATTATAATGCTCAAATGACCGTAAAACAAATTCGTACTTACTGCGAATTACCCGAATCGGCTAAAACTTTACTAAAAACAGCCATGGAAAGACTAAATCTTTCCGCCAGAGCTTATGATCGAATTTTAAAAGTATCCAGAACTATTGCTGATTTAGAAGCCAGTCCTCAAATTTTAGATCATCATATATCAGAAGCCATTCAATACCGTAGTTTAGACAGAGAAGGATGGTTGGGATAATATATATATTGCTAAAATCTACCGAGTATTGATTATCTGTAAAAGTGTATCAAATTCTTTTGTTGTTAATTTTAAATCTTGTTTTTCTAAAACTAATTTTAATTCACTTTCAGTAGTTTTATTTTCGGTAGAAATACCTATTCTGCCTGCAGCTTTAGCCATACTTAAAAACCAGGTGGTTTCCTCCTTAGGTAAAAGGCTAATATTAGGAACTCTAGTTACTTGCATTCCCTGATTAGCAGCAACAATACCTTTATATTTAATGATACTTTTATTAAATCCATACAAGCGCGTCATCATTAAATCGCCTATACGTATTCTAATACGTTCTTTTTTATCGACTTTAGTGATCCATTTAGAGTTTGATGGATTTTTAACAGAAAGCTGCCATTTATAGTCATTACGTACGCTACTATATAAATCTTTATGATACCCCGAATACACAGGAGAAATACTCACGTGATCTTCATCAATTTTAGTGAAATTGAAAAAAAAGTCTGTTGTATTCTTAGGATCGATATACCATACAGGATGTTTGGCTTTAAAGTTAATACGAATATTCCCTCCTTTTAGAGAAAAGAGTTGTGCCTTAAACGATGTTCCTATTTTAGAAGTAGCAAAATTAGTGGTGATTATCTTTGAAGTCTCTAGATTCATAGTGTTTATATTTTTGATTTTTTTTAAGAAATATTTTATGATTTAGCTAATAAAAAGAGGTTTACCCAGTAAAATACCAGTATTCTTCCATTTTTTTTACATTTTTAGAAAAGCTTTGAGTGTCCTTAATAATTTGACTCCAAAGGACAATAGAAGCTTCAATATCTAGTGACATTATAAATGGCATAGTAATCGTTACTTCCTTATTGTTAACAATATCTAAGTCATTCTCGAGAGCGCTCCAGGCTCCCATTACCTTAGCCGTAGATTGGTTAACCGCGAGCGAAGTATTTCCTAAAGACTCCCAATAAATACCAAGCTTTTCACTGTAAATTGCCATTTCCCGATCGGCTATTTGGTTATAGACTATAAATTCCTTTGTATCACTAAAAGTACCTTCCACCTTACGCGATAAATTTGAAGTATCTGTATTTAAGGTTACTAATAATTTTCGTGTTTTATCCTGAAGATTTGAAGGTACCAGAGTACCTTCAATTTTTTGTATTTCTTGATGCAAACTAGTAAAGTTTGAAATGGCTTTTTTTGCATAGTTGCTCACTTCAGTAGCATCGCTCTTCAAGCGTTTAAAAGTACTTACAGACCACAATTGAGAAGCCTTTAAAAGATCTGGGTAACTAGGAATGGTTCTACGGACCACATATTCAAGGTTCTTTAAACTTAAAACCTTTCCTACTCGTAGATTAATTACTTTCCAGTCTTGCTCTTCTATTTTATAAACTTCGGATAAAGAATTATTTACTAACATCTAATT
Organism: uncultured Aquimarina sp.; assembly: GCA_947498765.1. Lineage (GTDB taxonomy): Bacteria > Bacteroidota > Bacteroidia > Flavobacteriales > Flavobacteriaceae > Aquimarina. Next base: position 12,884 of record CANMLG010000061.1, read on the forward strand.
TTAATTTTTCGGTTAAACGTAAAGCATGTGCCGTTGAGGAACCTATAGCAGTACCCTCAAAATACATGGTTAATTTTCTGACCTTAGAAAGATCAATTCCTGGATTGTTAGATTTTAAAGAAATTTTCCATTCACTAAAAGGAGTAGGCCTAAAGTAAGCATACCGAACTTCCTGATCTACTTTACCATCTATTTGTACTAATCCCCATGTGTTGTTCTCAAATCTCCAATCTGCATTTAATGGAGCATCCATTATTCTATACTTAAAGGTTCTGGTTAGTTTTTTACTGGTAAATTGATACCCTTTACCTTTATAACAATCTATATAATTACCTGTATTAGTAATGGTTACAAAAACCGAATCTTCGTTATTCTTAAAAGTAATTCTTTCAATCCAAACCCGAATACTATCTAGGCGAATCCGCTCTAAACCCAAAAATTCAGGGTCGTTAGAAGGTAATACCCAGCGAGTTTCTTGTGTGTTTCTAAGCTCGGCTATTGTAGCTTCATCTTCAACTGAAAAAAGTAGATTTTTCATTTCCTGTGGGGGTGGATTAAAACGTTCTAATGCTTCTGTCTCATCCATAGTAATCTGTGTTAAATCAGTTAATCCTGAATTTAACATCTCTGCTCCATCTATTATTTTTGGATTAATTGAAGACTCTGCAAATGACCAATAAAAGAAGGATTGTTTATACGAAGTTAATGCTGAAAACAATAAACTTTTATAATCTAAATGTTTTTGAAAAAGGGCTTGCTTTAATTCTAAATTTAAGGCTTGACCTTCCTGTAAATCATTAAGTAAAGCTTCTAAATTTTGTTTCTTTTCTTCGGCATACTTTAATTGAAAAAACACTGCAGCTAACTCTTGATCTGCTTTTGTAGAAGCCAATTGAGCGGCACTTAAAGATTGTCCATAAATGGCTAAAATTTGCATCGCCTCATCATATTCTTTAGCAAATCCAATTCCTAGTTCAATAGGGTCTTTCATAGCACCACTAGCCTGAATTTGAAAAATATTCCAATTATCCGCAGAGGCTATATCCACATCGCCATAAGAATCATTTATTTCTTGAATAGCAGTCATTTGATTTTCAGCATCTGAAATATCGTTTACCACAGCTTTAACAGATTGTGCTAAACCTATAGCTATTTGAATAGTTTCAATAAGCTCTTTAAGTTTTTCCATAGTTTCTGCCAGTGTTTTAGCTAAACTTGCGACTTCTGCACCAGATTGCGCTACCTTAGCCACAGAAGCTACTGATGTAGTAGCACCCGCTGCACCCGCTCCCGCTCCTGCGCCTGTAGCCATAAGCCCAACAGAAACACCAAAGCTTACCAAAGCACCTACAATGTCTAACATTCCTTCAAGAATCACTTTTGCTTTATATTCTGGAATTCCAATGGTTTCAAAATTTATAGCAATAAATTTTACAGCACGATTTTGATCTTCAAAATTCCTCATAGCTTCTTCTACGGCTGCAGTGGCATCGGTACTATTTTGTTTTGCCTGATCTAAAAGAGCGTTTACAAATTCAATCTCAGCTTCAGAATTAGCAATCATGGCTTTAGCTGTGCTAATATCATTTTCGGTTAAAGCTTCTACTGTACTTAAGTTATTATATTGCTGTTCAAAATTTATAGCAACTTCCACAAAGCTTCCAGCAAGATTTTCATAAACATTCTCCGATAAATAGGGGACAAAACGCGCTCCATTTTCTTTGGCATTTATTTGGGATTGAAGTAATGCACTCAAAGATGTACTTCTATAAAATAGATTTTGAAATACCACATTTTGGCTAGATAATGCTTTGACCCAAAGAAGTATAGACAATGCTAATTCTTGATGCTGATCATACAAAAGAGAAGCATAAATAAAAGCGTTATTTAAGTAAAACAATAATTCTTCTTCTGGGAATAACCTAGTAGTTTCTGCTAAACTTAATCCTTTTAAAAATGCTTGATTATCCTTAGCATTAATTAAAGCGCCTTTTTTTGTATTGAATGCATTTAAGTCAAATGTTTTAGGAATAGTGTCGCTGTTAAAAACGCATTTTACGCTAATGGGATTTTGAGGAAACTCACTACCAATTACGATCAATTTTCCAGTATCAGAATTTTGATAATCTATAATAATACTAGAGCTATCATGTACAATAATATTTTGTGCATAAATAGTAAGAGAGGTATTTTTAATTACCCAATTAGTAAATTGCGGAATTTCAAGAGTGTCCGTATATAAAACTACGTTTACTAGCTTTTCTATATCTTTCAATTTATTCTTTACTTCGAAAAGATTTAAGTAGGTGTCTCTAAAAGTGATTCTACCAGCTTTGTTCTCAAAGTTTGAAGCATTAGGGATGTTTGCTTTTTTTTCCAAATCAGCATAAAAGGCTGCCCAATCTTTATTCTTTAAAGATTGGGACAGAGTTACATTTGCAGTATCCATTATGCAGCCTTTTCTTCAGTTACAGTTATATAGGCATTCATTCGGTAAGCATCGGCTAATTCGCCTACAGCTTCCCATTCGCTTATTGCAGCCTCAACACCTAAATCCATTATTATTGGTAAAGCTTCCTGAATATTGATTTTAACCAGACTACTGATATTTTTTAAATCATCAGATATTGCACCCCAAGCACCTTGTATTTTTTTGATTACTGGCAATGCAGCGGAAATTGATTCGATATTACCAGATAAAATTACATTGGAGGCATTTATACTATTCATTAAATTAGTTACCATTGAAAGTTCAGCATTTAACTCCTCAATTATCTTTCTAGACGCTTTCACTCTGTTAAGCGCCTTTGTAGCCTTATCTCCGTAAACTCCCGCTATAGAGCCTGCTACAATAATTCCTATAGGTGGTAATGCCCAAGCATAGGTAGGAGTGGTAGCTGCAATTTTTACATATTTTTCATACTCTTTTGTTGCCGCTTCAAGTTTAATAAGCTCTAGTTCTGTATCTTTAATAATATTTTGTTGAAGCTCACTTGCTTCACCGTATTCATCATTGTAGCGCTTTTTTAAGCCTGTTTCTCCATCAGGACCTGCAAGGGTAATACTATCTTGAGTAGTTTGATCCGCGAAGAGTTTGATTTTCTGAAAAACCTCTTCAGCCCTGCTATGATGATCGTTAGCTTGATTAATTAAAACCTCCAGAATAGCATCTAATTTTTGCCTTGAATCTTCATCATCAGGGTTTTTAGTTAATGCCTCGGCCAAAGGAAGAATTGGTTTATAATATATCTCTGCCTGATTAGCATAGGAAAATACATCTGAAGCTAATGATACACTTGCTGGAAACGTATCGTCGTTCCACACAGTTACATGCTCAAAAATAGCTTTGTAGGCATCTATTAAAGGTATAAAATCGCTAAGGTCATCTGGAGCATTTTCTCCTAAAAAAGCTCTAAAATCAGCTTCGGTGTGAGGCATAATTTCTTTACTTAATCCATTATTCACATACCTTTGAATAGCAAACCATTCATCAGTTGATAATACGAATTTTGGTCCGTTTTCTATTGCAGGTTCAGCAATTGCTTTTGGTCCAATGTTGAAAATTTTTGCTTGATTCTTCATTTTAAAAAATTTTTGAGTTAATAAATAAATGATTATCAATCCTTATTGATTGACAAGTCAAATATCCTATAACTATCTAAAAATGTGAGTAGTAAATATGCTTAAAGGGAAGAAACACCTTTTGAAAAGGAAAAAATTGAGTTGAAAAAAAGAGGTATACAAGAAATTTTCTATTTATAAAGAAAAACTGTTTTCTAATTTTAAGAATATTCTAGTTTTATAACACAACTTGTAATAAAGAATAGGACGTTTAGTTAAAAATTGTATTTTAAACTGCATATAATTTTATAGCTAAAGTATCCATAACTATTACTGATTTAGAAGCCAGTCCTAAAATTTTAGATCATCATATATCAAAAGCTATTTAATATCGCAGTTTGGACAGAGAAAGGTGGTTGGGGTAAAATCAATTAAAAAAAGAAGAACTAAGCCTGAGGAATATTTTTTTTAGAGCTTTTTAAATTAAATAATATGTATAAAATTATCGGTAAGCAGTAAACAACACTACTAAATCTTCCCCACTTATATTCTGAGATCCGTTGGTATACCCATTAAAGAATTAGCATCTATTTGAGCTACCATTTTATACAGTGAAATTATGGCTATTGTAAAAAACAAAAACGTTCTACTCATTTTATATTTGTATATAATAATTATATATACAATATATTGAAAAGGAGTTCCTTATAAAATAAAAAACACTTAAAAAATTCTTTTAATAGAACCTGTTAAATCATATCTACCTTACTTAACATCTTCAATAATTTTCATTATGCCTTTTGTAAAAAGATTGTTTTGAATATCAATATCATAATGTATTGGGTATATTTGTTGATAAATTTAATAAAAACACCTAATTCAAGCTTAAAATTTTAAATAGGGCTGTACTATAACTCTAGCTAGAAATATTAGATTTAAAGTAAATCACAAATTTAATAAATATCAAATATGCTAAAAAATCGTCTAGCAAACAGATACTAGACGATTTTTTTATGATCAAATTAGAAAGAAGCTTTTAAAACAGATCTTATTCCTATACAACTCATATTAATAAATAGGGTGCTCTACTCTCCCATTTCTGCAGCCATTGCAGCTGTTAAACGTTTATAAACCCCTGTTTCTAACTTTTCTCTAATTGCCGAAAATGCTTGTAAGGTTTCTTCAACATCTTGTAATGTATGCGATGCCGTTGGAATTAAACGCAATAAGATTAATCCTTTTGGAATTACTGGATATACTACGATAGAACAAAAAATCCCATGATTTTCACGTAAGTCTTTTACCAAAGCCATTGCCTCTGGAATACTTCCCTTTAAATAAACTGGTGTAACACAACTTTGCGTGGTACCAATATCAAAACCACGTGATTTTAATCCACTTTGTAATGCGTTTACATTTTCCCAAAGTTTGGCTTTAAGCTCTGGCATAGTACGCAACATATCCAATCGCTTTAAGGCTCCTTCAACCAATTGCATTTGCAATGATTTTGCAAACATTTGCGAACGTAAATTATATTTTAAATAATCAATAATTTCTTGATCGGCAGCTATAAAAGCTCCTGTACTAGCCATTGATTTTGCAAATGTTGCAAAATATACATCAATTTTATCTTGTACTCCTTGTTCCTCTCCTGCTCCTGCTCCTGTTTTTCCTAATGTACCAAAACCATGAGCGTCATCAACAAATAATCGGAAATTAAATTTTTCTTTTAAAGCAACAATTTCTTTCAGTTTTCCTTGCTCCCCTCTCATTCCAAAAACACCTTCAGAAATCAATAAAATTCCTCCACCAGTTTTTTCTGCTAATTTAGTAGCACGCATTAAATTCTTTTCAATGCTTTCCATATCATTATGGCGGTAAGTAAAACGTTTACCCGCATGTAAACGTACCCCATCTATTATACAAGCATGCGCATCTACATCATATACAATAATGTCATCTTTGGATACTAAAGCATCAATAGTTGACACCATTCCTTGGTAGCCAAAATTTAATAAATAAGCAGCCTCCTTTTGTACAAATGCTGCCAATTCATTTTGCAATTGCTCATGCATATCGGTATGACCACTCATCATACGTGCTCCCATTGGGTAAGCAGAACCATATTTTGCTCCAGCTTCGGCATCAACTTTTCTAACTTCGGGGTGGTTAGCTAATCCTAAATAATCATTAATACTCCAAGTAATTACATCTTTCCCTTGGAACTTCATGCGATTTGAAATAGGCCCTTCCAACTTTGGAAAAACAAAATATCCTTCTGCTTTATCCGCCCATTTCCCTAAAGGTCCTTTATCGGCATATATCTTATCAAATAAATCTTTCATGTAGTTATTAACTTTTTAAAAAGTGACACAAAAATAAACTTTTTATCGGCATTGACATAAATAATGTGTAGGCTATTCTTACGTAAAATTTAACATAGCTTTATGTTATAATAATTAACACTTATTTATAATTTTTGTGAAAAATAAAAATGATAATTAATACTTCTATTTTTAAATACTAGTGTTAGCATTTATTGAGTCTTACTCTTAAAGCTTTGATAGCGGACTAACTTTTGTTAATTTTTAACCTTGTTTTAAACAATCAATTACAATTTGTTTTTTATTTAAATCGGTTGTAAAGAACAAATATCGTTCCGTTCCTTCTTTTAGTTTATATTTTTTCCGCAATTGAGCTACTGTTTCTTTAAAATTACGAGATACTACATTTACTTTTTCTCCCACAAAAGATTTCATTATTTTTTTGTTGTAATTACTTACGCTAATTACTTTAAAGCTACGTCCTGGAAAATCAACTTTTATATCTGAGGTGTATAAATGAGAATTAGTATGTAATTTAAAAACCTTATAGTACTCTGAAATCCAATTAAAAACACCCGATTTCATTATTGCTGTATAAGGTTCGTATAAATATGTTTTTACTTCATTATAACTAGCTACTGCCTTTTTTTCTGCGCTAAGCGGAAAATTCACACTTACCTTTATTCCATTTTTTAAAATGTTACAAGCAATCACTTCGGGCTCATCGACAAAGTCTTTTTCCATAACCCACAACAGTTCTTTAACCTCATTATCAATGGCAACTATATGAATTTTCTTTACAAATTTTAATGATTTCAGCCCTACAGCTATATCTAATATTGGAGCTGTTTTTACTAAAATATGACTAGCTACTTTAAAACATTCCTCTTGAATTTGGGGCACATTAGGCAAGCAATCTTCTAAAAAAAACACCTTTCCTTTAGCTTCATTTCTTCGTGAAGGATCAATATATACCCAATCTAATGTAGATTGATTCCGTAAAGTTTCAACACCATCAGCATTAATTGATTTTATATTTTTGGCTCCAAGTTGGTCTAAATTATATGCCGCTATTTTTTGAAGTGGTTCATTCAATTCACAATGAATTACTGTAGAGATCTTTTTTGAAAAATAATAACTATCAATTCCGAAACCTCCAGTAACATCAACTAAAGTAGTCCCCGAAACTAATTGACTTTTATAATATGCTGTTTTTTCGGAGGAAGTTTGCTCTAAATTTAGCACAGGTGGGTAAATTATAGTATCACAATTATACCAAGTGGGTAATTTTTGCTTTGCTTTTTGTTTCCCTACCAATTGTGCTGCTAATTCTTGTGCTGAAACATCAATAAACGGAGACCCTTTCAAAGCAATATTACTAGCTGATTGATGTTCATTTTCTTTTAAAAAATCTTGAATCTGAGTATGTACTAATTTTTTATTCAATAGATATTTGTAAAATAACGCTAATAAAAATATTTAAATTTCACTGGTTAGTGATTGTACAATTTTATATTCGGATAAAAACTCTTTTGAAATCACTTTTACTGCTGTATAAAAAGGTACGGCAGCTATTAAGCCTGGAATCCCAAACAACACTCCCATTATTAATATGGCTAAAAAGATTTCTAACGGATGTGAACGAACACTATTACCAAAAATAAATGGTTGATTTACAAAATTATCAAGTAATTGAATAATTATATACCCTATTGATATATAAATCATTTTTGGAAAAACTACTGTAGAAAAATCCATTTCTAAATTACCCGTAACTGTTAATGCCATCATTAAACCAAATCCTATAACAGGACCTAAGTAAGGAATCAAATTTAAAATAGCAGCTATTAATGCCAAAGCTATTGCATTATCTATTTTAAATATCAGCAACAAAATAGAATACATTACAAACAAAATAAAAACCTGTAGTAGTAGACCTACAAAATAGCGTGAAAGCAATTCTTTTATTTTATTAAAAGCATTCATAAATTTACTTTCGTTTTCATTTTTAGCAAATACGAGTAAACTATTTTCAAGTAACTTACTATCTTTTAAAGCAAAAAAGGCTATGAATACAACCGAAAATAAACCTATCATAAAACCACCAAAACCACCTAACACAACATTAAGCAATTGTGGTAACCATTTTAAACTAAAATACTGACTTATATCAGTTTGCTTTAAAACATCAACTAAATTAAATTTTTCAATATGAAAATAAGCGGCTGACTCGTTAGCAAGACGTGTTAAATCATCTCCTAGTTTTTGAATATCAACTTGTCCAATTATTTGTGTTTGCTCAATAATAATAGGCACAAAAAGCGTAAAAATTCCAAGGAAAATTAATAAGAAAATGATCAAGCAAATGATCACAGCAAAACTATTCTTCATTTTTAATTTCCGTGTTAAAAACAGCATTAAAGGTCTACCCATTAATGAAATGGCCGCCCCTATTAAAATGTAAAGTAGTATTGCACTTATTTTATAAAGAAACAATAACAACAATGCTACTCCTAAAATAATACTAACAGCTCTAAGAATGCCATTACTTACTGATTTACTATCCATAACTAATTAAGTTGTTTTGTTATTTCATAAAGTGCCACCGAAGCTGCCTGAACAACATTCATACTTGAATTTTTTCCGTACATTGGTATATGAACATGAGTTTCACATAACTCTAAAATACTAGGAGATACTCCTAATTGCTCATCACCTAAAACTACTATTATTTTTGCATTTTCGGGAATATTTAATGTATTTAAAGATGTGCTTTTTTGAGTAACTTCTAAAGCTATAGGAATATATCCCTCATTACTTAGTGTAGTTATGGCGCTAACTAAATCTAAGTTATCTTCCATTAGAACCCAATTTTGAGTTGAACGCGCTGTTCTTTTTAATCTAGCACTAGAAACATCCACATTTACACCTCCAAAAAGTATTTTTTTTACTCCAAAACTATCCGCTACTCGGAATAAACTACCAATATTTGCTGGTGAATTCACTGAATCGCATGCCAAAATAATGTCATGTGACTTTTCTAAAAATGTAGTATTATAATGATTTAATTGCATTAATTTAAAAATGCATAGTTAATAATATTAGCTCCCATTTGCAATGCTTTTTCTCGTACTTCTTGCGGATCATTATGTACCTCGGGACTTTCCCAACCATCACCTAAATCACATTCATAAGTAAAAAGTAATATTAAACGAGTTTCATCAAAAATCCCCATAGCCTGCGGTTGTTTTCCATCGTGTTCATGAATTTTTGGAACTCCTTTTGCAAATACATATTTCCCTTTAAAAATTGGATGATCAGTTCCTATTGAAACGAGATCTTTATTAGGAAAAAGTTTTTTTATTTCGCGCTTAGCATATTTTTCCATGCCATAATTATCATCGATATGCAAAAAGCCACCACTCAACAAATAGTTTCGTAAATTTTCTAATTCTGCATCATTAAACAATATATTACCGTGTCCTGTAGCATGTATGTATGGATAATCAAATAAATCAGAACTTTCAGGAGTAACTTCGGCTATTTTTGTATTAATCGTAGTTTTCAAGTGTGTATTACAATAAGCAGCCAAATTGGGTAATGCAGTAGGATTACTATACCAATCACCTCCTCCATTATAATGCAATACCGCTATTTTTTGCCCTTGTAATGGAGTACTCATAAAAACAATACTAAAGAAACAAAAACTCAAAAATAACTTCATAAAATTAGTTTATTATTTAATAATACAAATTACAAAATCCAAAGCGAACAAGTGATATCAAATTTACACTAAAAATAAATTGCACTAAAAAATCCTTTAAAGCTAACTTCAAAGGATTTTTATGAATTTTAAAATACTATCTATTTTTAAGACAACTCTGAATAGAAAAATTAATATTCCCATTCTCGTTGTTTATTTAATACTTCTTCGGCTTCCAGCTCTTCTTGAGGAATTACCTTTAAAAACGACGGATGTTGTTCGATAGCAAATTCTAATTTTTCAACTATACTATCAATACTATCATTTTCATAATCTATCTCCAAAGGTTCTTTTATAATAAATGATTGTAAAATACCTCGCTTTTTAATACGTAATCCTTTTTTATCAAAAGACCTCCTAAAACCATCTATAACGATGGGTACAACGATAGGCTTATGGTGCTTTATAATATGAGCAGTTCCTTTACGAATAGGCTTAAAAGGCTTTGTTGTTCCTTGCGGAAAAGTAATTACCCATCCATCATTAAGTGCACGAGTAATATTAGTAATATCACTCATTTTTACCTGTCTATTAATATCTTTTCCTGCAGAACGCCAAGTACGTTCTACTGTTATAGCTCCTGCATACGCAAAAATACGTGCCAAGGGTCCAGAACGCATTGTTTCCTTAGCGGCAACATAATACAGATTCATTTTTGGCTGCCATAAGTATCCAACATTTTTAATTGAATCCACTCGCCCACTTAAACTCGCATTAAAAACATGAAACATAGCTACCACATCGGCAAAGTAAGTTTGATGATTTGACACGAATAATACATTGTTATCTGGTAATTTTGTGATAATCTCACTTCCTTCGATAACGAGCTCATTAAAACCTCGGTAACGACGATGTGTTAGTGGTCCTAAAATACGTATTAACCACTTTTTTAAAATCAAATATTGTCCAAATGGATTTTTTTTCAATAATCCCATTTCATAATTTATGTTAAATCTATAGACAAATATACCAATTTATACGTCGAAACTATCTATTAATAATTGTTTAAGTTCATTTAAAATCATTGCTGTAGCCCCCCAAATAATATGTTCGCCAAACACAAAAGCTGGAACCTCTACTGTTTTTTTTGCTGCTGCCTCAATAGTAATTTCATTAATCTCTTTTTGTTCAATGAGATAAGCTATAGGCATTTCAATAAGTTCTGCAACTTCTTCTTGTTGTAATTTAAAACTTAATGATTCATTTGCTTTGGCAAGAAATGGGTGTACCCTAAAATCTGATGGAGGAATATATAGTGAAGTTAAAGGTTTTATTAATGAAATTTTATTTTGCGCTACTCCAATTTCTTCCTCCACTTCGCGTAAAGCAGTTTTCCATAATAACTGATCCTTTAATTCATACTTACCGCCAGGTAAAGCCACTTGACCAGAATGAGCTCCATCATAGGTAGTTCTGAGAATCAATGCTAAATATGCCTCGCCATTTTTAGGAAAGACCAATGCCATAACGCCTGCTTTACGTGTTTTAGAAGTAGCATAATTTTCTGAAAACTGAGCACGACTTTTAGGAGATAATTCCATTTGTGCTAAGGCTCCAGGGAGCATATTTTTTTCTATTTTTGAAATACTTTTAACAAATTCATCAAACTTCATTTATGCGTCTATTTTTTTTATTTTTTATTGTATTTAACTGGAGTTTAATCTCATGTCAAGATACCAAAACACCTCCACAAAACGAACCTCAAACACCTAAAGTTCAAATAAAAAAACCTAAAATCACAGTCCAAAAACACGCTAAACGAATAACGAATAAAAATGTGGTTGAAATGTTAACCGAGTATGGAAAAAACAACAAAGAACGCTTTGTTAAATTAACTACTGATTTTGGAGATATTGAAATAGAATTATATAATGAAACTCCACTACATCGTGCTAACTTCATTCAATTAGTAAAGCGAAAGTTTTTGGACGAAACCTGTTTTTACAGAGTAGCAAAAGGCTTTGTCATTCAAGGTGGCAATAGTGACCGAATGGAAATGGCTAAAATAAAACGACGCATTGGACAGTTTACTATTCCTCATGAAATAAAAAAACAACTAAAACACCACTATGGCTGTGTAGCGATGGCTCGTGTATACAAAAACAATCCCAACAAAAGATCCAGCCCTTTTGAATTTTATATTGATATAGATCCAAAAGGATCACAGCATTTAAATGGTGAGCACACTGTTATTGGACGAGTTACTAAAGGTATGAATGTAGCTAAAAAAATAAATTTGGTTGAAGTTGATTTTAGCGAATGGCCTAGGAAAGATGTTTATATGAAAGCTGAAATAATAGACTAATTTATTTAATATTTCTTATGTAAGAAAATATCATGAAAAAATAAAGTAAAATACTGACTATTAGATTTTTAAATTTTATTCCTACGCACAAAAACAACTTAACGAGTAAAAAACAAAATACATCGAATATAGTTCTTACACAAGATGTTAAATCCAAAAGTCATAGTAATTTTGCAAAACAAATAGATTAACCAACCTATATATCTTATTTTATGACTAAAGTTGTACTACTATTATTTTCATTACTCTCAATTGTTACTACAGTAAATGCGCAACGATTTAAAGAAGTTTTAAAATGGCAAGTCAAGACTGAATCTGGAGGACTTGTATTTGGAATTGCCGAAGATAAAAATGATGCTACTGCTATTTTAAATGACTTCCAAGAAAGGAATAAAGATACAAAATACGATATAGCAGGTAGTGAACGTATATTTACTTATGCAACTTTACCCATAGAGAATAAACACGAAAACCCAATTGATCTTTTTAAAGATATCACCAAAAGAGGTTATAAAGTACTGTCTGCTGAAGATTTAAAAGCTTTACATATTATAAAAAAGAAAAATTTTAATGCTGGTATTGAATACTATATTAATGCCCGTAACGCTGATAGAGATTTTACTACTGCTCGCTTTAGTGACTTACAAGAAAACTACAGTAAATATATTAAATAAACATTATTCTCATCACTTAATACACAACCTACATATAGGAATGTATCGTTAAAAGGGTCGGAGTATTCATTTATAATAAGTATTTAGGGGCATTTACTAATTATACAATATAATAATCGATCTTTAAAAAAAGGAGCTTTGAAGCTCCTTTTTTAATTCTCTATTACTTCTTTTTACAGCAATTATTCTAACCTAAATTACTCTAGTTACTGCCAAATTAATGCAAACAAAAATCCTAAACAAAAAATGTTTAGGATTTTATATTAATTATCAAAACGCAAAAAAAGTTACAATTCTGTAATACAAAAACTAAATTCAGCCTTTATAAAAATTTGCATCTTTACGTAATTGAGCCATTTTAATTGCAGCAATTGCTGCTTCAGTTCCTTTATTTCCGTGTTTCCCTCCAGAACGATCAAGGGATTGTTGTTGGTTATTATCTGTCAATACACAAAATATAACAGGTATATCTTGTTGGATATTTAATTCTTTAATTCCTTGAGTTACTCCATCACAAACAAAATCAAAATGCTTTGTCTCTCCTTGTATAACACAGCCTACAGCTATAATAGCATCTAACATATCATAAGTTTCAAGCATCTTTTTACTTCCATAAATTAACTCAAAACTTCCAGGCACATTCCAACGTACTATATTTTCTTTTAATGCACCACAATCTATTAATGCATCAAAAGCTCCCTGAAACAAGCCATTTGTAACCGTATCATTCCATTCAGAAACAACTATCCCAAACCGAAAATTTTTCGCATTTGGGATAGTTGCTTTATCGTACTCTGATAAATTTTTATTTACTGTTGCCATAATTTACATAGCTTTTGCTTTAGCTAATAGTGTTTCCACTTCTAAGTATTCATTACTTTTTGGATAATCCGAAACTATTACTTCTAAATTTTTAACTGCAGTTGATATATCCCCTGTAGTCATAGCCATTTTAGCTGCCTTTAATAAAAACTTAGGTGTTGTAAAACTATTCTCGTTTAAGTTTGCTGCTTTATTGTAATAGTCTAATGCTTCTTTGCTTACACCTCCTTTTTCAAGCTGAGCAAATGAATCTCCTAATGCCCCATAAGCTAATGCTTGTAAAATATAGTCTTCACTTTTAAAATTATCTAAATACTCAATAGCATTCTTATAATCTTTTGTATTCAAATAGGAAATACCTGCATAGTAATTTGCAATGTTCCCTGTTTTAGTACTTCCGTATTGATCAATTACATCAAGTAAACCTAATTTACCTTCACCTCCATTGAGTGCTAAAGTGTACAAAGAATCTTTTTGTGTACTACTTGCCTCTTGCGCTTGAGTAAAATATTTTTGTGCTTGAAAAATCTCATTCGCAGCCTCAGCTTCTTTAGGTTCTTTAACAAAACGATCAAAAGCAATATAAGACAATGCTACAATTGCTAGCGCGCCAACAATACCAAAAATGTATTTTTGATTTGCTGCAACCCACTCTTCTGTTTTATTTGCTGTTTCATCAAGTGTATTAAATACCTCTGCAGTTGTCGATTCTATATCTTCAGCAGCAATGTTATCTTCTACTTCATTTTCAACAGTTTCTTTTACTGCTTTGGGTTTATAACCTCTCTTTTTATATGTAGCCATTTGTGTTATTTTATCAGATGAGCAAAAATATAATTTTTATTCAATTTTAAAAGAGAATTAAATTCTATTTTTAGAAATGATATTCTTACAGATGGTTTATTTTTGCATTTATTCAGAAAATTTTAATGAATTTAAAAACCCTTTCACTAGTAAATTATAAAAATATTGAGTCAAAACATTTAGATTTTGACCCAAAAATCAATTGTTTTGTCGGTCGAAACGGCATTGGCAAAACAAATATACTTGACTCAATTTATCACCTTTCTTTCGGAAAAAGCTATTTTAATCCAATAACCTCACAAAATATAAGACATTCAACTGATTTTTTTATGATTGAAGGCTTATATGATCGAAATAATCGAGAGGATAAAATTATTGTAAGTGTAAAAAAAGGACAAAAAAAAATCATTAAACGCAATGGCAAAAATTATGATAAACTTAGTGATCATATTGGTTTTTTGCCATTAGTAATTATTTCACCAGCAGATAATGACTTGATTATCGAAGGAAGTGCTACTCGTAGAAAATTTATGGATGGTGTATTGGCACAAACCGATTCAAATTATTTAAATCTATTACTTAATTACAATAAAACATTAAGTCAGCGTAATGCTTTATTAAAATATTTTGCCGCTAACCAAACCTTTGATCATACCAATTTAAGTATTTATAATGACCAATTACATCGACTAGGCTCTCAAATTTATAACAAGCGTAAAGTTTTTGTAACTAGCTTTACTCCTATTTTTAAAGAGAGATACCAGCATATTGCTACCAATAGGGAACAAATTAATTTAACCTATCAATCAAAAATACACGATACATCTATTATTGATTTATTGGAACAAAATTTATCTAAAGATCGAGTACTTCAGCATACCAGTGTAGGTACACATAAAGATGATTTAGATTTTAGTATTGAGGGCTATCCTATTAAAAAATTTGGAAGTCAAGGACAACAAAAATCATTTCTAATAGCCCTAAAGCTAGCCCAATTTGATTTTATTTTACAGCAAAACGATAATAAGCCTATACTTTTGTTAGATGATATTTTTGATAAATTAGATGAAAATCGTGTAGAGCAATTAATAAAATTAGTCGATGATAATCATTTTGGTCAATTATTTGTTAGTGATACCCACGCGGAACGTACTGAAGCTGTTGTAAAAAAGATTTCGCAATCTTATAAAATTTTCAGACTATCATGATTAGATTAATACTATTGTGTTTCACTATTTTACTATTTACAAATTGTACACAACAGCCAAAAGTTGATCTTAAGTATTTAAATGGCTATTGGGAAATTGACCGTGTAGTTGATTCTTTCGGTAAAAACGAAAAAAAATACAATTTTAATCCAATGGTGGATTATTTTAAAACCACAGATAGTATTGGGTTTAGATCTAAACTAAAACCAAACTTTACTGGAAACTACCAAGGTTCAAAACAAAAGTTAAAATATCGCATTTCACATAAAAACGGAAAATATGTAATAACTTACAACAGCATTTCTGGTTCATGGAATGATATCCTTATTGAAGCGTCTGATGATCAAATTTGCATAAAAAACAAACAAGGAATCTATTATTTTTACCGAAAATTTACACCTATCCAACTATAATGAAAAAAAGCAACAGAAGACACACAGAACACCAGAGTATCAGCGAAGTACTTAAGAATTTTGTAGTAACAAATAAACTTCAAAAAGGTATTGACCAAGTTGAAATTGAAACTGTATGGCAGCGTGTTATGGGACCTGGAATTGTTACTTACACAACACAAATAAAACTCCAAAACAATACACTTTATGTTCAACTAAGCTCTTCTGTATTGAGAGAACAATTAAGCTATGGTGCTTCAAAAATAGTTAAAAATATTAACGAAGCCTTTGGAAGAGAAGTTATCCAAAAATTAATCTTGCGTTAATGTTTTTATACAATTAAAATTAATTAAACTATTAAAAAAATATCATTTATAGTAACCTATAATAATCATAATATAGCCCTATAGCCCTCAAAAAAGCTTTTTAAATTAAAATTGTTCTCTACGTGAAAAATGAAAACCAGCTTCAATACGAGCATTTTCATTACTATCACTACCATGAACAGCATTTCTAGATTTTGATTCGGCATAAATTTTTCTTAGTGTTCCTTCAGCTGCCTCCTCTGGATCAGTACTTCCAATTAAAGTTCTAAAATCCTCTACCGCATTTTCTTTTTCTAAAATAGCAACAACTATAGGACCACTAATCATAAATGCACATAAATCTTCATAAAAAGGTTTTCCGTTATGTACATCATAAAACTTTTTAGCATCATTAATTGTTAACTGAGTCATTTTTAAAGCAACAATTCGAAAACCCGAAGTTGAAATTTTTTCTAATATAGCTCCAACATTGCCGTTTTTAACAGCATTAGGTTTTATCATTGTAAGTGTTCTGTTTGTTGCCATATAGATATTGATGTTTTAACAAATGTAATTAAATAGATGTACGCTCAAAAAAATATTTAAAGTAATGAATTTATTCAAAATTTAAATTATGCAATGTTAATTTACTTTACACTTCTCTTAGTCTTAATATTTTCATAAAAAAACCACAACTTTAAATTTTCTAAAAAAAGATTACATTTCAAAAAGCTTATTGAAGTAAATTTCTAACTACTTTTATTATATTAAAAACTTTACAATCCTAGAGTTTACTTAAACTATTCACTCTTTTTCTTGATTCAAATTTCTATAACAAGTATATTCGCTTGAGTTATGAAAATGAAAAATATTTCCGAATTTAAAGAAACACTTTCTTTAGCTACGAACATCGTAATTATTCCACACAAAAATCCTGATGGTGACGCTATGGGCTCTACATTAGGACTATGCAATTATTTAAATCAAATTCAAAAAAATGCTACCGTCATTACGCCAAATGATTATCCTAATTTTCTAAAATGGCTTCCTTACAATAATGAAGTTGTAATTTTTGAAAACAATACGCAAAGAGCAAAAAACCTGATTGCTGAAGCAGATCTTATATTTACACTTGATTTTAACCATTTAGGACGTTGTGGAGAATTAAAACCATTATTAGAGGCCAACAAAAAAGCGACTTTTGTAATGATTGATCATCACCAACAACCTGATGTCTATGCTAAATTTATGTATAGTGATCCTGATATGTGTTCAACCTGTGAAATGGTTTATCATTTTTTAGAACAATTAGGTGATTTAAAATTGATTAATAAGGAAATTGCTACCTGTTTATACACTGGTATAATGACAGATACTGGATCATTCCGATATCGTTCAACAACCAGTACTACTCACAGAGTAATTGCTAGTTTGATTGATGCTGGGGCTAAAAACACACAAATTCACGAAAGAATTTATGACACCAATACCCTTAACAAACTTCAATTAAAAGGCGTAGCTCTAAAAAACTTACGCCTATTTCCTGAATACCGAACTGCCTATATCAAGCTTTCCCAAAAAGAATTAAATGATCATAATTTTAAAAAGGGAGATACCGAAGGCTTTGTTAATATTGGATTATCCATTGATGGTATTATGTTTGCGGTTATTTTTATTGAAAATGAAAATATTATAAAAATGTCATTTAGATCTAAAGGAAACTTTTCAGTAAATCAATTTGCAAGAAATCACTTTGAAGGAGGTGGACATGATAATGCGGCTGGTGGTAAAAGTGATTTAACATTAAATGAAACCATTGAAAAATTTATGACTATATTACCCCAATATAAAACAGAGTTACTAAATTCATGAAATACTTGATTCTTTTATTTGTGGCATTTATACACCTTACTAGTTGCAATAAACCTAGAGCAAGAAAACCTGTTTCGGTAAAATCTGGGTCCTATATATCGGAATCAATTATTCTAAATAAAAAAATAAAAGCCAGAGAAGAAACTCTTATAAATACCATTATTAAAAAAGATACGTTACATACGTATCTAAATTCGGGAAATGGCTTTTGGTATCATTATATAAAAAAAGATAGTATTCTGTCCATTACTCCTCAATTTGGAGATATTGTAAATTTTGATTTTAATATAAAACAGATTAATGGTCAACTAATTTATTCTGAAAAAGAATTAGGTAATCGTAATTATAAAATTGATAAAGAAGAATTATTTTATGGACTTAGAGAAGCTATTAAGCTTTTACAGACTGGTGAGAGTGCCACTTTCTTAATTCCATCTCATTTAGCTTATGGATATTATGGAGATACTAAAAAAATTAAGGCGAACACGCCAATAATTACAGAAGTTACCGTAAATTCGATTTCCAAAATTGAAAACAACAATAATAAAGAACAACTAAAATTAAATCAATACTAATTTAAATTAAAAATGAAAAAGTTAAATTATTTATTTATTGCACTTATAGCAGCAGTTTTAACAAGCTGTAACGAGAAATACCCAGATTTAGAAGACGGATTATATGCTGAATTTAATACCAATAAAGGAACAGCTGTAGCTAACTTACATTTTGAAGATACTCCTATGACTGTTGCAAATTTTGTTGCCTTAGCTGAAGGAAAACAAGAAGCTGTTGATAGTGCTTATGCAGGAAAAAAATTCTATGATGGATTAGTTTTTCATCGTGTAATTAAAGATTTTATGATTCAAGGTGGAGATCCTTTAGGAACTGGTGTTGGTAATCCAGGGTATAAATTCCCTGATGAAATTGTAGATTCATTAAGCCATGACAAAAAAGGAATTTTATCAATGGCTAATTCTGGTCCAGGAACTAATGGTAGTCAATTTTTTATAACTCTAAAAGAGACTCCTTGGTTAAATGGACGCCACACAGTTTTTGGAGAAATTGTTAATGGACAAGACGTTATTGATAGCATTGGTAATATTGAAACAGCTCCTGGTGATAAACCTAAAGACACTATTGTTTTAACTTCATTAAACATTATTAGAAAAGGTAGTTTGGCTAAATCTTTTGATGCTCCATCAGTATATAAAGCAGAGTTAGAAAAAATTGAAGCTGAAAAGCTTAAAAAAGAACAAGAAGAAATTGCTTTAGCTAAAGGAAACAAAGATAAAAATGATGCTCTAAAGCCTACAGCCAAAATTACTGAATCTGGTTTAGGTGTTGTTAGTATTAATGAAGGTACTGGTAGAAAAATTAAACAAGAAGAAAAAGTAGGTATCTACTACGTAGGTTACCTTGAAGATGGTCGTGTTTTTGATACAAACATTGAATCAGTTGCCAAGGCTAATAACAAATTTGATCAGGTAAGATCTGACAGAGGTTTATACAAGCCTATGCCTGTACCTTACTCTAATAAAGCACAAATGATACCTGGTTTTAAAGAAGGTTTATTAACTATGGATCGAATTGGAGATAAGTCGACTATTTTTATCCCTGCAGCCTTAGGTTATGGTGAGCGTGGTGCTGGTGGAGTTATTCCTCCTAATGCAAACCTTATCTTTGATATTGAATTTGCTGAATTAGAAGAAGCCCCTAAAGCTAATGATCATAATGATGATCACGATCATGATCATTAAAAAAATGTATCCTATTTTAAAAAAATCCCATGTAAACAACATGGGATTTTTTTGTATTTAAGATTACTATTTAACATAATTTCTACAAAAGAATAATACGATTAGCTTATAATAATTTTATAAAAATATGTTGAATTATTTTTTAATAGTCTAAGACAGGACTGCACGATAGTGATGAGCTTATTGATACTTATAGAAAAAACACAGCCTTAATTACGACGTTACAATTACTTTTTTTTGAAGGCTAGAATAGTGAAAAAGAAACAGTATATATTAGAAATTTTCATTAATATATTGTATTCAATATTTTTTAAGCTTAATATGTTTTTTTTAAAATTATGAATAAAAAAAAACAAATAATCTATTAATCCTTAATTTAGGATACTAAAAACGAAAACATTGTAGTACTTTCAAATTTTTCTTTTGCTTTTAAAATAGATTTTGGTCCATTAATATTTGGTCCATTAGGATAACGATGTGTTTCAAAACAAAACCCTCTATATTTTCCATACTGCAAACCACTTTCGCGTTTTAACTCATTTGAAGTGTATTTTCCTGTATAAAACAAAACTCCTGGTTCCGAAGTTGCTACTTCCATTGTTAGTCCTCCTTCAGGACTGGTTATAGTCGCTACTTTTTCTATTTCAAAATTATTCTTGTCAAAAATATAATAATGCTCAAAACCATCATTCATAGCATCATGTACTTTTTTAATCGTTTTAAGTGTTCTTAAATCATCAACAGCATTATCTAAACCAATAACTTTTCCTGTACATGCACCAGTCTCATCCATTTCTAATTTTTTACTAGCATCTATACTTACTTTATGCTCTTCGATAGATGTATCAAATCCTGACAAATTAAAATAAGTATGATTTGTTATTGTAAAAGGAGTATCCTCATCACTTAATGCTTCATAAACAATTTTAAATTGATTTTCGATAGTCAAAATAAATGTTATTGAAATGGTTACATTACCAGGAAAACCTTCTTCCATATCTAAACTTTCTAAACGCATTTTTACAGCTGTCCCCTCAGGTGTATTAAATGCTTGGGCTCCCCACATACGCTTATCATAACCAACATTGCCACCATGTAAATTATTATCACCACAGTTTTGAGCAATCCAAAAATTTTCTCCATTCAAATAAAATTCTGCATCTTTAATTTGAGAACAATACCTCCCTACTGTACTTCCAAAATAAGGAGCATTGTCCATATATGAATCAGTAAAATAACTTTCAAAAGAATCAAAACCACAAGTAATTTCTTTAATTTCTCCTTCGGAATTTGGTACTTTAATAGAAGTTATAGTAGCTCCATAATTCATAATATGAACTTCCATTCCCTTTGCATTAGTAAGTACAAATTTTTCTACTGGTAACTCTTTATAAGTCCCAAAAGTGGTTTGTTTGATAGTCATATTTTTATAAAGTTAGATTGTTAATTACTGGTATTTCTAAAACTAAAACCTTGTAGTGGTTATAAAAGACTAAAGTTTGCAATTGCAAACTTTAGTCTTAATAATTTATGAAAAATTATTTTTCGAATTCGGCTAGTTTTTTCCAATCAAATTCCACCCCTATACCTGGAGTATCTGGAGCAACTGCTCTATAATTTTCAACTACTAAAGGACGCATAGTGTATTCATCAATTGGGAAACTATGGACCTCTAACCAACCTGAATTTGGTTGTGATGACACTAAACTTACATGTAATTCTTGCATTCCGTGTGAACATACAGGAATATTATTTTTATCTGCTAATTTTGCTGCTTTTAACCAACCTGTAACACCACCACAATTGGAGGCATCTGGTTGGATAAATGACAATTTTGATTGCTCAAAAGCATACTCAAATTCATGTATCGTATGTAAATTTTCGCCCATTGCTAGTGGAAAACCTGTTTTTTCAACTATTTCTGCATAGCCCTTATAATTATCTGGAATAATAGGTTCTTCAAACCAAGTGATATCACATTCTTTAAAACGTTCAATTGCTTCAATTGCTTTTTCAATAGACATCGAGTAATTAGCATCTACCATAAAGGTAACATCTGGACCAATAAACTCACGAACAGCTTTGATTCGTTCAATATCTTCATCTAGATTTTCGCGACCAATTTTAATTTTCACAGCGTTAAAACCTCGATCCATGTATGATTTCATGTTTCCTAGAAGCTTTTCTAACGGGAACATTAAATCAATACCTCCACAATAAGCTTTACAAGTATTTCCTTGACCTCCTGCTACTTTCCATAAAGGTTGACCCAATTTTTTACAACGAATATCCCAAAGTGCGATATCCACAGCTGAAATAGCGAAAGATGCAATCCCCCCTCTACCTACATAGTGTATGTGCCACTCTAAGAAATCATAAATACTATCAATATCTTCGCCATTTTGTCCAACCAAAGCTTCGGCAAAATCATAATCAACCATTGCTTTAATAGCACGACCACCTTTACCTCCTGTATAGGTATATCCTGTTCCTTCTGATCCATCTTCTAAAGTTACCGTTACAGTTACTAACTCAAAATGATAATGATCTCCATGTTTTGCATCTGAAAGCACTTCAGGAAGTGGTACTTCGAAAAGACGTGCTTTTACATTTGAAATTTTTGTACTCATATATTTATAATCTTCTTTAACTGCTGTAAAAATAATAAAACTTACCTTTATGAGAAGCCTATTAGCTAGTCAGTTTTAGTAAAAATAATGTTTAAAATATGTCTTTAATTTGCTTGTTTTTCGCTTATTTAACTTTTTATCCATTATTTACTAATAGAAGTTATTTTTTCTTATATCTAAGTATTTTTGAAGCATAACTTATTAATTCTTTTTTTGATTCTCTATAATAAGCTTCAAATACTTCATATCGTTCTTTTAAATTTTGATGATTATTCCTATAAAGCCTATCACATTCTGTTCCTATACATTCTAAAATACCTCCGATTTTATTGTCATGAATCTTTATTTCATTTATAAGAATTTCTAATTTTATTTTTAAATCACTCATCTTTTTTTCCAGAAATGCATGTGTGTTAAACAACTCTTCTGTAAAAGGATCAAATGATATAGAATTTAATAAATCATTATTAATAAAATTAATCTCGTAATTAATAAATTCTAACTCAATAATCCATGTTTTGATATTTTCATGAATATCCTCAACACTTTTCTCTGTAGTTAATAAAACCTCCTCCATAATCCGTATTTTTTTAATTAGTCTATAAATTTACTGTTAAAATCATATTTATACATTGTTAATTACCAATTAATTAACATAATTATTTAATAAAATTTTCGTAGCTATAAAAAAATAACACAACACATACTTTCTGTATACAAAAATTGAAAAAAGCCTTATCAATACTAAGATTGATAAGGCTTAAAAAAACTCTACTTACTACTATAATTAATCTAAATACACTTCTAATTATTGTTTTAAAATAATAAACTCACTACGTCTATTTAACTGATGTTGTTCTTCTGAACACTCAACACCATCGGCACAACTATTTGTTAGTACGGCCTCTCCATACCCCCTACCCGTTAAACGCTCAGAGTTGATCCCTTTATCTACTAAATATTTAATCGTACTCTTATTTCTTCTTGTACTTAAATGCATATTATAATCAAATGGTGCTCGACTATCTGTATGACTTCTTACATCAATATACATGTTAGGATATTCTTTCATTACAGATAATACTTTTTGCAATTCAATTTCAGCATCTGGACGGATGAATGATTTATCAAAATCGAAATAAATAGGCTTTAACTGAAGTAACTTGGCTAAGTCATCTCCTAATTTAGCTTTTACAATACCTAATTGGGACTCTCCTTTACGTAACTGAATAGGTTGGTTATGCCTTAATTCAAATGCATTGGTACTTTCAAAATCAACTTCTGTAAATTCATATCCTTCACTAACCGCTCTAATAACATATTTTTTATCACATTCAATAGGTAAACTATATTTTGCATCTGAATCTGCTGTTGTGCTCGCTATTTTTTCCATATTGGAATTAAATAAGGTTAACTTTGCATTAGCTAATAATGCTCTTGTCTCGGCATCAGTAACTACTCCATTCAAATATTGATTACAACTTGTAATCAAATCCTCCGTTTGTACAAAACTATAAATATCATCATCACCTTTTCCGCCATAGCGATTACTAGTAAAAAAACCTATTTTGGTATCTTCATCAATAATAAATGTAAAATCATCATCGGGGCTATTTATCGGTTTCCCTACATTAAAAGGATCTGAAAATCCTCTTCTTGTTTCATTGGGTTCTGATATAAAAACATCCAAACCTCCTAAACCTACATGACCATCACTAGCAAAAAACAAATTCCCATTTTTTGAAATAAAAGGAAAGGTTTCTCTACCTTCTGTATTTATCTTATCGCCTAAATTTTTTGGTTCTCCATAACTATCTTTTCCTGTAATATCTACTACAAAAAGATCGGACATTCCTTTGGTTCCTGGCATATCACTTGCAAAATATAATTTCTTTTCGTTTACTGATAATGCTGGATGCGCTACAGAATATTCGTCACTATTAAAAGGAAGTTCTTTTATATCCGTCCATTTATTTTTTTTAAATGTTGCTTTATATAATTTTAACTTTGTTGTACCATTAGCATCAGCTTTACGCTGCTTATTGGTATAATTATTACGAGTAAAATACATAGTACTTCCATCTTTTGTTACTACTGTGGAAGATTCATGTAATTTTGTATTTATTCCTCCTTTTAGTTCTTCCAAACCCTCGACGGCAATAGATTCTTTTCCTTCTCTAAACGTTCTAAATAAATCTAAAAAAGGAGCTTCATTCCATTCGTGTACTATTCGCGATCCACCTGAGGCCCTAGAAGACGCAAAAATGATCTGATCATCTTGATAAAAACTTGGCCCAAAATCAGAACCCGAAGAGTTGATAGGTAAATTTACTATATCAAACTTACCTGATTGTAATTCAATTAGATCTAAATAATCGCGCTCTTTTTTAAAAAGTTTCACTCTATTCTCGGATCTACCTGTAACTTGATCAAAGGCCATCATCACTTGATCAGCTCTATCGTAATTCCTCAAGTTTTTCAAGGTTTGGCTATAACGAAATAAATACTCTGGATCTATAGATTCTTTATATTCACTATATAATTTTTCATACCAAACTGAAGCATCTGCTAATTGGGCATTAAAATAATAAGAGTCGCCTATTTTTTGGTAAATATCTTGAGATGAATACCCTTTATTTACTACATCAATATATATTTTACGTGCATCGATATATGATAATTGATCATACTCTTTATCTGCCTTTATTAATTGTTTTTCTTGGGCAACTAAACTTGTACTAAACAATAAGCTTAGTATAAGAATACCTTTATACATGTATATTTTTTTCATAAGACAGCTATTTTTAAAAGAATCTTGGAGTGATTATACGAGAATACTTTTTAAATAATTCAAACCTTAACAAAAGTTCATAACTTCCATCATTAAACTTGGTGTTTCCTAACTCTGTGGTTTCTCTATCATATGCAAACCCAATCAGTAAACTATCAGACAACTGAAAACCTACAAGACCACTTACTGCAGCACTCCAACGATAAGCTACTCCTAAAGTAAGTTTTTCATATAATAAAAAATTGGCAGATAAATCAACTTGTAATGGAGTTCCAAATACTAATTTGGTAAGTAAAGCTGGTTTAAATAATATGTTCTCGGAAAATGTAAAAGTATATCCTGTCATTAAATAATAATTAATACGCTCTTCAGCCAAAAAGCTAGCATTTCTTGATGCATTTATATTGACTTCATCAAAATGGTTTGTTTCCAAAAGGTTAGGAACACTTAATCCCAAATAATATTTTTCCGTATGATAATATAACCCAACACCTATATTAGGACTTAACTTATTATCTATATTAGTATTAAATCTTGTATCACCTTCTGTGAATTTATTTAATTTATTAAAATCAACATTTAATAAATGTGCTCCCGCTTTTAAACCAAAACTGAGTTTTCCTTGTTGAGAAGTTGGAATAGTATATGAAAAATCAATATTCATATAAGTTTCTTCAGCTGGACCTAACTCATCTTGAATTACTGAGCCCCCTAAACCAACTCTTCCTAACCCAATTGGTGAATGTAGCGCCAATGTTTGTGTCCTTGGAGCTCCTGGCAACCCTACCCATTGACTTCTATGTAATCCTACTACACTAAGTACTCCTCGAGAACCAGCGTAAGCTGGGTTAATTGAAATCGTATTATACATATACTGAGTGTACTGTGCATCTTGTTGAGCGAATAGGCTAGTACCCGTACATATCAACAAAATTAGGATCACTGCTTTTAAATAATATTTTTTCATATCTAAAATATTTAGTTTTTCAGGGCTCATGGCAGAGCCCTGACTTTAAACTCACTTTTAATTGATATATAAGTAACCTGCTCTACTTACTGATTTTCCTGTACTTTCTAGAGTATAATTTAATATATAGTAGTAAGTACCTGTTGGTAATCTATCTTCTTCACTTATGGTTGTTCTACCGCTAGAGAAGCCTCTAAATACATTTCCATTAGTATTGTATTCTTGAGTTTCAAATACTTTAACACCCCATCTATTATAGATTGTAATATCATTAGATGAAGCTTTATCAAGACCGGTGATTATTAACGTATCATTTTCACCGTCACCATTAGGAGAAACCGCGTTGAATACTCCAATACCATCAGCATTATCATTACTCACCCCATTAGGTTCTAAATAATCTGGTATTCCATTTGCATCTGCATCTGATGCATCATTAGGGTTACCATCTCCATTTGGATCAGCATCTTCATCAATAGTAAGTATCTCGTCGCCATCATCATCGTCATCTAAAAAGTTTGGAATACCATCACCATCTGTATCATCACCCAAAGAATCTCCGTCATCATCTATATCTTCAAATTCAGTCAATATTCCATCATTGTCATCATCTACATCAAGATAATTAGGAATAGTATCATCATCTGTATCACCTTCAGGTAATTCTAATAAAGTCTCAACACCATCACCATCATCATCCGTATCTAAATAATCTGGCGTACCATCTCCATCTGTATCTTGAGATGCTGGTACATTACCATTTGGATCAGGGTTTTCGTCTGTTGTTAACACACCATCTCCATCATCATCTGTATCTAAGAAATCTGGAATACCATCTCCATCTGTATCATCATCCGAAGGATCTCCTCCATTATAATTCTCACTGGAAGTTAACACACCATCTCCATCATCATCAACATCACGGAAGTTAACATCTTCGGTACCATCAGTATCTAGAGTACTTCTAGCTCCAAGATCGAATGATTCATTTACATCTGAATAACCATCGTCTAATACTGTTCCTTCATAATCATCCAATAATCCATCCATATCATCATCACCACCGTTCATATCCGCTAACATTAATCCTGCATCAATAGTATCAACTACTCCATCATCATCTGAATCTGTGTCTAAGTAATCTGGTTGACCTGTATTATCTGCATCACTTGTATCAACAGGTATTAAGCCTGCTGATGCATTTGGATCAGTTGATGTAATATCAGCATCATATGCATCATTTAATCCATCCATATCCACATCATTTGCTCCTGGTAAAATGTAACCTGAAGTAGTTTGTGCTTCTATGTTATCTGGTAATCCATCATTATCTGCATCCATATCTTGGAAATCAGGAATTCCATCACTATCGGTATCAAATTGATCTACAACTCCATCTCCATTCGCATCAGGACCAAAATCAGTATCAATAAAATCTGGAATACCGTCACCATCACTATCTCTTTCTGGAGAGAACCCTAATTCTATTTCATCAATAATACCATCATTATCATCATCAATATCTGCACTATCTGGAATACCATCATTATCTCTGTCATCAATATCAAGATAATCAGGAACCATGTCATTATCACCATCTACTGAAGGTATTCCCGTATTTGGATCACCATTTCCATCTGGATCTGGATTTTCATCTACAGTAGGTATACCATCATTATCATCATCCGGTTCTAAATAATCTGGAGTACCATCACCATCAGTATCTCTTGGTGGAGTTCCTGTATTTGGATTATTATCATTATCAGGATTTGATTCTTCAAATGCTGTAAATAGTCCATCATCATCATCATCCACATCTAAATAATCTGGAGTACCATCTGCATCTGTATCTTGAGATGCTGGTACATTACCTGCTGGATCTGGATTTTCAAACTCTGTATCTACTCCATCATTATCATCATCCACATCTAAATAATCTGGAATGGTATCCGTTGGATAATCTGGATTATTAGCAGGTGTTGTGCCATCTGTATTTTGAGCGTCACTAATATCTCCATCATTATTAGGATCAGGATTCTCGTTTTCAGTTAACACCCCATCATTATCATCATCAACATCTAAATAATCTGGAATACCATCTGCATCAGTATCTTGATCTGTAGGGTCCGTATTTGTTGAATCATAGTTTTCAAGAACTGTAGCTACTCCATCATTATCATCATCTGTATCACGATAATCAACCTCGTCGGTAGTATCAGAATTTGGTGTATCCACTGATCCATTTTCTAACTCATCATTAACATCAAAGCCATCATTAGGATCATCGCCTTCATATACATCTAACAACCCATCGCCATCAGTATCTGTCATTGATGTTGTCGGCATATTTCCTGACTCAACTACATCCAATACTCCGTCACCATCCGCATCTGTATTTAAGTAATCTGGAATACCATCGGTAGTATCTCCACTATCTACTGGGGTTCCTAAAGGAATGGCATCATATACATCATCAACACCATTCATATCTACATCAAGTCCACTTGGTGCCACATAACCAACTGTTGGTTGTACTTCTACATTATCTGGAATACCATCATTATCACTGTCAATATCTTGGAAATTAGGAATACCATCATTATCCACATCAAATGCATCCTCAACCTCTCCATCATCATTGCCTATTACAGGATCATTGTCGTCGTCATCTAGATAAGCTGGTATACCATCTCCGTCTACATCTGCAAACTCATCCAAACCTGGTGTTTCATTTACATCTAAAATACCATCATTATCATCATCTAAATCTGCACTATCAGGAATTCCATCTCCGTCATTATCATCTACATCTCTATAATCTGGTGTACCATCTCCATCAGTATCAACAGCATCATCTGGGGTACCGTCACCATTGTTATCTGGCTGTTCAGTTGCTGTAGGTAAACCATCATTATCATCATCATCATCGCGATAATCAGGAATACCATCCATATCAGTGTCTTCTGCTTGAGGATTACTAGGGTCACCAGGGTTTACTGGTCCATTTGGTCCGTAAGCTTCTGTACTTGTCAATAATCCATCACCATCATCGTCTACATCACGGAAGTTTACATCTTCAGTCCCATCAGTATCATCTGTTCCTATTGCTCCTGTATCTAAACCTTCATTAACATCCGTATACCCGTCATTAATTGTTCCATTTTCATAATCATCTAATATACCATCTCCATCTTGATCACCTGTATCATTTGCTGTAATCAAACCAGCATCATCGGTATCATTCACATTATCATTGTCCGAATCCGTATCTAAATAATCTGGAATACCATCTGGTGTACTAGTACCTGATTGATCAACTTCACTATCCACTGGAGTTAATCCTGCCGATGTAGTTGGATCAGTTGAAGTTGTATCCATATCATAAGCATCATTTAATCCATCCATATCTACATCCACATTTCCTGCAATAGGTGCTATATAACCTATTGTTGGTTGAGCTTCTACATTATCTGGAATACCATCATTATCCGAATCCAAATCTTGGAAGTCTGGAATACCATCTCCATCTGCGTCAAATATATCTACTATTCCATCTGCATTCGCATCTGGTCCTAGATCTGTATCTTGATAATTTAGAATCGTGTCATTATCATCATCAGCCACAGGACTTAATGTTGTCCCTACTGGTACTTCATTTTGATCTAAAATACCATCATTATCATCATCTATATCTACATTATCTTGAATACCGTCCCCATCATTATCATTCATATCTAAGTAATCAGGAATACCATTTCCATCTTGATCTGAAGGATCAATTGTATTAGGGTCACCATCAACATCTGTCATTTCTGCTATGGTGTCCACACCGTCATTATCATCATCAGTATCTCTATAATCTACTTCATCAGTACCATCCGTATTTTCTGTTTCTTCACTTCCATCATTTAATCCATCATTAACATCAAAACCATCATTTGGAGTACCATCCTCAAAAGCATCATCTAATCCATCTCCATCTTGATCATTTCCTGATAATACAATATCTGGTTGACCATCTTTATTCATATCAAATGCTTCTATGGTATCAGGAACACCATCGCCATCACTATCCTCCTCTTGGAAATCTGGAATACCATCCGTATTAGTATCCTCAGGATTATTTAATGGTGTACTACCTGCAAAATCAGGATCGTATGCATTGTCAATACCATCTCCATCATCGTCATTATTTGTAGGTTCAACATATCCTACTGTTGGTTGCGCTTCTACATTATCTGGAATTCCATCATCATCACTATCGATATCCAAGAAGTCTGGTTGACCTGTTGTATCTGTGTTTGG
>CANMLG010000062.1 GCA_947498765.1 uncultured Aquimarina sp.
GTAGTCCGTAGGGGAATCGAACCCCTCTTACCAGGATGAAAACCTGGCGTCCTAACCGATAGACGAACGGACCATTGCTTATTAGCGGATGCAAAATTACACTATTTTTTTAGTTACCCAAAAATCTTATTGATTTTTTTTTAAAAAAATTATAGTCGCAACATTTCCAAAAGCCTCATCACATAATTAAGCACAGATTATGTAATAGAAAATCTATCACAAATCGAAAGCTCTGTAAAATTAATCGTTTCACTGCATTTTTTAATTTAAACGTAGCAACCTATGCTTAAATTAAAAAAGCACTTGATTTTATTAAGCTTTCACTCATCACACAAGGTTCTAATACATAATAGGTAAAACAAGTAAATTCTGGCACTGCATCCAGAATTTACTATTTACTAGAACTTACTTTTTTAATATGCCTTTGCAAAAAGCACTCGCTCTGCAGATGGTTTCCCCGTAAAAACACATTCTCCAGACGTCTTATCTCCTTCAAAAGGAATACAACGGATAGTCGCTTTTGTTAGTTCCTTTATTTTTTCTTCCGTCTCAGCAGTACCATCCCAATGTGCCGAAATAAATCCTCCTTTATTTTCTAACACTTCTTTAAATTCCTCAAAAGAATTCACCTCTGTGATATGAGTATCTCTATAATCCAATGCTTTTTTATACAAGCTCTCCTGAATTTCGATCAATAAACTAGCAATATGCTCCGCTAAATTTTCATTTGGTATAGTAGTTTTTGTTAAATTATCCCTTCGAGCCAACTCAACTTGTCCATTTGCTAAATCTTTTGGCCCTATCGCAATTCTCAAAGGCACTCCTTGCAATTCGTATTGAGCAAACTTAGCTCCTGGTCGATGCGTATCCCTATTATCAAATTTTACTGTAATATTTTGAGCCCGCAAATCATTAACAATAGTATTTGCCACTTCTGAAATTTGAGCCAACTGCTCTTCCCCTTTGTAAATAGGCACAATTACCACTTGAATTGGCGCTAAATTTGGAGGCAATACCAAACCTTGATCATCACTATGAGTCATAATCAACGCCCCCATCAATCGTGTGGATACCCCCCATGAAGTTGCCCAAACATGATCCTGCTTTCCTTCTTTACTTGTAAACTTAACATCAAATGCTTTGGCAAAATTTTGCCCTAAAAAGTGAGATGTTCCTGCCTGTAAAGCTTTCCCATCTTGCATCAACGCCTCAATACAATACGTGTCATCTGCCCCTGCAAAACGTTCCGACTCCGTTTTTCTACCCTGTACCACAGGAATTGCCATAAAATCCTGTACAAAATTTGCATAAATCTCATTCATTTGAGTCGTTTCAGCTATGGCTTCAGATTTTGTTGCATGTGCCGTATGACCTTCTTGCCATAAAAATTCTGCAGTACGCAAAAACAAACGTGTACGCATTTCCCAACGCACCACATTTGCCCATTGATTTACTAATATTGGCAAATCTCGGTAGGATTGAATCCAACCTTTATACGTATTCCAAATAATAGCTTCAGAAGTTGGACGTACTATTAATTCTTCTTCTAATTTAGCCTCTGGATCTGCTATTAATTTTGACGCATCATTGGGATCCGTTTTTAAACGATAATGTGTTACTACCGCACATTCTTTTGCAAATCCCTCTGCATTTTTCTCTTCCGCTTCGAATAAACTTTTGGGAACAAATAATGGAAAATAGGCGTTTTGATGCCCCGTTTCTTTAAATTTTTTATCTAATTCAGCCTGCATTTTTTCCCAAATTGCATACCCGTATGGCTTGATCACCATACAACCCCTAACTGCCGAATTCTCTGCCAAATCTGCCTTGACAACCAATTCATTATACCATTTCGAATAATCTTCCGAACGTTTTGTTAAACCCTTAGCCATAATGTATATTTTGGCACAACTATTGTGCTATATTTATAAAGTTTGTAGTTAGCACAAAACTAACTAAATTTAGATTGTTCAACAATTAAAACATATAGATATGCGAACTCATAAAATTTCAATACAAAATACTGGAAAAAACTTATTTTTTGCATTATTATCTGTATGTATATCAGCTTGTGGCAGCTACCAAGCAGTAACGTACGATGATGATGGGATTTATGCAACACCACAACCGAGACCAGTTCAACAACCCCAAACTACTTCAAGTAATTCACAGCAAACTCCAGCAACAACTAATACCGCTGTTGAAGAAGGCTTTTTTTCAAAGAAACTTAAAGAATATGAACAACTCAATAACGAAAACGTTGTTTTTACAGATGTTGACAATTATTCAAGCGAAAGCTATGTCGACCAAAACAACACCCAAAACAGAGAAGTTCGCCCAGGATGGGGAGCTAATTACACACAAGGTTCCAACGCCAATATTTATTTAAATTCTGGTTGGGGTTTTAACAACTATCAACCTTTTTGGAACCCTGGATTCAGAAATTTTTACGGCTTTGGATTTGGAGGCGGCCCATTTTTTAATAATTTTTACCATCCATATGGCGGATTTTACAATGGATTTTATGGTGGCGGTTTTTACGGCCGAGGTTTTTATGGTCGTGGTTTTTACGGAGGCGGCTTCTATAATGGATTTAACAGACCTTTTTACGCAAACAATTATTACAGAGGCAGAAACTACACCAGAACCTACAGACCTAGAGGCACAAGAAATTCAAATATAAACTCCCGATCATATAGCACTCGAAATTCTACTACACGAACCTATACCCCAAGATCGCAAAGTAACAACAGAACCTACACCCCGCGTAGTAGCAGTTCTTCAAATAGGACATACAGCCCTAGAAGTAGCAACTCTTCTAGCAGAAGCTACACCCCTAGAAGCAGTCGCTCATCAAGCAGAAGTTATTCTCCTCGTAGCAGCAGATCATCAAGTAGAAGCTATTCTCCAAGATCAACAGGAAGATCAAGTGGAGGCAGCTACAGAAGAAGATAAAAAAAACTTAACATATATGAAGAATTTAATATTTACAGCCCTTAGTATTTTTTTACTAGGCCACGCAAGTAACGCCCAAACCACTTCTGATATTTTTGATATTTCAAAAACTCAAAATTTGGGTACTGCCAGATACAATGGCTTGAGTGGTGCTTTTGGCGCTTTAGGTGGTGATTTAACAGCTGTTGCAGAAAACCCTGCAGGTGGCGCCGTTTTTACAAGCTCCTACGGATCTGCAACTCTATCTCAAAATGGCAGCGATTTTAATAGTACCTATTTTGACAACACTACCCAAACTTCGGATACGAATTTGAATTTAAACCAAATTGGAGCCATCCTAATACTTAAAAGTGATAGCGAATCTAATTCCATTAACAAAATCAGCTTAGGCTTATTATACAATAGAGACAATGACTACCGTAGAGAATTCCAACTAGATGGAAACTCTAATATTGGCAATATTGGCGACTATTTTGTAGGACAAGCTAATGGATACGACTTCCGAGACATTAGCCCGAGACCTTTACTTAACGATAACGGAGACCCTTTACTAGATGAAGATGGAAATACTATTTTTGAAACTTTTGAACAAGCATATGTAAATATTGGAAATGCTCCAAATTTTGAAGCAAAAGGACAGCAAGCTTTTTTGGCTCGAGAAGCTTTTTTAATTCTTGAAAACGACAATAATAATCTAACCTATAATTCTGAAATTTTAGGAAGTAATAATTCTCAAATAGTGGATATTATTTCAAGAGGCAGAAGCAGTAAAACAAGTGTCAATGTAGCTTTTGAAATTGACCATAAAATCTATTTGGGTGGAAATATAAATTTCCACAACTACAACCTCCGAAAAAATATTTTAGTTAACGAAGTAAATAATAATACTACCGATGACATAAGCGAAGTATTTTTTGAAACACGATCACGCAGCTTTGGAAATGGAATATCATTAAATTTTGGTGGAATAGCTAAAGTAAACAATAATTTAAGACTAGGACTAAGCTACCAAACACCAACCTGGAGCACACTTCAGAATGAATTAGACCAAAATATAAGTGTCTTTTTTAGAAATGGAGAAGTTAGCGATATTGATCCCGCCCTTGTATTTACCTATCCAGAATATGACATTAGGACTCCTGGAGAGCTAAGCGCAAGTATTGCTTATATTTTTGGTAAAAATGGATTATTTAGCGCTCAATATTCTCGAAAAGATTTTTCAAATATTAAATATGATGACAACGCCTTTGATTTTACTGTTTTAAACAATCGAATTAAAAACACTTTTCAAGCAGTGAATACTCTAAAAGTTGGTGGCGAATACCGATATGAAAAATGGCGTTTACGCGGTGGAATAAATTATGCTACCAGCCCCTACAAAAACGATCGAATTGCCGGAGACACTCAGGGGTTTTCATTAGGAACAGGCTACGACTGGGGCAAATGGAAACTAGATATTGCTTACAATCATATTGAAACGGATGTGAATGAAGTTCCTTTTGAAAATGACAATTTTCAAAACTCGGCTGCTATAAACAGAAAAGATGATGCATTATCTATAACGTTAGGAGTAAATTTTTAAAAGTTTTATCAATTTTATTTTACCAAATAATGCTCCATAAACTCATTAAAAATTCAAAAAATAAAGCCTTAAAAATATAGTTTAAAAGCTGTATCTTTGTGGGCTAAAATTAATCGAGTTATTCGATTAAGGAATATCTTACAAATGAAAGAAAATCAGGATTCGGAATCAGCTGACTTTATTGGAGATAACCATGTAAGCACCAATGCAACAACTCCGCTAAGAAAGGACGCCTTTGAATTGAGTGACAGCGAAAAAATCGCTTTAATCAAAGAGGACGTAAGAAACATTATGAACACCCTTGGCCTAGACCTTGATGACGACAGCCTAAAAGGCACTCCAAATCGAGTTGCGAAAATGTTTGTTAAGGAAATTTTTGGAGGCCTATCACCAAAAAAGAAACCAAAAGCTTCTGTTTTTGAAAATAACTACAAATATGGTGAAATGCTTGTAGAAAAAAACATAACACTATATTCCACATGTGAACATCACTTACTTCCTATTGTAGGAAGAGCCCATGTTGCCTATATATCAAACGGTACAGTTGTTGGTTTATCAAAAATGAATCGTATTGTTGATCATTATGCCAAACGACCACAAGTACAAGAACGTCTAACTATGCAAATTGTACAGGAATTACAAAATGTACTAGGCACCGAAGATGTTGCTTGTATTATTGATGCCAAACACCTTTGCGTAAACTCTAGAGGTATCCGCGATATTGAAAGCAGCACAGTGACTAGCGAGTTTGGAGGACAATTTAAAAATCCAAATATAAAACGCGAGCTTTTAGATTATATTCAACTTGAGACTAAGTTTTAGTAGTCAGTAGTCAGTAGTCAGTAGTCAGTAGTCAGTAGTCAGTAGTCAGTAGTCAGTAGTCAGTAGTCAGTAGTCAGTAGTC
>CANMLG010000063.1 GCA_947498765.1 uncultured Aquimarina sp.
TTTCAGCATAGCACCGTTATGGTTAAATTAAAAAACACAGTTTACGATAGTATTTGAAGTAGATCGCAGACGTAATAGATTTTTTATTCCATAATTAACACCATTAAAACTAAGATTTTTGTTTCAATGGTGTTAATTATATTTTAAAATTCAACAAATACTAAATTACTTTATGAATTGAATGGAAAAGGGGTATTTATAAAAATTACCTTCATTAGCTTTTAATGCTCCTAAAATTGGAAATATGGTAGCACAAGCACCTAAAACAAATAATAAAGGAAAGCCAATTAGAAAGAAACAAAGCACTCCAAATATTGCTCCATAAATTACAGCACTTATCATCCAATTCACAATGTTTTTGCCATGTTGATCAATACTCTCATTTTTATCCTTAAAATTATGCCACATTATAAATGGCAACACAAAACCTGCCAAAGGAATTACATAACCGGCAAATTGTGCTATGTGCATTAAAACACAAAATTGCTTTAGCTCCATATCCCAGGGTCTAAAATTGGATTTTTCTAAAGAATTTTCCATTAGTATTTTCTTTTTAAGTATTTAAAATAACTGCTTCACCTGATCAAAATCCAAGCCTCCATAATTCCCACTACTCATTAATAGCAGTGTTTTATTATTAAAATTTTGAGCAAATAAAAAATCTTTAAAGGCTTTTGAGTCTGTAAAAACCTGCAAATTATTATTTACAAAGGCCTCTTTTATTTGTTGCTCACTTATAGGTTCCATCTTTTTTATTGCTAAAGCTTCGGGCGAGTAAAATACGATCGCTTCATCCGCTGCATTTAATGCTCCTTTATATTGTTTTAAAAACTCAGCATTTAAACTACTATAGGTATGTAACTCTAAACAAGCCACTAAATTTCTATTAGGAAATTGATTTTTAACCGCTGTTGTTGTTGCCGATACTTTTGAAGGGCTATGCGCAAAATCCTTATAAGCTATAGCATTTGATGCTTCGGCAATTTTTTCTAATCGTTTTGATGCCCCTTTAAAACTAGCTATAGCCTCATAAAAATCATCCTCGTCAATCGCCATATTTTGACAAATCCATTTGGCTCCAGCCAAATTACTTAGGTTATGTGCTCCAAAAATTTCTAACGGAAGTGGTCCTTCATTAGTTTCAATAAAGGTTTCTCCGTTTTCAACGGTATATTCGGGTGTTTTATAAGGTATTTTTCTAATTTGATTTTCAGTAGCTTCAGCCAAACGTTTTACCGTTGGATCTTCTTCATTATAAATTAAAATACCTCCCGGAGTAATTTGATCAATAAAAATTTTAAACTGCTCCTCGTAATCTGCTAAGGTTTTAAATACATTAATATGATCCCAAGCAATACCGCTTAGCAAAGCAATATTTGGCTTGTATAAATGAAATTTAGGGCGCAAATCAATGGGCGAAGATAAATACTCATCCCCTTCCAATACCATAAAATCATTTTGCTCTGTTAAATGCACCATGGTTTCAAAACCTTCCAATTGTGCCCCTACCATATAATCTACTTCCTTATTATGGTAATGTAATACATGTAAAATCATGGAAGTAATGGTTGTTTTTCCATGAGAACCACCAATAACTACTCTTGATTTTAATTTTGATTGCTCGTATAAATATTCGGGATACGAATATATTTCAACGCCTAATTCTTGCGCTTTTAACAACTCTGGATTATCCGCTTTGGCATGCATTCCTAAAATAACAGCATCTAAAGCTGTGGTTATTTTTTCGGCATTCCAACCTGTAGCACTCGGTAATAAACCGTACTTAGCTAGTCTTGATTTTGAAGGTTCAAAAATAGCATCATCACTTCCAGTTACTTGATATCCCTTTTGATGTAATGCAATAGCTAAATTGTGCATGGCACTCCCGCCTATTGCTATAAAATGTACGCGCATAAATCCAATAATTGTAAGGTAAATATACGGGGTTTATCACAATAATTTACTTATTCGCCTCAATATAAGCTAAAGCTTTCTTGCCTTCATTAACATTTAAAAGCATCAATTCCTTTGCATATTTTGTCGCCTCTTCGGCACTTCCTCCTAGAGCAGTAGGTAACTCTGTTAAAAATTGAACAAGTGCCATTCGGGGAGCTTCATAATTTGTATCTAATGCTGCTGCTTTTTCAAAATGCTCCTTGATATCATCAATTAAAAAAAGCGCACTCAACTTATTATTCTTGGCTTTCATACCAATGGCGCCTGCATATTTAAAATGATAACG
This sequence comes from uncultured Aquimarina sp., assembly GCA_947498765.1. Taxonomy (GTDB): domain Bacteria; phylum Bacteroidota; class Bacteroidia; order Flavobacteriales; family Flavobacteriaceae; genus Aquimarina. Next base: position 2,243 of record CANMLG010000063.1, read on the forward strand.
TGGATTGTTTTTTTCAATTCTTAATAAAGGTTTAAAGTAAGTAGCCGCGGTGCTCCATTTTTTATTTTGAAAAGCAATATCTCCTAAATATTCTAAAGCAACTTTATTTTTTGGATGTTCATTTAAATAGGCTTCAAAAATCTCTTGAGCCGCTTCAAACTGTTTTTTATTAAACAGCTCAATTCCTTTCTCTAATGATTCTGGTGTTGCTGTTATCAATTTCGAAATACTAAAAAAGAGTGCTAAAAAAAATACTTTCATAATTACCTAACTATTTCAATGGTAGAATATACTATTTTAATTCCGCTTTAAAAACGGTTACAGCCTCTCCTTTTATTTCAATATTTTCGTCAATTAACTTTAGTTTTAATTTACCTGTACGCTCAGAAACCTGTATGGCATTAAATGATGTTTTCCCTGTTCGCAAATGCCATAAAGGCACCAAAGCACATTGTGCAGAACCCGTTACGGGATCTTCATCAATTCCCGAAGCTGGAGCAAAACAACGCACTACATAATCAACATCTTTTTGATTACTATTGGCTGTTATTAGCAAGTTCCCCAATCCATTTTTAGGTAACTGATCAATTGTAGGAGTTGCGTTTACAATACTATTTTCATCTTCTGCTACAGCTACTACCCAGTGATCAGATTCATATACCGCCAAAGGTTCAAAGCCCACTAATTCCTTAAAATTAGCAGGAACAGTTATTTCGTTAAGGCCATACTTTGGAAACACCATTTTTATGCCGTCACTATCTTTGTTTATTTTAAGTTTTCCTCCCTTGGCATTAAAATAAATAGATTCATTTTTTGGTACCATTCCTACCTCATACATTACATGTGCGCTTGCCAAAGTAGCATGCCCACATAAAGCAATTTCGGTATTAGGTGTAAAAAAACGAATATCATAACTACTCCCATTGGGAGTGACAAAGGCAGTTTCCGATAAATTCATTTCCATAGCCATTTGTTGCATGCCTACTTCATCCACTTTATGGTCTACAAATTGCACCCCAGCTGGGTTGCCTTTAAAAACTTGGTCGGTAAATGAATCTACTTGGTAGATAATCTTATTATTTGTCATTTGAAAAAATTAAGCATAAAACAAAAATTCAACTTCAAGGCAAGTCTTAGAATCTTCAAGCCTTTAACCCAAATTATACAATAGAAAATTTATTATACCATGAAACCACTTCAAAAACAAACACTTCGTTGCACTTTTCAATTTAACCATAGCGGTGCTATGCTGAAATTGAGAAAGCACTTGTTTTTATTGTGGTTGCATGTCTCATTACAAAGTTCTATTACATAATCTGGGTTTAACGATATCAATAAAAATACAATAATAATTCAGTAACACCATTTGTGTAACAAGTAAAACCAAAGTTAGTATCTTTAACTAAAGTTTTACTTGCTTTACTGTATAACGAATTCTGTTTCAACTTATGACGCGCGCTCTTATTTTTTGTATTTGTTTTTTTATAAGCATCACTTCTACGCTAAGTGCCCAGAAAAAAAATTATACCGTTATGTGGCAAACTATTGAACAATTAGAAATTGATGGCAAAGTGAGCACCGCACTTGAAAAAGTTAACGAGCTTCACAAAAAAGCGACACAGCAAAAAAACAAGGTACAGCAACTTAAAAGCTTACTTTTTCGTTGGAAATTTATGCAAATAGTGGACGAAAAGTCGCAAGTAACTATACTCAATGAGGTAAACACAGAAATTGCTAAACAAGCTTTCCCTAACAAACAGCTATTACATATGTATATGGCGCACTTTTTAGAGAGCTATTTAAATGACAATTTTTGGCGTATTAATGAACGTACCGCTACCGAAGATGCTCAGTTAAAAGACTATCAAACTTGGGATACCAACACTTTTTTAAATCAAATTAGCTTTCATTACGAACAGGCATTACTACCAGCACTTACCTTAGCCGATGTTCCTACCAAAACCATTAGCGAATTACTGGTTACCGTACCTATTTCCCGAAAATACAAACCTACCGCTTATGATATTATTGCGCATAAAGCCCTTAAATTTTACAAAAACAGTAGAAACCGAGCTAACACGCCAAAAGATAAATTTTTAATAAATACGGCGACATATTTTACTAATTCTTCCACTTTTGTGGGAAGCAAATTAAGCACCACTGACACTCACTCTTTACTATTTAAAGCGCTTAGTACCTATCAGCAACTCGAAAAAATACATTCACAACAAAAAAGCACTGCCGCTTGGGTCGAAAATGCTTTGGAAAGACTTGCCTTTGTAAAAGCAAACCATACTGGAAACAGTACAGAAATACTTTATTTAGAAAGTTTACAAAACCTACGAATTGAATTTACTAAAGCTGATGATATTGCTAGCATTGACATCAAATTAGCCCAAGCTTATCGTGATCTTTCCTTTGCCAAAAATGAAAATGGGGATTTTAAATATCCTGACTACAACAAAAAAGCCTTAGACTTAATTACTGGTATTGAAAACAAAAAAGGAAACACGCAAACCCTTATTGAAGCTAAAAATCTAAAAAATCAAATACTTCAAAAAAAATTAAATTGGCTAACGCAAGACAAGTATTTACCTAATAAACCCCATTTAGCTCAAGCAACTTTTACTAATTGCCAAAATTTCACTCTAAATGTGTATCAAGTTCCTAACGATTTTGAATTGAATGAAATTAGTTATAATAACAGGGATTCGCTCACCGAAGCTTACCTAGCTAAACGCAAATTACACTTTACCAAAACCTATAGCCTTCCTATAAAAAAAGATCACAATACCTATAGTACCGAAGTGAGTGTACCTCAACTTCCATTAGGAAACTATGTTTTTCGCATACAAACAGACAGCCTAACTACTAGTTTTAAGTATCATCATATAAAAGTGACTCGCATTGGCGTAAATAAAACGAATTTAAAAAACACTAATCGCTACCAAGTAACTGATCGTTACACTGGCGAACCTTTGGTAAATGCAGCTGTTCGTATTAAAACAGAAATTGATCGCCGTAATAAAAAATATACTACGGATAATTACACTACAGACCAATGGGGTAATTATGAAGTCCGAAAAAAGAATCGTTATCAAAGCCAACAAATTAGAGTAAGTACCACAACAGACACTTTACAATTTTCGGACTATATCTATAATAATGACCATGACAAAGATTATATAAGCGAACAAAACGATTATCGTTCTAAAACACTACTATTTTTAGATCGTGCTATTTATAGGCCTGGTCAAAGGGTTTATTTTAAAGCTATTGCCATTAGTGAAGAAGATAAAAAAAGTACAGTAATTGCAAATCAAAAAATACGTATTCAGGTTACCGATACTAACAATGAAAAAGTACACACCACGGAACTTTCTACAAATGAATATGGATCCGTACATGGCGAATTTAAACTCCCCGAAACAGGCATTACGGGTAACTTTAATATCATTGCCGTTTTAGAAAACCCTAAAAACAGAAAAAAGAATAGCAACGCTACTATTTCATTTTCTGTTGAAGAATACAAACGCCCTACTTTTGAGGTTTCCTTTTTACCCGCTACCGAAATTTACAAACCCTTAGATAGTATTAAAATTACTGGAAATGCCAAAGCTTTTTTAGGTACCGCAATTACCGATGCTACAGTAAACTATGCTGTTACCCGCACTACACAATTCCGCGATTATTGGTGGAGCAGACCGGCCACTAACGAGAGCAAACAAATTGCCGCTGGAGCGCTTACCACTGACAATAAAGGAGATTTTTCGATTCGTTTTAAAGCTGAAACTGATGAAGCCAATACTAAAAACAAAATTTATCATTATAGTATAGAAGCCAAAGTGATTGACCTAAACGGCGAAACACGAGAGGCAACTACCACTATAAAAGTAGCCGATAAAAACTTAGTCACTACAATTAATACAAACGAAACTTGGAAATCTTACGAAGCAAATAGCTTAACTATTAACACCACCGATGTTAACGGAAATCCTATAAAAAGTAATAGCTCACTTAAAATTTTCAAGTTAAAAGCACCCAATCGTTTTCTAAATACACGCCCTTGGTCTGCACCCGATATTCAAAATATTGAGAAAAGCACCTTTATTGAGCAATTCCCACATATTCCTTTTACTAATGAGAATGATGCCAAAAACTGGCAAAAAGGAAGGAGTTTTTACGATCATAATTTTAAAAATACGGCTAACGAAACTATAAAAATTGATAATTTTAAAATCTGGCCTTCGGGTAAGTATTTAATTGTTGTTACCAGTGTTGATCCGGTAACTGAATCCGAAACCAAAACAGAAAAACTAATCACCCTTGAACATATTGACCAACGTTTTCCTGCCGATAAACAACTGTTTACTCATCATGCAAAAATAGATGATAAAAACAATACTAAACTAGCTATCGACATTAAAACATCGGTCCCTAATTTAATCACTTTTGTCGAAGTTTTTGATGGCGATATTTCTATTTCGAAACAAAAAATAACTTTAAAAAAAGGGAGTAAATCAATTCTTGTTCCACTTAAAAATTTGACTTATTCTAAGCTCACTGTGGTATATACCTATCAGATTTTTAATCATTTCTATACCAGTCAAGATACTATTGATTTGAGTAAAAAACCCGTTAGTTTAAGTATTACCAAAAAACATTTTACCGATAAAATTACTCCAGGCGGAAAAGAAACCTGGAGTTTTAGTATTGAAAGTTCAGATAAAAAAGGCTTTAATGCTGAAGCCTTAGCCTCAATGTACGATGCTTCTTTGGATCAATTCAAAAAACATTCTTGGGCTACCAACTTTGGTTTTAATAGCTACACACCGAGTCCGACATTGCCATCGGATATGCAGCGACTAACTTCAACATCCATTAATTTTAGACAAGCCATTATCAGACTCAATTACCCTAGTATCCCTAAAGAATATCTGAATCTTTTTGGTTTTGATTTTAATAGAATTAATTCATGGAATTACCGAAAGTATTTGAGGGATTTAAAATACAAATATTCTAATCCAGGAAATTTTTCTGCAAAAGCAACTATCACAATTACTGGAACGGTAAGAGATTCTTATGGCAACCCAATTCCATACGTTCAAATAGCCATAAAAGGCACAAAATATGGAACTACATCTGACTTAAACGGAAACTATACTGCAAAAGTCAACATTGGTAACATCCTTAATTTCTCATTCATTGGCTACAATCAAAAAGAAATAACAATTAAAAGAAAAGATAAAGTCATTGATGTTCTTTTAAAAGAAAACAATTCAAAATTAAATAATGTAACTGTTATTGGATATGGCACTGTTAAAAAAAGTGAATTAACAGGAGCTGTTACCAACAGAATGGCTCGTAAAGAAATGACAGGGTCTCAGGTCATGTTATCAAGCGAAAGCATATCGGCTTCATCCGCCGTAGGCTTTGATGAAGCTATTAGTGGAAAAGCTACTGGTATAGATATTAATGATGACGTAGACTTTGGAATCGAACAAGGAAGTAACGGAGAAAAAATTGAAGACCTAAAAAACATCCAAGCCCGAACCAATTTACAGGAAACCGCTTTCTTTTTGCCTAACTTACGCACCAATAAAAAAGGCGAAATTGAATTTGAATTTATCTCTCCCGAAGCGCTTACTCGCTGGAATTTTAATTTACTTGCTCACACCACCCAAGCTACATCGGGCACCTTCAATGCTCAAACACTTACGCAAAAAGAATTGAGTATTATTCCTAATGCTCCTCGTTTTGTTCGTGAGGGAGATAGTTTACGTTTTACGGCTAAAATTGCAAACCTGACCAATAACCCCATAAAAGGAACGGCACTACTCGACTTGACCGATCCTACTAATGGAAAAAACATAAACAAGCTATTACAACATGTAAACACCACACAACAATTTAGCATTGACGCCAATGGCAATAGTATAGTAAATTGGAAAATTGCTATCCCTACCGATTTATCTGCCCTACAATACAAAATTGTAGCTAAAGCAGGCAAATTTACCGATGGTGAAGAAAAAATTATCCCTGTACTTTCCAACCGTATGCTGGTTACCGAAAGTATTCCTATTTGGGTACGTCCTGGCGAAACTGAGACTTACTCATTAACCAATTTTGAACCCAATAGCAACACACAAAAACCGCATGCCATTACATTAGAGTATACTTCGAACCCTGCATGGATAGCTATTAAATCGCTTCCTTATTTAATGGAGTTTCCGCATGAGTGTAGTGAACAAACATTTTCGCGTTTATATGCCAATACTATGGCGGCACATATTATTAATTCGCAACCAAAAATTAAAACTGTTTTTGATAGTTGGGCTACAAAAGGAAACTTACAAAGTCCTTTAGAAAAAAATGAAGCCTTAAAACAAATTTTAATTTCGGAAAGCCCATGGTTGCAAGAGGCTAAATCCGAAACCGAACAGCAACAACGTTTAGCTACACTTTTTGATGTAAACAAAACAGCTCGAAGTAAAGAAAAATCCATTAATAAACTACGACAATTACAAAAATCAAACGGAGGCTTCCCTTGGTTTAATGGCGGTCGCGCTAATCCATATATTACCCGACATATTTTAATCGGTTTTGGGCATTTGGAAAAATTAGGCGTTACTCAACAACGTACAAAAACGGATAACATCGTTAAAAATATGATTCGTTTTTTAGATGCTGACCTGCTATACAAGTACAAAGAATACCTAAAACACCACAAAACTCCCGATGGATTTTTCAAGCAAGTGCAGTTACTTCATTTTGCTTACGCGAGAAGTTTTTATCTGGATCGCTTCCCCTTAAAGGGAGAAGTAAAAACGATTATTACTAAAGCTTTAGCATTCCAAAAAACAGACTGGCAATCGCGCTCCATTTATCAAAAAGGCTTACTCGCCTTAACATTACATCGTTTTGAAAAAAGCCCAGTTACGCAGCAAATTTTAACCGCTTTAATTGAGTCTGCCGTAAACTCAAAGGAAAACGGAATGTATTGGAAAGAAAACACCAACTCTTGGTGGTGGTATCAATCTGCTATTAGTACTCAAGCTTTGCTTATTGAAGCTTTTAGTGAAACTGAGCAGCCTAAAAAATATATTGAAGAACTTAAGATATTCTTACTAAAAAACAAACGCACCAACCGTTGGGAAAGCACTATTGAAACTGCCGATGCCACCTATGCCTTACTACTACAAGGAACCGATTGGCTTTCGTTAAAGGTCAATACCAACATAACAGTTGGCGGAACCAAAATAGCCACCAAAAAATTGTTAGCTACCGAAAAAGAACAAGGTACGGGTTATTTTAAAACCCATTGGGATGCCAATGAAATTACTCCTGAATTTAAAACTATTAATGTTTCCAATAAAGGAAAAGTGACCAATTACGGAGGTTATTACTGGCAATATTTCGAAGATTTAGATAACATTAAAACGGATGACAAATCACCACTAGCCATTGACAAAGAATTGTACAAAAAAGTGACTAGCAATAAGGGCACTAAACTAAAACGCATTTCTCCCAGTACGCCTTTACAAATAGGCGATAAAGTTACAGTTAGACTACTAGTAAAAAGTGATAATGATATGGAATTTGTGCATTTAAAAGATATGCGTGCCAGTGGTTTTGAACCCACAAAAGTACTATCTGGCTATGAGTACAAAGAACGTTTAGCCTATTACCAAAGCACAAAAGATGTGGCTACACACTTTTTTATTGATCGCTTACCAAAAGGAAATTATGTATTGGAATATGATGTAATAGCAAACCAAGCCGGTAGTTTTTCAAATGGCATTACGACATTACAGTGCATGTATGCCCCTGAATTTAGCAGCCACTCTGCAGGGCAACGTGTAAAAATTGTGGAATAAAAATAAGTTATACTTCTAGTTTCTTTTTTAACACCACATGTTAAACATTTTATTTAAATCTCATAAATTATATTACTATTAATATGACACTATAAAATATATTTTAATTAATTCTACTAACACTTTATATGTGTAAAATCTCATATTCTGATTCAAATTGCACTTAATCGAGCTTTACTTGCTTATAAAACTTTAATACATAGCAGCACAATTAGTCAAAATTGTAAAAATGATCTTTCTGATACTACTAATACCTAAACTGATTTATTAACACTTCAACTGATAAAAAAAACTTTTAACGAATAAGGTCTAAATCGGTTTTTTCCTTCAATATTATACGTTTAAAATACTGTAGTTTTAGACTTTAAATTAAAAATAAATTATGAAAAAGTTTAATTATTTTATGTTGAGCACTGCAATTGCTCTAACAAGCACTTCTATTCAAGCGTATAATACTAACCTAGAAACGGCAACACTAAAAACTGCGAGTTTGGGAGATATTTCAGACTTCGTAACAGTAACCACTACAGGAACATCAAATGGTACTATCAATATTGAAATTGATAGCCAAATTAGAGACAATGCTAGACTTGTTGTTTTGAATGCTGGTCCTACAAGAGAATTTCGTTCTTTTGCTGATCAAACAGTTCCTTTAGCAAGAGGAAAAAACAATGTTACTTTAGAAATTGGAGCAGGAAGGTCTGTATCTATTATAGTTACATCGGCTAATACTAGTGGTTCTTTAAGAAGCGGTTTTACTGTTCCAAGAGCTCCTATTTCAGGACTAGGCTCTATATCTGAATTAGTATCAGTTGATGCTTCTTCTTCAATTAGAGGTAATCTGAATTTAAAAATTGATAGCAATATTAGGGATAATGGTTCTCTTTCAGTTCTATCTAATGGTACTTCGAGAAACGGTAGATTTTTTCCAAGACCTGTTCCTTTAGTAACGGATCGTAGTGTGCCTTTGGCTCGAGGAATTAACAATCTATCTTTAGACCTAGGACTTGTAGCTGGTCAAAACATTACTATTAGTTTCACTTCTGCTAATACAAGTGATGAAATTTCAGTAACATTAGATGTTCCTCAATTCTCATCAAATGACATCCGTAGTTTAGTTGATCTTAATGTATTTACTCCTGCTCGTGGTAGAGCTACAATTCAATTAGATAGCGACCTTAGAGATAATGCTAATTTATTATTGATTAATTTATCAACTGGAGAAAGAACAAGACAAAGAATTTTAATATCAAGAGGTAAATCAACCATTAAACTTAATAATTTAGAATCTGGTGCCTATGTAGCACACATAAGATCTGCTAATACCATTAAAAGAGTATCTAAAAGATTTATGGTAAGATAATTTTAATTTATTGGACACATTCAGAGAATACCTCAATTAGTGAGAATCTATATAAAAAAACCCAAGATTTAATTTATCAAATCTTGGGTTTTTTCTTAATCATTTATGTGAATCATACTGTTCTCTGAATGTGTTTTTAAACTAGTTATTAAAATTAATTTTCTATTTCATAAAAGTAACATCTAAAACCTAACTGTTAAAAAGTTTGAAGTAACACATACTAACATGAATTCCGAAAAGGGCTTACACACTCACTAGAAATTATTAACGCAACACAACCTTTAAAAAAGGTGGATGATTTTTACAAGACATTTGATATTACTAAAAATAATACTATGTATTTAAAGTCCGAAGATAGGGTTAGGATTTGGTAGCTAGATTTTATAATTCACCTCATAAAAGACTCTAATTATGAATAGTTATAGGCTTTTTACTGTTTTAAAGTCTAAAAAAAATACTATTATCGAAAAGTTAAATATTGATACTTTAATTAAACATTAAAAAATAATCTTTCCAATTCATTTTTATGAATTTTATTTAAGAATTAACAAAAAAAGATAGAAAAAATAAATATTTATAAATAATTAATTTTCAGTTTTATATAACTCATCAACCTTTTAAATTAGAGATATAGAACCTTAAATAATTATTTTATGAAAAAGTTAAAACATTTTAAAGTACTATTAACATGCGCTTTACTAGTACATTTAGGATCACACGCACAAAACAAAAACGCTGAATACGCCAATGAAATGAAACGCATTTTTGGTAAATTAGATTTAAATCGTGTTCCTCATAATATTTTGCTTGATGTTGGATTTGATATGATCGATGTAAACAATTATGATGGAACATTAAAATCGAATAATTATATTGATGGAGGTCTATATAAAGAGTTATATACGGCCATAGCATCTTCCGCCACTAAAACCTCTGTTAAAGGTATACAGAGCCCTTTAATATTGAACAACTTATGGAGTTCTTATAAAAAAAAACATATTAATAATTATGTAAATAAAAATAGTGCCGCCATCACATTAAGTGGTCTCTACTTTAATTATTCTAAAATTCGCTCAGATGCCTTATCAAAAGGATTAATAAAAATAAAAAACAACACTTATCATGATCAATACAAATCTGGAGTATGGCAAAATCCTTATCAAACAAAAAAAGTGTTTGCAATTGGAACTGGGGTTAATGTTATTGTAAGGGAGAAAGTTGCTGTACAATTACCATTAAAATTATGGAACACTAATAGTAATATTAGAGAAATTGATATTAATTTTGGAAACAATACAGGCTATAAATCTATCAAAAATGGAATAATTGCTGAAACAACATACAAAAATAATGGAGACTATATTTGGACGTATCGTATAAAATTAACAGATAACAAATACCTATATGCTCGTCAAAAAGTAAAAGTAGAAAAAGCAATCCTCAACCAACAAATAAACATCTCTGAATCAAAATCCTCAAAAAATTTTGATAATACAAACTGTTCAACGAATGTCTTAAAAAAGATATTAGCCAAAAGAAATTATTTGGGTAAAAAAGGAAGTGCAACTTTACAAATTGTATATGGAGAAACTTGTGGTATCATAAAAAAACCATTAATAGTAGTTGAAGGTTTAGATACTGGTTTAAAAGCCGAGTCTGGTTCAATTGGAGATACAGATATTGACAGCTTTTTAAAGTCAATCAGAAGTTCTAGAAGCTTCAATTTACAAAGACTTACTACGTTAAACACATTAGAAAGCTATGACATTATTTATGTAAATTGGGATAATGGCACAGACTACTTACAACGTAATGCTTATGTTTTAGAAAGTGTTATTGAATGGGTTAATGAACAAAAAATAAAATCTGGAAGCACAAAAGAAAACGTAGTACTTGGCCAAAGTATGGGGGGTGTTATATCCCGTTATGCACTGCGCGACATGGAAAACATAAACCTGAAACATGATACCAATCTTTATGTTAGTCATGATGCCCCTCATCAAGGAGCACATCTACCTCCAGGAATCCAATATTTTGCAAGACATACAATAAAACAAATTCTAAAAACACCTTTTTCTAATCTAGAATTTGATACCGCATTTGGTGAAGCCTCTGTTGATGACTTGATTGACTTAATGAATTCCCCTGCAGTAAAACAAATGACAATTGATTATGTAAATAATAATTTAAACATACAAAAAACAGACTTTAACAATTGGCAGAAAGAGCTTAAAGCGAAGGGATACCCACAAAAAACAAGAAATATTTCACTAAGCAACGCCAGTCATTGTGCTGAATTACAAAATATAAGCACTAATTCTAGTTTAATTAAAATTCAAGGAAATATAAAAACTGCTTGGTTAGGTGATATAATTAATAATTTTCTGGGAAACATTTTTGCATCTGCATTTACTTTAACCACACAAGAACCAGGATTCCTATTAAATTTTTTACCTGGTTCCGTAAAATTAGATGTATTGATTGACGCTAGGACTTATCCAAAATCTGGGTCTAATAGGTTATACAAAGGCAAAATCTCATTTACTAAAAAGCTTCTATGGCTCGTTCCTATAAAAATTACAATAACAAATATTGAAAAGTCCTCAGGCAAAGGAAATTTACCTATAGACACCTTCCCTGGAGGTATACTTCCTGATGCTGAGTTTGATACTACTAACACTAATGAAAATAACATTTTTATCACATCTGACTTTACAATAACAAATAACACTTCTTTTTGTTTTATTCCAGCAGTTAGTGCTTTAGATGTAGGTCGGGGAAATACAATTTTAAATACTAACGACTACTTAAAAAATTATAATAGTATAAATAGACCAACTGGCAGTAAAGCTATACCATTTGATAATTTCACTACCACTTTTAATAGAACTGGGTTAAATGAAGGACATTTAACCTTTAATTTCTCAAACGCTAATTGGCTAGCATCTGAATTAGATAATATTTCTAGTTTTGATGAATTTGATTGTTCTTATTTCTGTAATAATAATCAAATTATAGGTGATAAACTAGTATGCGACAATTCTACTTTTAGTTTTATTCCCAATAATTCAATTAATAGTTATTCTTGGAGTATTAAAGAAAACACAAATAGAGTTTCACTCTTAAACACTACTAAACCAAAAATAACTCTTATCAATAAATACCCCAATAGTACAGGAAGATTTGTAACTATTAACTTGAGAATAAATGGAATTTGCGGCTCTCGAAACTTCTCTAAAAGAGTTTGGGTAGGAAAACCAAGCATTCATGTATCAAAGATTGATGAAGTTTGTACTAGCACGGATTCTTATTTAGAATTTAAGGTTACCGTTCAAGGTGCCTTCAATAATAATTTTAATTTTAGTTATGATCCTAAAATATTAACAACATCAATACTTAGCGATCAAACTTTTGATAAACTAAAATTAGTTATACCAAAAACAAAAAATCTTGAAAATATTGGAGTTACTTTTAGCATATCTAATAAATGTGGAAAAAGCAGCACCTACATGAATAACGTCAATGGCAATTGCAATAAACCCCCAGCTATAACACCTATCGATGTACCTACAAGACCTATTTTAGATCCCACAGAACAACTTAAACCTAAAATACTAACAAATAATACTAACAGTGTTTTTACAATATTTCCAAATCCTACAAAAGAGATTTTAAATGTTAGCATCCCTGATAATGTATTTTCAAAAAACGCTAACAGTTCAGTAATTACTATTATTGACATCAATGGAAAAACAATTTATAAATCAAAAATTAGAACTAGAATATATAAAATTGATATTTCTAAATACCAAAGTGGAATGTATTTAATCAAATATGAAACAGACGAAAATTTTATTATTAGTAAAATAATAATAGAATAAATATTACCATTTAAAGGTAATATGATCTATAAAATAAGCCTTAGAATAAAAACAAAGCCTAATCATTTTCTAATAATGATTAGGCTTTGTTTTATTGTTAAATTATACTATGTACTAGTAAGGCAATGCCAATAAAATAGTCTAACTATAACTTATAACATTTGTGGATAATTCTAGGTGTTGGATCACATTTATTTACTGGTAAAGGAGCAAATGGATCTAAAATTATTTTTCTAGCTGACGGGGTTGGTTTTAATTGAGGTCTACCGTCATCTGGTTTTGTGCCTGGTCTATCAGGGCAGTCTGGATAAAATGTTTTTGGTTTGGGGATTGTACCATTAAAGTAAACCACTGTGTTTTTATTAAAAGATTTTATTCTTTGTTGAATATCTATAGCCGTTTTACTTTCTAATAATTCACTATTGGGGAATTTATCATTCTTATATTTTACTAAAAAACATCCTTTTTCATTTACTAATTTTAATGCCTCTTCAATTATTTCAGAATTTGAAGGTCTTTTTATCCCAACTTTTGCTCCTAATATCTTTTTTCTACCAGTTATACGCCACCACATATCTCTACCTATGTGATTGTTGTGATAATCCATTTCGCGACTATCAATTTCGTTGCCTCCACATTCTTCATTTGCATTTGCAATTTTTACTGCAAAATCAGTTCCTCTTGATTTTCTACTAAGGCTTGGGTAGTAATTTGCTAAAAATGCATTCCAGATAATATGTCTAAATGCATCTTGTCTAGTATGGTACTCCCTCCTTCGCTACTATCGAAGAATTTTTTAGAAATATTTCTTGCTTGAATGGATGCTACTCCAAAAACTCCTTTTTCTATACGTGACAAATCTACTTTGCTAAATATACATTCTTCATCATAGTCTAAATCTGAATTTAATTGTTTTGCTCCCTTTATTTTTTTTGCATCTAACTTATTATATTTATTCTCATTACGTGCAACTTCATTCAGCGTCTCATATTCAAGTGCTTTTAAATAATATTCTTCAATTACATCTATATTTTTTTCAATATCTACATAATTCATTAATGGAAAATCACTCTTTATCATTTGCAATTGAGATTTAACTTCAATTTCTTGCTCGTGCTTTTCTTTAGCTCTTATTTGTTCTATTTCCTTTTTTACATCTTTTATTACACCTTGACTTATTAATTTATTTCTAACTTCTACCGATAGCGTATCTTGATGTGATGATTCAATTAAAAGTTCAATTATGTAATTATCTACTTCGATATATTTATTAAAAGGGAAATTATGCATTATTTTATTTTGCGCTTTTAGTAACGATTCCTCAGTTGGTAATATAGTTTTAAATGACTTAGAAGCTAGCCTTAAATTCTTCTGCTTTTTATTTTGAATACTACCATAAAACTGTAAAGAATTTTCCCTTTTTAAATCTAAATTAAACTGATCTATTGGAGTATCAAATCTATGCTTTACATATAAGCCCTTAAATTCAACTAATTTGTGTTCATTTGTAGGTAGTTCAGACTCTCTTTTTGTTAAAGTTGTTTCTTTTTCACAAGAAAAAAATAAAGCAATCATACTAAAGGCGGAAACCAATGTAAAAATTTGAGTATACTTTTTGTGCATTGAGATATATTTTATTGATTATTATATGAAAGTAATTAATAAATAAGGCATATTCCATTCAAACATCGTATGATAAAACTTACGAAAAACTATTAAAAAATAATAAAACCTTATCAATAATTTTCACAATAGTATTTCTTAAAAATACTATCCCAAAATGCAATCGCTGCTATAAATTATATAACAGCGATTGTAATTATAATTAATTATCCATGACTTGTAAAAAAACATAAAATTAAGAAGAGAATTTTATCATTTACCTTCTTTAAAAGACATAACTACCGTATTTTCAGCACTATCATTAACTATAGTATTTACTTTTAATAACCCATAAAAATCAACGTTTTCTCCATCAATCATTCTTGTTGATTTGTATGCAAATAAATCCCCTGCACTTAAAGAACTTACTAGATTTAAAGAAGGCTCTGAGTTTACCACATCTATAGTTTCGAGCTTATCACCAAAACCAAAAACATCTCCAGTACTACTACTTGGGTAAGCAACCAATTTAAATTTGTCTGGATCGGTAACTTTTATTCCTAAATTATTTGGATCTGTATTCGGAATAAATTCAATTTCGGAGTCTGCTGCTAAAACTCCACTTGCCGTTAGTAAAGAATAAAATGTATTATCATCCTTAAGCGTTAATTCTTTAGATTCCCCTAAAAATTCAGTTTCAATAATTACTTTTATTGTATTTGATGCTACAAGTTCATCTTTTGTTGCTGTTATTTTAAAAAATATAGTATCTAATTTAGAAAAGTCCTTAGCATTAAATATATACATATCCTCTTGCGAATCCCAATCACCTAATATTTCGGTAAACGATCCATCAGAAAAAGTTTTTTGCTCTAATTTTATCATTGCATCAGTTACTTGCAATGAATTAATTTTGTAGTTTAATGTATCTGCTTCAGAAGTAGTTACTACTATATTTTCGGGAACAGTTAATTCAATAGGATTTACTATTGAAATTTTAATTTTTTCTCTTTCAAGAGAATCAAGACTAATAAATGGTTTCACATCAATTTCTACCTCATCACCTATCATTGAAATTCCTAATTTTGAAAAATCAGCTTCAAATGTTCCTTTTTTGTTAGTTACATCTACATCTTCAGTAAATAAATCACCAATTAAGCTAATTCTGTCAACTATTGCTATAGATGAAAATAAGTTATACGAGACAATATTTTTGTCAAAAAAAGATACTTCATTTGGATTTATTGAGATATCAGTCTGGGTTACTTTTCCCGGTTCTCCATCTAAATTAATTATTGGATCATCTTTATCGCACGATAACAATAAAAGACCTACTACTAGCAATGATATTTTTATATTGAATATTTTCATAGTGTTTTGTTTATTGGACAATTAAGGACCTTACTCATTTACTTTTGTTGGTTCAAATAAATCAACTAATCCCGGAAAATTAGCATTTGAATTAATTTCAGCTTGCGGATAAAGCAATCTTTGTGGGATAGACGGATTTCCTGTTCCTTTAATTGGCACACCTATTAAATTATTTGTTCTTCTTACATCACTAAACACTTGTAATGAACCTATTAAAGTAATGTATTTTTCTTCTAATATTTCTTTTAACAACGTTTCTCCTGTTGAAGTTGTACTTGGAAATTGCCCACCAAATTCTAATGATAACGCCAAACGCACGTCATTGAAAGGCCCTAACGCATCTCCTCCAGTTCGTTGTGCTGCTTCAGCCTGAATCAATTTATTTTCATAATATGACACGATTGGAAATGAAGCTGCTGCTCCAAAATAGCCAGTTGGACTTGTATTAATATTGGTTCCAGAAAAATAAACCGTTCTTCTATTGCTATCACCAGGAGTTCCCAAAATTCTAGACACACCTTCTTTATCTAAAAGCTTTCTTAAATGTGACTCATCAACCGTTAAATAGCCTGATCTTTGCTCTACTTCAAATTGAAAGAATAGATTTTTAGCTCCCTGAACATCGCTGTGATTAGCCAATAAATTTTCTGATGGAGATGATAACCCTAATAACGACTCTGACAAAGCTATTGGGTAATTTTTCATAATTAAATAATACCTTGCTTTTAATGTATGTGCTACTTTTCCCCATTTCACTCCATTATCTTCAAAAACAGGCAATCCAAATGCACTAACATCTGCATCTCCTACATTA
Source organism: uncultured Aquimarina sp. (assembly GCA_947498765.1). Lineage (GTDB taxonomy): Bacteria > Bacteroidota > Bacteroidia > Flavobacteriales > Flavobacteriaceae > Aquimarina. The sequence continues at coordinate 19,151 of CANMLG010000063.1, forward strand.
ACAATTGCATTATCCAAAAGCGTTTGTACACTTTCTAATACAGAAATTTGATCATCAAATTCTGGATTAGCAAAGACATCTATATTTGTTGCCTGAGCATTTGGCACATCACCCCATAATGATGCAGCTTCTCCTAATATAATAGCTTGCATAATTTGTGAAACCCCTTCTAGTAGTTTTTCCCCTTTTTGTTTAGCATCGTTTTCTGCTAATCTAGCTTCGGCAAGTCCTTCTGAATAAATATCATTCCAAATATCATCATAATCACCTGCAGTAGTTGTGTAACTATTTAAAGGAATATACTGCCTATCTGAGCCCGTAAATTGATCAGTAAAAATCCCACCTGTTCGAGCGGCATTCCCCTCAGACAAGGCAACTACTGCTAAATTTGCCTGTCTTACTAACAATTCACCCGGAGCGGAAGAAAAGTCATTAGGGCTTATATTAACACCTTCAACGTATTCTGAACAACTAAACATTGACAACAAACTTATCAATATCAAGTAACTTTTTATGTTTTTTATATTTTTCTTCATTGTTTACTTTTTTAAAATCCGATATTTAAAGTTAACGCATACGATCTTGTTGCAGGGTTTGTAAAATATTCAAGCCCTCTACCCCTTGTTGCTCCAGTTAAATTTAAGTCTGGATCAAAACCATCAATTGGTGTCCATAAAACTAAATTTCTACCCGTAGCAGTCAACGATATACGTTCTAAATTAAGTCTATTACAAATTTTACTTGGTAATTCATAAGATAAAGAAACCTCTCTCAATCTAGTCCAAGAGGCATCATTAACAAATTGCTCTGACACTGTTCCAAATCCTCCTCCTTCTGCTTGGTACCAACCCTGCTCTAAAGCAACAGGTCCTGCTCCAAAATCTTTTATATTCCCCCTAAAAGTGGTTCCTTCTGGAATAACATTTCCATTGTATGTTAATAAATCTGTTAGAGCTACAGATTCATTTGCCGTTTCTTGTGAAATACCAAAAAAGTTTAAAACACCCCTTGAACCTTCCCAATGTTCATTTCCTTGTGAAGTATCTAATTGAGCAGATAACGAAATTCCTTTGTAACCTAGCACTAAACCAACACCACCTGTCCAATCTGGATTAGGATCTCCTAACACCTCTTCTTCTGTTCCTGTTATTGGAAATCCATTAGAATCTAAAAGCAATTGACCTGCATCATCCCTTTGAAAAGCCACACCCCATATGGCACCAATCGCCTCTCCTTCAACCGCTCTAGATGAAGTTCCTGTAAATCCTGCTAAAAATATAGACTCTACTCCAGAAAGGTTTGTAACCTCATTTCTATTAGTGGCAAAATTGGCATTTACCGTACATTTGAAATCTCCTGAAGTCATAATATCATAAGATAAATCGATTTCAACTCCTTTGTTTTCAATTTCTGCTGCATTAGCAGTTTGTGTTGTAAATCCTGTAGATCCTGGTACATTAATATTAATAATAGCATCTTCAGTAGTCCTATCATAATAGGTTGCTCCTAATGATAATTTATTATTAAAGAACCTAAAATCAACACCTGCTTCATACTCCTTGATACGTTCTTCTTTCAAATTATCATTTCCATTTCTACCTATAATTGTATCAGGACCTGCTCCTTGCACAAAAGGCACCCCGTTGGCTCCTGCTTCTAATGAATCATTAAACCCAGAAACTATTCCTCCTGGTCCGAAAGTTGTTTGTGTTAAGTAAGGATCTGGCTCTATACCTACTTCTCCATAAGATAACCTCAGTTTTCCGAAAGAAAAAACATCGTTACTTGGTAAATTTTCAGAAAATTTCCATCCTACAGATGCTGCAGGGTAAAAAACTGCTTCATTTAAAGTTGAGGGTCTTTCATAACGGGCTGTAAATTCCACTAATAATTGATTAAAAAAATCACCTCCTAAAACACCATAAACACCTGTTTTTCTAGTTTCTTCTTTAAAAGTAGATGGCAATTCATTTTGAGCTAACGCATTTTCAAAAACTCTTAAATCACCAACATCTGGGTTTATAAAGTTTAATGATCTAGCTGATGCTCTTTTGTATTGATTTCTATCCAATGCAAATCCTACTATTCCGTTTAGCCTCACATTTGAGCCAAAATCTTGATTAGCACTTAAGAAAATATTTAAGTTTTCGGTTTTTTCTGTTAAATTATCTTCTATAAAAGCCCCACCTGCAAAAGCACCTGCACTGTTTATTGGGAAAAAAGTTTCTCTATTATCCGTTAAGTAATCTACACCATACCTACCTGTTAGAGTTATGTTTTCTTTTATTTTCCATTCTAACTGAGGGTTTATAACAAACCTTTCAACGGTATTTGGATTATCTTGCTCATTTATTGTCCATCCAGGATTATTGTAAATCGGTGCCCCTCCACCAATCCTTCTTCGATATGCCCTATGTGAATTATCGATCCTTTGATTATTTTCGTCAAAAAAAGTACCTTTAAAATCAGTGTTATCAAAATCTGGAGATGTTCTTAAGTAACCCAAATACAATCCGTTTAAGTTAGATCCCTGCTGTATTCGATCTGCTTTAATTTTAGTATAATTATTAAAAACTTTAGCTGTTAATTTATCCGTTAATTTTGTTGTCTGATTGATCCGAAATGTTTGTCTGTTATAAGATGATCCATTTTTTATAATACCTTGTTGATCCCAATTAGAATAACTTATAAAAGTACCTCCATTTTGCCCTGCAAAACTTATTGATATCGAATTATCAGTAGTAATTCCAGTACCAAAAACTTGATCTCTATTTACATCATTAAATGTTTCTCGACTATTTTTTGCAGATATAGGATAGTACACATTACCACTTTCGGCTACAAAACGAGTATTACCAATAATTAATTCGTCAGCAGCTCCAGATCTTTCCGAAATTTTATCACCCCATGAATTTCCCGTTAAATTACCTGATAAATTATTTGGATTTGCTAGAGTAGGATTACCACCTGAACCCTGTCCGAATTTATCTTGTTTATCAAACTCTATACTTATACGATCAACAATAATCGAAGATTTGATGTTAACTGATACTTTTTTGGCTCCAGCTTTTGCTGATTTCGTTTTAATAACAATAACACCATTGGCAGCACCTGTTCCCCATACGGCCGCAGCAGCAGCACCTTTCAATACGGTAACACTCTCTATATCATCGGAACTAATATCATTTAAACGTGACTGTTGAGAAACTCCATCTGTATTACTATTATCGAAGTTACCAGTTCTACTCGTGTTTGAAATTGGAATTCCGTCCAAAATAATTAAAGGAGAGGCTGCTCCATTAATGGAATTTTGACCTCTTATTTGAATGAATGCTCCCGCTCCTGGATCTCCTGAATTACGAGTAATTTTTAAATTCGAAGTTTTTCCCGCTAAGCCCTGTATTAACCCAGCTTCTTTTGATCTTGTAATGGCATCTGTATTTACCCGTGTAGATGAACTCAAATCATCATCTTTCTTTTTTTCTATCCCTAGTGCAGTTATGACAACCTCCTCAAGTGATTCCATATCTGGAACTAAAGTAACATTGATTTTATCATTATTAGCTACTATTACTTCTTGAGTGACGTAACCGATATAGCTAAAAATCAATATTTCATTTACAGAAGTATCGATAAAGTATTCTCCGTCAAAGTTAGTGACTGTACCACCAGGGCTACCTTTTTTTGTTATTGTAACTCCTGGTAGTGGTTGTTCTGAATCGTCAGAAACAACTCCTGTTATGGTTTTTGATTGTCCAAACATAATTTGAAAAACAAACAAAAACACACCAATAAAAATTCGTATAGTTTTTTTGTGCATAGTGATTAGTAGAATAAAAATTAGACCCTGTAAATAGACCTATTTATCCCTATATACCCAAACCAAAAACTTATTATTCCTACAACTTTAACACTATAACGATTTAATTTTCAATTATTTAAATAATTGCACTAATCTCGACATACCTAATTTAAAATTTTGACATTAGCATTAAAACCGATTGATGAAGGAACTAAATTAATACATTCTTAAAATTTTGATGATTTTTAAGAAATGAATACCTCAAATTTAACTAAAATGTTAAGTCGTAATTTAACATTAGAACTTACAAAAAATCAACACAACAAAGCTGTATTTATCAAAATTTACTCAATTTAACCACTTAAAAACTTAAAATTACTTTAAAAACAAATCCAAAAAATCAATTTAAAACTTGACTGAATAAAACTTTTTTTGATTTAGATAAAAATAGCAATGATAAAACCACGCTTCAACTCTATAATATTAAAATTTTTAATTAGTCTAACTAATCTGATTTTAATAAAAATTAGTAAGAACATCCGTTTTCAATCATAACCCTGCAATTGCAGCAATAATCAGCCTATCAAAGAGTTTTTCTTCAAAATACCTTCGATTTATTTATACACAAATTCGTATAAGTATAATTGGAGATATTTTCCTTTAATTTTATGGTAATTGCCTAAGAAATTACGCTTAGCATTGCTAATTGTAATATGTACCCATTTCAAAGTTTCTTTGGTAGTTTGTTTATCTGATTTTTCAGTAATATGAAGTTAAATGAAATTAGCTATATCAACATATGATGTACTTTTATCTGTAAAAACAATACTCTGTTCATCTAAGAATTCTTGTATCGTTTCATTTACTCCTTCTGCTTTATAATTTTCTAAAACTTTAGCTTTAAAGTAGCGACACTGTCTACCTTTCTTTTCTGTTTTTAGGTTTTCTAAAGCAGTAGACTCTGCCATAATCATTACATTTTTCTTTCCTGCTGCACCACGTCCTCTGATACCTTTTTGTTGCTCTACTTCAGAGGATTCAACAGTAAAATAACCTTCATCCATCTCGATCATACCTTCTAAAGTATATCGAGCATCTCGATTCCCTATAGCTTTACGAAGTTTATGAACCATAGCTCATATCTTTTTAATCCTAATTGTTTTTGAATCTCTTTAGATGAAAAGCCTTTCTTTGTAGTAGTCATCAAAAAAATAATCTTGTACCAAATCATAAAAGATAGATTGGAGCTTTGCATTATCGTTCCACTCCTTAAAGAGATACGACTTCTGCAGGATTTACATTCATAACTCCATACATATTTTATCCAATAATGCTTGTCATGACCACATCGGTGACATTTTACTCCGCCCATATCGCGTTCTTCCTTAAAATGTAATCGACAGATTCTTCACTGTCAAAATGAGCTGTAAAACTAAAGATATTCATAAGATGATTTTTATCTAAAATAAGCCTTTTTTATTAATTATGAATAATTACGGATATTCATTAAATTAGTACTACCACCTATTGATTATCAATACTGAAATCATTTTTTTTATTACCATAAGCTTGCTATACCATCAAATCTACAACGTTGGAAAACAAGCTTCAGTTTACCTCTAAAAAAATAAAAGTAAAAGCTTTTAAAATGTGTTTAAAAATACGAGCTAGTTTATTTTACATAAGTATGTGCCATGCCTCAGAAAAAAGTATAGAAATTAAAACCAATAATACTATAAGAGCCAATAAAAATTTATTTCATGGATTCTATTAAATAGAAGTTAAGTTTTTTTTAAAATTAGTTAGAGATTAAAATCTGTTTAAACAACAATAAACTATTACCCTAAAAACTAAATTTGATTGACTTATACGTTCTAATATGTAAATAGTAAAACCTAAATTAAAATCATATTCTAAAGTTAGCACAACTAATAATTAAATATAAAAGTCGTCTAAAAATTTACTTTCTAGACGACTTTATTATTTTTAAGATATTATTTTATTAATTAATAGCCTGGGTTTTGATTAAGCAGCGAGTTTTGATCTCTTTCTCGTTGAGGAATTGGCAATATTGTTTTATCTGCGCCAAAAGCAGACTCTTCAATGTTAAGCATACCCGGTCTACGCAAGCCCATCCTATTTCTTAAAAGATCCATTCTCCTATGGCCTTCGAATGCTAACTCTTTTCGCTTTTCCAATAAAATTTGATCTAAGCTTATAGTTCCTGTCAAAGGATCTAATCCGGCTCTTTGTCTCAGTAAATTTATATCTGCTATTGGTTCAGCACCAACACTAGATAAGCCTCTTAAATTTGCTTCGGCACGAATTAAATACATTTCAGTTATTCGAATAATTGGAAAGTTATCACTTTCATTTTGACCATCTGGAAATTTTGATGTAAAAATACTACTATCTCCACTAGCATCAGTTCCACTTTGATTCAAGTCAATAAATCTATTATCAGATCCTTGATCATAAGTTTCTAACAAGTTATCTGAAAAGGGTGCATCACCTCTTCCTCCTGTTTGAGTTGGATTAAAAAAATCTGACAAAGCTATATTTGCATCCTGACCATCATCCGTAGTATTCACTATCGTAAAAACATCCTCACTAGATAACTGATCATAAAAATCATAGTTTAATGCCAATATAAAATTAGTATCTTCGATCACTTGATTTGATAAACTTGCTGCTTCTGACCAATCTTCTCGATATAATTTTAATCTTGCTAAAAGAGCCATAGCAGCACCCTGACTCGCCCTACCTGCATTATTTATTCTTTGAGGTAACATGCTAATGGCATCAAGTAAATCAGATTCAATTAGTTCATGTACTTCATTTAGAGTGTTTCTTTCAATTCTAAAATTAGACAATTGCGAAGGTTCTTCAAAAGCATCAACTATGATAGGTACGCATTCATTATTGCCATTATCAAATTGGAAGGGTTGAGAAAACCAATTTGCAAGCCAAAAATATGCCATGGCTCTTAAAAATTTAGCCTCACCTATAAACTGGTTTTTTTCATCTTGTGAAAATGATGGATCTGTACTATTAGGTATATTATTAATTGCAACATTAGCAGCTCCAATAACTTGATATAAATCTCTCCAAATATCATCGATACTGCCATTATCAGAAAGCGTAACATAATCCTCAATATCTGCAAATGTTGTGAAACTTCCAACAAAATCTGCATCATCAGTCATAAATGCATCTGTAGCTATAGTAGTCCCTCCAAAGGTATCTTTATCTTGAGCCGTGCTATAAATACCTATAATTCCAGCTTGTGCTCCTAATTCTGTATCATATATTGTAGATGAAGGAATATCATCTTCTGGTCCTATTTCTTCTAATCTTTCCTCACATCCAAAAAGAATATAAGCTAATAAAATTGACAAATATTTGTATATATTTTTTTTCATAGTATAGTTATTAAAAATTAGCTCTAACACCAAATAAATAAGATTTCGATTGTGGAGCAGAGAAAAATGTTTCTCCTTGGATCAAAGGGTCAATATCATCAGTTACCTCGGGATCTAAACCATCTAAATCATCTCCCTTAATTGTAAATAAATTTGTAGTTGTAAAGTAAAATCTAACCTTGGATAAAAAGTGCGTACTACTTAATACTTTATCATCTAAGGTATAGCCTATAGACAAATTTTTCATTCTCAAAAATGAGGCATCTCTAAGTTGACGAGTTGACCTTTGAGCAATAGTTCTAAATGTACTACTACTAAATGCAGGGTTAAAAGCATTATCCCCAGATGCTGTCCACACATTTAAATTTTCAACTCTTTTATTAAAATTACTACTTGGATTATCTAAAAATCGAAGACCATTATAGTAAACTTCATTACCATAACTAAAATTAAGCAAAAACGATAAATCAAAGTTTTTGTAAGTCATATTATTTGTCATACCCCCATAAAAATCGGGCAAAGCACTTCCAACAATCACTCTATCATCGGCTGTCGGAGTTGTGGTTACATTACCATCTTTATCTAACCATTCAGCATCACCTGTCTCTGGGTTAACACCTTGATATCTTATTAGGTAAAATGTATTAACATTTTCACCAACAATAGCTCTTTGACTAGCCGAACCTTCGATAAATGATCTACCTTCACTATCTAAAGCAGCTCCCGGAAGACTTAACACTTCATTATCAATAAATGATATATTGAAACTTGTGGACCAATTAAAATCTTTTGTTTTAACATTCACAGTTCGTAAATCGAATTCAAAACCTTTATTTTCAATTTCCCCTACGTTAGAAGGAAAATCTGAAAACCCAGTTAAAAATGGTATTTGTTGATTTAATAATAAATCATCAGTACGTTTTATAAAATAATTCACGTCAAAAGAAATTCTATTATCAAAAAATGCTGATTTAAAACCAATATCTAAAGTAGTACTTTCTTCCCATTTAATATCAGGATTTGGCACTTGATCTGGAAATACCCCTGGGATTCCATTATTACTTCCTAATGGGCCAGCAGAAAACAGTCCTAAGGATGGAAAAAATCCGAGTCTATCATTCCCCGATGTACCATAACTAGCTCGCAAACTTAAAAAATTAATTACGTCTGAATTTTCCATAAAACTTTCCTTTGAAATAATCCATCCTCCTGCTACTGCCCAAAAATTACCAAACCTGTTATTGCTTCCAAATCTTGAAGATCCATCTCTTCTGAATGTACCTTCTAAAAGGTATTTTCCTTGATAATCATAATCCACCTTTGACAACAAAGAAAATAAGCCCCACTTATTTCTGATTTGACTTGTTGAGACTTTTGTAGCCGCTGACTCTACATTTCGTAAATCATCACTAGCAAAACCAGTTCCTTGAACTAAAGTTCTAGAAAACTGAGATTCTTCATAAGAAATTAAACCTAAAGCATTTAAATTATGAGAACTTCCAAAAGTTTTATTAAAATTTAAAGAATTACTTAACAAAAACTTTCTATCACTTACTATTCTATTTGTACCTGCTCCTCCTGGTGTAGTTACGTTTAAATCTCGTGTTGTTTCTTCTACAAGTACTCTATCGATACCTGCATTAAAATTATACTTTAAGTTTTTGAAGAGTTTGACATCTGTATTCAAAGAAGCTAAAAACCTATCTGATTCTGTTGTATTGATATCTTGCGCAGCAATAGCCACTACGTTTTGAATAAACCCTGTATTTACAAAAGCACCATCTTCATCAACAGGTAAAGTTGTTGGCGCGTGTAAATATGCCGAAGTAAGTGGCGCTGATGTATTATTTTCAACCCCCACTCTATCTAATTGAGTATTAGTAAACGCTAAATTTAGTTTTGTGTTCAACCATTCATTTGGTTTGTGATTTAGATTTAAACGCGTTCCTATTTTTTGTAGTTCGTTACCAACGATAAAACCTTCTCTGTCACTATAATTAGCTCCCATAAAAAATGAAGTCTTGTCTGATCCACCCCTTACAGATAAATCAACATTTTTAGAAAATCCAGTTCTCGTCACTGCGTCAGCCCAATCAAAACCTGGATCTCCTAGAGCTCCTAACCCATTAGCTTCTGGGGTATTATCTGTGCTATTCGTAGTGTTTATAATAGTATTTCTAAAAGTACGAAATTGATCCTGATTCAAAACTTGAACCTCATCTGTAGATCTTTCTACTTGTGTATAAGCATCAACTGTTACTTGTGTTTTACTATTAAATTTCCCTGATTTGGTTGTAATTAAAATTACACCATTTGCTCCTCTAGAACCATAAGCTGAAGTGGCAGAGGCATCTTTTAGAATTGTGAATGATGCAATGTCATTTGTATTTACAAATGCCAATGGATTAATTCCTGTATTACCTCCTTGATTTAAAGTATATTGATTATCTGGATCTTGGTCATTTAATGGAACACCATCAACTACAACCAAAGGTTGACTTCCACCCGAAAGTGAGCCTACACCTCTTAATCGTATTACTGCTGCACCTCCTAAAACTCCTGAACTTGATGTTACTTGTACACCCGAAGATTGTCCTTGTATCAAATCCTGAGCTGATGTAGCAGGTATTTCTTCGATATCTTCTTCTTTTATAACTGAAACATTTTGAATTATTTTTTCTTTTTGTTGAGATCCATAACCGACTACAACAACCTCTTGTAATGACTCGGTATCTTCGAGTAATTGAATAGTAATAGCAGATTTATCGCCTACTAAAATGTTTTGCGTTATATATCCAATATAACTGATAACCAATGTATCGGTATTAGCTACCTCAATCACAAACTTACCATCAAAATCGGTTACGGTACCTCCGGACTTGTTTTCTATAAAAACATTTGCTCCTGGAACTGGTAAGCCTGAATCATCGGTAACCGATCCTGCAATGGTTCGGTTTTGTGCTAAGGTGATTTGGATAACTAACAAAAATAAGCCTATAAATAGCTTTGTAGTTTTTTTATGCATGATGATAAAGAATAAAAATTAGACAGTATAAAGAGACTCATTTATTCCCTTATAGCCAAAACTAAATCATCCAATTCCTACAATTTTAACATTACAACGTTTTAATTGTCAATTGTTTAAAAAACAAGCAAAATATCAATAATTCACACAAAACCATTCGCAATAATTAGTATTAGTAAGTTTTTGGGTATAAAAATTCTGAAATGTTCATTTTTTTGACCAAAATTAACATTTTGTTTTACTATGCATGCACAATAACTTTAACATTTACTTTAACATAAAAACTTACAAATTCTTGCAACATCTTACATTTTAAGGAGTGCAAAATTTACTTAAAAACTCCAAAAAAATCAAAAATTAGTGTTTTAGCTATAAAAATAGTCTAATTTAACATTTAAAGGATATGCTAAAAATAAGTTCCTTTTTAACTATCGATTAGTTAAGATTGTTATCTAACATAGATAAATCTTATCTGGACAACAACCTGAAAAACAACATAAAAAAACACACATACAGAATGTTACATAAAATTAATAAGAAAATTTAGTAAAATCAACCATTCAACCTAAAAACTCGTTTTTTAACCTTTTCAGATTTTATTGTATGGTATATCAATCGAATACCTTTATCTGTAAACATTTCGGTATTTGATACTTCTTCAGCTACTGCTACTTTTTCTTCAGGTAACTTTTTAGGAGTAGGCACAAAATTACCCTGATCGTCAAAACATTGCATAAAAGCATCGGTAGACGGATCATAGTTTTCGGTTTCCCAAATATATTTTGGTATCTCTTGATGCAGTTTACTTTTAAAACTAGTGGCTAAAAAAAAGCCTACTAAAAGTCCACTTAAATGTCCTTCCCAGGATATTTTATAATCAATAGGCACTACATACCAAATCATTCCTCCGTAAACAAAAACCACAAAAAAAGACACGGCTAATAGCCTGTAATGCTTAGTTAACAAACCTTTTAAAAACAAAAAACCAAATAACATATAAATTACACCACTTGCCCCTATATGATACGAATCCCTACCAATCATCCAGGTGGCTACACCTGTAAAAAAAGCTCCTAATAAGAGTACTTTTATGGATAGCCTTTCATAAAAATAACACAACGCTGTACTTAATATAAACAAAGGCAATGTATTATGCCATAAATGAGAAGCATCTCCATGTATAAAAGGCGAAAAAAATATTCCTTTTACGCCACTTAAATGACGTGGTCGTACTCCCCACTGATTAAAACTCACATCCCACTTAACTTCAAACCAAAAAACAACCCATATACTTAACACCATTACTAATGGATATAGTAACATATTAATTTTAAAGGGCAATATGGCCTGATCTTGTTTCATAAGTTTTTTAAATAATTTAGTCAATAAGTTAACCAAAACTTGTATATATGCAATATTGTCAGGCTTGATGGGTTGTTGGTTGTTGGTTGTTAGTTGTTAGTTGTTAGTTGTTAGTTGTTAGTTGTTAGTTGTTAGTTGTTAGTTGTTAGTTGTTAGTTGTTA
>CANMLG010000064.1 GCA_947498765.1 uncultured Aquimarina sp.
AAATTGACGTCTGGACATAATGTGTAATTTATTAAAAAATCACTTAATAAACTATATCAACAAAACTAGACATTCCACCGTGTGCGATCGGTAAAATGGTTGAGACAATGTAGAAAGGGTTTTCCAAATTTATTTTACCATTGGTCACTAGGTTATCATTTAACTTAGTTGAATTGGCTGCATAATAAGAGCCGTATGATGGGAGACTATCACGTACGGTTCTGTGAGAGGTTTAGGGGTGAAATTCCCCTTTACCTACTCGACTAGCTATAGTGTTTATTCTCCAAGTTTTAATTTATGTTTAATAATCAAGTAAGAATTAATGTTTTCTCCATTTTTTTTAGCAGGATTGAATTTCATTTTCTTAATACTTGATTCCACTTCAGTCGTCAAGAAACCATTATCAGCAACCAAGAAGTCTAGTTTTATTGGTTTTCCATCTTTATCTATCTCAACAAAATAGCTATAACTTAATTCGTGGTCTTGTGGGTAGCCATCAAAAACAGAAATCTCAGCTTTAAAATCTTTTTCCAATACATCCTTGTTTAGTATGACTGGATAAGAATCAGCAATCTCAAGCTCACGATTAATTAACCATTCATCCTCCATTTCACATATAATTGAAGTAACAACTACTGGATTCTCAAAAATTGCAAACTCTTTTTTTGAAACTACCTTTCCCTTTTCATACAAAGTTTCTTCTTTTAGGTTGCCATTGTTATAGTAGCTTCTTGTTATTCCATCTTCCTTACCTTCCTGAAATTCTTGTTCTAAACTCACAACACTCTCTCGAATTGTTCTTGATTTTCCGTGTTTTAGATAATTTTTGTACTCTGTTTCATAAGTTGTAACACTTTTAAAAGAACTCCACTCAGTAATACAAATTCCAGTTCCATCGATTAAGGTTTGTTTGCCATCTTCATTCCAATAATTTTTCCAAAAGGCTTTTCCTTCTTTGAAATCAACTTCTATTTTTTTATTTCCATTAGACCAGAATTCAATTCTATACCCATTCCTTTTGGTTTCACCAATATTTGTTGAATGTTCTTTTAATTGTCCATTTTCATACCACTCTTTATAGTCGCCTTTTTTGTTATCGTCTTCGTCTCGATATTCCAACTTTGATTGTTGACCATTTTCAAAGAAATATTTTAGCTCGTTTAAACCTTTGGTTGAGTTACGAGTAACTTCTTTTCTAAGCTGTCCATTCTCATAAAACTCTTTAAGTCCACCAGTTTTTTGACCGTTAGAATATTGAATTATTTCTTTTGGTTTACTGTTCTTATAAAAGGATTTAAATTCTCCATTTATCAGACCTTTTTGAAGCCGAAACTCTTCTTTGATTGTTTTGTTATCATAGAAGGTCTTGCAAAGACCAGAAAAATTCATATCAAATTCTTCCCCATCTTCGTCAAGACAAATTTCGTTAGGGTTTTTACGAATGTAAGCTTCAATTAAGGACATTGTCTTTTCATTTATTTCATAGTAGTCGTCATCAAGCAAAGACATTTTGTCTAGTCTATCATAAAGGTCGCTTCCAAACAAATCACTTTCTTGTGCTTTGTCCATTAACTTTTTATTTTTCTGATAGATTTTATCTGCTTTTTTGACCAGATTAGCCATTTTAGTATCTCCAATATGTTCTAATCCTTTTATTATCGTAGGAACATAAGGTCCATAACCATTGTAGTAGAATTGAACAAATCCACCATTTGTAACTTGAGCATCTAAATACCACCAATAATAAAGTGCTTTTTGTCCGTACGATAGTGATTTACCACGTTCAATTTCATGTTCCTTGTCCTTTACAAATTTTGATATTGGCTCAAGTACAAACCAGCCAAAATCAAACCCACTTAATTTGAAGAATTCGCCTTTATTTAATTCAGGTCGAAAATGTTTAGTTTCATTAAAATCCCAATAGGGGTCATTTTCGTTTTGTGCTTTACAACCAAACAGATTTAATATATTCATAATAATTATTGAAATGGCGATTGTTCTTTTCATTCGCAATGTTTGTTCTACATTATAGCTAACGCTCAATATATAAATCGGAGCAAGGCAAAAAAGCCTAAACCAATTGATCTATCTGCGCATTTTTATTTCTTATTTAATTTATAAAAATCTAGCGCCTTTGCAAAAAGGAAATGAGCTTTTGATCTAGCCTTACATTGCTCTGATTTTATATATAATCTCGACTAACGTCAAATTTAGTTATTGAAAATCAAGTCATTGAAAAATCGAGATCTTCTGGTTTTAAATCAAA
>CANMLG010000065.1 GCA_947498765.1 uncultured Aquimarina sp.
TGCCTATAAAAATTAGTCTTAGGTACACGATCACTTAACTGAAAACTCGTGAATAATTTCTCTTGATAATTCTTTTTACCTTGCATATCTAAAAATAACAAATAATCGTACTTTAAAAAAATACTTGTGCAACAGCCACATTGTATAAAAATAATAGTGGTCTGGGTACTAAATCCAGATCGTTTTTTATAAATTTATTGTCAGTCAAGACTGAAAAGTTAATACTTTGAAGTCCACTACTATTCTTATACGTTACCGTTGTAACCAATTTTAGCTCGAAAAAATAGAAGTTGAAAAAAACAAAATTATCTATCAGTACAAATACTTTGGCTAAGGGACTTTTAATTCTTAGTGCATCTCTTTTTTTAATATCAGTCCTATTTTTTTTAATTGATTTAATATTCTTATCAATATTGCTTTTAATCTTTGGACTCTTGACTCGAAATCTAAAGGAGTTATACTACGATGATGAAAAGCTTTATGTCAATCAAAGAGATAATTCTTCTCAAATTGACTTCACAAAGATCAGAGTTATCAAAAATACTATGAGTAATATTGGAGGTATGAGTGTTTGGAAAATCAAATATTTGGATAATGATAAAACCAAATCATTAAGATTTATTCCAATAGGTATAGTAAAAAATAAAGTATTTGTGTTTGCTGATACAGTAAAGTCTAAAAATAAGAGTATTGTATTTCAAACATAGTCCTCGAGTTTTGATTTTGATCAATAAAATAATTTTGAAAACTATATTATGCCTGACTTCCAAGAGACAATTAATAAAATAGCGCAATCCGATATTTATGAAAACTCAAATAACTGGTTAGACAGAGGATTAAACCAATCTGATAGTAGCGTTATAAAGCTATTGAGGAGTTCAACTAATGATTTCCTAAAAAAACTTGATGACATATTTAACGATATTGATTCTGAAGAAAATAAGCTTCAAAAAATTAATCAAATAGTTGATGATTTACCTTGGTTGGACTTAGATACTGAAGAAAAAGAGTTTTTAGCTGACACACTTGCTCCTGCTATAAAAGCAAGTGGATTTAATCCTTGGGCAATATTTTAATAAACTGGTTACAACACTAGTAACCGTTGCACAAGCCCTTAATTTTACAAAATAAGCTTTAAAATAAGCAATTCTAAGAGGTCATATTTTATACTTTAAAGATTAAACTCGTAAAATTTAGCTTGCTTAAAAAAGAGAATATCAACTCTTATAACCCGTTTTTTAATGTAATCTTAGTTCCTTGAGTTTTTACTTTATTTTTTGCTGTTTTTTTAACCCGGATTATGTATTGAAACTTTGTCATGAGGCTGTGATATACAATAAATACTAGTGTTTTCTTAATTTCAGCATGCACCGTTATGGTTAAATTAAAAAACACAGTTTTCGATAGTATTTGAAGTAGATCGCAGACGTAATAGATTTTTTAATGCATAATTCGGGTTCAATGAACTTTAGGTACTTTTCAAATTATACGATATAGCAGATAGGTGTATTACCTTGATTGTCTGCTTTAATCCTATGATATTTATTTTCTTAAGACCAAAAATTGGGTTAAGGTTCAAAAAACAAGTACTACTTCACTTTGGCTAGTGTGAGTTCGATATTAGAAAAAGGTATTATTTCGAGTAAAATTCTGCAAGAATTGTGTTTTTAGAATCATATTTTTCATACCAAAATTATCTTTCCCGATACAATTTTCTATCGAAAATCAATTTCTAAAATCAAGGCTAACTGCCTGTAAAAATTAGGCATTGATACATGAAATAATTAAAAAAAATTACCACCTATAAACATAATTCATTTATATACATATATTTAACTCGGATTATGCACTAGAACTTTGCAATGAGGTATTAAAGCACAATAGGGCAGAAATGTCAAGCCAAAGGTTTGGCTTGTTATGAAAGAGCCAGCTGTTGTGGTGAAGTACTTTCTCAATTTCAGTATAGCACCGCTATGGTTAAATTGAAAAGTGCAACAAAGTGTTTGTTTTTGAAGTGATTTCATAATGTAATAAATTTTCAAATGCTTAATTTGGGTTTAACATTATATAGCACTTAAATTATATATACGATATCAAGAAACGCAAATAAAATTAAAGCAATCTATGAAAATAGAAATAGCAAAAATAGAAGACCTTAAACAGATACTGGAATTACAAAGGACTTGTTACTTAGAAGAAGCCAAATTATATCATGATTTTAAAATACCTCCATTAACGCAAACTTTAGACTCAATAAAATTTGATTATCAAAATGAACAATTTTTAAAGATTGAGTTTGAAGGTAATATTATTGGCTCTGTAAAAGGATACTTGGAAAAAGACACCTGCAAAATTGGAAGATTAATAGTAGATCCAAATTATAGAAATAATGGACTAGGAAAACAATTAATGCAAGAAATTGAATCTCAATTTAAATCTGCTCAACGTTTTGAATTATTTACAGGACATAAAAGTGTCAAAAATTTATCTCTTTATAATAAACTTGGGTATTCTGAATTCCAAAAAAGACGGATAAATAAAAAACTAGAATTGATCTTTCTTGAAAAAAAGAATACAACTATAAAAATAAGTTAAAAGCTTTTACTGTTAACTTAGTAACATCCTTAAATACATTAACATCTTCATCCCTTAACAAAAAAATATTTATCTACAGAAATGAAAAAAATTTGTATCACGTTGATCTTAACTATTCTGATAAGTCCAATATATTGTCAGAAAAATGACACAGTCAAAATAAAACTAACGGAAGAACTTGAAAAAATATACGCCAAAAAATATATCAATGGATTCTCTGTCGCTATTCTAAATCAAGATCATATTTTATATAATAAAGGCTTTGGCTACTCTGATAGTAAAGCAAACAAAAAATACACTACTACTAGTCTTCAAAATATTGGCTCCATTTCCAAAACTTTTATTGGTATAGCACTACTTAAAGCTCAAGAACTGGGAAAACTTAATTTAGATGACCCCATAAACAAACACTTGCCATTTGATGTAAGCAATCCATATTTTCCTAATAAAAAACTCACTATACGACAATTAGCAACACATACATCAAGCATTAAAGATCCTTCTAGATATGATAGAAACGGATATATTTTGAAAGAAAAAGAAAATAAATATGCCAAAACGAAAAGCAATTTTAGGTCACCCAATGAAAAATTGCCTCTAGAGGAATTTTTACAGCATATGCTAAGTAAAGATGGAAAATGGTACAAAAAGAATAATTTTTTAAAAACAAAACCGGGAGCATTATTTGAATATTCAAATGTAGGCGCTGGCTTAGCTGCTTTGATATTAGAAAAAGCCACAAATCAATCATTCAATAAATTCACCAAAGAACATATTTTTACTCCTTTAAAAATGGATGGTACAGGTTGGTCTTTTTCCGAAGTGGATTTCTCTAAACATTCCAAACTATACTTAAATAAAGAAACTGAATTAGCTTTTTATCAATTGGCGAATTACCCCGATGGTGGTTTAATTACTTCTTCGACCGATTTAGGAAAATACTTAACAGAATTAATTAATGCTTATGATGGTAATGGAAAGCTTTTAAATACCCAAAGTTACCAAGAGCTATTCAAACCTCAACTAAAAGATATTAATTATACAGAAAGAAAAAAAAACACTTATAATGACGAATATAATATGGGGATTTTTATGGGAATCTCTGCCCAAGGGCAAATAGGACACACTGGTGGTGATCCCGGAGTTGCTACAATTATGTTTTTCAATTCTGAAACTAAAATTGGAAAACTCCTGCTTGTAAATACCGAGCTTAAAAGAGAAGGTATCAAAGAGTTTATAGCTATCTGGAAAAAATTAGAGGAATATGAAACCAAATTATAATCACGCTACTTCAAACTAATAAATTATGCAGCTTGCTAACATAAAATTAATTTGATTTGAGAATTACTATACTGCTTACGTAAGGCTTTACAAATAGAAATTTAAGACTGTACGCCGTTCTTTTAATACTAGCTAAAAATAGCTCTACATTGTTATATCGCTTATACATAATATATAGTAATCAAAAACGTAAATTAGGCATACACAATTAAGAATCATGCGATTGTAAATTCCAGCGAGCGATTTAAAGTAAAATCAACTTACTTCATAAAGCTTAAAACTATTTAAACAAAACCAAATTGAATGAAAAAAACATTAAGTATTCTTCTTTTTTTTATCACATCAATCGGAATTTTTTCTCAGTCAATTGATGAACCATTTTCATTAAAAAAAATGAAAAAAGACTTGAAAACGTTTAAACAGATTCGATTAAAAGCAAATTCAGGACTTTACAAATACAGAGCGAAAGAGCAAATTGACAGTATTTATAGTTGGGCTAAAAAAGAAATTAATACTCTTTCAACTTACAGAGACTTTTATAATCTAATTTCCACCCTTACTGATTACGAAGGAAGTTTACACAATAACACCCTGTTCCCAGACAAGAAATACAAAGCCATAAAAAACGAAAAATATGGATATTTCCCTTTTCCAATAAAAATTATAGAAAACAAAACTCTACTCAATTTTCAAACTGAGAAAATACCTTTAGGTGCAGAAATAATAACAATCAATAACCGAGAGATAAAAGATATCATTCCTGATACATACAAGTTTTACACAACTGACGGAATTAATAAAACTGGTAAACAAATAGGGATTAATCGTTCTTTTAGCATATACTATAGATATTTATTTGGATTGGAAAATGAATTTAAAATCACTTTCAAAACCAAAAATTCTGACACAAAAAAATCTATCATTATCGAAAGTATAGGATATGCTGAATATAAGATCAACTTCAAAAATAGACATTCAAAGGCTGTTGACCGTTTGCAATATACCCATCTAAACGAAAATGAAATTTACAGCTATAATCAACTAAGTAATAATATAGGTGTTTTAACAATAAACTCTTTCAGCATCGGAGATAATGAAGAGTCTACAGAACATAGAACTTATAAAAAATGGTTAGACAGCACTTTTATTCACATCAAAAATCAAGGTGTTAAAAATCTAATCGTGGATGTAAGAAATAATGGTGGAGGCACTGACCCAAATGATGTAATTACATATTCGTACCTAACTTCGAGGAAATTTCAAGAAAGTAAACAGGTTTGGATTAGCTTTAATAAAATCCCCTTATTGAAATATTATGATTCGTCAATCCCTCCTTTTTTAAGACCATTGGGAGTTGGGAAATTTAATCGCTATTTTCAAAAAAGGTTTCCAAATAAAAAAAATGCTAACTATTTCATAAATAAAGAAACAAACGAAATGAAAAGTAGAGCATCTAATGAAAATGCTTTTACAGGAAATATTTACCTTTTGATAAGTCCAAGAGTTGCTTCAGCAGGTAGTTTATTTGCCGCTATGGTTACAGGAAACCAAAACACCACCACAATTGGTGAGGAAACTATGGGGGGATATTACGGACATAATGGCCATACAGGATTTGGCTATATATTGCCAAAGTCAAAAATTGTTACTGAATTTTCTATAGAGAATATTGAACAAGATGTTCCAAAAAAGTCAAATCAATTTTATAACAGAGGAATTATTCCCGATTATAATGTAAAACAAACTTTTGATGATTTTTTAAATAACGTAGATACCCAAATGAATTTCACATTGAAACTGATAAATGAAAATAAACAACATTAGTAATTGTTTCATCACCCTAAATATAAATGAAATTATCCCTTTAGATGTCTTTAAAATTTACTTTTTACCAATATGTATAATTTGGCATTTATGAGAAAAAAAGCTAATAACAAGGTAACAAATTAATTTAGCAAAAACATTAATCCTTAACTTGGACACTATACTTCTTAACCAACAGATAAAAACACCTATAAATTGACAGAATTACAGAAATATATTACCTCTTATTTCGGAATAACAAACCAGAATATGGACAAAATAATCTCTTTGTTCACAAAGTCTAAAAAAAAGGAGCCTATTTTATTAAATCAGGTCAATTCTACGACAAACTTTTTAAAGAAAACAGAGAACTTTTTAATCAAGTTCCACTACAATATATTGCATCAATGCTAGCAAAGAAAGAATTTGGCAAATACTTACTGATTTTTAGCAATATCCCGAATGGAATTCTTTTATTAAGTCAATAACCGGGGATTTAAAAATTGGAAAACAAATCAAGGTAAAGTTACAAGGAATGATTTTTAAACCCGTAATACTAACTTTAAATAAAAATTCTGAATTAAAATGGCTTGGTCACCTTTGGTTTAAGGGATTGTTTGATGGTGAACATAAATTTAAACTAATTGACAACAAAAATGGAACAGTCAATTTTGAGCAAAGTGAAAATTTTAATGGAATTTTGGTTAAATTCTTTTCCAAAAGTTTAGATAAAAACACCAAAAAAGGTTTTGAACGAATGAATAAAGAATTAAAATTACGTGCTAAAAAAGGCTAAGCGAGCAACTATCTCTACTAATAAACCCTTTAAATAAGAACTCTAATGGAAATGATATCTTTTTCATTCTATATAGCTCATACATAATCACTGAAAACAGGGAGTTATTAATATATTGGATTAAGTAATTTTGATAAATCAGAAATATTTTTATGATACTCTGTTCTATTGATCTAGTCTTATGTAAATCATAACCCAAAAGAATGAATATCCAAAAATAGAGGTTGATAAAAAAAATGCATTCCAAGTTGGTAAAAAAATATAACGATAAAACCTTTTAATAATGAAATACTACCTAAAAATAATAACTATTTTATTAATACTTACAAGTAATTCTTTTCAGTCTCAAACAACTTTAAATAATAATCTAATCCAAGAAGAAATTACGCAACTAGGCTTTTACATTAAAGGAGAAAAGTCATACACTCCCTTTTCTTTGATTAACAACTCTAATTTTCCAGAATTTAAACATCTGGGAACTATCAATTCATTAAAAAGAACTAACAACCAATTAGAACTAATTGTCTATACAGAAACTTCATTAGGAGAGCAATTAACATTAACATCAAGAAAATTATCGCTCGTTATTAAAACCGAAGAAATTATTTTTAAAGTAACGCCTCTTCCCAAAAAAAACAGGTACCAACTTACTACGACAACAGAAATTCCTGATGGGAGCTTTTTATATTTACCCTATGGAGGTTGGAATCGAATATATGCTATCTTTTTAGGTGATAAAGAAAATGAAGCAGTCAAATTCTTTTCAGACACGACTATGAAACCTGCGTATGCCGCTCTTCATAACCTAAAACAAACTATAAAATCCTTTCCCGAAAACAAAGAATTATCTCAACTATTGCCTATATGGGAAAAAATTAAAAAAACTGAAAATGAAGATAAAGACTTTAATTATATAACTAAAACTTGGGAAAAATATAAAAAAACTGAAAAAATTGCTCTAAAAGTATCCTATTTAAATCAAATTCAAAGAGAATTGAGCAATTTTATTACGCGATACCCTAAAAACGAAAAGGCAGAATTAATAAAACAATATCAAAACGAAATAAATAAAGAACTGCCTAAGCTTAAAAAAATGATTTAAGGAAGATTACCTTTTATAACTAAAATATAAAGTAAACATAATACAGAAAGCCAGACAAAATTGCCTAGCTTTCTAATGTGAACTAAAGTGGAGAGAGTTCGAACTTTTTTAGAGAAGATATTGATCTAATTCTATCAAAATCGAACATTATCACAAAAATAATTTAATAAGTGATCTTAATTTAAAATTTTCAAACGCCCTGAAAAAGCCGTCCTAAGTTATAGGGCATCACACTTTATATCGCTACAGCATAGTCATGTTTTATAACTCCCATAACAAATGTACTATGAGTACCCCCTATATTTTTAATTGAACCTAAATCATTGAGTACAAAATCCTGATAATGTTTCATATCTCTGACCATTACCTTTAATCTAAAATCATAATCCCCTGAAATATTATAACACCCTCAGAAATAATTTAGATAGCATAGTATTCCGTACAAATTGACGAACTATTTCTTTAGTCTGCTCTTTCAAAGTAATATCACAAAAAACAATAAGATCCTACTCTACTTTTCCTGGTTCCACCAATGCTATATACTTTTTAATGACTCCTTCCCTTTCCAAACGTCATATTCTTTCATAAACAGGAGTTGGCGATAGATTCACCTGTTGTGTAATCTATTTTCTAGTCAATTTCCTGCTTTATTGAAGCAACTCTAATAACTTCAAATCAGTTTGGTCTAAGTCAACCCTAGATAAATTTTCTTTTTACGAATTAAATCACCAAGATAAAAGATATTTTATCTACTAAAAATAGATAAAAAGATTATTTGACTTATTTTAAATAACATAGCAAATAAATAATCTTTTATTATAAGATTTGCAGTGTATAACAACTATTCAAAAACAATTAAATCGAACCTACTAGAAGATTCAAAATTGAAGGGAAAAAGCTATGAAAAACACCCAGAATACAATCAAAACCGATTTTTCATTCACACTAATAAGCAGGCGTTTAGATGAAAACTATCACCCGGAAAGTAATACACGTTTAACAACCAACTTCGCAAACTTGGCCAGAGGTGTTAATCGCCAGCAAAACTTACGGAACGCTTTGAATATGATCAACAATCGATTCAATGCATTGGCTCATTTAGATAACCCAAAAGGTGATCGTTACCATGTAGAACTTGAAATCATGACAGTAACATTGAATATTGATCATAAAAAAAGTATTGACAATCTGCCGATGATGGAAGTTTTGAAAACGAATATTTTAGATCGTAAAACGAATCAGTATGTCGAAGGTGTTGCAGGAAATAATTTTTCCTCTTACGTCCGTGACTATGATTTCAGTATTTTATTAATCGAGTACAATAAAGATAAACCTAAATTTACAGTTCCGGAAAAGTTTGGTGATTTGCACGGCAAGCTTTATCAGTCTTTTGTAAGATCAGAGACATATAAAGAACACTTTAAGCAATCACCTATCATTTGTCTAAGTGTATCGGGCAACAAAACATATACTCGCACCGAGTTTCAGCATCCGGTGCTTGGTTTTGAGTACTTACAGAATGAATATTCTCTCACTGACGAATATTTCTCTAAAATGGGCATGAAAGTTCGCTTTTTTATGCCGGCAAATAGTGTAGCACCGATGGCTTTTTATCATACTGGTGACCTACTTAAAGAGTATACTGATCTTGGATTGATCAGCTCAATCAGCACAATGGAAACTTTCCAAAAAATTTATCGCCCCGAAATTTACAATGCCAATTCTGTGGCTGGTAAAATCTTTCAACCTAGTCTTAAACATGAAGATTACTCACTGACACGTGTACAGTATGACCGTGTTGAACGCAGCCAACTGGCTATTGAGCAAGGTAAATATTGTGAAGCGTATTTCATCAAACCTTACCAATATATTCTTGAGCAATGGGTTATCGATTTCACTCTTTAATTCATTTAAAATATTATAATCATCCTATTATGAAAAAATTATTACCAACCTCAATTGTTGGAAGTTTGCCAAAACCTGCATGGCTTGCACCACCCGAAAAACTTTGGACACCCTGGAAATTAGAAGGAGATCAATTATTAGAAGGGAAACAAGACGCTTTGCGCATTGCATTGCAAGAACAACAATTGGCAGGCTTAGATATCGTTTGCGATGGCGAACAAACACGTCAACATTTTGTTACAACTTTTATCGAGCATTTAAGTGGTGTAGATTTTAAAAATCGCAAAACTGTAAAAATTCGTGATCGGTATGACGCGAGTGTTCCTGTTGTTGTAGATGAGGTTACCCGCCAAAAAGCAGTTTTTGTTGATGATGCTAAATTTTTACGTAAACAGACTAACAAACCAATAAAGTGGGCATTACCAGGACCCATGACCATGGTAGACACCTTGTATGACGACCATTACAAAAGCCGAGAAAAATTGGCTTGGGAATTTGCAAAGGCACTCAATGAAGAAGCAAGAGAATTACAGGATGCAGGAGTAGATATTATACAGTTTGATGAACCTGCTTTTAATGTGTTTTTTGAGGAAGTAAACGATTGGGGAATGGCAACATTAGAAAGAGCCATTGAAGGTTTACACTGCGAAACTGCTGTACATATTTGTTACGGCTACGGAATAAAAGCCAATA
The DNA here is from genome assembly GCA_947498765.1 of uncultured Aquimarina sp. Classification (GTDB taxonomy): domain Bacteria; phylum Bacteroidota; class Bacteroidia; order Flavobacteriales; family Flavobacteriaceae; genus Aquimarina. The sequence goes on from CANMLG010000065.1 coordinate 10,176, forward strand.
ACGATTGGAAAAAGACATTAGGATCGGAGTGGCGTCAATACGAAGAAATTCTACCTCGTATTCAAAAGTCAAACATTGATATTGTATCATTAGAATGTCATGGTTCACGTGTACCTTTCAATTTAATTGAACTCGTTCGTGGTAAAAAAGTAATGGTGGGAGCTATCGATGTGGCAACCAACACCATCGAAACACCCGAAGAAGTAGCCGATACGCTACGTAAAGCACTTGAATTTGTAGATGCAGAAAACCTTTACCCATGTACCAACTGTGGTATGGCCCCACTTTCCCGAGATTTAGCAATGGGTAAAGTTAGTGCTTTGAGTGCAGGGACAGAAATCATACGCAAAGAACTTGGGATTTAGTTCTAATGTATTAATTGACAAATAATCTGAGATCAATAGAAAAACATAGTATGAGCATTTTGAAGAAGTTATTAGAAGTACTAAATAAAGTAGGTTTAGACGGTTTCATATTAATGATAGGTAGTATGATTCTACTTGCCTATTTTTTTCCTCAACCAGGAATGATTAAAGAACCTGTTTCGCTAGGTCAAATTGCCAATATTGGCGTTTCATTTATTTTCTTTTTTTACGGGGTGAAGCTGAGTATTGAAAAACTAAAAACAGAACTTTCAAACTGGAAAATGCACATTATTGTTCAGTTGACCACCTTTTTATTTTTTCCGCTCCTCGTTTTGGCATTTCGCCCTTTTTTCGTGAAAACCGATTTAGAATTGCTTTGGTTGGGTATATTTTTTCTGGCAGCTTTACCGTCAACAGTTTCATCTTCAGTTGTTATGATTTCCATTGCAAAGGGCAACATTCCCGCAGCCATTTTCAATGCGAGCATTTCCAGTTTGATTGGAGTCGTGGCGACTCCACTATGGATAGGGCTGTTCATTGCTTCTGCAATAGGCAGTTTTGATGTAAGCGACATTGTTTTAAAGTTGGTTCTTCAGGTTTTGTTACCCGTTATCATCGGCATAAGCCTCAACTCCCGTTTTGGTAACATTGCCAAAAAATACAAGAAGCAACTAAAGTATTTCGATCAGGCAATCATCCTCACCATTATTTATACCTCGTTTTGCAAGTCTTTTTCCGAACATCTTTTCGCAAGCTTCTCAGCTCTGGAACTTGCCGGACTTGCTGTAGGAATGATGACTTTGTTTTTTGCCGTATTCTTTTGTGTGGGATTACTCAGCAAGTGGTTTGGCTTTTCAAATGAAGATCGTATTACGGTCTTATTTTGTGGGTCTAAAAAGTCATTGGTACACGGAACGGTCATGTCAAAAGTACTCTTTCAGCATAGTACCATCACCGGAATAATATTGTTACCACTCATGCTTTACCATGCCTTGCAATTGATTGCCGCCAGCATAATCGCTCAGCGTATGGCTAGACGAAAAGAAGAAGTATAATTTTCACAAAATGATACTGTGCATCAACAAAAAGTTCGATTACTAAGGGAAATTTACAGGCTATTTTTCTCGGTAGACTTTAACCCGTTTTATGCATTAGAAAATCTATTACAGCTGCAATCTACTTCAAATACTAACGTAAACTGAGTTTTTTGATTTAACCATAGTGATACTATGCTAAAATTAAGAAAACACTAGTATTTATTGTATATCACAGCCTCATGTCGAAGTTCTAATACATAAAACGGACTTAACAAATATAAAGCTAGAAAAATATTAAATGAAACTTTTAGAAAAAGTACAATTAGGAGGTATCAACCTAAAGAATAGAATGGCTATGGCAGCTATGACCAGAGGTCGCGTAGACAGAAATGGCTTAGTGGGTGATATGACAGTAGAATACTACACCCAAAGGACTGGTGCTGGTTTGATGTTAACCGAATCCATCCGAATTAGTAAAGAAGCTACTGGTAGCCCGCTTACTCCAGGTATTTTCACAAATCAACAAATAGAAGCATGGAAGAAGGTAACAACGGCAGTACACGATAAAGGCGGTGTTATTATTGCACAGCTTTGGCATACCGGACGTATGGGACATTCTATCGACAGAAACGGCAAGCTTCCTCTTGCTCCATCCCCCATTCCTATAAAGGGAATGCAGCATTTTACCTCTCAGGGGAAAAAGGAATACGAAATACCTCGGGAAATGACAATCCCAGAAATCAAACAGACTATAAAGGACTTTGGCCAAGCCGCAAAAAATGCAATAGCAGCTGGGTTCGACGGAGTTCAGTTGCACGCTGCTAATGGTTATCTGCCCAACCAGTTCTTAGCTGAAAGTGCCAACCAAAGGATAGATGAATATGGCGGAAGTATCCCTAATAAATCCCGCTTTGTCCTAGAGGTAATGCAGGAATTAATCAGTTCGGTAGGAAGTGAAAAGGTGGGTATCAAAATATCTCCTTTCCATCCCTATGGTGATATTATACTGGATAACCCTTCTGCCACTTATTCCTATCTAATTGAAGAACTGAACAAACTAGACTTTGCCTATGTGGAAATTCAGAAGCGCAGTACATTTTTCCCTTCACCTGAACATTATGCAACCGTCAACGAAATTGAATTCTTTGGAAGGAAGATTCGCCATACAGTTATTGCTAATGCTGGATACGACAAGGCTTCTGCCGAAGCAGAACTTGAAAAAGGCATTGCGAAGCTTATTTCCTTTGGTACATTATACATCGCAAACCCAGACCTACCAGAACGTTTTGAAAAAAATTTCAGACTTAGTAAGCCAGACAGGGCAACAATGTTTGGTGGCGGGAAACGTGGCTATATTGATTATCCGTTTTGGTTCCAACAAAATTCCCAATAAATAAAAGATTGATTAAACTACCATCAATGCAACCTCTACGAGAGAATGTGTTCCATAAATGGACTGATTCATTTCAATACTTTCAACTCCATAGAATCTGAGTAATTTTTCAACTCTAAATCTAACTCTTGAATAAATAGCAATAATATTTAGATCTAGTATTTATCGTTAGAAAAATGACAAAGTTCGAACTACTATAGTTCGAACTTTTTTACAATAATTTGATTAGATAAAGCCGCTTAAATAAACACCTTACTATTAATTACTAATCACTGCAACAGGAAAAATCCTGTTTCAATGGTGACCTTTAACAGACAAAATTCGAACTTTTTTAAACAGAGATATATCTGCAATATAAACTTTCACGAACAGGATTCGCTAACGCGCATCCCTAAAAGCTCCGCTTTGAAAATAAAAAAGGAGAAAAATAATTTATGAGCAAGCTCAAATTATTTTTCTCCTTTTCTATTATTCGTGACCGCGGAGGGATTCGAACCCCCAACCCTCAGAGCCGAAATCTGATATTCTATCCAGTTGAACTACGCAGCCATTATTATGTTAGATGTTAGATGTTAGATGTTAGATGTTAGATGTTAGATGTTAGATGTTAGATGTTAGATGTTAGATGTTAGATGGGAACAGACTCTTGACTTCTTTATTGTTTCGTTACTTACATTTTTTAACAACTACTAACTCAAAACCGGCAACTGATCACCGACAACTCACAACCAATAAACAAACTACGATGATAATTTCGCTTTTACTATAGTCGAAATGGTTTTTCCATCTGCTTTACCTGCCAATTTACCAGAAACTTGTCCCATTACTTTACCCATATCCTTCATGCCTTCTGCTCCAGTAGCTGCTATTACTTCTTCTACTACTTTTGCTACCTCTTCTTCACTTAATTGTGCTGGTAAAAATTTAGCGATTACTTCAGCTTGAGCCAACTCAGGCTCCGCTAAATCATTTCTACCCTGTTCTGTAAAAATAACAGCACTATCCTTACGTTGTTTTACTAACTTCTGTAAAATTTTAAGTTCTTGATCTTCGGTTAATTCTTCCTTAGATCCTGTTTCTGTTTGTGCTAATAAAATAGCTGATTTTACTGCTCGTAATGACGCCAAAGCATTTTGATCTTTTGCTTTCATGGCCTCTTTCATGGCAGTCATGATATCTTTTGATAAACTCATATTCTTTTAAGTATTAAGTAGTCGGCACAAAGTACTCAGACTTTTCTTTGTATTATTTTATTGAAACCACAGGCAACAAAACTCTCTGTAAAGGAGGCTTAATCTACATTGTCATGAAGAAATGAATTATTTCTTCTTAATTGTAAATCATCATTACTATCGGTACTCAATGTTGTTCTTGAAACCACACTGGCATCTTTATTTTGATCTAAATCCAAACCAGCTCTTTTATAGGCAGGTTGCTTTTCAATATCATCAATATTTGAAGCACTGGATCTAAATTTATAATTAAAATCTTTCATATGTGCACGGCGCTCAGAAGCTCGGGAACGCAATACTTCAGAAATTGGTCGATCCAAAGGATCCCCTGTTTCTACACTATCCGCTTCTGGTTCTAAAGGAGTAAGCGTCTTTTTTTCAAAAGTAATTTCATTTTCGCTCTCTTTAGCTACCGCAACTTCTTCCGCTTCTTCTTCCAATTGATAACGCACCACTGGAGCGTCTACATTTACCTCAGCAACTGCTACTGGTGCAACTTCGTGTTCCTCTTTTACTTCTATTTCAGCCGATACAGGTGTTATTTCAATTTCATCATTAACCTCTATAGCTTTAGTTATTTCTGGCGTTGTTAAATCAAAAGTAAATGTCATTTGTTCATTTTCTTCTTCAAAAACAGGTTCCACCACTTCTATATCATTCACCTCTATTTCATTAATGATTTCTTGTGTATTTATTATCACAAAATCATCATTCATTGCCTTTTCGGTAAATGCGCTTACTTCTTCATGATCTATAACTTCTAAGTTTTTTATAAACTCAGTAGTGGGCATTAACAAGCTTTCTTTAATAGGTGTTTCTTCTATTTCTTCAAAAAGATCATGTACAATTATTTCTGGTTTCTTTTCTTCTACTATCTTAGGTGTTTCTACTACAGGTGTAGGAGTAACAGCCGCTGTTGGAGTTATTTTTTGCGAAGGTAATTCCGCAGCACTAGTATTTACCGATGATAATTGTTGTTCTGCTTTTTGGTCTTCACTAAGCGAATGGATGATTTTTCTGGTTTCCGTATTCACAATATCATCTTGCTGCTCTGCATCAAAACCAGTGGCTATAACTGTTACCGAAATAGAGTCGTCTAAAGTTTCATCATCACCAACTCCCATAATTATATTGGCCCCGTACCCAGCTTCACTTTGGATGTGATCATTAATTTCTCCTATTTCATCAATAGTTATTTCTTCTTTACCAGAAACTATTAAAAGTAATACATTTTTAGCTCCTGTTATTTTATTATCGTTTAATAATGGAGAGTCTAAAGCTTTTACAATAGCATCATGCGCGCGTTGCGCTCCCGAAGCATTTGCCGAACCCATAATTGCGGTTCCACTATTACTCAATACTGTTTTGGCATCGCGCAAGTCAATATTTTGAGTGTAGTGATGTGTAATTACCTCTGCAATTCCTCTTGAAGCTGTTGCCAACACTTCATCAGCTTTAGAGAATCCTGCTTTAAATCCTAAATTTCCATATACTTCACGAAGCTTGTTATTATTAATAACAATAAGAGAGTCCACTTCGCTACGTAATTTTTCAACACCAGCTTGTGCTTGTTGATTCCGCATACGGCCTTCGAACTGAAAAGGGACAGTTACAATACCTACGGTTAATATATTAAGCTCACGAGCCATTTTCGCAATAATTGGAGCAGCACCTGTTCCTGTTCCTCCACCCATACCGGCTGTAATAAATACCATTTTTGTATTTACACCCAACATGCTTACAATGTCCTCGTAACTTTCTAAAGCGGCTTGTTCTCCAATTTCAGGATTGGCTCCTGCACCCAAACCTTCGGTTAAGGAAACCCCTAACTGAATTTTATTTGGAATACTACTATTCTCTAAAGCTTGAGAATCCGTATTACAAATGACAAAGTCTACCCCTTTTATTCCTTGCTGAAACATGTGGTTAATGGCATTACTACCACCACCTCCAACACCAATCACTTTTATTACATTGGATTGGTTTTTTGGCATGTCAAAAGAAATGTTTGCTAACCCATCTTGAGTACTCATATTTTTTCTTTTTGTGTTGTTATCCGCTTTGAAAATTTCAAATCAGATAGTATATCCCCTTTATTCTCTTTTTATACGTTGACCTTTTACTTGGTCATATTTACATTTAGCCCTAATAGTTATTCCGCGTTGTCCAAAAATTCTTTAAACTTATCTGCCCAACGCTCTAACATTCCTTTTTTAGGTGCCGAAATCGGTTTTGCTTGCACTTGAGGCTCCTCCTGCTGCTCATTTTCATTTTCTTCTACAAACTCCTCATTTGCAATTGCTTCTTCTTTTTTAAGCTCTTCTGTTATGGTATGAATTGGTTGTGTTTCCTCTTCCAAACGTCTTTTAGCTTCCAAATTATCCATAACCAAACCAACCGCAGTGGCATACAAAGGGCTTGTAGTTTCTGGATCACTATCTCCTGCTAAATGCTCGTTCGGATATCCAATACGAGTATCCATACCTGTTATATATTCTACTAGTTGCTTTAAATGCTTTAATTGAGCTCCGCCTCCAGTTAAAACAATACCTGCTATAAGTTGTTTTTTGGTACTCTCATGTCCATAATTTTTTATTTCCTGAAAGACCAATTCAATAATTTCAACTACACGTGCATGAATTATTTTAGATAAATTTTTTAATGAAATCTCTTTAGGTTCGCGGCCACGCAAACCAGGAATACTCACTATTTCATTATCTTTATTTTCACCAGGCCAGGCTGATCCAAATTTTACTTTTAATAATTCCGCTTGTTTTTCAATAATTGAACAACCTTCTTTAATATCTTCGGTAACTACATTACCTCCAAAAGGTATTACTGCCGTATGACGTATAATTCCATCCTTAAAAATGGCTAAATCTGTGGTTCCTCCACCTATATCAATTAAAGCAACACCTGCTTCTTTTTCTTCCTGACTTAATACTGCATTTGCAGAAGCCAAAGGTTCCAAAGTAATTCCTGATAATTGCAAGCCAGAGCTTTTTACACAACGTCCAATATTTCTAATTGAGGTAATTTGTCCAACTACTACATGAAAATTAGCTTCTAAACGCCCTCCATACATTCCAATAGGCTCATTAATTTCAGCTTGCCCATCTACTTTATATTCTTGCGGAAGCACATGTAAAATTTCTTCCCCAGGTAGCATTACTAATTTATGTACTTGGTTACATAAATTTTCAATATCAGCACCATCAATTACTTCCTCCGAATCATTTCGAACTATATAATCACTATGTTGTAAACTGCGAATATGTTGCCCTGCAATTCCTACAGTTACATCTTCAATTTTAATTCCAGCAACACTCTCTGCCTCTTGAATAGCTTGTTGAATAGACTGAATGGTTTGTGTAATATTATTTACCACACCACGGTGCACGCCCAAACTTTTGGACTTGCCAATACCTAAAACCTCCATTTTACCATACTCATTGTAACGACCAACCATAGCTACTATTTTGGTTGTTCCAATGTCTAAGCCTACTGCAATATTCTGCTGTTCCATTATTAAATTTTTGTGCAAATTACTTGATTTGTAACCCCCAGATTAACGAGTGCATACGCATCAAATAAATTGTCTTTTTGAGCCTTTGCATAAAATGCTTTAAGGTTTTTAAATTTTAGATCAAGCTGTGATATATTCCCTATATGCACTAAAAAATCATGATTTCGCATACGTAAACCATAAGTATTATTAGGCAAACAATTAATTCCTACTACTAATTTTTCTAAAAAATAATCTTCCTTAATTTTTTCAAGAAGCACTAATAAATCTGTTTTATGTTTTGGCAAAAAATAATACACCAATGGCACCCTCACCGAATTATTTTTTGATAACGGCATCAATTTACCGCTAACATCAATATATTTTGGTTGAGCACCGTAAATTCTTGCTATTGGTACACGCTGTTTAACTTGAGCACTAATATGTCCATTTACAGACATATAGACCTCCGCATTATCAACATAAACCTCATCTTTTATTAAGTCCTCCTTCTCTTTCAAAACTAAAGTTTCTTTTGTAGGAATACTATCATTTTTTACTTTTTGTATCAACAGTTTATTAACGAAATCTTCAGACAAAAAAAGTCGTTGATCGCCAATAAATTCCACTTTATCTTGTACTACTTTTCTTCGATTATTTCTTTTTTCAGAAAACAAAAAAAGCAGCATTAAAACACCTAATGCAAACATAATCCCTATGTTGTATTTGATATTTCTCATACTAATAATGCTTCTTTAATTTTAGATACTTCGGCACCAATATCGCCTGCTCCAATAGTCACAATTACCTCTGCATTATTTTGTTTTATCTCATCAATTAATGCTTTTTTTGAAATCAATTTCTTGTTTTCATTTGCAATTAATGACAACAACCATTCCGAAGTTACCCCCTCCATGGGTAATTCTCTAGCTGGATAAATATCTAACAACAGTAACTCATCAAACAAACTCAAACTTTGTCCAAACTCTACTGCAAAATCCTTTGTTCTACTAAACAAATGAGGCTGAAAAATAGCTAACACTTTTTTATTTGGATGCATTTGTCTGACCGCTTGATGTAAGGCCTTAATTTCCGTTGGGTGATGTGCATAATCATCAATATATACCAAATTAGGTGTTTTAATTTGATAACTAAATCGGCGTTGCACTCCCTTAAATGTTAACAAAGCCTTTGCTAGCTTTTCGGCTGGGGAACCGTATTTTAAAGCCATAGCAAAGGCTGTAATTGCATTCATCAGGTTATGAAAACCCGGTAGGCTTACATGCAAGTTTCTTATAAGTTGTTCTGGTGTTTTTAAATCAAACACATAACTCCCATTATCTATTTTTATATTTTGTGCTACATAATCCGCATCAATATCAATTCCAACAGTTATCCCTTTTATAGGCAAACCTTTTGTCACAAATAATTCATTTTTTGTAAGTCCCGCAAAAGCATTAAAAGAATCTGTTAACGCCTCATGACCCCCATAAATATCTAAATGATCCGCATCCATTGAAGTAATTGCCGAAATATTTGGAAATAATTGTAAAAACGAACGATCAAATTCATCCGCTTCAACCACAACAACCTCATTCCCACTACTTATGTAATTTGAATTATAGTTTTCACTAATTCCACCCAAAAAAGCAGTAACTTTTTCTCCCGAAGCATACAGCAAATGTGCTAATATACTTGACGTTGTTGTTTTCCCATGTGTTCCAGCAACGGCTAACGTAAAAGTATCTTTTGTAATAAAACCAAGTACTTTAGCACGCTTGTGTACTTCAAAATTATGTTCTTGAAAATACACCAATTGCTTGTGTGCAGCTGGCACCGCAGGTGTATATACTATTAAGGTATTTTTAGTATTTAAAAAATTATGAGGCACTTCTGCAACAGCATCACTAAAAGTAATATTTACCCCCAAATCCTCTAAGGTGTTTGTAATAATAGTCGGTGTTTTATCATATCCGGCTACTTGCTTTCCAATACTCACAAAATAACGCGCAATGGCACTCATACCAATACCTCCAATACCGACAAAATAAACATTTTCTATGTATTCTAATCCTCTCAACTAACCTTATCCTTAATTAATTTTTCAATTTCATTTACTATTTGTGCCGTAGCTTCTGGCTTTGCCAATTTTTTAAAATTCGAACTCAAATTTTCAATAAGCGCCTCATCATTTAATAAACTTAATATTTGATTATTAAACTTTACCTCTAATTCCGATTGCTTAATCATGCATGCCGCATTTGCTTTTACTATAGCTTCTGCATTTTTAGTTTGATGATCCTCCGCCACATAAGGCGACGGAATAAACAATACCGGTTTACCCACTATAGCCAATTCCGAAACCGAGCTTGCTCCAGCTCTGGAAACAATACAATTAGCAAGTGTATAAGCCAAATCCATACGATCTATATAAGCAACAATCTTTACAACATCTGTAGCTAAATACTTGAATCTTTCGTAATACAATTGTCCACACTGCCATAATACCTGCACATTGTTTTCTTTAAAAAAATCTATTCTTGAAGCCACCAACTCATTAATTGCTTTAGCTCCTAAACTCCCTCCAAGCACTAAAATCGTTTTTACATTTTCATTTAAAGCAAAATGTTTAAACGCTTCTGCAGAAGAGATATCTTCAATTAATATATCTTGTCGAACTGGATTCCCTGTTTGCACTAACTTTTCTACTGGAAAGAAACGCTCTAAACCAGGGTAGGCCACACATATTTTTTTAGCCTCTCCTGCCAACCATTTGTTGGTAATTCCTGGAAACGAATTTTGTTCCTGAATCAATGTTGGCACCTTCATCCAACCTGCCATTTTTAATAAAGCCGCACTTGCATAACCTCCTGTTCCAATAGCAATAGTAGGTTGTCGCTGTTTAATGATTCGGAAAGATTTCCATAAACTACTTACCAACTTAAATGGAAGCAATATATTTTTAGCCGCAAACTTTCGCTGTATTCCACTTATCCACAATCCTTCAATTTCATAACCTGCTTTAGGAACTTTTTGCATTTCCATGCGGTCACTAGCTCCTACAAATAAAAATTGAGCCTCTGGATACTTTTCTTTTAAAGCATTGGCAATGGCAATTGCTGGATAAATATGCCCTCCAGTACCCCCTCCTGATATTACAAATGACAACTGTTTCATATGGTTTCACTTAAAATATCTAACGGATTTGCTTCACTTTCTTCTTTTTCTTTTGGAACTGCTTTTACACTTACACTAATCACTATACCCAAAGCTAAGCAAGTCATCCAAATAGATGTTCCACCACTACTTACCAAAGGTAAAGTTTGTCCCGTTACTGGAAATAATTCCACAGCCACAGCCATATTGATAAGCGCCTGAAAAACTATAGGCAAACCCACCCCCAACACTAATAATTTCCCAAAAACATCTTCACATTTATGCGAAATAATAATCAATCTAGCTAACATCAATAAATAAGCAAACATAATTCCTATAGCTCCCAACAAACCAAACTCTTCCACCACAATAGCATAAATAAAATCTGATGATGACTGCGGCAAAAAGTTTTTTTGCACACTTTTCCCTGGCCCTTGACCTATCAAACCACCTGTAGCAATCGCAATTTTAGCACGTTCTATTTGATAATTATCTTTTTGATTTTCACCATCGTCTAAAAAATTTTCAATACGACTTGTCCATGTATCTACCCTATTTGAAAATGCTCCTGGAAATGCCTTTGCTGCCAAAATAAATATGGTTAAAAACAACAAGCCAGTTGCAAAAATGATAGCTAAATATTTTAAAGGATACCCCCCTATAAACACCAACATAATTACCATAGAAAAAATAATAGCAGCTGTTGAAAAGTTGGCTGGTAAAATACACGCTACTACTAACATTACAGGCAACCATAAAGGCACTAATGTTTCTTTAAATGTATAAGTTTTTGAAGCTATTTTTGCCAAATACCGTGCAACAAAACTGAGTAATACTACCGATGCCAATGTTGATGTTTGAAAAGTAACTCCTACTACTGGAATACGAATCCAACGACTGGCATTAGCTCCTCCAATTGTTGTTCCTTGTGCAATAGTAACAACCAATAAAACTATTGCAATAGGCAGCATAATCATTGACAGCCCTTTAAAATAATTATATCGAATTTTATGCACTCCATATATTATCAAAAACCCCAAACCTAAATGTATTGCATGTTTAACCAAATACTTAAACGTATTTCCGTCTCCATACAAATAAGCTAAATTACTACTAGCACTATATACAGGCATAAATGAGAATAATGCTAATAGACCAGCTATAGCCCATAACACTTTATCTCCCTGTATATTTAACAAAGCTTCTTTCATTTATTTACAACTTATGCACAGCAGCTTTAAATTGGTTTCCTCGATCTTCATAATTTTCAAACAAGTCAAAACTTGCACAACATGGCGACAATAATACTGTATCATTTTTATCTCCTAAAGCATAAGCAATCTTAACGGCCTCTTGCATAGATTGTGTTTCCACAATGGTTTCCACACAATTCTCAAAAGAAGCCACAATACGACTATTATCCACTCCTAAACAAATAATTGCTTTTACTTTTTCATTAACCAACTTATACAATTCACTGTAATCATTCCCTTTATCTACTCCACCTACAATCCACACTACAGGAGTTTTAACAGCTTCCAATGCAAAATATGCAGCATTTACATTAGTTGCCTTTGAATCATTAATGTACTGTACATTATTAATTTTTAACACCATTTCTAATCGATGCTCAACTCCTTGAAAATTGGTTAAACTTTCGCGAATTGTTTGTTTTCGTATACCAATCAATCTGGCCGCCATTGCTGCCGCCATAGCATTTTTGGTATTGTGCTTTCCTTTTAAAGAAAGACTACTTTCTGATACGATAATATCTTGTTCGTTATTCATATTTATTACGATATGGTTGTTTTTTATAAATGCACCTTGTTCTAATTCTTTTTTTAATGAAAAAGGAAAACATTGTGCTTTGGGCTTATGTATTTTTAAATAATTTTGAATCTCTTTATCATCTGCATCATAAATAAAATAATCATGCTCGGTCTGATTTTTTATCAATCTAAATTTTGATGCGATATACTTATCATAACTATACTCATAGCGATCTAAATGATCCGGAGAAAGGTTCGTTAAAATTGCAATATGCGGCATAAACTCCCTTATTCCATCCAACTGAAAACTACTCAATTCTAACACATAAGTCTTGGTCTTATTATCCAACACAAGCCTAGCAAAGCTATCACCAATATTACCTGCCATTGTTACCCCATTTGTTCCTGCCGAAAGCACATGCCCAGTAAGCATCGTAGTAGTCGTTTTCCCATTACTCCCAGTAATACCAATGAGAGTTGCTTTAGTATATTTTACAGCAAATTCAATTTCAGAAATCACCTCAACTCCTTTAGCTATCAACTTTTTTACTATAGGCGCAGTATCAGGAATCCCTGGGCTTTTCATTACTACATCTGCATTTAAAATCAATGCCTTCGTATGCTGCTTCTCTTCAAAAGCCAATCCAGCTTTAGTTAAAATTGAAGCATACTTATCTGCTATTTCCCCAAAATCAGACACAAAAACTTCATAGCCTTTAGCCTTAGCCAAAAGAGCTGTACCCACACCGCTTTCGCCAGCACCAAGCACTACAAGTCTTTGTTTATTATTTTGGTTATTCATTTTATAATTATCTAAGCTTAAGCGTTACAATAGTTAGAATAGCTAACAAAATACCTACAATCCAAAAGCGTGCAACAATTTTACTCTCGTGTATCCCCTTCTTTTGATAATGATGATGCAAAGGAGACATTAAAAACACCCGTTTACCTTCACCAAATTTCTTTTTGGTGTATTTGAAATAAGAAACTTGAATGATCACCGAAAGTGTTTCAACAAAGAAAACACCACACAACAAAGGAATCAACAACTCTTTACGAACTGCAATGGCAATTACTGCTATTACTCCACCTATAGTTAAACTACCTGTATCTCCCATAAACACCTGAGCTGGATACGTATTGTACCACAAAAAGCCGACTAAAGCCCCAGTAAAAGCTGCTATAAAAATGGTCATTTCGCCTGTATGTGGTATGTACATCACATTCAAATAATCAGAAAAAATAATATTCCCTGAAATCCATGCAAAAGCCCCTAAAACAATAACCATAATAGCCGACGTACCTGCAGCCAGACCATCAATGCCATCTGTTAAATTTGCTCCATTGGATACTGCCGTAACAATAACAATCACTACTGGAATAAAAAATAACCATGCATATTTTTTTAGACTAGGACTAATCCATTCCATCACCTTAGCATATTCAAACTCGTTATTTTTCAAAAAGGGAATAGTTGTTTTGGTCGATTTTGTTTCTGGCTCAAATTCAGACACCTCACTTCCTGTTGCTCTTATTTGCGCAATAATCTCGGGAGACTTTTCTTCTTTAATAGTAATATCCTTATGAAAATACATCACTAAACCTACAAAAACACCAAGCCCTACTTGACCTATTATTTTAAACTTCCCTGCTAATCCATCTTTATTTTTCTTTTTTATTTTTAAATAATCATCTGTAAAACCAATAGCCCCCATCCAAAGGGTAGTAACCAGCAATAATATGATGTATATATTTTCAAGTTTTGCAAAAAGAAGCACTGGAATTAATGTAGCCAGAATAATAATAATTCCACCCATAGTTGGTGTTCCTGCTTTTTCTACTTGCCCTTCCAAGCCTAAATCACGTATACTTTCGCCCATTTGTTTTTTTTGTAAAAAAACAATGATTCGCTTTCCATAGGTCACAGAAATTAACAATGAAAGCAATATTGCTAAAGCAGCTCTAAAACTTAAAAAGCCAAACAGACTTGCTCCTGGAAACTGAAAATTTTGCTCTAAATAATCAAATAAATAGTATACCATTAGTCTATAAGTTTTAAATAACGTTGTACCACTTCCATATCACTGAAAGCTGTTTTCTTCCCTTTTATATCTTGATAATTTTCATGTCCTTTTCCTGCAATCAAAATAATATCATTTGGATTCGCCATGCTTACCGCAGTTTTTATGGCCTGCTCACGATTTTGAATAGTTAGTGTTTTTTTAAAATCCTGAGGCTGCACACCAGTCTCCATGGCATCTAAAATATCTTGAGGTTCTTCAAAGCGAGGATTATCATTTGTAAAAATGACCTTATCACTCAGTTGCGCTGCAATTGATGCCATAATAGGTCTTTTTAACTGATCGCGATCCCCTCCACAACCGACAACTGTAATCAAGGTTTCATTACGTGTTCGTATTGAGTTTACTGTATTCAATACATTTTTAAGTGCATCTGGCGTATGTGCAAAATCAACTATTGCTGTAATTTTCTGATCCGAAATAGTATATTCAAATCTTCCATTAACACTTTCTAGGTTACTTAATAATTGTAAAATCTCTAATGCTTCTAAGCCAAGCATTTCTGCACAAGCATAAACTGCCACCAAATTATAAGCATTGAAATTCCCTATAAGCTTACTCCAAAACTCTTTATCATTAATTTTTAAGAGCAAACCCTGAAAACTACTTTCTAATACATTACCTCTGTAATCTGCAAAAGACTTTAAAGCATAAGTGACTTTCTTAGCCTTTGTATTTTGAAGCATTACCAATCCATTCTTATCATCTGAATTTGTTAATGCAAAAGCACTTTTAGGCAATGAATCAAAAAATGATTTTTTAACATCTCTATACTCTTTAAAGGTTTCATGATAATCCAAATGATCGTGCGATAAGTTAGTAAACACACCACCTTCAAATTCCAAACCTAAAGTTCTTTTTTGATGAATACCATGAGAACTCACCTCCATAAAACAATAAGTAACTCCCTCAGCAAGCATATTTGCTAAATGTTTTTGCAATTGCAAAGCATCGGGCGTAGTATGTGTGGCAGGAATCTCTTTATTGTGAATACACACCTTAACGGTAGAAATCAAACCTACTTTATATCCAGCACTTTTAAACAACTGAAACAATAAGCTTGTCACTGTTGTTTTTCCATTAGTTCCCGTTACTCCAATTAAACGAAGTTTGGCAGACGGATTTTCGTAGTAATTACTTGCCATAACCGCTAAGGCCACTTGCGAATCGGAGACTTTTATATAAGTAACTCCATTTACAATATGCTTAGGAAAATCTTCACAAACAATTACTAAAGCTCCTTGATCAATAGCCTTTTTTATAAATTGATGACCATCAACCTGCACTCCACGGACAGCAACAAAAACATCATTTAATGCCACTAAACGAGAGTCAAATTGTAATGAATTTACACTTACATGTGTATTTCCCATTACCGCCTCAATGGATACCTTATATAATATGTTAGTTAAACTACTCAAGATAAAATGATACTAATATGTTTACGATTTCCTATTTTTTCTCCTTGTGGAATAGACTGTTCTTTAACTCTTCCTTCACCCGAAACCTTTACATCTAAACCTAAATTTTCCAACAATGGCAATACATCCATCAATGTCATTCCTTTTACGTTAGGCATTATCGTTTTATACTTCTGCGAAAGCGTATAAAAATTAACATAATCCGTTCCCGATTTTTCAACTGAAGTTAAATTCACTTGATCTACTATAGGTGTGGCTCTATAAATTTTTTCAGCAATTTTTTTGAATACAGGAGCAGCTACTACATTTCCATAAAAACCTATTTCTTTTTTGGGTTCGTGAACTACAACTATACATGAATATTTTGGTGTATCGGCTGGAAAATAACCTACAAAAGACGAAATGTATTGCAAATGTTTTTTTCCTTTACCATAATTCTTTTGACAAGTACCTGTCTTCCCGGCAAAGGACATTAACTTGGATTTTATATTTTTAGCTGTTCCACGTTCCACCACCTTTTCCATCATTACCTTTACAGCGCCAACCGTTTGCTTTGAACAAAGCATTGGATTGATTACTTCTTTTCCAAATTGCTCTTCTACGGCATCCCAGGCACGCACTTCTTTTATAAACTGTGGCTTTACCATTTCCCCATTATTCGCAATTGCATTATAAAATGTTAAAGTTTGCAAAGGCGTTAATGAAACTCCGTACCCAAAAGCCATCCATGGCAATGTGGTTCCATACCAATTTTTATCACCTGGATACGGGAACTTAGGATCCCCTTCTCCTTTAATTGGTAACCCCAAAGGCTTGTTTAACCCCATATTATAAAAGCGATTTAATAATTTTTTGGGATTATTTTTATAATGCTTATTTACAATTTTAGCAAATGCAGTATTAGATGATAATTCAAATGCTTTTGCTGCAGAAATTTTACCATAACCTCCCCAATGCGAATCATACACCGTGCGATCATAAAATTTTACACGCCCATTTTCGGTATCCACCACATAACTTGAATCAATCGCTTTATCCTCCAACAAAGCTACCATTGACATCAATTTAAACGTTGAACCTGGCTCATGTGATTCCCCAACCGCATAATTTAATCGCTCATAATACTTCCCTTTCGAGGTACGTGCTAAATTTGAGATTGCTTTTATATCTCCTGTCTTGGTCTCCATCACCACCACACATCCGTGATGAGCTTCAAATTTCTCTAACTGCTCCAACAAGGCATGATGCGCAATATCTTGAATATTTACATCAATAGTCGAAACTACATCATAACCATCTTGTGGCTCCACCTCATTATTATCGGAAACTGGCTTCCATTGTCCTTTAGATATCTTTTGCTTTAAACGTTTTCCTGCTTTTCCGCGTAAATATGGACCATAAGCCCCTTCAAGCCCTACTCTGGTATAGTAACCTTTTTCATCTTGACGCTCATAACCAACAGTTCGTTCGGCAATTTTCCCTATTGGATGCTCCCTAATTGTACGCTGCTCAATAATTAAACCTCCTTTGTTTGCTCCTAACTTTAGAATAGGAAAATTTTTAACCCGCATATAACGGGAATATCCAATGTTTCTACAAATAAGCAAGTATCTGTTTTTATTAACTCTTGCTTTATTAAACATTTTAGAATAATACGAAGCAGGTTTCCCAAACTCCCTTGACATTGCTTTTGCTAGGTTTTGAATTTCTTTTTGGAAAGTTTCTTTTTTAACCGTTACCGCATCAAAACGAATATCATATTTAGGTACAGAAGTGGCCAATAAATTGTAGTTTGCATCGTAAAGATTCCCTCTATTTGCAGGAATGACAAAATCTTTAAACACCCGTTTACGCGCTATTTCTCGATATTTATCTCCCTCAACAACCTGAATTTTAAATAAATTAAACAACACAAAACCCGCAAAAAGCAACAAACAACCTGCCACTAAATAAGATCTATTTGATATGTTTTTTATAGTTGCTTCCAAATTTACTTTACACTTATTCTTTTACTCTTTAACTACTAATTTAATGGGCGGTTCTTTTTTTAAATCAACTCCTATTTCTTTGAGTCTTTTTTTTATTTGCGATTCCATTTTTAATTTCATTAATCGCGATCTGCCATCAACAAATTGAGTCCGATACTCTTTTACTTCATTATTCTTTTTTGCGATTTCATGAATTTTCCGCTCTGCGCTATGCGAACTTGCAATCATTATTAAAGCTAGTACTGATAAAAACAAAAGCATGACCCAATTTTTTGCAGAATCATCCGACAGCAAGAGTCTTCCTTTTAATATGTCATATAACTTATCTTTCATTAATCCTCTATCCGCTCTGCTATTCTTAATTTAGCACTTCGCGCTCTATTATTAGAAGCTATTTCATTGGCATCTGGCACAATAAGCCCACCTACTTTTTTAAAAGGCACAGACATTTTTCCAAATAAATCCTTTTCAGGTTCTCCTTCAAATAAACCATTTCTTATAAATCGTTTTACCAAACGATCTTCTAAAGAATGATATGATATTAAACTTATCCTTCCTCCTGGTGCTAGCAAATCTTTAGTTTGCTCCAAAAACTCTTTTAAAACTGCTATTTCTTGATTTACCTCAATTCGAATTGCCTGATAAACTTGCGCTAAAATTTTATGCTCTTTCTTCTTAATCATACAAGGGCCTAAAATAGCTTTTAACTGCTCGCTAGTTTTTACAAGTTTCACTTCTCGTGCTTCAACAATTAAACGCGCCATTTTTTTAGCACTCCGCAACTCTCCATATTGAGACAATACTTGTTTTAACGCTTGCTCCTCATAAGTATTAATAACATCGCTAGCCGAAAGTGTTGCTGTTTGATCCATTCTCATATCTAGCTCCGCTTCAAAACGTGTCGAAAAACCACGGTCAGCTTCATCAAACTGATGAGATGACACTCCAAAATCTCCTAAAATACCATCTACTTTTTTAACACCATAAAAGCGCAAAAAACGTTTAATAAATCTAAAATTATGAGGCATTAATTGAAATCGCTCATCCTCAAAAGCATTTTTATGCGCATCTTGATCTTGATCAAAACCAAACAATTTACCATTAGGACCTAATCGAGATAGTATCTCTTTTGAATGACCTCCTCCTCCAAAAGTAACATCCACATAAACCCCATCGGACTTAATTGCTAGTCCATCAACAGTTTCTTTCAACAATACTGGTATGTGATATTTATTCTCCATCTACTATTATATCATCAAATCCCATTACTTCTTCCGCTAGATCTGCAAAATCATCTGTTGCCTCATCAATAGCCGCTTCATAACGTGATTTATCCCAAATTTCAATTATATTTATTGCCGAAGACAACACTAATTCTTTTTCAATTCCTGCAAACGCCACTAAATCTTTTGGTATCAAAATTCGTCCCGTTGCATCTACTTCTAATTCTTTTACACCTGCTGTAAAGCGACGTATAAAGTCATTATTCTTCTTTTTAAATCGATTCAGCTTATTCATTTTTTGCATAAGCACATCCCATTCTTTTCTGGGATACAACTCCAAACAAGGCTGAAACACCGAGCGCTTTAACACAAAACCTTCAGATAACAAACTATCTAACTGCTTTTTAAATGCCGAAGGAAGCATCAACCTCCCTTTGACATCAGCTTTGCATTCGTATGTTCCTATTAAATTTACCACGATTTACCTAGAATTAGTCAAAGATATTGAAAAAATCACCACATTTTACCACTTTATACCACATTGTTAATAAGTTTCCCTCTCAAAAAATCAAAAACATCACTATTTAAACAGCTTAGCAGCAAACTATTTAATTTTAAAATAAAAATTACATCACCGAAAAAAACCAACCAGAAAACGAAAAAAAATAGTAGGAAAAAGAGTTCTTCAAAAAAATTCTGTTCCTGTTTGTTAAAATATTATATTTGCGTTTCAGTCATGCCAAAGCATTAATGAACGAAAACTTAACAAAAGAAGGAAAATTTATATACGCTAGTTCAGGTGAAGGAACACCCATCGTTGTACTTCATGGACTTATGGGAGGTTTAAGTAATTTTGAAGGAATGTTCTCTCATTTCCCTCAGCACGGTTATCGTGTAATTATTCCTGAACTCCCTATTTACGAGCTGCCATTAATTAAGACTAGTGTTAGTAATTTAGCCAAGTTTTTAAAAGATTTTTTGGATTACTTAAACTATTCTGAAGTAATATTAGTTGGTAATTCATTAGGAGGACATATAGCATTAGTATTTCAGAAAATGTATCCCGAGCTTGTAAAAGGAATTGTCCTAACTGGTAGTTCTGGACTTTACGAAAGCGGAATGGGAGAAAGTTACCCTAAACGTGGTGACTACGATTATATAAAGCAAAAAGCCCAGGATGTTTTTTACAAGCCCGAAACAGCTACGAAAGAAATGGTTGATGAAGTATATAATACTGTTAACGATCGTTATAAATTAGTTAGAACAATTGCTATTGCAAAAAGTGCCATTAGACACAACATGGCTAAGGATTTACCAAAAATTAAAGTCCCTGCATGTATTATTTGGGGTAAAAATGACATTGTTACTCCTCCCGATGTTGCCGAAGACTTTAGTAGATTAATTCCTAATTCCACCCTTTATTGGATTGATGAATGTGGCCATGCTGCTATGATGGAACACCCCGAAATATTTAACAAATACCTACATGAATGGCTTGTTAAAGAAAACATTTAAAAACACTTTAGTGTGAAAATTTCAAGCGCAGATTTTATAATTAGCAATAGTGATGTTGCCAAATGTCCTAGTAATCCTTTTCCAGAGTACGCTTTTATCGGACGTTCAAATGTGGGAAAATCTTCATTAATCAATGCATTAATGGGACGTAAAAATCTTGCAAAAACTTCAGGTAGGCCAGGAAAAACTCAACTTATCAATCATTTTTTGATTAATAAAAATTGGTTTTTAGTTGATTTACCCGGGTATGGATATGCACGTACATCCAAAAGCACAAAAAAAACGTTTCAAAAGTTTATTACAAATTATTTTAAACAGCGCACTCAATTAGTAAGTGCTTTTGTTTTGGTTGATTGCAGGCACGAACCACAAAAAATTGACCTTGCTTTTATGGAGTGGCTCACCACAAATGGTGTTCCTTTTTTTATCATTTTTACCAAAGCTGATAAATTAACTATAAACACCCTCCCCAAGCATATTGAAAACTACAAAAACAAAATGCTGACATTTTGGGAAGAAATGCCTCCTTATTTTATCACATCTTCCTCTTCAAAACAAGGTTGCGACGAAGTATTGACCCATATTGATCAATTAAATGAAGCCTTTTTCAAAAATAGTAACAGCCCAAAAAACCATTGACCAATCAAATTAAAAATAAGTTATTGCTGTTTTTAACAAAATTCAACTATTCTTTCCATTTAAAACAGCAATCAACGCCTCTACAGAAGTAAATCTATTTAATGCTTCTGACGAAAGCACTACTTCCAAACCTTTAGAAGAAACAGAAAATACTACTGGATATATTACCTTTATATTTGGATATTGGATTTCAAATTCATTTTTATAAATGAACTCCATGGCTACTTTTTGAGACTTCCTAAATATTTTCCACTCATTTGTTTCGCCAAAATTACCATGAGTAAGCGCACACAAACTGCATGCATAAGTATCTGGACTTAACATTTTATGTGCAAAATCAATTTTTTTATTCCAAAATCCTGATGATGCATTATATACAAATAATAGACTGGTCAAAATTTAAAATTACTTCTTTTTTAACTCTAATTTATCCGCAAAATAATCGGTAAAATCTTTCATGGTTTCAGCCATTTTAACATCTTGTGTTGCTCGCTGATAGGTATCAGTCATTGCTACTAAAGTTTGATGAAAAAAGAGTTTCATTTCATCAACAGGCATATCCTTAGTCCATAAATCTATACGCAGACTTTCTTTAGCTTTTGAATCCCATACCGAAAGTAAAAAGGCTTTGGCTTCCTCATTAGTTACCCCTCCATCTTGTGCTGTCCACGAAAGCGCTTCTGGCACTTTATTTTCATCAAGTCCCACTTTTATTTTAATTTCTGAAGTATGCGTAACTGCCATTATAATGTGTTTTATTAAGGTTTACTTTTGGGGTTTATAATTTGAAGCCTCAAAAATAGACCTACTATCTATTTTCATTAGTTCTTGCAAAGATACATTGTTCTTTTCCATGAATGCAAATACTATTTGATACCCTATATATTGCCCCACCTTGTCTGGCGCTTGTTGATCAATTGACAAATAAAACTTTGAAAAAGGAGCTGGATATACAAAGCGTGGCAACAAATCTTTATTAGTACTATAAAGCATTTCTTTTTCAATAAAATAGCGCCAAATAAACGACTCATTATCTTTCAACCAATCCATTTGCCCTTCGGTGTGCCCAAAAATATCCGAAAGCCTTCTTTTTGGTAGTAATTTACTTAACAAATACCTTCTTTTTCCAAATAAAATCATTTGTGCCAACAAATCTCTATTATCTGCACGAGGAATAATTTTTTGAGCATAAGCCATTGCTATATTCGGAATTAATTGAGAAGGCTCAAAATCATCTTTTATATACTTTGAGATATCTTCATAAAAATAATGTTCACCCCCTAAATAAGTGTCCAACGACAAAAGTAACAACTCTTTTCGGAGCACAATATTATTCTTATAATCCACATCAGATATTAAAGATACTATTCTTGGCACCTCGATATGTGGATAATAATAAATTAGATGCTTATAAAATGAAGTAAGCTCCACACTAACATTATTTAAATCCGGAAATACTTTTTTTACTTCATTAACTAATTCTTGATGCAATGTATCTTTAGATTTTCTTAACCAGAATTCGTCTTTATATTTTGTAGGAAATAAAAATGGATATTCTTCCTTAATTTTTACAAGACTTGCATCACTTACATTTACAAACTTTTGATCAAAACGTTCAATAGACACCTCAACTGGTATTGAAGCAATTTCAGCAGACATTTTATATTCTTTTTTACATGCTAAAAAAATTACACTGAAGCTTGTTAAAAAAATAAATCTAAACATTTTTGAATACTTGGTTTTATTCATGTCACAAAAATAAACAAACATTAATTCTATACTTTATTAAACGTTTCTTTTTAATTACTTTTATAAGCAAGTAATCTTTTTTTAGTCAATGTATACTATACTGCTATAAAAAAGAAAATTAAATTGATGTTTAGAACATCAAAAAACACCCTTATAAACTTACATTAAATGAAAACCGAAAAAGTAATTGATCATATAGTAAACTGGTTAAAAGAATATGCTACAAACGCTAATATTAAAGGTTTTGTTGTAGGAGTGAGTGGAGGAATCGATAGCGGCCTAACCTCCACACTGTGCGCTAAAACTGGGCTTCAGACAGTTTGTGTTGAAATGCCTATCCACCAAGCTAAAAGTCAAGTCACTCGTGCTCAAGAACATATTACACAATTAAAAAAACGTTTCCCTAACGTTAGCGATGAACGTGTTGACTTAACTCCGACTTTCGAAAGTTTAAAAAAACAAGTCCCAGAAATAGCACCTAGTGCTCAACTTGACCTTTCATTAGCAAATACCAGAGCGCGTTTACGCATGACAACTCTATATTATTTTGCAGGTTTGCATGGATATTTAGTTGCAGGAACTGGAAATAAAGTTGAAGATTTTGGCGTTGGTTTTTACACTAAATACGGAGATGGAGGAGTAGATTTAAGCCCTATTGCCGACCTTATGAAAAGTGAAGTTTACCAACTTGCAAAAGCTTTAGATGTACCTGAATCTATTCAAAATGCAGCTCCAACAGATGGGCTTTTTGGAGATAGTCGCAGCGATGAAGATCAGATAGGAGCTAGCTATGACGAACTGGAATGGGCAATGAATCAGCAAGATGCAGGAAAAAATTTAGACGATTTTTCTGGCAGAAAGCATGAGGTTTTCAAAATATACCACCGACTAAATACGGTAAACCAGCATAAAATGCAGCCAATTCCTGTCTGTAAAATACCTCTTGACCTAAAATAACATCTTTTGATCGAAACTTAGGCTAAAAAACTTTTTCCAATCACTTTTCTCTATAGTTTTACAATACACAAAATCAGTTAAATCATCAATTTTAAATTGTTATGAAAGTATTAGTAGCGGATCATCACCCAATTACTCGCAAAGGGATTTTAGAATCATTATTTAGTAATAGTAATGATGTTCGATTATTACCTGCACTTATAGATGGAAAAAACTTATTTAAGGTTATAAGAAAAGAAATGCCAAATATTGTTTTCTTAGAATTAGATTTACCAAATTCAAATGGGCTACAAACCATCAAAGAAATTAAAAATCGATTCAAAGGCGTTAAAGTTTTTGTTTTTAGTCATCAACCTGAAGAAATTTACGCATTAAGTACAATTAAGTCTGGGGCTTCGGCTTATTTGTGCAAAACTGCTTCAATTGACACCTTAAAGTTTGCTTTTGATAGAGTAGCTAGAGGAGGTATTTATTTAAATGAAAAATTAAGTGATCAATTGAATAATAGAAGTTACAGAGGTTCTCAATTCAATACATTTAAAAAATTATCCACTAGAGAAGTAGAAGTACTCAATCTACTTTCTGCTGGAAGAAGAAATAAAGAGATTGCAAATAAACTTGATATTAACGAAAAAACAGTTAGTACATACAAAACAAGATTATTGAAAAAATTGAAAGTCGATAATTTAGCCGACTTAATTCATCAATCAAGAATTTTACACATTTGCTAAATCATATCACTCGATTTAGCTTTTCCGAAATCACTCGCTTCAAATGCTGATATTCGATGACTTCAGACAAGTCCTCTTGAATACTAGAATTAGATTCGGGTGATTTTTCTTTTATACCATTCATTAAATCTAAAATTTTAAGATCTACTAATTGTCTTCGTAAATTTAAAATCACATCATTTACATACTGCACTATACTTGTTTTTTTTTGCTTTACGTAAATTTCATTACGCTCCCAATCATCTAAAGCATATTTTTCTTCTTCCATTAAAATATCTGTAATTTCAGTAGATAATTCTGGTGTTAGCATTTGTAAAAACATATCAATTCTAAATTGATCTTCAGCATTTAAAGTTTCTATTAAAATTGCATAAACCTGTTGAAAACTCGGATGTGTAAATTCAATTTCATCCATTTGCAAATCCAAAAACACTTTTTCATATACTTTTTTTGTTTGCTCAACGGGTACAATTTCTAATTCCTCATCAGCATTACGCTGATACATCAATTCAGTAAACAACTCTTCTTCTTGACCATAAAGCAGTAAAATTCCAATAATTGATCGCTCCAACCTAAACAACACATTCACTTTTGTTTGTGCTTGTGTTTCTTCTGGCTCCATATTATTCAAATACACCTCCATTGGAGGCTCATTGGGATCGGCATTAGGATCAACCTTAGTAGGTATGGAATCAAACTTAGGTTTACTCTTCGCTTTTTTATTTTGCTCTTTGCTTGTAGATGCTAGCAACTGCGCTAGACTTGTAAACAATACCTCTTCAGATATTTGCATGATTGATGCACACTCTCGGATATATAACTCTCGCTTTATAACATCGGGTATTTTAGCAATACTAGCCACCATATTCCTAATCAATTCTGCTTTTTTTATAGGATCATTAGCGGCTTCTTTTTGAAGTAAACTTGCTTTAAAACGAATAAAATCCTGCTGATTTTCATCTAAATAAACCTGTAAACTTTCTTTAGTATGCTTTTTTGCAAAACTATCTGGGTCTTCACCATCTGGAAATGTACATACGCGTACATTCATCCCTTGCTCCAAAATTAAATCAATCCCTCGAATAGCTGCACGTAGTCCTGCAGCATCACCATCAAAAAGTACTGTTATATTTTTTGAAAGCCTACTAATTAAACGAATCTGATCAGAAGTTAAAGCCGTACCCGAAGAAGACACTACATTGGCAATTCCCGTTTGATGAAATTGAATCACATCCGTATAACCTTCTACTAAATAACAATTATCCTCTTTAGCAATAGCTTGTTTAGCATAATAAATACCATAGAGCACTTTACTTTTATGATAAATATCACTTTCAGGAGAGTTTAAATATTTTGCCGCCTTAGCATTTGTAATTAATAATCGTCCTCCAAATCCAAGTACTCTTCCAGACATGGAATGAATAGGAAACATTACACGCCCTTTAAATCGGTCAAATTGTTTTTGCTCTTTTACAATACTAAGTCCTGTACTTTCTAAATATTTTAATAAATAGCCTTTACTTATAGCTGTTTTTGTAAAAGCATCCCAACTATCAGGTGAATAGCCTAACTGGAATTTCTGAATAGTGTCTACTGTAAAACCGCGCTCTTTAAAATACGTTAAGGCTATAGCTTTACCTGTTTCTGTTTTATGTAATTGCTCTTGGAAATAACTATTTGCATAATCACTAACCAAATACATACTTTCGCGCTCACTAGCCTGCTCTTTTTGCGCATCAGATTGTTCGGTTTCTTGAATTTCAATCCCATAACGCTTGGCCAAATGCTTTATAGCCTCTGGGTAACTGTAATGTTCATGCTCCATTAAAAAAGCAATTACATTTCCTCCCTTTCCACTACTAAAATCCTTCCAAATTTGTTTTACAGGTGACACCATAAAAGAAGGCGATTTTTCATCCGAAAATGGACTCAATCCTTTAAAATTACTCCCCGACTTTTTTAGCTGAACGTAATCACCTATCACTTCTTCCAAACGAGCGGCTTCATAAACAGCATCTATGGTTTCTTTTGCAATCAAAATATTAACTATTTTTTACGATCAATAACGTAATTTACCATTAATTCTAAGGCCTTATTATAATCAGAATTGGGGTATTGTTGCAGTATTTCTAAGGCCTCCATTTTAAAAGACAACATTTTCTTTTCTGCATATTCCAGACCTCCTAAATCTTTAACCTTTTGTATTACTTGCTTTACGCGAAGTTTATTTTTATTGTGATTTTTAACCGAATTAATCATCCACCCCTTATCCTTTTCTGTTGCTGTATTTAGCGCATAAATAAGAGGTAATGTCATTTTTTGTTCCTTGATATCAATCCCTGTAGGCTTCCCTATAGCTGTTTCTCCATAATCAAACAAGTCGTCCTTTATTTGAAATGCCATCCCTATTAGCTCTCCAAATTTCCTCATTTTTTCTATATGTACTGAATTGGGCTGTACAGAAGCCGCACCTAAGCTACAACATGCCGCAATTAAAGTGGCTGTTTTTTGACGAATAATATCATAGTACACCGTTTCGGATATATCTAATTTACGTGCTTTTTCAATTTGCAAAAGTTCTCCTTCGCTCATTTCGCGAACTGCAACTGATATAATTTTAAGTAAATCAAAATCTTCATTATCAATAGAAAGCAATAAACCCTTTGACAACAAATAATCACCAACTAAAACCGCTATTTTATTTTTCCAAAGTGCATTTACCGAAAAAAAACCACGACGCATATTAGAGTCATCAACCACATCATCATGCACCAAAGTTGCCGTATGAATCAATTCGATTACTGAAGCTCCTCGAAAAGTACGCTCATTAACCTTTCCCGTTTCTGAAAGCATTTTGGCGACTAAAAAAACAAACATGGGACGCATTTGCTTTCCTTTTCTGTTCACTATATAATGAGTAATTCGGTTAAGCAAGGCCACCTTGGAACTCATTGAATTGGAGAACTTTTGCTCAAAAGTTTCCATTTCATCTAAAATTGGGGCTTTTATTTGCTCAACTACCTTCATAATAACACCGCTAAGATAGTTGTTTTTAACATTTTTATTAGCAATATTAATTACATACTTGGTGGTAGTAACGCAACCAATTAGAGTCCTTTTCTTTAGTATTATTTGCTAATGCATCTTGGTAATCGCTTTCAACACTTTTAAACGACTTGTTGTATATTGATTTAAAACTGGACAGGTCTTGCTCCCATAATTTGATAAACTTTTCTGAAGTAAAATTTCTCAATAAATAGTTCACTATTCTCATAGAATAGCTAGAATTACTACTATCAAAATCATACAATGCTGTAAACTTATCGGTATAAACTCGCTTACCTAAACTAAATTTTGCTCTTCTTGAAAATTGTGAATTTTAGTATTAGTAGTATCCCCTAAAATATACCCCCCTAAATAACTTTCTTTCTTATTCTTTATAAGATCATACTCCAATACCGAAAGCATATTTTCATAATCGTTATTCCCTAATTTTTCTTTTTTATCGAAAACTATGTAAGTAGTATAAAAATGAGAAGACGCATCAACATGCTTACTTTTATAAAAATGATGATACGCCTCTTTGTTTTTTGTTAAATAACGAATAGATAAACTATCCGAAAATTTAGATACCTCTATAAATTCAATTTGATTTATTTTATTTTTAATTTGTTGTATGGTGTCTTTTACAAATACCTCATGTGTTATTTCAGAATTATAATTCTTTTTAATTTTAGCTACTGCGTATTCATTAGTCAAATTAAATTCATTTGACTTTTGATCACATGAAGTAAGTAATACGCCCAATGGAAAAAGAATAAAATAAATCAAGCATTTCATAAAACCATATACTTATTTTTCGTTAAACACGTGAATATCTCTTTGCGGAAATGGAATTGAAATCCCATTAGCTTCTAATTGTACTTTAGCCTCTTCTAACACATAAAAATTTAGTTTCCAATAGTCTTCATTCTTAGCCCAAAATCGCAAAGATAAATCTACAGAACTATCTCCTAAATTAGCTACAAAAACTTCTGGAGCTGGGTCTTTCAAAGTAGCTTCCTGCTTATTAACTATAGCCAAAAGAATATCCTTAGCTTTTTTTATATCACTATCATAAGAAATTCCAATAGTCATTACATTTTTACGATTAGCCTCTGCACTATAATTTTTAATCGTATCATTTGATAATTTCCCGTTAGGAATAATAGCTTGTTGATTTCCCGCAGTAAGCAATGTGGTAGTAAATATGGAAATTGATTTAACCGTACCTATTTGCCCCTGAGCCTCAATAAAATCCCCTACTTTAAATGGTTTAAACAATAATATTAATACCCCACCAGCAAAATTAGAAAGTGAGCCTTGTAATGCCAATCCTATAGCTAAACCTGCAGCCCCTAAAATAGCTAGTAATGAACTTGATTGCACCCCAAGTTGAGTTATAACCATGATAAACAGCATTACTTTTAATCCCCAATTTACTAGGTCCGCAATAAATTTTTCAAGTGTAATATCGTAATCCTTTTTAGCAAAAAAATTCCTTAACACTCTATTTATCAACTTAATTAACCAAAAACCAATAATTAAAATTAGTATTGCGGCAATAATTTTTGGCAAATAACTCATTATTGAAACTACTAATTTATCAATAGTCTCTTTACTAATTTCATACCCAAAAACAGAAAAACTCGAAAGCGAAATAATATTTATCATAGTATTAATTTTATTCCTCAAATGTATTACAGATACCTCGTTTTAAGCGGCTCTAAACATAAAAATTTTTAACTGATTACAACAAAAACATTTTTGCTCACTCAAAAACACCTCTAGCTATTTATCATTCAATAACTTAAAAGCATCTTCCACTTTTGTCACAGGATATTTACACGCATTATTAACACAAATAAAAATATGTGTGTCTTTTTCACTAAACCTATTTTGCAGTAAAGGTTGAGCTGATTCTTTAACACTTCCTGCTATAATTTTGTTCGGATAATATTGTTTTTGAATAGCTACACGTTTTTCTTCTGCAGCAGCACCAACAATAACTACTTCATAGAAATCATCTGTAAAGTTTAACATAAAATCCAACCAATTAGAATATCCACTTGGATACTCTTCAATATTTGTTTGCATATTGTGAAGCATTTTTTGGGAACGTTCCAAATAATTTTTATCATAAAAATAATGTGAT
This sequence comes from uncultured Aquimarina sp., assembly GCA_947498765.1. Lineage (GTDB taxonomy): Bacteria > Bacteroidota > Bacteroidia > Flavobacteriales > Flavobacteriaceae > Aquimarina. The sequence goes on from CANMLG010000065.1 coordinate 40,131, forward strand.
AATTTATATAAATTTTTTGCCATCATTGAATTAGAAGCTGGTATTACATTATCCGATGACTCAATATTTCTGCTTACCAAAGCTGCATCTTCATCCGAAGTAAAGAAAAACAAGCCACTAGCATCATCATAAAAATGATCAAATACATAATCTGTCATTTTTTTTGATAGATCCAACCATTGTTGATTAAACGTAACTTGATATAAAGCTATAAAAGCATCAATAGTCGATGCATAATCCTCTAAATATCCATTAATAGTACTTTTTCCCGACTTGTAATTATGCATTAATTGACCATTATTAGCTAATTGTTTGGTTTTTATAAAATCTGCATTTGCTTGAGCTGCTTTTAAAAAATTAGCATCATTAAAAACACTATAAGCATCTGCATAGCCTTTTAACATTAAAGCATTCCATGAGGTTAATGTTTTATCATCTAACCTTGGTCGTTCTCTTTGAGCACGTATACTTATTAAGGTTTGTTTCCATTTTTTTTGCTTTTGCAAGAAGTTACCCTTGTCTAATTTATGTTTTTCAATAAAATCAGCATCACTCGTATTACGAATCAACACATAATTATTATGCTCCCAAAGGCCATAAGCATTGATATTATAATAATCGGCAAAGAGCTTAAAGTCCTCTTCTCCTAAGGCCTTTTCTAATGCTGGCTTTTGCCATACATAAAAAGCACCTTCCTCTAATTCACCAGAATTTGTTAAACTATCCGCATCTAACGAAGAGTAAAATGCACCTTCATTGTTTGTTAATTCACGCTGTACAAAATCCAAAGTCTCATACACGACTTGTTTATACCATTCATTTTTAGTAATCAAATAGGCATCGGAATACAAACTTACCAACTGTGCATTATCATAAAGCATTTTTTCGAAATGTGGCACATGCCATTTTTGATCTGTAGAATACCTTGCAAAACCTCCACCTACATGATCATAAACCCCTCCGTATGAGATTTGATCGAGTGTTGTAATCACGTAATCCTTTAATTTCTGATTATTAGTTTGATGGGCATATCGTAATAAAAAATGATAATTATTAGGCATCATAAATTTAGGAGCAGTATCTAACCCTCCCTTTTTATAATCAAACTTTTTTTCCCAAGTTTTAATAGCATTTTCTATAGTAGTATTTTCAAACTTTATAGCATTTGGATTAGGAGTTACCAAGCTAACTGACTTAATCCCTTCAGTTAGCTTAGCTGCATATTCTTCCAATTTACTTGGATCCTCTTTATATATCTTTTGAATTTGCTGTAATGCCCCCATCCATTCTGCTTTTGGAAAATAGGTCCCACCCCAAACGGGTCTACCATCGGGTAAGGCTATAACATTTAATGGCCACCCCCCTCGACCTGTCATTAGTTGTACCGCACTCATGTACACCTGATCAATATCTGGACGCTCTTCTCTATCAATTTTTATATTGATATAATTTTCATTCATTACAGCGGCCACTGTTGAATCTTCAAAGCTTTCATGCTCCATAACATGACACCAATGACAAGCGGCATAACCTACACTAATCAACATTAATTTCTTCTTTTCTTTAGCTTCTTGTAATGTTTCTGGATGCCATGCTTTCCAATTTACTGGATTATGTGCATGCTGTAATAAATAAGGGCTTGTTTCATGAATTAGGTCATTAGTAAATTCATGCGTTTCCATAGTAGTATCCTTTTGAGAATTACAACTAGCAAGTGTACTCAAACAGACTGCTGCTATAAAAATTCGAAATAACATAGATTTCTTTGTTTAGAATAAGTTATAAAAATATAAAAGCGTACCGACATAATCAGTACGCTTTTATATTATTTATTACACATGATAGCTTATGTGTACCTGTAAAAAATTAGCTTTTCAATTACTTTACTTCAAAAGTAATTTTTACATTAACTCTAAACTCATCAACCTCTCCATCATCTTTAACTGTTGCGTTTTGCTCATTCACATATACGGAACGAATGTTTTTAACTGATTTTGAGGCATGTTTTACAGCTTTACGAGTTGCATCTTCCCAGCTTTTATTTGAATTAGCTAAAACTTCTATTACTTTTAATACTGCCATGATTTTATAATTTTATAGAATTAACAATTAGTTGAATACTAAATATATAACAATATTAACGCTATAACAAATCCATATTAAAAATATATAGCTTCTCCAATGACTTAGCCATTGATTGCCTCAACAGAAGCTATTTTTCCTGGTAACATTTCTTTAAGCATATTTTCAATTCCATTTTTTAGTGTAAAAGTGGATGAAGGACAACCACTACAAGCTCCTTGTAAAATAACTTCAACCTTTTGTGTAACCGCATCATACTTTTGAAATTGAATATTACCTCCATCACTTGCAACAGCAGGTTTCACATACTCATCAATAATAGATATTATTTGCATGGATACCTCATCTAAATTTTCATTTGCAATATTTGTTGACGTACTATTGACCGTATTTAAAGTTTCAGAAGGCTGACTTTTAAAAGATTCCTCTTTAACCACCTCTTTACCTTGCTCTAAATAGTCACGTAAAAACTCACGTATTTCATTTGAAATATCATTCCACTCTACCCTATCATATTTGGTAATTGATACGTAATTATCATCTAAAAAAACCTCTTTAACAAAAGGAAAATTAAATAAAGCTGTAGGCAAAGGGGCATTTATGGCTTCATCAATATTTTTAAATTCTAAAGTTTGTAATACTAACTTTTTATTGGCTACAAACTTTTGTACAGCTGGATTTGGTGTACTTTCTGCGTAAACAGTAACAGGTACTTTTTTAGGAGTACTCTCCACTAAATTAATTACAGGCTTTCCTTCATTTAAATAAGCTTCTATTTGTTCAGCCACTTCTCTTTGTACATCTGCCCATTGTACAATATCATACTTATTAATTGCTACAAAATTTTGAGCTATAAAAATTTGCTTAACAAATGGCAAATGAAATAATTGCTGTGCTAAGGGAGAAATTTTAGCTTCTTCAATATTTTCAAACTCATAACTTATATGTTGCGTTAAAAAGTAGTTTGCTTCAAATTTCATTATGCCTTCATGCGATGTAGGCACTACTTTTATGGTATACTTTTTCATGGGTATTAAAACTTTCTACAAAGTTAAGAAATAGACTTTTTAAAGCCTTACGATATGGAGTTGATTTAAAAACTTTCTGATATGATTACTATTTGTTAAAGAAAAAAGGCCGACTAACATTTTAGACGGCCTCCAACTCACAAACTATTTTTAACTAAACTATGCTAATACTATTAGCTTTTTTATAAAGGGGGAATCTTTGTATAACCATTCAAATGCATAGTAAGAATTATAAGCAACTAACTTTTCATCTGTGTTTTCTGTATTTAAAGGAATTTCTTTTAACATAATTGTCCTTTCCAATCCTAACGACAAATGATCTGCAGTTACCGTAGTTGCTGAAAATGCGGAGATTCCTATACCAAAAAATAAAACAAATAAAATTGACTTCATAATTATACGTTTTAAGTTGCTTAAATTCAAACATTTACTAAACTTGTTGCAATATAGCGAATATTTAGGTATTTAAACGACTAAAAAAATGTTAAAATTTCAAAACGTAAGTAAAAGACTACTGTTTATAGGCTTTTCAGAATGATATTTTTTTTTGAATTAAAGCGCTCATTTACAATTTTTTCAAGTGTGTTTGCTTTAGCGTTAGTAAAAAACAATAACTCACCTATTGCAGTTGAAGTATTTTTCATTTGATTTTCCAAAAGTATTTGATTGGTTTGCCTTGCTACTGCCTCTCCTGAATCAATGATTCTTACATTATTAGGCAACAATTTAGTTAACAAAGGAATTAAATAAGGATAATGACTACAACCGAGTACTAAATAATCAATACGTTTATCCAACATAGGTTGTAAATATTGTTTCAACAATAGTTCTAATGCTGGATTTGACAAATCTCCAGCTTCTATAAACTCAACTAAACCTTTACCTACTACCTCAACAATTTCAGTATCTTGTGCATACAAGTCTGAAGTTTTTGCAAACAATGCACTAGTTAATGTCCCTTTCGTTGCTAACACACCAATAGCCTTCGTTTTAGTTCCTAATACTGCAGGTTTTATTGCCGGCTCAATACCAACAAAGGGCACTTTATAACCACTCCTAAGCTCTATTATAGCATTAGTTGTCGCCGTATTACACGCCACTACAATAAGCTTACATTTTTTTTTTAATAAGAAGTCTACATTTTTTTTACAAAGTAACACAATCTCTTTAATTGACTTTTGTCCATAAGGCGCATTTGCACTATCTGCTACATAGATCATATTTTCATTAGGCAAAAGTTTTATTAATTCTTTTAATATAGAAGTACCTCCAATACCCGAGTCAAATACACCAATAGGTTCTTTCATCTGTTATATGCTTTTCAGCTAAGTTAACTAGTTCTTATTTAATTTCTTTTTTAAAACAAAAAAAGGTTGCTCGTATGAACAACCTTTACTTCTTATTGTATTTTGGTAGAATTATTGAATTCCTAATGCACTTTTTACATCATTCATTAAATCATATCCATCTGCCATAATTACTCCTGTTCCAGTAGTAGAATCAAGCACATAGTTATATCCTTTATCACGAGCTACTTTTTGAACTGTTACTCTAGCTTTTTCAATTACCGGCTTTAACAATTCAACTTCCTTAGTTTGTAAATCTTTAAGTGCCTTTTGACGGTATTCAGTAACTGATTTTTCAATTCCCTGAACCTCTTGAGCTCTCTTTAAATTTTCTTCTTGCGTCTTTGTTTTTTCTTCTTGAGTATACAATTTTACTTTGTTTTGTAACTCAGTAGCCATAGTTTTAAATTCGGCATCATAAGTTTTCTGCAATTTTTCTAACTCACTCATTGCAGCTTTATACTCTGGCATAATATTAACCAGTTCTTGAGATGCTATATGTGCTACTTTAGATTGTGCATTTGCCACATTACTCATTCCAAAAACCAAAGCAACTGCTACTAAAAGTGTTTTTATTTGTTTCATTTTAATAATTTGAATTAATACTTGTTTCTATTTTAAATTTAATTTTTCTTTCTTAATGCCTGTAATGAATCGCGCTTTTTTTGTCTTTCGGCTAACAATTTATTTCTTCGCTCTTCATATTCTTTAATTTTTTGTTGTCTTAATTTATCACGCTCCGCTTTCTTTTCAGCTATTAAACGCTCTCTTTCTTTTTGTTTTGCTTCAACTTCACGTTGCCTAGCTTGTAATTCTTTATCTTGAGCTATCGTATTCCCCTCATCATTCTCAATCTTTCTTTTTTCTGCTTTTGATTGTGCCTGTGTACGTTTAGCGGCTCTTGTTATATTACGTAATACTAAATCACTAACATCATACCTATCTGCAGAATACAACATTACAACATCTGCTGATTTATCAAAAATAAAATCATATTTTTTTGTCTTTGCAATAGTTTGTACTGCATTAAAAACTTGGTCTTGTATAGGTTTTACCAAACGTTCCTTTTGCCTTACCAAATAACCTGTGGGTCCAAAATGCTGTTGTTGATAATCGATTATTTCTTTTTCTTTAAATCTAATATCCTCTTCTCTTTCTTCAATTAACTCTTTTGTTAATAATACTTTTTCATTTATCAAGGCCACTTTCATATCTTCAACTTCACTTTGCCTAAGTTCAATTTCTGTTTTCCAATCCTGAACTTTTTTTTCAAGTTGTCCTTGAGCTTCCCCATACTCTGCTACATTATTTAAAATGTAATCCATATCGATATAGCCTATTCTAACTCCTTTTTGTGCAAAAGCTGACATGCTAAAAAAACATGCTACTATTGATAAAATTTTTAAACGCATTAGTATCTCTTTTTTACTTATTGAAATAATCGTGCCACAAATTAAAATTGTTGCCCTAAAATGAAATGTATTTCTTGCCCGTGTGGTCCAGTTTCACCAGGTAATGAGTCAAAACCATAAGCAAAATCAATTCCCAATAAACCAAATGCTGGCATAAATATACGAATTCCAGCTCCAGCTGCACGGTTTAATTGAAACGGATTAAATTGTTTAAAATTGTCATACGCTGCTCCACCTTCAAGAAAAGTTAACGCATAAATTGTAGCTGCGGGCTTTAAACTTACAGGGTACCTTAGCTCTAACGAAAATTTATTAAAAATAGTTGACCCTCTTGAATCTACCGGTGGTACATTACTAATATCTGTAGTTCGCGAAAACACTCTTCCATCTGGATACCCTCGTAATGCCACATTTTCTACAGACGCCAAACCACTGTTACCGCCTAGACCACTACCTCCTAATTGAAAACGCTCAAAAGGGATATCACCTCGATCTTGATTGTAAGCTCCTAAAAAACCAAACTGAAATGCAGATCGCAACACTAATTTTTTAGGCAAACTAGTATACCAATCTCCAGCAAATTTAATTTTATAATATTCCAACCATTTAAAACGCTCTTGATCTATTTCTTCTATACGATCATTAACTACTTGAGAGTTTACCTGAGTTCGTTGCAATTCAACCAAATCTTCCCTTTCTTCTTTTAAAGCTTTCCAATCTGTATTTTTAAAGAATGAATAAGGAATACTTGTTTTTGCCGTAAATGAAAATTTAGATCCAGCTGTTGGAAAAATTGGACTAATACTTGTATTGTCCCTACTAAGACCAAATGTATAAGTTAGATCATTTGAACTCCCGTTATTAAAACTGAAACCTGATATACGAAAGTTACTTAAATTATAATGCCTAAAGCCTATAGATTGTGATAATGTAAAATAATCATCTGGCCAGCGTAAGCGTTTTGCAATTCCTATACTACCACCAGTAAGTAAAAAACTTTGACTCTCATCAACCTCACGAGTTTGAAAGTTAAATTGAAATTGATTAGTATGTGAAAAAGACACAGATAATTGATAAGGTCTTTTTCCTCCTAACCAAGGCTCTACAAATGATAAACTATAGGTCCTAAAGGATTGACTTGCCTGGGCACGTAACGCCAAACTTTGTCCATCTCCAGAAGGTAGCGGCCTATATGATTCCTTGTTAAAAATATTACCAATAGAAAAGTTATTAAATCGCAAGCCTAACGTACCTATAAATCCTGTACCACCAAATCCACCTTGCAATTCAAATTGACTTGATCCTTTTTCTACTACAGAATATTCTACATCGACAGTTCCCGAATTTGGATCTGGATTTTTAATATTCGGAGTTAATTGCTCCGTATCAAAAAATGTAGTTTGACCAAGCTCCCTAAGTGTACGAATAATTTTTTCCTTACTAAAAACCTCACCTGGTCTGGTTCGTAAATTACGATGTACTACGTGATCATTGGTTTTATCATTACCAATTACTGTTATATGATCAAAACGAGTTAATTTTCCTTCTATAATACGCAATTCAAAATCTATCGTATCATTTTTCACATTCACCTCAACGGGGTTAATCCTAGAAAAGAAATACCCATTATTTTGATATAAATTAGTAATATCATCTGCATCTGGCTTTGTATTATCTGCTATACGCTTATCCAACAATACGCCATTGTATACATCTCCTTTTTTTAATATAAGTTTTCTGGCTATTTGCTCGTCTGTAAACACACTATTACCAATAATACTAATATCACCAAAATAGTAACGCCTACCTTCTTCTAAAGTTAATTTAAGATCAATAGTATTATCATCTCTTTTTATAATTGAATCAGAAATTATACGGGCATCTCTGTAACCTTTTTCTTTATATTTTTCTATTATTTTTTTCTTATCCTCTTTGTAATCTTCAGCTATATATTTGGATCGCTTCCAAAAACGAAAAGGAAACTTCTTCTTGGTTTTTTTTAGGTACTTTCTAATTTTTGCATCTGATAATTTTTCATTGCCCTCAATGATAACATCATTTATTTTTACACGTTCTCCCTTATCTACTCTTACCAACATATTTACTTCGTTGGTTTCTGTTGTATCTTTTACCTCGGTTACGTTGACTAAAACTTTAGCATTCAAATATCCTTTTTCTTGATATTTTTTACGAATGTAATTTTTAGTGGTAGTTGTTAAATTATCCGTTACTTTAACTCCTTTAATAAGGTTATTATCCTTAATAAATTCTTGATTCTTTGATTTAGATACTCCTTCTATTCGGGCTTCTTTTAGCACAGGAACTTGTTGAATATTTAATTCAATATCAGCTACACCATCTTCTACTTTAGTGATGTAAAAATTAATATTTTTAAACAACCCTAGTTCCCATAATTTTTTTATGGTTTTACTAATTTTATCTCCTGGTAAGTAAATTTCCTGACCTGTTCTAAGTCCAGTGTAAGTTATTATGGTTTGTTCATTATATGTAGTTGAACCTGTTACCTCAATTTTCCCTAATGTATAACGCTTACTAGTTTCAAAAGCAGCATCAGCCTGTCCATAGACCTGACCCATACTTATGAAAAAAAATAAGATAATAATATACTGAATAGAGGTTGAGTTCAATACTGTTTTAGCTAAGCTGCTCACTCGTTTTTCCAAATCTTCGTTCTCTTTGTTGATAATTTAATAATGCTTCATACAGATCTTCTTCTTTAAAATCAGGCCATAGTACAGGCGTGAAATACATTTCTGCGTAAGCTATTTGCCACAATAAAAAATTACTTATACGCTGCTCCCCACTTGTTCGTATTAACAAATCAACATCGGGTATATCTTTAGTGTATAAGTGCTCCTTAATAACGTCTTCGGTTATTAAATGTGGCGAAATTAAATTATTTTTTGCTTTTTCTGCTATTTCTTTGACAGTATTTACAAGTTCTTCTCTAGAACCATAACTTAGTGCCAATGTTAACACTACAGTATTTAGTCCTTTTGTTTTTTCCATTACCGATAATAACTCCTCTTTTACCTTCTTTGGTAAGGCATCTATATTGCCTATTACATTTAAACGTATACCTCCTTTAATAAAGTTTGTCAACTCTCTTTTTAATGATTTCACTAACAAACGCATTAATGCATCTACTTCTAATTTAGGTCGGCTCCAATTTTCTGTAGAAAATGCATAAAGTGTTAAGTACTTAACACCTACATCACGACAAGCATCTACTACTCTATTTACTGTTTTTGTTCCACTTTCATGCCCCAGAGCCCTTAAAAGACCTTTATTTTTTGCCCAACGCCCATTACCATCCATTATTATGGCTACATGTTTCGGTATATTTGTGTTCAATTGTTCTTTTATACTCATCATACTATCAATTCCATCGAAATAGTTTCCGACTGGATTATATACATTATCATTTTGACAACTTATCAAAAAGTTATTACAAAAGTAAGTTTCCTTAGAAAAAGCACATGATTTTTAGTCAAATTTATTTAAAAAATCGAACAAGCATTTTCTTTTAAGCAAAACACCCACTTAATCTAACAGCAAACTTAATTGATTTTATACTATTTTCACTTTTAATGAGGGAAGAATAAGTGAAATTGAGCAATTAATTAAAAAATACAGTAACACGGTCTTCTACCAAAAGTATATGTTAATGTTAATGCATTAAAAAAATACCAATCATTATTATTTGAATTTCCAAAATTAAGGTTTGCTGCTCCTAATGGAAGATTTAAATTTTCAGGATTACTCCCATCTAAATTATCCGTAAAAGAATATCGAGCTCCTAATTCAAAACCAACTACAAAATGCCTTGCTATATTAGTTTTTATACCTAAAACAATTGGTATTGCCATAGACCAAGTATCATCAAATGCTAAAAACTCACTTGCTGGCACCCCTGAAGCAGTTGGAATATCTCTTCGAGCTAGATCTCCATGATTTATTACTGTGATCCCCGTATACAAATAGGGCACCATTTGTTTTTCCCCTGTATGCAAATCCCACTCCCAAAACGTATATTCTATACCTAATGATAGCTCTTTAACAGAATTTTCAAAAAAATAAGCACGTTGCTGCCTTAGTGGATCTGATGAATCTGGATCACTTGCACTTATAGGAATGTAAGCTGCAGAAAACCTAAATGAATGGCGCTTACTCCTATTCCACCTAGCCAAAATACCAAATCCTGTATCTTGTGGACGAATAAATGTAGTATTACCTATATCTCCTACATAGTTTGACACACCGATTGCAACACCAACCTCATACGTTTGTGCTTGTATGAGTTGTACTACAAAAAATATAAGGAGTGTAAATAGGGGCTTCTGCATAATCATCAAAGTTTGCAAATATAGAATTTTTGTTTACTTTATTCGAAAATAAACTCTTATTGTAAAAATGTAAAACAATTTTAGAACAAATTTATTGTAATTCATCCTACTTTATACATTATATTTTATTGCTTATTTATAGGTTTAATTCCTTTTATCTTCCCCCCAGAGCATCTTTTCTCTCAATGTCTTCAGAAAGCTCTCTTCGTTTAATTGCACCATATTAATTTTAAAATCTGCTTTTTTGATTTTAACTTCAGTATCATTTGGCAAGGTATGTGTCCGTGAATCTAATGAAATTAAATGCTCATCTTCTCTTCCTGAAATTACCAAAGAAAGCTCATAATCATTTGGAATAACCAGAGGACGCATATTTAAATTGTGCGGCGCTATTGGCGTAACTAAAAAGCTTGAAGTTTCTGGCATTACTATTGGCCCACCGCAACTAAGTGAATAACCTGTAGAACCTGTTGGTGTAGAGACTATCATCCCATCGGCCCAGTAAGATGTTAAAAACTCCTCATTTACTTTAGTATGGACTGTGATCATAGAGGTTGTATTTTTCCGACTTACAGTAATTTCATTTAAAGCAAAATTTACTCCATCAAAATCGTAACCGGTATCGGAGCTTATTTGCAATAAATTCCTAGAAGATATACTGTAGTTCCCTTCAAAAATTTGTTGTACTGATGCCTTTAATTCATCTTTCCGAATTGTTGCCAAAAAACCTAATCGCCCTGTATTTATACCCGCTATAGGAATTCCTAAATCACGTACATAAGTTACCGTTTTTAATATTGTACCATCCCCACCAATACTAAAAAACAAATCATATGAAGTATCCAACTCTTTAAATGTACTAAAATGCGAATAATTTTTACTAATACTTTCGTGCTGATGAATAAGTGCTAAAAAATTCTTTTCAATAACAACTTCTACTGAATTTACATCTAATAACTCTAATAACTGCTGAATATATTTACCTGAATTTTTATGGTAAAATTGCCCGTAGATACCTACTTTCATTTTAATTATTTCTTCAAAAGTCTACATATTTAAATACTTATCCAAATACCTTGACCGTTCTTTTAAGTTTTTTAAAAAAACATCATCATAATGATCTGAAACAATTTCATAACCATATCTTCTAAAAGTTTGCAATAACCCATTCATATCTCCATCGGTTGTTTTCAAAGTTGTTTCAACAATATCTCTTTCCATATTAGATACATATATTGCTAATACTTTGGTATTATTAGATTCTACTATTTGACAAATCTCACTAAATGAATGATCATTAACCCCTTTTTGAACCACAATTACATTGCCATACTCACTTAAAAAGGACATATCTCCATATACTGAAATCACTTCTTGTAACTCCACATATCCTAAATACATTCCTTTTTCCTGACTTAATACGGGCATCATATTGGTTTGATATTTTCCTAAAGTTTCTAAAACCTCTAACTCATTTACGCCTTCTTTCACAAAAAAGCTCTCATAATCAAATGAAAAATCCCCAACTAGTTTATCTTCTTCAAAACTTCGTACATCATATTCCGACAAACTTCCTAAATAGTTATCTCCATTAACTATTGGCAAATGAGAAAAAGTCAATTCATTAAATAACAATTGAGCAAACTTTATTTTTGTATCTGGAGTTAAGGGCGGAACATCATTCAGTATTTCTAAATTCATAAACAAATAAGTTTAACAGTTATTTTTTTATAAAACCTAAGGACTCCACATTCATTAAAATATTTAAAATGTTCTTTACAAAGCTCTATTACTAGATTTACTTGTAAACCTTAATTTTAAAATCCACTCGAGCAAATTCAAAACAAAACAACTACTCCATATTAAAAAAGTCCTGATAAGTTTAGACACAATGCACAAACAAGTTTGTATTTTTGAACAAAATTTAAAAGCCATGACTAAGCTTAGTGTAAATATAAACAAAATTGCCACGCTGCGTAATGCAAGAGGAGGCAATATGCCCAATCTAATTAAAACAGCAACAGACATTGAACGTTTTGGAGGACAAGGAATTACCATACACCCACGTCCTGATGAACGACATATAACCTACAATGATGCTCATGAATTAACTAAAATTGTTACTACTGAATTTAATATTGAGGGCAATCCTATTCCTAAATTTATAGACTTAGTACTAGCCACAAAACCAGATCAAGTCACCTTAGTCCCAGATGCTATAACAAATATTACAAGTAATGCTGGCTGGGACACCATAAAAAATGAAGCTTTTTTAACTGAAGTAATTACAGAATTTAAAAGAAATAACATTCGCACCTCCATTTTTGTTGACCCCTTAAACCCTATGATTGAAGGCGCTAAAAAAACAGGTACTGACCGTATTGAATTATACACAGAAGCTTATGCCAAAAACTATATCATAGACAAAAAAACTGCCATTACCCCCTACATCAGTGCTGCCGAAGTTGCACTTGCTAATGATCTAGGCATTAATGCAGGTCATGATCTATCATTAGATAATATTGAATATTTTAGCAAAAATATCCCTGGATTACTGGAAGTCTCCATAGGACATGCACTAATTTGCGAATCCTTATATCTGGGCTTAGAAAATGTTGTACAAATGTATTTAAGAAAATTATAAGTCGATTTATACAATTTTCTGATAATTAATTCATATAAATGTTGAATTATTTTTTACTAGTCAAAGACAAAAAGTTAAAAAATAGCCTTAGCTATTGTTTCATTTTTTAACGCATGAATTACAAAAAAGAAACGAGATACATACGAATTTTTTTTTCGTTAATCGTATTATTGTCAACTTCTTTCAGGACGAGACATTTTAAAAAAAAGGAGGCTTTTAGTTTAAACTAAAAGCCTCCTTTTTACAATTATCATTACTAAGTAGTAACAACTACTTATACTTATTTCACTTTAGATGTGCTATCTGTAGAAGCATTAAGCTTTTTTGACAATTCTAATGAAATTGATGAACGATCAAAAGTAAGTTTACCCGCAGTTGTTTCTAAAACAACCGCATCAGTTTTATCACTTATTTCAAAAATACGCGCATGTAATCCACTTTTTGTAATTACTCTATCTCCTTTTTTTAGATCAGCAGCAAACTGCTTTTCTTTTTTTTGTCGTTGCATTTGTGGACGTATCATAAACATATATACTACCACAAACATTAAAACAATTGGCAAAAATTGCTGAAAATCTCCCATTAGCTACCTGCTTCTTCTGTTTTTGGCTTTGGTGTAACCGATGCCTTTATTTTAATGCGCTCTTTACCCGTTTCAGTATTAGCTGTAATAGTTACTGTTTTTTGTTGTTGGTTTGGCTTGTTTGTACTGTTAAACTTAACCATAATTTCGCCTTTAGCTCCTGGAGCAATAGGTGAGTTTTTTGGATATGTTGGCACAGTACAACCACAACTTCCTTTTGCATCAGTTATTACCAATGGGGTTTTACCTGTATTTGTAAATGTAAACAAATGCTCAACTACATCTCCTTCGTTTATCTGTCCAAAGTCATGCTCAAGCTCATCAAACTTCATAACAGGGAAATCCTCTGCTTTAGCATCACGTTCAGCAGCTTCAACTACTTTTTCTTCACTTACTTTATCCGAGGCATTCTTTTTACATGAAACTAAACTCATGGCAAAAACACCTGTAAGAATTAAAATTCCTTTTTTCATGGTCATTATTTATTTGTTGTTTTTATCTGGGCTCTAAATTAATAAAATTTTTAATTTACATTAAACCTCTTCCCATTTTATTTAACGTTCCTGCCTCGCTGTACTCTTTTGACAGTTTATCTAGTATACCATTAATAAAAATACTACTTTTTGGAGTACTATATTCTTTTGCAATCTCTAAATATTCGTTAATGGTTACTTTTACTGGAATAGAAGGAAATTTCAAAAATTCACATATTCCCAATTGAATCATAATTTGATCCATAACCGCTATACGCTCTTTATCCCAATTTGGTGTTTTTCCTTCAATTTCGGCTGAAAATTTATTTTCATGCAATTTTGTTTTTCTAAACAAATCTTGAGCATACAAAATATCTTCATTATCTTTTACTAATGCAGGAAGCCTTAATGTTTCATCATTTGATGCTTTTAGTCTTTTTATAAAAGCACAAATAGATGTATTAACTAACGGAATATCATCAACCCAAGATAATTTTTTATCCTCATAATAATCATAAAGTTTATCATTAGGTGCTATAATTTCCTTGTAAATATCTAATATAAAATTCCTGTCTTTTTTAAACGAAGTTGATTCTTCATTCATGTAAACTTCATATAAATCACTTTCAACAATTTCATTGTAAAGTATTTTTATATAATCATCATCTAAATCCCAATAATTGATTTTCAAATCCTCGACCTCTTCAGTCAATTCTAGATTGTTTTCTAATAATTTCAACAATCCATTATTTACAAATTTACTGTTTGGATTCTTTTCAGCTTCTGTGGCCAACTGCTTTTTTTTGTTGGCATTCAAAATGTATTCGGCATGCTTACGGAGTGCTACAAGCAAATCTAAATTAGCTATAAAAAGAACACGTACCTGATTCATACTTTCCTTTAAATACTTTAATTCCACATCCAATTGGTCACTTTGTTTTTGTTTCATTGCAAAAAGTGACTGCATCACTTTAATACGAATATGTCTTCGAGTAAGCATAAAATATAAGAACGTTTATTATACATTTTGTTATTGCAAAAATACTACAATTATCAAAAGGGAGCATTACAAAAAGTAAAATAACTTCCCATATAAATACAAAAACAAAAAGCAACACTTACACGCTCTTAATTAGCTTTAAAAACACTTATATTTGTTATTAAATAAGCTGCTTTTGAAATCTTTAAAACACCTCAATAAATACTTTATAAAATATAGAATTCGTCTTATTTTAGGCTTATTCATCGCTATTACATCGAGGTTATTTGCTGTTGCTGTCCCTAAATTTATCGGTGATTCAGTTGCCGAGGTTGAATTATACATAAAAGGTCAAATTACTGATATTTCTATTGTTAAATCAAACCTTTTCATTAACATCCTCATTATTATTGGTTGTGCTTTACTCTCTGGCTTTTTTATGTTTTTAATGCGCCAAACTGTTATTGTTGTTTCTCGCTTTATTGAATTCGATCTTAAAAATGAAATTTATGAGCACTATCAAAAACTTTCATTAAGTTTTTACAAAGCTAACCGCACTGGCGACTTAATGAATCGAATTAGTGAAGATGTTGGTAAAGTTCGAATGTATGCCGGTCCTGCTTTAATGTATAGTGTAAATACAATTACTTTATTTGTAGTAGTCCTTACTTATATGAGTAGTATTGCTCCGAAACTTACTTTATATACAATTACCCCACTACCTATACTATCACTAAGTGTATACTACTTAAGTGTTGCCATAAACAAACGCACTACTATAGTACAAGAATACCTCTCTAAACTAACCACCTTTACACAAGAAGCTTTTAGTGGTATTGCTGTTTTAAAAGCTTATCAAATAGAAACTCGTACTACTACTGATTTTAATGAACTTGCTAACCAAAGCAAACAAAAAAGTATAGATTTAGCTCGCGTTCAGGCGTTGTTTTTTCCACTTATGGTTTGCCTTATTGGCATAAGTAACATTATTGTTATTTACATTGGTGGAAAACAGTATTTGAATGGTCAAATTAGTGATTTTGGTATTTTAGTTGAATTCATCATTTTTGTAAATATGCTTACTTGGCCTGTAGCCACAGTAGGTTGGGTTTCTTCTATTATTCAACAAGCCGAAGCTTCTCAAAAACGCATTAATGAATTTTTAGATATTGTTCCTGAAATTCAAAATCATAAAAATGCTATCTCAATTCCTATTAAAGGAGCAATTAGTTTTAAAAATATAAATTTCACCTATCCCGATACTGGAATACAGGCATTAACTGATATTTCATTTAACATAGAAGCTGGACAAACAATTGGCATTGTTGGAAACACAGGATCCGGTAAATCAACTTTATTAGAACTTATCGGCCGATTATACGACCCCACTAGTGGACAAATAACAATTGATGATACTCCTTTACAAAATATCGACTTACAAATTTTACGTTCACAAATGGGATATGTTCCTCAGGATGCTTTTTTGTTTAGCGATACCATTGAAAGTAATATCTGTTTTGGAAAAAACAATGCGACTAAGGCAGAAATGATTGAAGTCGCTAAAATAGCATCAGTCCATAAAAACATTATAAACTTTAAAAACGGATACCAAACCCTACTGGGAGAACGAGGTGTTACGCTATCAGGAGGTCAAAAGCAACGTGTATCTATAGCACGTGCTTTACTAAAAAAGCCTAAGATTTTACTTTTAGACGACAGTTTAGCCGCTGTTGATACAGAAACAGAGAAGCAAATCATAGAAAATTTCAAAGCTTTGTCAGAAAAAAGAACGTCAATTATTGTAAGTCATCGAATTTCTTCGGTTAAAAATTCTGATTTAATTCTTATTTTAGAAGACGGAAAATTAATTCAAAAAGGTGATCACCAGTCACTTATAAACAAAAAAGGTTACTATCAAGATTTATACAACAAACAGTCTCAGCAAAAAGAAATGTAATTTTTTTTTGATTGTATAAGTTTTTTTTTCATTTTTGAGTAACAAATAATTAACCAAAACTAGAAATTAATATTATGGGGGATTACGGAACGATGGAGAAAGAAGAAATTTTTTCTAAAGTTTTAAGAGCAGGAAGAAGAACTTATTTTTTTGACGTTAGAGCTACTAAAGCTGATGACTATTACATAACCATTACTGAAAGTAAAAAATTCACTAATGACGACGGTTCTTTTCATTACAAAAAACACAAAATCTATTTGTACAAAGAAGATTTTGAAGGCTTCACTGAAATTTTAAGCGAAATGACCGATTACGTAATTAAGGAAAAAGGTCTTGAAGTAATTAGTGAACGCCACCAAAAAGATTATCAAAAATCATACGAAACTACTACCAAAACAACAGCTTTTGAAACAGCTTCCGCTGATGAAACTGCTAGTGATTTTACTAATGTAAGTTTTGATGATATTTAACACCAAGGGTATACTCTTTAAAAACAACAACCACTAACTAACTTAAGAGCGGCAAAATTCATTTTGAATTTGCCGCTTTTATTTTTTTGCAATCATAACTCCTCATACTTTTTAACTAAGCTTATCCACACCTAATAAATTATTAACCAGTAATTTATGTATTATTATTCATTTTTGTTAAAATCTAGGGTAGGGTATTTACTTTGTGATACGTATTACACGTATAAAAAATAGATACTATGAAAAAAATTATCATGCCCTTTCTTTTCTTATTGATTTTATTCAATTTTAAGGGATTTACACAAATCAAAAATTCAACAAGGTTTATTTACATGGTTCCTGCTGATAAAGCTTTTAACCCACTTTATGTCCCTGGTATTGAAAACGTAGCCATTGATTTACAAAGATGGTTTAATGAACAACTGGATGGATCTACCTTCATATTAAATAATCCTATAGTGGAAGTTATAAATAGTGACAAAGACGCGATATGGTTTCAAGAAAACCCTAATATATTTTTCCCGAAAAGATTTTGGCCCTTTGAAAACGCATTAAGCGAAGCTCATAGAACCCTTGGTGCCCAGATTTTTGATCCAAATCATGCGTGGGTCGTTTTCGTAGATACACCCGACATAAATGGAGCTGGTAAAGGTCATTTTGCATACTTAACAGGAAATGACCTTGAAATAATAACAGGTAAAAACAAAAACATTAGTAGTTTTGACAGACTTATAGGTGGTGTTGGTCACGAATTAGGTCATGCTTATGGATTGCCACATTCTCCTGATATCCCTGAAAATCGAAATGCAATCATGTGGTCTGGTATTCATACTTATCCTGATGCTTTTTTAACCGAAGATGAAAAAACTATTTTAAGAACAAAAGACGCAAAAAAATTCTTTAGCACTGATGCTTATTCTTGTGAAGAAGGTGTTCGTTGTTATGATAGAGATAATTGTACACTAAATGATAAATTTGATACTAATTGTAACTGTATCCCTGGACCTACAAGTGATACATCAAAATGCTTAGATGAAGCTACTTTAAGTCTAGATAACAACTTTTTAAAAAATCAAAACAAACAATCTTTGTTAACAATAGCACCCAATCCATCAAATGGTATAAGTACACTTATGGGAATTTCCAAAAATGATAAAATAAAAATTATTGACGTACAAGGTAATCCTGTCTTTAATAGTATTGCCATTGACAATGAATTATCAATTGACACTTCACAATGGGCTACAGGTGTTTATTTTATTTATGTTAACCAAGGAACTTCAACAATAAAACTTATACGTAATTAAATATAACTTCATTAAAACCAAGCCTTTTTTAAACTACTCCTCAAATAATACAAATTATTCTGAGGGGTTAGGTTTAAAAAACACCAAAAGCTAAAATTTCATCTAGTTTATTCTAACAAAGACTCCAAACTAGAATCACTAATATTATTGTATTCAAACTGGATACCGAAATATACTAATCATTTTAACCCGGATTATAGGACATTTTTTACTGTAACATAAAGTTTCTAACTTTTGTGCTGCAGCAAATAAGCCTCAATTGC
>CANMLG010000066.1 GCA_947498765.1 uncultured Aquimarina sp.
ATCCTTTGTTTTCATAATATAAAAGTTTTAAGGTTTTTATTATATAACTTAGGATACTGCTTTTACATTGTTGCTATAGCAAATAGGGCAGTTTAAGTCTGTTCGAAAAGGCTGTGTTTGTTTACTATGTCGCCAAATCTTTTGATTTGGCTTTATTAAAAAAAGATAAATCAAAATGCAAAAGTTTGGCTTAGTGTTTAATCGAAAGTAATTGTTTATTTTCTACCCTAAATGCCATATATTTAACGTTATGGTCAATTGAAATAAAATGATAAAAAAACTAATTACATACCTATTAGTGACACTTCTTGGAATTGTATCTTGTAAGCAAAAAGAAGTTCTCTCTGAAAATGTTGATTCTGAAAAGATTATTAATCAAGAGGTAATAGATTCATCTAAAATTAAAACGACTAAAAATCAAATAATAGATACTGCTCCGAAAATTAGCCAGAGCCATAACAATTTAAAATCCTATTTGAAAAACAAAGTAGAAAGACTATCCAAACTGGAAAACAATTATGTACTTAAAAACATAGGACTAATAGAAATTGAAAAAACTAGATTAATTGGCGGATTGGAAAGGTTGGTAAAATCTGAATTCGATAAACCAGAAGAAATTGAAAACATTAATATTGACAAAATAAAAAATCGAATCTATGAAAGTAGATATTCTTTTCTAAAAGCCACCAAAAGTATAAACCCAGGTGGAAATACTTATCAAAGAGCAAAAATTGAAGAATATATTTTCAAAAACATCGATGAAGCAATTATAACTTTTGAGTTTTTAAAAAAGCTGCAAAAAAATGATAGATATTGGATAATGATAGCTAAGGAACCACACTCAATGTTTTTAGAAGATAATAGATTATACTTTATAGGTAGCGGAGGATGGTATATGATGAATATGTATAAAGAAATAGAAAACGAAATTAAAAAAAGACCATAACAATTTGTATAGTGCATATGCACCCTGCGGGATGCAAACGCACCATACAAGTGACGTTAGCTGTAATCTGACCAAACAATCGAAAATGGAAATATTTGATTTTTTTAAAAGAAACAAAAAAGAACCTGAAAATACCACCGAAGAAATCCAAGTTTTGGAAAAACCAGATTTTACGGAAATTGACTTGGGAAAACTTGAGGATTATTACGATTGGACTTTAAAGTTTGGAAATAGAAAAATTAATTTGGATTTGAATTTTGAGACGGAATCAACAAATCAATCTGAATTAAATCAAATACTTGAATTCGTGAACAGAATACCTGAATTTGATAATCAAAATCGGAGGTATATAAAAGCTGACTTTGAACAAGAAGTAAGTATGACATCGGACTATTTGAATTTCTATCTTGACGAACTTGACGAAAGTGAATTAGATGGAATAATCGACTTGAAAAATCGTAAAAAATCAAGAAATAGTCTTTTAATGGAGCAACTGAAATTAATAAGAGTTGGAATTTATCCGCAAGCTTCTTATTTAGCAACTTTCGACTACTCAATTGATATAGATGGAGAACCTTGTAATCAGCTTTTAGTATTAAATATTAATCAAGATGGAACTTTGGATTATATAACGTGGGAAAGTTAAAAAAGACTACAGCTAACACGGGTAACCGTTGCACAAGCCCTTAATTTTACAAAATAAGCTTTAAAATAAGCAATTCTAAGAGGTCATATTTTATACT
>CANMLG010000067.1 GCA_947498765.1 uncultured Aquimarina sp.
TTTCTTATGCGCCGCTAGCGGGGTGCAAATATACAACGCTTTTCCTTTATAACAACTATCTTTTTTTGGGTTTTTTAAAAGTTTTTTTTTGTTTGCCTGATAATCTTACAATTAGAATACTAAAAATAATCTACTTTTATTAAAACAGCATTCAAATTACACTTGATTCATCAAACAAACCTCATTTGCACAAAGTAAAACACCATTACAATTATACACACAAATAATCTCACTAATCTTTTCCCACTACAAGACTTCTTCGCTCTAGCATTTCCACATCATACCACTTCCCATTTCTCTTTGCTAATTTTTTACGAGTACCCACCTCAACAAAACCTAATTTTTTACATAACGCAAGTGCAGATTTATTTTCTTTAAAAATGGAAACTTGCAATGTCCAATACTCAAAAAGCTCACTTGTATGAATTAACTCATTTAACAACTTACTTCCTAAACCTATTCCGCGATAACCTGCCGCAACATATATCCGAACTTCTGCCACTCCTTCAAATTGAGGTCTTTTTGAAACAGGCAATAAGGCTGCATAAGCAACTATTTGACCATTTAGATTAACTACTAATCTACATTGATCGTCGTGAGCTTCATTCCACACTTTCCATGATGGCACACCAGTTTCAAAAGAGGCAATCCCCGTATCCAAACCTTCAGCATAAATTTTAGATATAGCCGACCAATCCAAATGTGTTAATTTGCGTATTAGAATCCCTTGAGTATTCATAAATTAACAACAACCACCACCAGGCGTACAAGAATTTGCTTCGACAACAGTAGGCTCAGGCACTCCACACAACTCTTTTGCTTTACAATCTGTTGAAGCTATATGTAATCTAAGGATTAATTGTGTTTCATTTGCCTTTACTCCAACAACATCAAGATTTGCTGTATGGAATTGCGCATTACTGTACTCTATTTTAACAAAAGATGATAATTTAAAAGCTCTTACTTTTGAAACGCGTTGTAAAATTTGAAGAGCTTTAGCCACTTTCATATAATCTTTTTTCCCTAGTTCATCTGGACTTTCCCATAGTTGCACAATAGTTTCATCCCAAGAATCTGACTGCCCTCCACAATCCACACTATCCACATGAATGTTTTTTACTTCAGTAATATGATAATTTGCTCCAACTAACATTCCTGGTGCATATTCAAAAAGTAATTCTTTTTGAGAGTTAGCAGAAAGTGTATCAATAAAATCTTTTATCGTAATCATTTGTATTTTTTTAATTTTTTAAAACCAAGCTTTTTTATTTTTTATATAAATATCATAGAATTCTTCATCCGTTTTTGAGATGTAATTAATAGCTTCAATGAGTGCTATTAAAATACTGATACCAAACACAAAAAATAAAAGAAATTGCCAAAAACCTGCTCTAGTGTATCCTAAATAAAATTTATGAATTCCTAAACCTCCAACTAACACTGCTAATATTGCTGAGATCAACCTTCTGTTCTCATCAAAATAATCCAAAGACTTTGGTGTTGTTTTTAGTTGTTCAATAGCTCCTGACATACTGCAATTTAATAAATAGATATTAATTTTCAATAGTCTATTAACAAAGAAGAATACCCTATAACAAAAAAGATCAGTTATTTATTATAAGCTTAACATTTATGACAAACAGCTAGACTTCATTATATGTTGCTAGTATTTTATCTACAATAGTTTGTGCAAGTTTTTCCTTGCTTTGAATAGTCCAACCCGCTACATGAGGACTTAATATTACATTTTCAAAACTCAATAGCTCTTTAAAAGCTTCAGGCATTTGATCAGTATTCGTAAATAATTTTTCAAAAGATAATTTTTCATATTCCAAAACATCTAAACCTGCCCCTTTTATTTTTCCTGTTTTTAAAGCTGCTACTAAATCCGCAGTTACAACACTTTTTCCTCTTGCTGTATTAATTAACCAAAATGGTTTTTTGAATTTTGCTATAAAATCAGCATCTATCATTTTATTTGTTAATGGAGTCCATGGTGTGTGTAAACTTAAAACATCTGTTTTTTCAAACAATTCTTCCAAGTCAACTTGCTCTGCATTACTATCATCTACATCATCCTTGATATCATAACATATCACTTCCACATTAAATCCTCTTAATTTCTTAGCGAAAGCTTTACCCATATTCCCATAACCAATTAACCCAACCGTTAACCCATCTAGTTCAATTCCTCGATTCGCTTCACG
This sequence comes from uncultured Aquimarina sp., assembly GCA_947498765.1. GTDB lineage: Bacteria > Bacteroidota > Bacteroidia > Flavobacteriales > Flavobacteriaceae > Aquimarina. Next base: position 2,208 of record CANMLG010000067.1, read on the forward strand.
TAACCATTGCCCATTTTTTACTTGATTACTTGCTATATTTAGCTTATTGAACAAGCTTAAAATCATACCAAGTGTATGTTCTGCCACTGCATTCCTATTTCCTTCGGGCGCTGAAAATAATTGTATATTTTTTTTAGCAGCATAATCTACATCAATACTTTCTAGACCTGCTCCTACTCTTGCTATAAATTTAAGGTTATGTGCTGCATCTAAAAATTGAGCATCAATATTAAAACGGCTTCTAATTACGATCCCATCATAGTTACTTATTTGTTTTTCAATATCAGATTTTGACGATGAATAATCTTCTTCATTTATATATCCAGCATTTTGAAGTTGTTGCTGAAGTAATGCGTGGTTATTGTCTAGGTGTAGTATTTTCATAGGCTGTAAAAATACTAATTTATGTATAATATTAATTCATTTTTTTTTTACAAAAAACTGCTTACTACCTATAAACTTTAGGTGTTACTATTTTTTTAAACTGAAGTTTACTACCACTAGACTGCACTTTTATTTGTTGATTAATTTCTGAATTACCCGATTTAAATGTTATCGTATTTTCTCCTTTTTGTAGTGGTACTCTTGAATAATAAATATGGCTAGGCAAACTTTGCCAATTACGTGTATCTGCTCTTTCGGTTATTGAATTAAAGATCCCCAACAAGGCTGCCAAATCTTCATTCTCATTTTTTAAGGCATATTGTGAAACTTTTTTTGCTGCCAGCCTTAATGCTGCTTTGCCTATCTCTCTAAACCTTCGATCTTTCAAAGTAGTTATTGCTATTTCTTCATAATTCTCAACCAACTGCATTGCATACAATTCTCCACTAACCTCAAGTGAAGCTTGATTATAAAAAGCATTACGACGCACATATTTTGGAAAAGCTATATTAAATATATCCAGATCTGAAAAATCAGATTTATGATCCCCGCCCGTATCAATTGGTAAAGGTAAATCAATTCCTAACTCTTCATTAACAATAGTTACATAACCCACTCTATTCCCAGGCAAGACTGTAAATGTAAAAAAGGTTTGATCCTTGTAAGGAACTAATCCATTTTCCCAAAAAACAACTGCCTCTGGATTTTTAGTTGAAGGTGGTGTAAATTTTATATTTAATTTTTTTTCATATTGAATTACTTGATCCGCAAACCCCATACTACTTGCTGTTCTTAACACATCTTGCTTTAACTGCTCAGGTACTTTAACCCCCATATAAGCTCCATTATTCTGCAAATATAAATCTACAGCATTCCGATAAGCAATAAAAGCATTATTAATATCTCCAGAAGCTTCATAAAGTAAGCCTTGTAAATTATGAGCAAAAGCATCATCCTTATAACGATTCTTTTTCCCTTGTGGATACTTTGCATTCAATTGAAGTAACTGTAAATTTATACGCTTAGCTTCTACCAAAGCTTCATCGTATTGATTTAAAAAAGCATAATTTAAGGCTTTGTAATAGTGAATAGCTACTTTTTCAAAATCTTCCCCTTTATAGGTTTCCTTTTCTGGATTTAACAGTGTTCCTAAAATTTGATTCCCTACAGAAGTAGTATTTGACTCAATTAGATTATCAGCTTCATTAAATAATAAATTACTTGTCTTATAATCACCTTTTAAATAGGACAACTTTCCTTTTTCTAACAGATACAGCAATCTGTTGCGTGGCTTTGTTAAAAATTTATTTTTTTCAATAGATGCTATAGCCCCTTCTATATTTCCTTGCTGTAATTTGGCTTGAAATGCCTCACTCTTTGTATTGTATGTTGCACAACTATTAGTAAGTAAGATGGTTACTAAAATTAAAGTCCATGAAACTATAGATGTAGATTTAAAAACCATCGGAAATGCTTTCTTTTGTATTAGTAGGGCTAGGTTATTATACTATTTACAAAAAAGGCTTTCCCAAGAAAGCCCTTATGTTTTTTTAAATGAGCATGTTAACAAACATAACTCAACACTACTATTTTAGTTTTTTACAAATTTTTTGATTTTTTTATCTCCAATCCAAACTTTTTCATTGGTTTGTAAATGAGTTAATTCTAAATCAATTTGATAGTATACCACTTTTTCTTTTTTATGAGCATCAACAATTGAATTGATATTTCCTTGTAACATATAGTCTGCTCCTGTTTCTAAACCAAACTTTTTCATTGTAGAAACTGAAGAATTATTTTGTTGATCTGCACGTTCAGCTCGTATTTCTTCTCGCATTTTTCCTCCTTGAACTATTCGCGCTTTTTGACGCTTTATTAATGCCTTTTCAATATCCTTAATAAAAGTTTCGCTCTCAATATGCTCATGCGACTTATTACGCACCAAACCAACAATCATTACTGGCTTTTTCCCATTTTGCTGTACAAAATCTGTAATCCAATTTCCTGTTAGTATTTCTTCCGACAACTCTTCTGCCGCAAGGCGAGAATCAGTATCATTCCAACGTCCACTAATATCAATGGTAGTATCGGTGGCAACTCGTGTGATTTTTCGAGAACAAGATGTTGTTAGCATTGATAAACTAAATACTGATGCTACTAAAGTTAGTATTGATTTTTTCATTGATTTATTATTGTATGTATCTTAATTATTGAATTCTTTTCTGAAATTTAGTTGATTAGGCATGAGCCTAAAAGTCCTAAACCTAATAGTCCTCCTCCTAAATAATTGTAATTTCTGAATCGTTGATTACGCCCTATAAAATTATTGTTACGATATCCATAGTTGTAAAAACCTCCATTATTATAAAAACCGCCATTGTTATAATTTTCATAATAACGTGTGTTTTTAATACGCTCTAATCTACGCTGATGCCTCCAATAGGGGCGTTGTGCTCTAAATTGCCTACGTTGAGCGCGTAATTCACGCTTTTCTTCTAATGGATCAATAGCCTTATAAGTTTCTTGAACTGTAGTTGATTGCAACAAAGTATAATCCTTAGGACTTTCCATATATTTATCCATAGCTACCTTATAGTTTGGATTTTGATCCTTAACCAACTCTTTCGAGTTTTGTGCCGTTACTACACAAATAGTAAGAAAACTTAATAATGTTATAATAGTTGTTCTCATGACATTTAGAATTTAGTTAACTAATTACAAGCAATTACTATACCATAAACAATCTTAAAGTAAAATACCCTAAAATAACTATGTATTAATTTTTTATTTTAATTCCCCTGTAAGTTTCCTTGAGATATCATTATTACAAGATAAGTTAAACCTAATACAAACACAATTGAAATGATTGCGGGTTTTAAAATAGATTTTCTATTAAATTTAGTAATATGCCCTATATGTTTTTTCCAGAAATACTCAATTAGCACTATTCCGCCAACGATATTAACAGGCATAACTAGCCATTGATTCATATTACTCAATTGAGCAACTACTCCTCCCAATATCATAAACCCAACACTTATGAATAATACAGTAATTGCTATTGCTTTTTTATTTAGCTTACGAAGGTTAAGAAACATTAAAATGCCTCCAAATAATACAGAAAAAATAATTGTAAATCCTAAAATTGCTGTTGGCGAGTATAAATGAGGGAGTTTTGTCTGATTTTGTAACTGATCCACAGCCTCCTTTTGCTCTTTTTCATTAATTAACTTTTTTTCTATTGCTATCAAACGATTTTTGATGGCTTTCATTTCAGCTAACTCTTCCGATAAAAGTATTTCTCCTCTACTTTCTAATTCCAAATAAGCAGCCAACCTAGCTTCATCATGATAATCATCTATTTGCTCAACAACTTTCTTTAATTCTTTGTTGGTATGATTTTTATAATACTTTGAGTACTGATTTTCCCTTTCCATAATTCACACTTTTATATCATTTTTCAGCTATCCGCTATTTCTAAATTAAATAACTATACTACTAATTTGATATTATAGCTATACAAACTGCTTACACACTAAGGCTACACACTTAAACCTTTTACTTTTTTAAATTTTTCTAACGCGCTCCCATCTGTTAAACTTGCTACATATTGACTTATACTTATTAAACGCAAATATACATCCTCATTTTTATAATCGAAAAAAGCTCCTTCGGCTTTTAGTATTAATTTATCATATGCTGTTTGGTTTTGAGTATGATAATTTTGAGTGGCTATACAATAAGTATCTAATAATGTATTTAAAATTTGATATCCTGCAATTTCTTTTTCTACTACTTCATTACTTTGATAAATTTTTTCAACACTAATTTTAATTATATCTTTTATTTGAGCACTATACTTACTTTTATTTAATAAATCCGTAGTAAATGTACCCGATAGAATAGCTGCTTCATTTTCTAAAAAAATAGCAGCTGCTTCATTAATTAATGCCCCTATGGCTAGTGCCCTTAAATAACTTAATCGTTCTGCTGTTGTTGTTAATGCTTGATATTTTTTAGTATTTATGCTATCCTTTACTAATTTTATCAAATATTCCAATGCATAATCCTCATCTACAAGCCCTAGATTAATTCCATCTTCAAAGTCAATAATGGTATAACAAATATCATCTGCAGCTTCAACTAAAAAAGTTAAGGGGTGACGGTAATAACAAATTTCGCCATCTATTTCATTAGATAACATTCCTAACTCATTAACTAAATCTTTAAAAAAAGCAGCTTCACTCTGGAAATACCCATATTTTTTGTGCACAATATTGGTTGTCGGCTTCTGCGGAAGTGATGGCTTAGGGTATTTTAAGAAGGCTCCTAATGTAGCATAAGACAACCTTAAACCTCCTTCAACTCCTTGTCTATTTTCATTTAAAATTTTGAATCCATTAGCATTCCCTTCAAACAGTACCAAATCTGCATATTGCTTTGGCGTAAGTTGGCCTTGATATTGCTTTCCTTTACCTGATTTAAAATATTCACCAATGGCTTTTTCGCCTGAATGTCCAAATGGAGGATTCCCTATATCATGTGAAAGTGCTGCAGCTGCTACAATGGCTCCAAAATCGTTAAAATGATAACCATGTATGGTTTTTAAGGATGGGTACTTTTCTAAAATTTTTTTACCAACGATTCTTCCCAAGGATCTTCCCACTACCGAAACTTCTAAACTATGCGTTAGGCGTGTATGTACAAAACTTGTTTTTGACAGAGGAACTACTTGTGTTTTGTCTTGTAAACTTCGGAATGCTGACGAAAAAATAATTCGGTCATAATCTACTTCAAAGCCTAATCGTGTTTCGTCTTGTTCTTTTCGTAAACGTTTGTTTTTATCTCCTTGTCTTTTTAACGACAGGAGCTGTTCCCAATTCATCATTTATTCTATAGATTTTATCTATTTGTATTTCGAATCAAAAATAAACTTTAATCGCAAAGTGAGCCTGATTATTATTTAAATACTTTCTCAGTCAATAGTATCTATTTAATTGACTATTAAAAATCAATATTTCAAACTCGATAAATGACAATTAAACCTTACAATCCAGAAATTAACATTTTATTTACAAATAAAAAACAAGCTATCGAATATGTCTTTATAGCTTCATTTCCTACCAAAAGGTAAGTACCCATATTACCAATAATTACTATTTATTTCACCTAACAAATCACCCTCTTTAACCTTAAAAATTACATTAAGTTTTTATTAACAAACGACACACTTCTAAGCAATTAAATATTTGTATAGTTTTATACAAATCAACTTTTTAATTATTTAAAAACAAAAAAATGAAACAAAAAAAATTTACATTTACGCTATTCATTACCTCTATTTTGATGCTATTGTCTTTTAGTCAGATCCAAGCTCAAGACAATTCAAAAATTACTGGTTCAAACGCAACGCCTGGAGCAACACAAAATTACAATATTGAAATACCTTCATTTGCTAAAGAACTGAGACCTTATATTCACATTTTTATTACTGGTGGAGTTTTTGAAAGTAATAATAGTTCTTATAAAAAAATATTTACACGTAGTTTAGCTCCTCAACGAATTAGAGTAAAATGGGATAATAGTTGTAATATTTTAAATAACATACCTGGTCAAGGAGCATCGATAAGCGCATTTCCTTCTGCTGCTGCTTCTATAGTGGTAAACAATCGTGGTGGTCAACTAACAATAGTTAATGGAGGAACTCACCCTAGCTTTCCAGCTGGAGGAGTCACACTTTATAGCAATCCTGCTAATCTCGCATACGGCTTAGAGTCTTATTGTTCTGAAAAACAACAAATAGTTTACAATTATTTTAACAACGTAGGAGGCCCTAGAGTTTGTGAGACTATTCAGTCTTTTTTTGATCAGAATATAGTTTTTGATACTTCTGGATGCTGCAATCTTACTTTACCAGAAGACTGTAGTAACCAATGTGAAACTTTTCAAACCAGAATTAATACTATTAACAACAATTCAAGCTTGAGTAAAACATCAAAACTAGAGCAAATCCTAAAAATATTTAAAGATAATCCAAGCTGTGATTTAGAATATTGTGACTAAAAAAGAACTACTACTTTACACAAAAATCCCATTCAAAAATTATTTTGAATGGGATTTTTTATTTATAACAAATAAATTATTTAAAACTCTAATTTACGATCCACACATTAAACAATCATCACCTTCTCCAGCTTTACTTTGCGCTATAATAGACCTTAACTCGTCGGGACTTAAACTTCCTTCGGTTGAAACTGGTGTGATTACTTTTTTCTCTTTCGCTTTTGGTAACGAAGCATCTACTGAAGCATCCACACTTGGCTTTTCTACTTCGCTATTTGTTTTTAATGTAAACTTAATGGCATCAACTGCAGACTTGGTACGCAAGTAATACATTCCGGTTTTTAAACCACTCTTCCAAGCATAAAAGTGCATTGATGTTAATTTAGACATTGTTGCTCCTTCCATAAACAAATTTAACGACTGAGATTGATCAATAAAATACCCTCTATGACGCGACATGTCAATAATATCCTTCATACTTAACTCCCATACTGTTTTGTATAAGTCTTTTAAGTTTTGAGGCATTCCATCAATATTTTGAATAGAACCATTCGCCCGCATAATAGCATCTTTAAGGTCATCATTCCATAAGCCTAACTCCACTAAATCATGCAATAAGTGTTTATTTACTACAATAAATTCACCTGAAAGTACACGGCGGGTGTAAATATTACTTGTGTAAGGCTCAAAAGCTTCGTTATTTCCTAAAATTTGTGATGTAGATGCTGTTGGCATTGGAGCCATTAGTAGAGAATTACGCACTCCGGATTTTTCAATCTTTTTACGCAAAGCTTTCCAATCCCATCGACCACTAAGTTCTTCATCTTTGATTCCCCATAAATTGAATTGAAATTCTCCTTGCGAAATTGGAGAACCTTCATAAGATTCATATGGCCCTTCAATTTCAGCCAATTCATTTGAAGCGGTTACTGCTGCAAAATACATGGTTTCAAAAATCTCTTCATTCAATTTCTTTGCTTCATCACTAGTAAAAGGCATACGCAACATAATAAATGTATCTGCTAATCCTTGGATTCCCAAGCCTACAGGGCGATGACGCATATTTGAATTTTCTGCTTGTTTTACTGGGTAATAATTACGGTCAATTACTTTATTTAAGTTTTTAGTAACACGTTTAGTTACCTTAAATAATTCATCATGATCAAATTTACCTCCTTTAACAAACATTGGTAAGGCAATTGATGCTAAATTACATACCGCAATTTCATCGGGGCTTGTGTATTCCATAATTTCGGTACACAAGTTTGAAGAACGGATAGTTCCTAAATTCTTTTGATTTGATTTACGGTTTGCGGCATCCTTATATAACATATATGGTGTTCCCGTTTCAATTTGAGACTCCAATACCTTTTCCCATACTTCACGTGCTTTTACTGTTTTTCGCCCTTTACCTTCAGCTTCATAGCGTGTGTATAGTGATTCAAATTCTTCACTATGCACATCGTATAAACCTGGACATTCATGCGGACACATTAAGGTCCAATCTTCGTCTGCCTCAACACGTTTCATAAATAAATCAGAAATCCACATCGCATAAAACAAATCGCGCGCTCGCATTTCTTCTTTACCATGATTTTTACGTAATTCTAAAAAATCAAAAATATCAGCATGCCAAGGCTCCATGTAAATGGCAAAAGAGCCTTTTCGTTTTCCTCCACCTTGATCTACATAACGTGCCGTATCATTAAATACACGTAACATAGGAACAATTCCATTTGATGTTCCATTAGTTCCAGAAATGTAAGATCCCGTTGCTCTAATATTATGAATAGATAAACCAATACCTCCTGCTGATTGTGAAATTTTAGCCGTTTGCTTTAAAGTGTCATAAATTCCATCAATACTATCATCTTGCATTGTTAATAAAAAGCATGATGACATTTGTGGCTTTGGTGTACCTGAATTGAATAGTGTAGGTGTTGCATGCGTAAAGAATTTTTTAGACATCAACTCATACGTTTCAATAGCAGCATCTAAGTCATCGATATGTATCCCTATGGACACACGCATTAGCATATGCTGAGGGCGTTCTGCTATTTTTCCATTTAATTTTAGTAAATAGGAACGCTCTAATGTTTTAAATCCAAAATAATCATAACTAAAATCACGGTTATAGATAATAGTAGAGTCTAGCTTCTCTTTATTTTCCATAACTACTTTATACACATCATCTGCAATCAAAGCAGCATCTTTCCCCGTTCTTGGATTCACATATTCATACAAATCTTTTACTACTTCCGAAAAAGTCTTTTTTGTGTTTTTGTGCAAGTTTGATACCGATATACGTGCCGCTAACTGTGCATAATCTGGATGCGCTATAGTCATAGTGGCTGCAATTTCAGCCGCTAGATTATCTAATTCACTTGTAGTAACACCATCATACAATCCTTCAATAACCCGCATGGCTACCTTTACAGGGTCAACTAATTCGTTAAGTCCGTAACACATTTGACGTACACGCGCGGTGATTTTGTCAAACATTATCGGCTCTTTTCTTCCGTCTCTTTTTACTACAAACATACTGCTAGATTTTTTGTTTTAGCTTTTGCTAGAAATAAGGGGTTTGTTTCCTATCCCACTTCTTTCAATGAAAGCTGAGTTTGATGATTTATATTATACTACTGGTGTATCAAAAAACACACCAAAGGGGGAATTTTATTTTTTTAAAAATCGGCGTCGAAACTAATTTTCTCAGCGTCTTTATCTTTATTTAATACTCCTGCTTTTTGGTATTCAGAAACACGTTTTTCAAAGAAATTTGTTTTTCCTTCCATACCAATCATATCCATAAAGTCAAATGGATTTGAAGTATTAAATTCTTTACTACACCCTAATTCTGAAAGCAAACGATCGGTAACAAACTCTAAATATTGAGTCATTAACTTAGCATTCATCCCTATAAGACTTACAGGTAAAGATTCTGTAATAAATACTTTTTCTACTTCTAAAGCTCCAAGAATAATTTCTTTAATGCGTTTTTCCGGCACTTTATTTACTAAGTGTTTGTTGTGCAAGTGTACAGCAAATTCAGTATGCATACCTTCATCACGAGAAATTAATTCATTAGAAAAAGTTAAGCCGGGCATTAAACCACGTTTTTTTAACCAAAAGATAGAACAAAATGCTCCTGAAAAGAACACACCTTCCACAGCAGCAAATGCGATTAAACGTTCTGCAAAAGAATCAGATGTAGCCCAATTTAAAGCCCAATCTGCTTTCTTTTTGATCGCAGGAAACTCTTCAAGTGCTCTAAATAACTTATCCTTTTCCACCTCATCTTTCACATACGTATCAATCAGCAACGAGTATGTTTCCGAATGAATATTTTCAATCATCATTTGAAATGTATACACAAACATTGCTTCCGGATACTGAACTTCATTCACAAAATTTTCACCAATATTATGATTTACTATACCATCACTAGCTGCAAAAAAAGCTAAAATATGTTTGATAAAATAACGCTCATCATCGGTCAATTTAGTTTGCCAATCGGTAAGATCTTGGTGTAAATCAATTTCTTCAGCAGTCCAAAAACAAGCTTCCATTTTTTTGTACCAATCCCATAAATCGTTATGCTGAATAGGAAATATTACAAATCTGTTTGGATTTTCTTTTAAAATTGGTTCTACTAAAGTACTCATTGCTTACGTGTTTATGATGAAAATGAATTGTTGAGTTGTGTACTACAAAGATGTAAAAAAACTAGCTTTACAGATGTTAATTTTTTCAATTTGAGCAATAAGTTTTTAACAACCTGTTCATTTCTCAAAAAACACCAAAAACTAACAAAACCCCTATAAACACAAGTAATACAGCAAGTTTAAGTAAATTAAAAAAAGTTACAAACACTCTGTTTATAACTATCAAAAACCTAGGTTTTCTAAGGATTTAGCAGTAAAACTTTCCGTTATTTTAATCCGATAAAAAGTTGTTAAAAACTGTTGAAAACTCTTTGAATTAATTTTGAATTATTTTTTTTGAGACGCCGCCACTTTTTCTAATTCAGTATACCAATCTTGACCAAATTTCCTGACTAATGCTTCTTTCACAAATTTATAAATGGGCACTTGCAATTCGGCTCCCAAAGTGCAAGCATCATCACAAATACTCCACCTATGATAGTTAACTGCTGAAAATTCAGAATAGTCCTGCACCCTAATAGGATATAAATGACACGAAATAGGTTTTTTCCAATCAATATCCCCTTTATTATACGCCTCTTCAATAGCACATAGAGCTGTTCCCTTTTCATTAAAAGTTACATACGCACAATCTGCATCGTTTATTAATGGAGTTTCTAAGTCATTATCATTAGTAACAATTGATGTTCCTTGTGCCTCTACAGCTTTTATTCCTTCGGGGCGCATAAAAGGTTTTACTTTTGGGTAAATGTCTTTAAGAATTTGTACTTCTTCTTCTTCCAAAGGTGCTCCAGCATCACCGTCGATACAACAAGCCCCTTTACAAGTAGAAAGGTTACACACAAAATCTTTTTCTATAATATCTTCAGAAACTAGTGTTTTCCCTAATTGAAACATACTATGAAATTATAAATTAGCTAGGAGCAAAATTAAAACAACTAATTTCTAGTTTTATAAAAAACACTATATTTTTATTAAGTATTTTTGCATAAAATAAGCAATCATGAAATACTTCCTTTACATATTACTAGTTATAGCCACAATTATGACAGGATTTAATGTGTCTCAAATTGATTTTAACGCTCCTTTTTCCGAAGAAAGCAAAGTAGCATTCATTGCTATACTTGCAGCTTTATGCGTTATTATACTAGTTAGCATATTATTAATATCAAAAGCTATTGAGCGCAAATACAAAGAAAACAAACAATAATTAGGTTTACTTACTCAAGTCAATCATGTAAGTTAATTGAATATTCATTGAAGTATCTCTATTTTCAAAAGAATCAGAATCTATCTTTTTTGTAAACCTTTTAATAGAAGCTTTAGGTGTCTTCATTTTAGTGTTAGGTATCGTTTTAACAATACGCTTAATTTTTAATGTAGGTGCCTTTTTTACAGGAACAACTTTTGCCGAAACTGAGGCTCCGATAAGTAAAAATGCTATGGCAAAAAGTTTCTTCATTAAATGTATTATTATTTACAGCAAGATAACGCTGCACTTTACATAAAATGATATTAAAACTATTGTTTTAGATATAAATAATTATAAATTCGATGAAATACACAATTTTAGAGGATTTAAAAAAAGAGTATAATAAAAAATCTAACTAACTCTATTGCAATTTATTAACTCATCTAAATAAGCCCTTGAATTAGACAATCTAGGCACTTTATGCTGCCCTCCCAACTTGTTTTTCGATTTTAACCAGTCGTAAAACAAGCCAGATCTAGCCACATTAAAAACCAACGGATTAAGTGTAATATTTTGATTCCTTTTAGCCTCATAATCACTATTCAAGTACTGTAATTCCTTATCTAAAAGTGTTGAAAATAGATTCACGTCCTGAGGAAATTTTTTAAACTCTACCATCCACTCATGTGCTCCCTTTTCATTCCCTTCCATAAAAATAGGAGCCACACTATAATCCCTTACCTCTGCTCCTGTTTGAGCACAGACTTTACTTAAGGCCTCTTCAGTATTTTCAATAATCAGCTCTTCCCCAAACACATTAATAAAATGCTTAGTACGCCCAGTCACCTTTATACGATAAGGACTTAAATTAGTAAATCGGATCGTATCTCCCACTTTGTAGCGCCATAAACCCGCATTAGTAGTAATAATTATAGCATAATTTTTTCCTAAGCTTACCTCGCTTAACGGAATCACTTTAGGGTTTTCAGAATGATAGGTATCCATATCAATAAATTCGTAAAAAATACCATAATCCAACATCAACAATAATTCACTACTATTATTTTGATCCTGCAGAGCAAAAAATCCTTCCGAGGCATTAAAAATTTCATAATACTTAAAGTTTGACGGCATTATTTTTTTGTATTGCTCTTTATAAGGCGTAAAACTTACACCTCCATGAAAATAAACTTCTAAATTTTTCCAGACTTCCGTTAAATTATCTACCCCTTTCTGCGCCATTACCTCATTAAGTAATACCAACATCCATGAAGGTACTCCCGCCAAACTAGTCACATTATCAGAAAGTGTTTCAGCTACAATAGCTTTCATTTTTATTTCCCAATCACTCATTAGTGATACCTGATTTGATGGAGTAGAACTAAATTCTGCCCAAAAGGGCATATTATCAATTAAAATAGCTGATAAATCTCCATAAAAAGTACCATTTTGTTCATACAATTGCTTGCTCCCCCCTAAACGTAAACCTTTTCCTTTAAACAATTCCGAACCTTCATTATTATTCAAATACACACACAACAAATCTTTACTAGCTGCATAATGACAATCTTCCAATGATTGTGAACTCACTGGTATAAATTTACTTTGCGCATTAGTTGTTCCGCTTGATTTGGCAAACCACTTAATTTCCGATGGCCAAAATATATTGGATTCCCCCATACGAGAACGAGTAATAAAAGGCTCCACTGCTTCGTAATTCCGAATAGGAACTCGTTGAGTAAATTCCTTATAACTTTTTATTGTTTCAAATTCGTATGCTTTACCGAATTCGGTGTTTTTAGCAGTTCTGAGCAAGTTAAACAGTAGCTCATGTTGCACCTCATTGGGGTATTTTAAAAATAACTCCATTTGGTGAATTCTTTTTTTTAAAAACCAACTAGCTATTGAATTTACTAAAGGAAATGGCATTTTTAATATCTATATTTACACTATTAATTATTTAGTATGCTAATGAAATAATTTTTAATTTAAAAAAACTAAAAATCATTTCCGCAAAACACATTGATAATCAGCAAATAATTTATCCAAAAAATCAATTTATTTTGCAGTAAAAAAAGATAAATCTCTTTTATTTACGAAATCCTAAAATAATAAAAATCAACAAAAAATTAACTACAATTTATGCAATACGCTGGGGTTTTAACAAAAATGCAAACAGAGCATACCAATCCTATAAATTATTACTTGGTATTTAAATCACATTTTATCCACATAAATCAATTACTTAACAAAACACTCACGATACAATTTTCCGGTTACGAATGTTTGGGCTGTGGCCAGAATAAAAAAATTTTTAGACAAGGCTTTTGTTATGATGATTTTTACAAATTACCAAATGCTGGCGACTGGATTATGCGTCCCGAGTTAAGTAAAGCGCATTTAGATATCGAAGATCGAGATTTAGCTTATGAAAAAAAGGCACAATTACAACCCCATGTTGTTTACCTAGCCAACTCAAGCAACATAAAAGTAGGCGTTACTAGAAAAACTCAAGTACCTACTCGCTGGATTGATCAAGGCGCTCACGAAGCTATTGAAATTGTTGAAGTACCCAACAGGTATTTAGCCGGTATTACCGAAATTGCCTTAAAAGAACATATTGCCGATAAAACCAATTGGCGTAAAATGCTAACCAATACAATAACAAACGAAACCTTAGAAGATGCTAAGACTAACTTAAAACAATACATCCCAGAGGAAGCAATCCCTTATTTTATTGAAAATAACAAAGAAACAATCATAAATTTTCCCGTACTTGAATATCCAGAAAAAGTAAAATCATTAAACTTAGAAAAAACACCTGAATATACAGGTAAACTAAAAGGAATTAAAGGACAATATCTAATTTTTGAAGATAATACGGTATTTAACGTTCGTAATCACGAGGGCTTTGTGGTTTCGATCAACATAAGTTAAAACAAACTTAAAATTATTTATCTAGTTGTAATAAATCCTATTTTTTTGAGTCTTATTTTTTAAACTAAAAATACACCAATGAAAAAACACTTTATACTACTCGCTTTATTTACAGCAAGCGCCTCATTATTTGCTCAAGATTTTGCAAAAATAGATCCAAGTCCAATGGATGCTACTTATTATCCTACCAAAGCAGCACAACGTTTTTTTGAATCTACTCCTGAAAAAGTTGAAGCTTTAACTCCTAAAATCAAAATACTTTATTCTAGACCCCAAAAAAAAGGACGTAAAATTTTTGGAAATCTAGTCCCTTACGACAAGTTATGGAGAGCAGGTGCTAATGAAATACCTGAGCTTATTTTAAATGTACCTGCCGAAATAGGAGGTAAAAAACTAGCCCCTGGAAATTATTCATTTGCTATATTACCCACAAAAGACAACTGGACACTTTATATCAACAGCACTACCGATATGTGGGGAGTTTATACCTATGATAAAAGCAAAAATTTAAGTGAAGTAAAAGCAAATACAAGTACTACCAATAACGAAATTGAAGCTTTTTCGATTAGCATGTACAAGAAAAGTGAACATCTTATTCATTTAAAAATGGGATGGGACAACACTATTGTCGAATTCCCTATTACATTAATGTAACATTAATTGCTTTACAGTTTACTATTAAAGACCACCTATTGGGTGGTCTTTTTTTTATTAAAAAACCTACTCAAAAAACAACAGTATATCATTCGCGAAAGAAAAAGATTACATAATTGTTAATAACATTCAAAAAAATCAATTAATTAATCAATTGATTTCATTATTTTTAGACAAAATAAAGAAAGTTAAATACTACAAAAATTCTATTTTACAAACAGCTAATCAAAATAACTAAACATGAAAACTATTACACTATTACTATTCACTTTTATTAGTCTAACCATGCTTGCTCAAAAAGAAGAAGCTATTATAGGTCAATGGGTTTTTAAAGGTACCTACAACAAAGAAAATCTTGACAAAGCTGGTTTGGAATATATGAATGCAGAAATTATGGACAAATGTACCTTTATTTTTAGAGCGGATGGTCAATTTGAATCTCATATTATGGATGAAGCCGGTACAGGGAAATGGAAACTAGGCAAAGAATCCAAAAAAATAATGATTACCAATGATTTAGGTTCAATATCAGAGTTTACTATTTTAAAGTCAACAAAAAATGAACTTGCCCTAAAACTTGAAATGGGTGAATTTTTACTTACCAGAGGAACTAACTTAAATCAAGTTACTTCCACATCCAACTAAGCCTTTTAATTTTAAAATACCTAAAAGTCATACTATTAATTCAGTATGGCTTTTTTTATATTAATTATTTTACGATTTTCACCTTGTGAAAAAAATTATACCTCAAAACTTCTTTAACTATTTTAAAGATTGTTACCAATTAGACTATAGCGCATTTACATTGGATAATATTTTATCCATTAAATACAAATATAAATGGTTTGCTAATGAACAAGAAGAGTTACTGAGTGGCAAATTATCTTATGCACCATATTTCACAAAAAAAATTGATGATTTAAAAAAAGAGATATCGCTATATGCTTTAGACAAGCAATTATATTACGGAGCTTTCTTTATTTTAGGAAAAAACGATAATCCAAAAATTAAAGATAAACGACTCTGCGCTCCTTTAGTTTTATTCCCTGCCTCACTCGAAAACGAGGATAATGATACTTTTATTAGAATAAACACTCAAGAAATAATCATTAACCAACAAGCAATTAAAGGACTTCAATTAAAAAAAAATCAAGAATCTAAAGATGACTTCATCAAAAAATGTGTTGATTATTTTTCCGTAGAACAATCTAATGCCTTTGGACTTATTCAGTTATTAGAAAATACCTTTAGCAATATTGATACTACTGATTTATCTATTTATCCAAAAGTTTGGAAAGAATCTCAAATAAAAAAACACTTTATTTCTGAACAACAAAAAATAACTGATTTTAAAATAATTCCTGCAGCAGGAAGTGTTTTAGTAAATAAAACAAATGCTTCCCAAAAAGTACTTATTGATTTAAAATCTATTGCCGATCAAAATGAATTTAACACTTCATTAAATGAATTACTCGAACTTAAAACTTCTCATAATAAATTTAAAACTAGTTTTCTAAAATCAAAACTAAACACAAATCAATACAAAGCCTTAAAAAATTCTTACACCTATACTAATTCTGTTATTATAGGACCACCTGGCACAGGAAAATCATATACCATAAGTAATATTGTAGCCGACGCTGTTTTAAATGAAAAATCAATACTTGTCGTTTCCAAAACAAAAGCTGCAGTAGAAGTGTTGCGTTCAATTATTAACAAAGAATTTCATTTAAAAAACCATTTAATACACACTAGTGGATTTAGTTACAAAAAAAGTTTAAAAGCAAAAGTAAGAAGACATTTAAGTGGCATAGTCTCTCACGATAACAACTCTTTATCTCTTAATTATATTGAAGCTCTATTTTCTAGACTAGATAAATCCGAAGCAGATTTTAAAGAAAAAATAACAACAGAACTTAAAATAAACGAGCTACACTTTAAAAAAGACAAAAGCTTTAAAGAACACCTCCATCACTTTTTTTTAAAGCATGCTTATGACTTAGACGAAACATTTTGGGATTATTTTTTTGATATAGAAAATTATAGTCATGCTTTAAATAAAAATGTATTAAAATTTATTCAAAACGAGATAAAGCAAAATATACAAAGGAACGCCTTAAGTCACCGAAAAGATCTTTCTCACTATCAAGATGCCTTATTAAGTAGTACGTTTTCTGAATACAAAGAAGAAATTGCTAAAGTAGACTATTCAAATATTCTAAAAATATTTCCAATTTGGTTAGCTCATTTATCAGAATTAAATGGTGTAGTACCATTACAAAAAGAACTTTTTGATTTAGTTATTATAGATGAAGCTACTCAATGTGATATAGCTTCAGCGCTACCTGCAATTTACAGAGCCAAACAAGTAGTTATCGCTGGAGACCCAAATCAATTAAAACATTATTCTTTTGTATCTAAAAACCAACAAATAAACTTATTAGACAAATATAACTTACCCAATGAAAAGTTTTTTGACTATAGGAATCGTAGTATCCTTGACCTATTTATTAGTAAAATAGCACATCAAGACCAAATTTCATTTTTAAGAGAACATTTCCGATCTACTCCATCTTTAATACAATTTAGCAACGAGCAATTTTACGATAATCAACTAGAAATAATAAAATCAACTCCTGAATACACTACTCATTCGCAAGTAGAATATCACTATGTTAATGGTAATCGAGACGAAAAAGGGATAAATAAAATTGAAGCTGATACCATTATTGAAAAGATTGACTCAATCATAAAAAAATATAAAGAAATAAAAAATGCACCTAGTCTTGGAATTATTTCTTTGTTTAGCAACCAAGCTACTCATATAAATACTTTAATTCGAAAAAAATATCCACTTGAAATAATTAAAAAACATTCAATTTTATGTGGTACTCCGTACCAGTTTCAAGGAAATGAACGCGAGATTATTTTACTTTCTACAGTGGTATGCAAAAACACACATCATTCTGCTTTTATACACGCAAATAAACCCGAAGTGCTTAACGTTGGTATTACAAGAGCAAAATCAAAACAATACGTTTTTACCTCAATTACCAATAAGGACATCAAACAAGATTCTTTATTAGCGCAATATTTAAATTTTATTCAAAACTTTACTTATCAAAAAAATAAAGCCCAAATTCAAGACAACTTCCAAAAAGAAGTATCTGAAGTCATTGAAAATGAAAACATATACAAATGCATTAGCGGATATCCAGTTGCGGGTTCTGTTTTAGATTTATTAGTAATACATAATGATAAAAAATATTTTATTGATCTAATTGGGTACCCAGGAGAATTTACTGAAGCTTTTTCTTTAGAACGTTACAAAACTTTAGCCAGAACTGGAATTCAATGCTTACCATTACATTATAGTTTTTGGAAAAAGAAACCACTTAAAGCAAAACGTTTTTTACTAGATTTTCTTGATAAAAAAAACAATCACTAACCCAATCGTTCCTTCATTTTACTAATCTCTAATTCGATTTTAGACAACTTATCTTCGACTCCATCTGTAAATTCTGGAATTCTTCGGCAAAACACATAACGCACACGCCATAATTCTTTAATGTCAGAAATTAAAAAGCTTTCATCTTCGATATTTTTATGATCAGCTCGGAGCACTACCTTATTTTTAATTACATATAGTCTTCTAAATATCAACTCTTCATTGACTAACACAAAAACTAAAGTTCCATTATTCAATTTTTTAATCACATTACTTGGCACTCTTTCTCCAATTACCACATCTTTTGGATAAAACCCATTATCATGATTGGTCATTTCTAAATTAGATACCGTATAGCCTCTAAATTCTTTTTCAGTATTTACTGGTAATTGGATTACTGGAAGTTCGTTAATAAATTTATCTTTATTATAAAACTCGATATAGGCATCTACATTAACATCAGTGATACAAGGTATTTGAGCAAATTGTTCTTTTTTATCATCTTTTACATCGGTGGTAATATCTCCTTTAAATTTTAGCAATTCATTTACCGTAAGCTCACTAGTCAACAAACTTTCTAATGATATGCTAAAATAATTAGCTATTTTTAAAATAGTTTCAATTTTAGGTTCACTTCTCCCTTCCTCATACGCCCCCAGAGTCCCTCTTTTTAAGTCGAATAACTCCGCAAAAGCCTGCTGACTCAAACTTTTAACGCTTCGTATTTTTTTAATATTTTTTCCAAAAAATGACATTTATTGCTAATTTAATTTGCAAATATAAAATATGATTGTATATTTACACTAATATTATTAGCTAATATACCACAATACAACTAATATTAATAGTATTTTAGGTATGTAAATTAGTAATATCACAAAAAAACTAAAATTTTTAGCAACTTAATTTATAAATAATGCAACCTATTTTATCCATTTTTAAACCCTAACACAATAAATAATGAACTAAGTTTTCGTATTATTGATACTAGTACAATTATACTTAAAACCAACATAAACAAGCAGCTATGAACGAACATTTTCAAATGGTTAAAGACTATCTTTTTGAACTTAAATTTGATATTTCTCACGAAAGTAAAACTGATAATATCATTATGATAAGTAAAGAAAGTGAAGGTATTAAAAACCTTATCCTTGGGATAGCCTCGCCAATTCTGATTATTGAACAACACATTTTTGATATTAAAAACAACAATGCAGAAATATACAAGAGTCTGCTTCAAAAAAACAGAGACATGGTGCATGGCGCCTTTGTTTTAGATGAATCAGGCGAGAGGGTCATTTTTAGAGACACCCTTCAAATTGAAAATTTAGACTTAAATGAACTAGAAGCTAGTCTAAATTCTCTAGGATTATTATTGAGTGAATACTCACAACAAATTATTAATTTTTCAAAGTATTAAGATTATGAATTTTTTCAAAAGATTATTTAAAATAGGAGAAGCCCAAGCAAATTCGGCACTAGACAGTATCGAAGACCCAATCAAATTAACCGAACAAGGCATTAGAGATATGAAAGGGGATTTAACCAAAAGTTTAGAGTCATTAGCACAAGTTAAGGCTTTAGCTATTAGAGCTAAAAATGAGACCGAAGAGTTTGCCGCTAAAGCTGAAGATTACCAGAAAAAAGCGATGCTTATTCTTAAAAAAGCACAATCTGGTGATATTAAAGCAGAAGAAGCGGATCGATTAGCTAAAGAAGCCTTAATTAAAAAGGAAGAAGCTACCACACAAGAAACCCGTAGCAAAGCGGATTCTGACAAATTTGACAGCTCTGTAGCGCAATTAGAACGTAGTGTACAGGAAATTAAACAAAACATTAGCAAGTGGGAAAATGAATTAAAAACCCTTAAAGCTCGTGTTAAAGTTTCTAACGCTACAAAAAACCTAAACAAACAAATGGCCGAGATTGATAGCTCTAGCACCGTATCAATGTTGGAACGTATGAAAGAAAAGGTCCAGCAAGATGAAGCCTTGGCTGAAGCTTATGGTGATATTGCAGATTCTGGTCGTAGCATTGATGATGAAATTGACAAAGCTTTGGACTCGGATAAAACGAGTGCCGATGACAGTCTAGCTAAGCTAAAAGAGCAAATGGGATTAGGTGGGGATAAATCATAAAGAGGTTAGAGGTTAGAGGTTAGAGGTTAGAGGTTAGAGGTTAGAGGTTAGAGGTTAGAGGTTAGAGGTTAGAGGTTAGAGGTT
>CANMLG010000068.1 GCA_947498765.1 uncultured Aquimarina sp.
GGTAAAAAATAACGGGCTAATTCTATATTCAAGTGATCTGTTTTTAACTACAAAGATACATTTCTCCCCAAGTTTTTGACTTGAGCCTTGAAGTGCACTACTTTTTTTGCGTAATTTTATAAAATTACAGTCTCTTTAACTACATAACCTACTTATAATAAATTAATTGTATTTTAAGTACTTCTTTTTGTATCTAGAGTGTTGGATTATAATATGACCTGTACTTCATCAAATTAATTAAAAAATGGATAGTGTGATATCAAAATCTTTACTTACAACGCTAAAATATCAATACAGTAATCAATGAATATTTAAAAAAAAACACTTTACTTTGGGTTACAAAACTACAACTGAAAAAGGATTAGAAATTAAAATTTATGACTATAAAAGTTGCATAGTAACTTATAGCAAAATGTATTAAGTAGTTCAATTAACACTATCTTAATGCATTTATGTGAAATATTTAAATGAAAATCCTATTATCCATTGTTGAGCATCTTAAAATCCATCAAATGAATTTTTAGGATCGTATAGATAACTTTTTAATCCATCATGAATCTCCGAAATGATATAATGCTATGTACAACATTATACAATTAAAATACCATTAACATAAAGCGGGTTTAACCCGCTTTATGTATAGGAAAGTTATTTTTTCAATACTTTAATTATTTGCTTTTTCTTAGTTTTTGTTGTGATGTCCTCTAAATTAATAACTAAAAAATAGTTACCCTCAGCTAAACCAGATAAATCTATTGTATCTGTATTCTCATAACTACCTACTAAGCTTCCTACAAAGGAATATACACTTACTTGGGTAGGAAGCATATTCAAATTATCATCTGTATTA
Organism: uncultured Aquimarina sp.; assembly: GCA_947498765.1. Taxonomy (GTDB): domain Bacteria; phylum Bacteroidota; class Bacteroidia; order Flavobacteriales; family Flavobacteriaceae; genus Aquimarina. The sequence goes on from CANMLG010000068.1 coordinate 851, forward strand.
ATTTTTACAATTCCTGAGGTTGGATTAGGAAATGCATATAACCCTAGAGATGTTGAGTTTTTAAGTTCTTTATTCGCTTTTACATTATTACTTGAAATAATCCACTGTTGATTTCCGGTGTTATTACTCGAAGCCCACAAGTGCACATTTTGATTATTTGCTCCTCCACTTCTACCATCAATAGAAAAACCAGACGCATTTCGTTTTTCTAAACGATATTTGTTGCCGCCGATAGATATTTTCTTAAAATGTTGATTTTGATTATTATTATCACACCTCCATAGTTTTACATTACTACCATTTTTACCTCCATTGCCTCCATCAATACAGAAATTAGTATTCCTTTTTTTATATGAATAATACCCATTACCTCTGTTAATTTCTTCCCATTGCTGGTTTACATTATTTTTATTAAAACTCCATAGCTTGACATTCTGATTATTACTACCACCATTACCTCCATCTAAAGCATAATTAGTAGCATTTCCTTTTCTCAAAGTAACAATTGAATTACCTCCACCTGATCCATTTCCGGGAGAATAAGGGAAATAGTAAAAATAATCAATATGTAACCATGAATCTTTATTTGCATCATTCGCTGCCGATACATATTTATTAGATAGTATATTAAAAATTGGCGCTCTATTTTTTTTATTTACATTATCATTAGTTGTTTCTCCATCTGTAAATGTCACTGTTTTTCCAATCTTTTCCCACCTTCCATTTTTGTTTTCCCAAAGTTGTAAGTAGTTAGGATGGTATTCAAAGCCCATTGTACGCCAATTGTTATCAAAATCAAAATTCCCTACCACAAGTTTCCCACTTTTCGAACGTAAACCTTCACTTTTTGCAATAGCATGAGTATTCCATCGAGCTGGCGTATAAAATTCGACCATATCAATCTCCATTTTATGTTCTCGTGGAGGATTAAGTGCTTTCCAAACTGTTCCACTATTATTTTTATCACCCCAAATAGCTGGGTGCCAAGCTGTATGCACATTAGATTTAAGACCAACAACTCTATATTTAAATTGATAAAATCCAAAATGTGAGCTCTTCAGTGCACTTAATCCTCCACCCTTTTTAGTTGCATTATCGCCTTTTAATGAGAGGTAACTATTGTCTACGATATATACATATTTTGTTCCTTCTCCTACTCCAGGATCTAATTTACTTCTTCGATAGCACCATTTATTAAAATCAACTGTACTAAAATCATCAGAAATACTCTGATCACGGTTTTTTGCATATTGATTAGCTATCGAACTAGGAAGATTTCCTTGTGCAAGTATATTACCATAGGTAAATAATAAATATACTATCAATGAAAATTTTAAATATTTTAAATGGCTTTCATTCTTAATAGTTTGTTTTTTTCTTTGGGTACCAATAGTTTTAAGTTGAGTTGTCATAATGTTGATTTTAATATTTATACTTTTTATTTACAGTACTAAAATTTTCGTTTTAATTTTTTCATAGTAAATTCAAAAAGTATAAACAGAGTTAGTTTGATTTATAATTAGTATAATGTGTTATATTTATAACACTTTGTGAGCTTTATACATGGATTCTTTTTTTTAAGCCTTATCTGTGAATAGTCTATTATTAAATAGTAATAGAGCAAACACTATCTATAGTAAACTTGAAAATTCATGAATTTAATATCATTCATTTTTTAATCATTAATAAATCTATCAATAATAAAATGTTGAATACAAATTTCAGATATTCTAAAGTCTTTTTTTAATCTATATTGTATAATAAAACATTCCGAGACTTGCTTCAAGGTAGTCAACTTTAGTCTACAATATTTTCTACTTATCAGTCAATATAGGAGAAATGTAATTATAGTACATCACTATTAATTCATCTTTAAATAAGTTAATAGTGTAAATTAAAAAATTAGAAAGAAGTGCATTACTATATTCTTTCGAAAAGAGAGTTTCTATTTAAGTTAGCCTAAACTACCTTTAGAAAAAAGTTTTGATTTTTTTAAATGAGCTATTTTTTTTGATTTCATTTTGAGTTGATTTTGTGTTGTTTAAATGTAAAAATAACAATAAAAACTCAAATAGTTATATTAAACCCTAATAAACTGAGTTTAATTAACATTTAACAGACTTTAATCTCAAAAACATAAATTTTAAATAAATTAAAGAGTTGTATTTCAACTAATTAACATTAAATCTCATATATACCATTCGATTTTAGAATTACCACAATATTTTGTATCATTAATAATTTTTGCAAAGAAGATCTTTAAATTGCTGATAATCCTTCTACTACTGATTTTCATCTCCCGGAATGACAAGTTTTTACAAAAAAAGCTCAACAATGATAACTAACATCGTTGAACTTATAAATAATAAACTTAATCCTTTAATAGTCTGTATTGTTTTTTGGGGACTAGACACATTTAATGCCTTTCCTAAAAGAAATTATATATTATTTGGTTTATTGTAAACTCTCTTTTAAAACTTAGTTTAAAGGATTTTTATTTGCTAATGACACATGTATATTAAAAAAATATTCTTCGACTACTTTTTTATCTGTTTTATCCAGGAGTTTGATAGCATCACTCCATAGTATCCATTTTATACAACAAAATTTATGAGGTTCTAAATTTTGAGGTTCAATATTAAATCCATCGATTACATAATAATTTTTAATAATGTAATCCTTATTTTTTAAAACTAAAGCTGTTGTAAAGAACTCTAATTTATTATTATCTAAGATAACTCCTATCTCTTCAAGTGTTTCTCTTTTTAATGAGGCAGAGGCTGTCTCATTTTTCTTTTTTACACCACCAGGTAAAGAGTATTTTAGTTTATTTTGGATTTTTTCGAGCACCAAAATATGATCACCTTTTATGGCCATTAAGCGTGATTTTTGCACTGTTTTTGTATACATATTTTAAGTTTTAAAAGTAGTATTGATTAATTTAGTAATCAAAATCAGTAGTTCCAGGTTCATCTAGGAAGTCATTATCTAGATCATGATCTTCCATTTTTTGTTCTAATCTGGCACTTATTTTTACCATGTAAAGTGTTTTTTCATCAGAAACTTCAACACATTCCAAGGTTTCATTTTTTGCATTTTTAAATTTTATAATATCATTATCATTATATCCATCAGGATATTTTTCAACTAATAAATCTAAAATATCAGAGGCTAATTTTTTATAGTCAACAATGACTTTTTTTAAATTTGAGTTTGTTGGACGTGGCATAGTTTACATATTTAAAAGATAAGCAAATAACAAAGGAGCTACAATTGTAGCATCTGATTCTATTATAAATTTTGGAGTGTCAATATCCAGTTTCCCCCAAGTTATTTTTTCATTAGGAACAGCTCCCGAGTAGGAACCATAACTTGTTGTGGAATCACTTATTTGACAAAAATAGCTCCAAAATGGAGTATTTGTAAGTTCCATATCTTGGTATAACATTGGCACAACACAGATTGGAAAATCTCCAGCAATCCCCCCTCCTATTTGAAAAAAACCTATACCTTTATCAGAATTATTAGTATACCAATCAGCTAGCATGGTCATGTATTCAATACCTGATTTCATGGTAGTTGCCTTTAATTCTCCTTTCATTACATAACTGGCAAAAATGTTCCCCATAGTACTATCTTCCCAGCCTGGTACTACTATTGGCAAATTCTCTTCTGCAGCAGCATACATCCAACTATCTTTTAAATCAATTTCATAATACTGTTCTAATACTCCCGAAAGTAACAAACGATACATAAATTCATGAGGGAATAATCGTTCTTCATTTGCTTCAGCTTCTTTCCAAAGTTTTACAATATGTTTTTGAAGCCTACGAAATGCTTCTTCTTCTGGAATACAAGTATCGGTAACTCTATTTAATCCCTTGTCTAGTAAGTCTCTTTCCTGTTGAGGAGTTAAATCACGATAGTTAGGTACTCGTTTGTAATGACTATGTGCCACCAAATTCATGATATCTTCTTCTAAATTTGCGCCAGTACATGAAATAATATGTACCTTTTTTTGACGAATCATTTCTGAGAAAATTTTACCTAATTCGGCAGTACTCATAGCCCCTGCTAGTGAAACCAGCATTTTTGATCCACTAGCTAATTGTTTTTCATAGGCTTTAGCGGCATCAACTACAGTTGCGGCATTAAAATGCAAGTAATATTTTTCTATGAATTGTGATATGGCTCCTTTAGTCATCGTATTCATCTTGAAATTTTAAGTTCTTTTTAATCTCTTTAGTTTTAATAATTTTATTGTCTTGATCGTCATCATCCAAATGTGAAGACAGGAATTTATAACTCAACATTTTATAATAAAGTTTAGTGGCTAAAAAATCCGAAGCTTTGCTGTGTTTATTAGGGCAAAGTTCTACTATATCAAAGCCCACGACGTTTTTTTCTTCAAAAACCTGCTTTAAAAAATCTAATGTTTCATACCAAAGTAATCCCCCTGGTTCTGGAGTTCCTGTTGCAGGTAAAATTGAAGGATCAAAGGCATCTAAATCAAAAGTGATATACACATTTTGGGTCATAGATTCAATGGCATTATCCATCCAATAATCATCTGTAACCATTTCATGAGCATAAAAAACATTTTCTTTGTTTATATAGTTACGTTCAGAACTATCCATACTACGAATACCTACTTGTACTAAATTTGTTTGTTGGTTGGCTTGGTGCATGGCACAGGCATGATTGTACTTTGTGCCTTCATAGCTTGACCTTAAATCAGCATGTGCATCAATTTGAAGCACTGTTAAATCATTAAAATTTTCATTAAAAGCCCTAATAGCTCCAATGGAAATGGAATGTTCACCACCAAATAATGTGACAAACTTATTAGTAAGTAGTTGTTTTTTTGTGTACGAATAAACAGCTTCAACCATAGCCTCTGGAGAACTATTCTCTGTTATCGGTTCGGTAAGATAAATACCTTTTTTGTATACTTCGGTGTTTGTTTCTATATCATAAAGTTCCATGTTATTGGAAGCTTCTAAAAAAGCTTCTGGTCCTTTGTCAGCTCCTTTTTGCCAAGTACTTGTTCCATCATAAGGTACTGGAATCAATAGTATTTTGGCATTATCAAAACTTGCGTATTCTTTTGGAATACCAGCATATGTTTTAGCGATACTCATTTTATTAATAGTATAATTGTTTATAATGTGTTTGAATAATCTAACATGTTGTTCTTTGCTATTTCCTTTTTTTTTGAAATTTGATTTAATTTAAAATCATATCCTAAAATGGATAATAAATCCTCTGAGGTTTGTTGTTTGGAAAAAGTAGATGTTAGGATATCACCTTTAGTATCCTTATCAATTATTATATGCTTAGGTTGGGGAATTAAGCAGTGTTGAAGCCCACCATAACCACCTATAGATTCTTGATAAGCACCGGTATTAAAAAAACCGATATATAATGGTTTCTCTTTATCGTATTTAGGTAAATAAATGGCATTAATATGCTGTTCAGAATTGTAATAATCATCACTATCACAAGTAAGTCCTCCTAATAAAACACGTTCATAATTTTCGTTCCAACGATTAATAGGTAGCATTATAAAGCGTTTATTTATGGCCCAAGTATCGGGCATTGTTGTAATGAAAGAGGAGTTGATCATATTCCATTTTTCGCGGTCATTTTGCTGTTTTTGATATAATACCTCGTATATAGCTCCGCCACTTTCACCAACGGTGAAACTTCCAAATTCGGTAAATAAATTAGGAACTTCGACTCCGGCTTCATCACAGGATTGCTTAATTTGATTGACAATTTCAGAAATCATATATTCGTAGTCGTAATCAAAAGCTAGCGAATTTTTAATTGGAAAACCGCCACCAATGTTTAGACTATTTAGCGATGGGCATTCCTTTTTTAATTTAACGTATACGGACATACATTTCCTTAATTCATTCCAATAATAGGAATTGTCTTTAATGCCTGTATTTATGAAAAAATGAAGCATTTTTAAGCTTACTTGTGTATTATTTTTTATGCTCTCTTTGTAAAAAGGAACAATATTTTTATAGCCAATTCCCAGTCTAGAGGTATAAAATTCGAATTTAGGTTCCTCCTCAGATGCTATTCTAATTCCGATCTCAAAATTTTTAGTTGTTTCCTCACAGATTAAATTAATTTCCTCGTAATTATCAATAATGGGGATACAATTTTTATGTTCATTATTGATTAGTCGGGCTATATTTTTTATGTATTGATCTCGTTTAAAACCGTTACAAATGATATAGGTATCGTTAGTTATTTTTCCTTGTAATTTCAAATTTTCGACAATATCAATATCAAAAGCGGATGAGGTTTCAATATGTATGTTGTTCTTTAAAGCCTCATCCAAAATGTGCTGAAAATGAGCACTTTTGGTGCAATAGCAATAATAATATGTTCCTTTATAATTATGCTGTTCAATAGCTTTATTAAACCAATTTTTGGCTCGATTGATATTGTCCGATATTTTTGGTAAATAGGTGAATTTTAATGGTGTTCCATAAATGTTTATCAACTCCATTAAGTCAATTCCATGGAAATGTAATTGGTCGTCGTTGAGCTTAAACTCTTCCTGTGGGAAGTCAAAAGTTTGCTCAATTAGGTCAATGTACTTAGTTTTCATTGTACTAGTAAATGATAATTGAAATAAAAAATGTAATAAAAAGAGCTAAATAGCCTTAAAAAAATTATAGGATCAATTACATCCTAAACTGAAAAATTGTGCAGGGTATAAAAATACATTGCGACCTAAATCGTAAAATATATAAGATATTAGAAGTCAGCCTGAGAATTCGGTTCCCTATCCCTAGGGCAGTTTTTGGAGTAGACTTCGGTATGCTCCTAAACCCGAATCTGAAAAAAGATTTCATTTATGTAGGCAATGCGTTCTATTGTGCTAACGCATTAGTAATACAAACATAATCAAAAATTAGAATAACCTAACTTTTTCTAATTTATTTTTTTTAATAAACAAGTAACTGTAATTGCATAAGGAACTTAAAATCAAAAAAACATGGTAATACGATTAGGAAACAGCTGTATAAATTGCTATAATTTATCTGCTACAGAAACATGCAAAGTACATGGAGTAAAAGTAAGTAACAATTATACTTGTGATAGCTTTGAAATGAAATCAAGTCTAAAAAATGATCCAAATTGCTCTACTTGTGTTCGTTTTGAAAAAAGTACATGTGCCAATCCGCAAAAGGCAACTGCAGGGATGTTGTGTTCTCATTGGGCACCACAACAAGGAGCTGCATAATTTTATTAAAAATTATTTTCGAAAAAGATGCATAAAGCAAGTATTTTTTTCGAAAATAAATTAACCCCAACCTTTAAGTACAAAGATCAGGGTTTGGAAAAACAAATAAGGAGTATTGAATTTGTTATTATTTAGTTTTTAATGAATTATCGTTTTGAGTAGTATTTAATGCATAATTAAATGAATAATATCTTGAATCATTTTTAGTATCACCATCTTTATAATAGCTTAAAAATTCAATTTTAGCATAATTCCCTTCGCTAGTTTTAACTACAAATGTTTTTCCTGCTAAAGGAGCAATTAAATGCGTCGGTGGTCCGGCATAATTATACCAGCCACTATCGCTTCCTGTTGGAATAGCAAAGCTAGTTTTTGAAGAATCTTGTATAAATGTCAATTCACTAGCTGTAAGTACTTCTGAAAATTCTTTATTAACAATAGCAATACTTGCATTACTTTTTCGATCAGGTTCATCGTTAGTCCCTGTAGCTTCACCTCCATTTACAGCAATGGTTGTTGATCTAAAAGCAATATCCCATGTATCTTCATCTACGGTTACTTCTCCTTTCTCTAAATCGAATTTGGTGAATTCACCGCCCACTGGTGCTCCCCTACCTCCTGTTTGTGGAGCAGGTATATTTTTGGCTTGTTTAATTTCTAATACCGTAGCAACAGGAGTTTCCTCTGGTTCGTCTTTTTCAATAGGTTTTTCTTCTGCTGGTGAGGCGTCTGCTGGTTCTTCTGAATTTACATTTTCAACTTCAGGAGATTTTTCTATATCATTATCATCTTCCGAACAAGCGGTAAAAATTAATAATCCGCAGACTAAATACAATAAAGTGTTTACTTTTTTCATGATTCAAGTTTTTAAAAATTATAATAGAGTTTTCCGAAAATTCGACGACCAACAATATTTGCTATTTGTTCGCCTTTATAATTAAATACATTGTTTGCTCCGATTTGAAGTTTCCAATTTTTTAAAATGTTTTTTGAAGCTGCTAGATTTGTAATAGCAAAGCCTTTTATAAAACCTTCTTTTTTATCATAAGTATCTAAAATTCCATTTGCATTTGTATCAAATACACCATAAGTACTTCGGTATACAGTACGTATATTAAAATCAGTCTTTATTTTTTGCCAATTATAGAACAGCTTTATGTTTATGTTATGCTTGGAACGATTGGGTAATCCCAAATAATCATCCTTACCTATTTTTATCGTTGTAGCATCTAATTGACTTTGCCCATGCTTGGTTATTCTTGTAGGAATGCCTCCAGTGCTTTCAAGATTTTTTTGTATTTGTTTATCAAAAGCATAAAGCAATTGGTAGCCCATACTAAGTTGTATATTTTTTATGGGTTTAAATATGGCATTACACTCAATACCTGTAGTATATACTTCAGCAAAATTTTGATAACTAAATACATTTTGTCCATTCGTTTTTCGGGCAATTTGAAAGGTATCAATCAAATTTTTAATAGTATTTCTAAAATAGCTAACATCTGCACTTACAAAAGCACTTTTAAAACTAAAGCCTGCATTATAAGAAATTGAGGTTTCTGCCTTTAGCTCATCTTGTAACAATGCATCGTCTATTAATCTACTTAATATTTGTCCTGTATCATCAAGAATATTTAACCTATTAAAAGCTACATTTCTGCCTAAAACAGTATAACCAACAGATGAATTTGTAAAATCAAGAAACAACTGCCTAAAAGCAGGTGCTTTAAAGCCAGATCCAATTGACCCTTTTAAATCAAAATGTTCATTTACTTTTACTAAAAATGAAGCTTTTGGGCTTAAACGCTTATTGTACTCCGAATGCCAATCTTGTCTAGCTCCAACAATAACATTTAACCTATTAAAAAAAGAAATATCAGCTTGTGCATATACGTATTGTGAATTAAATTTTTTTGATTCGCTAAAATTGTCTCTATCCAAATAATCAATTGAAAAACCTGTTCCTGTAGTTAACACTCCTTTTTTAGCAAACTGGTAATGCGTTCTTAGTTCTGGTCTAAAAAGGTTATTAATAAAGTTACTATTAAACAAATCTTCAGTTACGGTGTCTGCCTTTATTTGTTGCTTAGCTTTATATTGGGTGTAATACAATTCATATTCGGTATTAAAACGTGTATTCCATTGGTGCTTTATTAATGAATGAGCTAACCAATTATTAATATGACTTTTACCTTTAAATTTTGATTCATTAAAAAAAACTTCATAATCTTGAAACTCATTAAAAGTACGAACCGAGTTTACTAAACTAAGTTTATTAGAAAACTTATATCCTACTTTAGCTCCAAAAGTATGATTTTCAAAAGGAGTCACCGTTTGGTCTTCTGTATCAGAAGTTAAATCGAACCCATTACTGGAAAATCGATTTCCGTAAATAGTAAAATTAGCTTTCCCTAATTTTTGACCAATACTCAAGTTAATGTCTTGTTCATTAAATGTTCCATTACGGTATGAAACAAATCCTGAAGGAGTTAGACTATTTGCTGTATCAGTAATAATATTAATTACACCACCTAAAGCATCTGAACCATATAGACTACTCGAAGCTCCTTTCACTACTTCAATTTGCTTTATATTTCCTATCGCTAGTTGTTTTAAATCAAAATTACCAGCTGTTTGTCCCCTTAATAAAGGAACCCCATCTATCAAAATTAAAATATATTCCGACTGTAATCCTTGAATTTGTATTCCTTCAAAACCACTTTGATCAGGTACAGTTACAATCCCAGTTTGCTCTTCTAAAATCTCATTAACTCGTAAACTTCCTGAAGCATCAATAGTTTCTCTTGAAACTAAAGTAACAGGCAAAGGTAATAACCCTAATTTCCTTTGGGTTCTTGTTGCTGTAACAATAACCTCTTTTAACGAATCATTTTGAATTTCCTGCTGTGCAACCATCTTAAAAAAAATAAATAGAAAAAAAATGAAATTTTTATTTTTATTTAGACTCATTATAATTAATTTTGACTCAACAAATATATTTATTTTTATTAAATCTAAATAAACAATTTTAAAATTTATTGATTTAAATTATATACTTATGAAAAAGTCATTCAATTTATTGGTCTCGATGTTGATCACTTTTACAGTGGTTAGCCAGAATAAAAAACAACAAGACATAGCTTCAATTAAAAAAATGTGTGGTTGTTTTGAAGTAAAATTCAATTTTGTAGAAACCTTTAGTTACAGTAAAGATTCTTTATATAAACCTTCTAAAAAAAAAGAAACAGATATTGTTTTAGAATATGCTCAATTAGTTGAAGAGGGAAAAGATAAAATTTCAATTCAACACCTTTTACAAATGGGTGAAGCAGACAAAACACATGTTATAAAGCATTGGCGACAAGATTGGCTATATGAAAACACTTCGTTTTATACTTATAATGGAGACAATGAATGGTTATATGAATCTAAAAACAAAGATCAAGTAAAAGGTCAATGGACTCAAAAAGTATTTCAGGTGGATGATAGTCCACGATACGAAAATTCGTCAAGTTGGGTACATATTGATGGTAAAAGTTATTGGGAAAATACAACTACTGCCCCACTACCTAGAAGAGAATATACACAGCGAAATGATTATAATGTAACTTTAAGAGGGAATAGACATGAAATCACAGCTTCAGGTTGGATACATGATCAAGATAACCAAAAATTAATTAGAGAAAAAGGCAAACAAGATATAGTATTGGCTAAAGAAAAAGGATTTAACACCTACACTAGAGTCCCAGAATCGCGTTGCGCAGGAGCAAAAAAATGGTGGTCTAACAATAAAAATAAATGGGTATTAGTAAGAAATAAATGGGGCAAGGTTTTTAATAAAAAAGAAACTTTAGTCTTAAAAACAAAGGTTGATAATAAACCATTATATAAGCATTTGTTTGATGAAAATTGCACTAAAGAAACTGATATCGAATCTACCATACAAGCTTTTGTTGTTAATTGAGTGTTATTTACCTGAAAATCATTGAGGGTGGATTTACTTTATAAAATCGACTAAGCCATAGGATATTTTTTACTCAAAAGTAACTACCCTTTTTGATTTTTAATAATGAAAAAGTAACCACTTTTTTAATGTTAACTAGAATTAAAAGAATATGAAATAATATTGATAAAAACTGGGAATATACTTCCTATTAATAAAAAAATAACACTTAATACTATTTACTTATATAGTATAGTGAAAAGCAAAAGCTTTTTAGCTTTTACAAAGATTGTTAAACTATAAAAATAAAAAGTAATGATGACATTTGAAGCTTTTTTAAAAGAACATAATATGCAATTTGGTATGAATTTAACCGAAAAGCAGAAGGAATGGATTGAAATGTACGCTAAAACATATTTGCAGCGATATTATGGAGTTTAACCCCTTAAAGCATAATTTTACATTTACAAGTTTATGTTGACTAATTGGTTTACTAACATTTTTGTATTAAACAAGTGTATTATTAAATTAAAACTATAAAGAATTACTAAATAATAGTGTTATGACTTAGCTGATTTAGTTTGAAATTATAGTTCATATTAAGGGGTTTTTATAAGGTTAGTTTCATAATTTATAAATGAAGCGACACTATCCCTTAAAATGTGTAAGTTTAAAATATAGAGGGTTTGACTTTTTTAAAGTTGAACCCTTTGTTAAAATATAGTCAAAATCTGATTTAATAAAATGCGCTGTAAAACCACAAAAAACTTCGGCTGCTTATTATCGTAGAGTAGCGACGACAGGTTTCCTAAAAATAAAAATCCAAAACTTGAATTTATCAAATTTCGGATTTTTCATCAACAATTTATGAGAATTATCTTATTCTCTGCATACGCCTAATTAACCTTAAAAACTACGCCTAAAATCGCAACCCAATTTATAATTACTACACCCATAGGCTGTACGTCCTTTTATGATAGTACCTTGGTTACATTTGGGGCAAGTATCATTTACTTTAATTATAGCTATCTTTTTTTCTTCTAAAACCAAACTAAAATCAGTATTAAAACGAAGTAAGCCCTCTACTTTATTTTCATCAACTTTAAATCCCTTTAAATTTACTGTTGATCCTTTTTTAAGTAAACGTATATATTGTTTTTCTGAAATCTTTTTCCCATTATAAACAAAGGGTAAAACAAAACGACAACCCGATTTGTAATTACTACACCCAAAACCTGTTTTCCCTTTCAATAATTTACCTTGCTTACATTTAGGGCAGTCTTCAATAGTAATACCTTCATTTTTTTTAGGCTCTTTTTTTGTCTTTATTGGAGCTACTGTAGCATAAGAAATATTTGCTTTCTGCTTTTCGCTTCTTACTTCATAAACCAAATGATCTACCATTTGTTTCATGTTTTTTATAAAACTCCCAGCATTATACTTCCCTTTTTCAATTTCCTTCAACTGTTTTTCCCATAAACCTGTGAGCTCTGCAGACTTCAACAATTTATTTTGAATGGTATCAATCAATTGTACCCCTATAGTGGTTGGCAACACTTGCTTTTTACGTCGTTCTATGTATTTACGTCTAAATAAAGTTTCGATAATGTTTGCCCGAGTGGAAGGTCTTCCTATACCATTTTCCTTCATCAATTCACGCATTTCATCATCATCCACTTGCTTACCTGCAGTTTCCATAGCCCGTAACAATGATGCTTCCGTATATTGATTAGGTGGTTTGGTTTCTTTTTCTGTAAAGGAAGGTTCATGAGGCCCTTTTTCTCCCTTTACAAAAGTAGGTAGTAATTTTATTTCTTTAGCTTTCTTTTTAGAATTCTCTTTATCTCCAACTGGATTAGTTTGGTTATCTTTCTTTGTTGTTTCAAAAACAACGCGCCAGCCTTTTTCTAAAATCTCTTTACCCGAAGTTTTAAAATTAACATCTAACACTTTTCCAACAACATTAGTATTTGCCACTTTACAATCTTCATAAAAAACAGCAATAAAACGCTTAACAATAATATCATATACTTGCTGCTGATTGTACTGTAAATTCATTTGAACTCCGGTAGGAATAATTGCATGGTGATCTGTTACTTTTTTATCATTAAAAACACGAGGTGATTTTTTAATCTTTTTTCCTAAAAGTGGTTTTGTTAATTCGCTATAATTAGTTAATTTTTCTAAAATCCCAGGTACTTTTGGGTAAATATCATTAGGTAAAAATGTAGTATCTACTCTTGGATAAGTTACTACTTTTTGTTCGTATAATTTTTGAACAATTTTTAAAGTCTCATCTGCCGAAAAGCCAAACTTAGTATTACAATATACTTGTAAACCTGTTAAGTCAAATAGCTTTGGAGCATATTCATTACCTTTCTTTTTAGTAATAGAAACTATTTCAAAATCATGTACCTGGACCTTATTTGATAAAATTTGGCCATCTTCTTTTTTAAAAAAACGCCCTTCTTCATAACTAAAAAGTGTGTCTCGATACTTAGTTTGTAATTCCCAATAAGGTGTCGGTTTAAAATTTTCTATTTCTTTGAAACGTTGTACAAGCATAGCTAAAGTAGGTGTTTGTACCCGACCAATAGATAATACTTGTTTATAACCTCCGTGTTTTAGAGTATACAACCGTGTGGCATTCATCCCCAAAAGCCAATCTCCTATAGCTCTTGAAAAACCTGCATAATATAAATTATCATAATCTGCGGCTGATTTTAAGTTTTGAAAACCTTCTTTTATGGCTTCCGTTGTTAAGGATGATATCCATAATCGTTGAACTTCTCCTTTATATTCAGCTTGATTGATTACCCAACGCTGTATTAATTCTCCTTCTTGTCCAGCATCTCCACAGTTTATAATAACATCAGCTTTATCAAATAATTTTTTTACAATATTGAACTGCTTTTTTATTCCATCATTATCAACCACCTTAGTCATAAACTTTTCAGGTAGCATAGGTAAATTATTTAAATCCCAACTTTTCCAATAGGGCTTATAATCATTGGGTTCAAACAGCGTACATAAATGACCAAAAGTATAGGTTACAGCATATCCGTTACCTTCAAAATAACCATCGTTCTTACTATTGGCACCTAAAACAGCGGCAATTTCTCTGGCTACACTAGGCTTTTCGGCAATACAAACTTTCACTATTCTTTAATTATTAATACCTTTTTTTATCTTTTAAATAAACCTTAATCAAGTATCTGTTTTTTTTGCTTTACAACTAGTAAAAATGAATTCAAATTAGTTAATTCGTAAATAAAAATTATGGTATAATTTTAGCTCGGCAAAATAACAATTTTTAACGGATTAGATAGCTCTCTTTTTTATTCGTAATAATTCTATTAACTTGTCATAAATAATTTCTATTGTTATCCCAAAATAAATAAGAATATTATTTTTTTTTACACCGACACATATCAACTAAACCTCCCCCCATTAACATGAATAACAATACATCCAAAATTAAAATTTTAGTTGTTGAAGATGAAGTACTATTAGCTCAAGATATTATCCAGAGACTCACGGATATGAATTACGAAGTTGTTGGCTTTGCCATGACAGCAAATAGTGCTTTAGAACTAATTGATGATAATCCAGATATTGACATCCTACTCATGGATATTATGATTAAAGGAAATAAAGATGGTATTGAACTAGCCGAAATTATTAAAGAAAAATATAATATCCCATTTATCTTTTTATCATCAAACGCAGATAAAGATATTGTAGAAAGAGCTAAAAAAGTACAGCCACATGCCTATATGTTAAAGCCATTTAATGACAGACAAGTTCAAATAGCTATTGAATTAGCCTTAATGAATTTCTCAAAAAAATCTCCACAAAAAGAATTACTAAAAGAGCAAAAATTTGAAGTCTCTGAAAACCAAGTATTACAAATAAAAGACTGTTTGTTTTTAAAGAAAAACCATCAGTTTAAACGAGTTTCGTTAAAAGATATTTTGTACATCCAAGCTGATAATAATTATTCTACATTATTTACTTCTAATGAAAAGTTTATCTATTCAATAGTAATGAAGAAAATAGAAGAACAGCTTCCTAAAGAATTATTTTTACGTACCCACAGGAGTTATATTGTAAACATAAATTGTATTGACGGTTATGAGGGAAATACTTTATTTGTAAAAAATACTAAAATACCTATTAGTAAGTCATATAAAGAAAATGTCTTTAAATTATTTCCTACTATTTAAGTTCTTTTAAGTTAAATATATTGATCTAAATTTATTTCTTCAAAATATACTCCTATAGTTATTAGCATATTTTGAAGAAATATTTACTATCCTTTTTTTATTTACCCCCTGTACCTTTAAAGTTTTGATCACTATTTTTAAACAATACATTAAAAGTGGTTAAACTACCGTAAATACGGCTTATATATTGTTGCAAGTCAATTTTATCTTGTTCTTCCAACACTTTTGAACTATTTATTTTTTGCTCCATTACTCTAATACGATCTCGAACCATAACTATTTTATGAAAAAAAGTATCTATTGGAATTTCTTTTGAAGTCATACTACTATCTTTTGGTTGTAATTCAATAGTACCTCCTTTCCATTTATCTGCAATGGGAACAATTTCTGAAATGTCACTATACTTATGTAATAACTTCTTAAAAATATCTTCAACTTCATAAAAACTAACCGTATCCACTTCTCCTTCTACTGCTTCAATAATTTCAAAATTATCATCCACTTCAATGGTTTCTAATCCATTATCTATAAAAGTAACCCAATAATATTTTGCTGAAACATTAGTAACTACTCCAACTCCGTATTTTTCATGTTTAATCCGAGAACCTATTCCTAAAATCATATGTATATTTCTATTAAAATTCTAACTATAAGTTTACTACATTTTTATAATGCGCACAATTATTTTTTTCAATAAGGTAATTTTGAATAATAACCTATAACATAGTTACATAATTTTTAAGACGGCATTCACAATAGTTATTGCAAATTACAACCTGAATTAGCTACCTTTAGCACGATTATGAATACAAGCGAAAACACCATTCACGTTCAAGGAGCACGTGTACATAACTTAAAAAACATTGATGTTGTAATTCCCAGAGATAAACTAGTGGTTATAACAGGTTTATCAGGCTCTGGGAAATCATCATTAGCTTTTGATACTATTTATGCTGAGGGACAGCGTCGATATATTGAAACTTTTTCCGCCTATGCGCGTCAATTTTTAGGCGGTTTAGAACGTCCCGATGTGGATAAAATTGATGGTCTTTCGCCTGTAATTGCTATTGAACAAAAAACAACCAGTAAAAGTCCACGTAGTACTGTAGGAACTATTACCGAAATTTATGACTTTTTACGTTTATTATTTGCCCGAGCCAGTGATGCTTTTAGTTATGAAACTGGTGAAAAAATGATTAGTTACTCTGATCAGCAAATACAAGAATTAATTACTGAAAAGTTTAATGGAAAGCGCATTAATATTGTTGCCCCAGTAGTGCGTTCACGTAAAGGACATTACCGTGAATTATTTGAGCAAATAGCCAAACAAGGCTTTGTAAAAGTACGCGCCGATGGCGAAATTATTGATATTGTTAAAGGCATGAAACTTGATCGATACAAAACACATGATATTGAAATTGTTATTGATCGATTACAAATTTCTACGGAAGAAGATACTCAAAAAAGACTTTCCGAAAGTATAAAAACTGCCATGTATCATGGTAATGACATCCTTATGGTGGTAGAACATGAAAGTCCGAAAGGTCGCTTTTTTAGTCGTAACTTAATGTGTCCATCATCCGGAATTTCATATCCTAATCCAGAGCCCAATAACTTTTCATTTAACTCCCCTAAAGGCGCCTGTCCAAATTGTAATGGAATTGGCAATTTGTATGAAGTTAATCTAGAAAAAATTATTCCAGATCCAAGTATATCTATCAAAAATGGAGGATTAGCGCCACAAGGTCCTCAAAAAAATAACTGGATTTTTAAACAATTAGAATTAATCGCCTTACGATTCAATTTTGCATTAATGGATCCTATTAACAAAATTCCAAAAGAGGCTTTGGATATTATTTTACATGGGGGAAAAGAAAAATTTACTGTAAATAGTAAAGAACTTGGCGTAAAACGAAATTATAGTATAGATTTTGAAGGTATCGCCAATTTTGTTCAGAGCACCTATGATAACAGTGACTCAACCTCATTAAAAAGATGGGCAAAAGAGTATATGGATCATGTAAATTGTAGTGTTTGTAAGGGCTCAAGGTTACAAAAAGAATCCTTAAATTTTAAATTGAATGGAAAAAATATAGCCGAATTAGCTCATATGGATATTGTTGAACTTAAGAATTGGTTTGATGAGCTCCCAAAACATATTACTAAAAAACAACAGCAAATTGCTAGCGAAATAATCAAAGAAATCTCAACTCGCATACAATTTTTAGTTGATGTAGGCTTAACCTATTTATCGCTTAATCGTAGTAGTAAATCACTCTCTGGAGGCGAAGCGCAACGTATACGTTTAGCAACTCAAATAGGCTCACAATTAGTTGGTGTACTTTACATTTTAGATGAACCCAGTATTGGTTTACACCAACGTGATAATGAAAAGTTGATACAATCATTAATACAACTTCGCAATATTGGAAACTCTATTATTGTAGTTGAGCATGATAAAGATATGATTGAA
This sequence comes from uncultured Aquimarina sp., assembly GCA_947498765.1. Taxonomy (GTDB): domain Bacteria; phylum Bacteroidota; class Bacteroidia; order Flavobacteriales; family Flavobacteriaceae; genus Aquimarina. The sequence goes on from CANMLG010000068.1 coordinate 18,760, forward strand.
CAAGCTGACCATGTTATAGATATTGGCCCAAAAGCTGGGCGTTTTGGAGGAAAAATTATAAGTGAAGGTACACCTAAAGAGTTAAATAAACATCATACATTAACTGCTGATTACCTTAGCGGGAAAAAAGAAATCGCAATACCTAAACAACGAAGAAAAGGGAACAAAAAAACATTAAAACTTACTGGTGCCAATGGAAATAATTTAAAAAACGTGTCTATCGAGCTACCACTAGGCCAAATGATTGTTGTTACTGGTGTTTCTGGAAGTGGAAAATCCACCCTAATTAATGAAACACTTTATCCTATTCTAAATAACCATTATTTCAACGGAAAAATGGAACCTATGCCTTATAATAAAATATCGGGCTTAGAGCATTTAGATAAAGTAATTGATATTAATCAATCTCCTATTGGACGTACTCCCCGATCTAACCCGGCTACTTATACTGGTGTATTCTCCGAAATTAGAAGTCTTTTTTCCATGACTCCTGAAGCTATGATTCGAGGCTATAAGCCCGGACGTTTTAGTTTTAATGTAAAAGGAGGTCGATGCGAAACTTGCGGCGGCGGCGGATTACGTGTTATTGAAATGAATTTTTTACCTGATGTATATGTAGAATGTGAAACCTGCCAAGGAAAAAGATTTAATAGAGAAACCCTTGAAATTAGATACAAAGGAAAATCTATTTCAGATGTATTAAACATGACCATTAATGAGGCTGTTGATTTTTTTGAACCTATACCCAAAATATACCGAAAACTAAAAACAATTAAAGATGTTGGTTTAGGTTATATTACCTTAGGACAACAATCCACAACACTATCTGGTGGAGAAGCGCAACGTATTAAATTAGCTTCCGAACTTTCCAAAAGAGATACTGGAAACACTTTTTATATACTAGATGAACCAACAACAGGATTACACTTTGAAGATGTACGTGTACTAATGGAAGTCCTTAACAATTTAGTTGACAAAGGAAATACTGTTCTGATTATTGAGCATAATATGGATGTAATTAAATTGGCAGATTATATTATTGATGTAGGTCCTGAAGGTGGTAAAGGTGGAGGTACAATTATAGCAAAGGGAACTCCTGAAGCAATATGTAAGGTTAAAGGAAGTCATACCGCAAAATTCTTAAAAAAAGAATTAAAGTAAAAGTGTAACATAATTCACTTTATTTACGTTATTAACATTACCAAAAACTTAAATTATTTAAATTGAGAAACGAACAACATTACAAACGCTGGAATGAAATAAAAACAAATGACTCATGGGCTATTTTTAAAATCATGGGTGAATTTGTAAATGGATTCGAAAAAATGAGTGAAATTGGTCCATGTGTTTCTATATATGGATCTGCCAGAACCAAACAAGATCATCCATTTTACAAACTAGCCACTGATGTTGCTGCAGAAATTGTAAAACATGGTTACGGAGTTATTACAGGTGGAGGTCCTGGAATTATGGAAGCGGCTAATAAGGGTGCCTTTGAAGCAGGAGGAACTTCCGTTGGTTTGAATATTGATTTACCTTTTGAACAATTTGATAATCCATATGTAGATCGAGACAAAAATTTAAATTTTGACTATTTTTTTGTACGTAAAGTAATGTTTGTAAAATATTCACAGGGCTTTGTGGTTATGCCTGGTGGCTTTGGTACACTTGATGAACTTTTTGAAGCCATTACACTTATTCAAACAAACAAAGTGGACAAATTTCCTGTAATTTTAGTGGGTACCGAATTTTGGGGAGGTCTTTTTGATTGGATAAAAAATACGTTATTGGATCGCTTTAATAATATAAGTCCTCAAGATCTAGATTTAGTTCATTTAGTTGACACTCCTAACCAAGTCATTGAAATTTTAGATAAATTTTACGACAAAAACAACCTAAGACCTAATTTCTAGTTACTATACTTTGTTAAAAAAATTGCTTTTATTGTTTAGCCTTTTTACCTCCTTTATCATAAGTGGGCAAAATGAATCATTCATAAATGCTGTTCTTTTTGACAAATTAAAAACTATTATTAGTGTTCAAGAACTTATTTATCACAATACTTCAAAGGATACTTTAAATGAAATTTATCTAATGGATTGGGCCAATGCCTTTTCTAATAAAGAAACCCCTTTATCCATTAGATTTAACGAAGACTTTAGACGCGCTTTTCATTTTTCAAGTAAAAAAGAAAGAGGGTACACTGAAATTATTAATTTCAGACTTGGAACTGAAAAAAGTAATAAATGGTCACGCCTAAAAGATCATCCAGATGTTGTAAAGGTCAGTTTAGAAAATAAATTATTACCCGGTCAAAAAATTAAACTTGAATTTCAATTTCAAGTTAAAATACCCGATGATCGTTTTACTAAATATGGCTATGGTAAAAACAACTATAAACTAAGGTATTGGCATTTAGCTCCTGCATTGTATAATAAAGAATGGAAATATTTTAGCCATAAAAATTTAAATGACTTTTCATCTGCCATATGTAATTATACGCTAAAGTTTAAAAGTGATACAGACTTTAATATAGAAACTAACCTTGTTAAAACAGGAGAAAAAGAAGAGGGTTTTTTCACGTTTACTGGACACAATGTTAATACCATAAAATTGTACTTATCCAAAAAGAAACGTTTTGACCAAATAGTATATAAGAATAAAGTAATTACTAGTGATATTCCTAAAGAAGGTTTAACGAAAGAAATACAAGAAAAATCAATTAAAAAAGTATTTGATTATGTTGAAAGTTATTTTGGTACACTACCCCAAAAAAAACTATTACTTTCATACACCAATTATAAAAAACAACCAATTTATGGTTTAAACCAATTACCTGATAAACTGCGACCCTTTGAGAGTGCTTTTCAATATGAACTAATTTTATTGAAAGAAATGACTAAAGAGTTTAATAAGCAAAGTATACAAACTGATTTACGGCACGACCAGTGGTTTACAGATGCCATACAGGTACATGCTATGATTAACTATGTAGACACCTTTTATCCAAACAGTCATTTAATAGGTAGATTAAGTAAGTTTTTAGGGATAAAATGGTTTCATGCCTCTAAATTACCTTTTAATGATCAATATTATTTAGGTGCCAAAAATATGGGGGCACGTTTTTTAGAGCAACCTTTAACCATACCTAAAGATTCGTTATTAAAATTTAATTTCAACATTTCAAATCCCTACAAAGCAGGTATGGGGCTAAATTATTTAGATAAAACTTTAGATGGTTCTGTAAAACAAACCATACATAAATTTATAACTGATCAAAAGTTAAAAATTACTACCGGTAATGATTTCAAAAAAGCTTTAGCCAATAGTACCAACAATGATATCAGTTGGTTTACAAATGATTTTGTAAGTTCTAATTCCAATCTTGATATTAAAATAAAAGGAATTACTAGAAAAAAAGATAGTCTTCATGTACATTTAAAAAACATAGGTAAGTCTGCTGTTCCTGTAAAAGTTTCTTCATTAAAAAAGAAAACCCTTATTGAAGAAAAATGGATTCCTAGCTTTAAAGATACCATATCAGTTAGTTTTAAAAAAAAGGAAGCAAACAGATTCATAGTGGATTATGATGAGTTTTTACCTGAAGTAAACAGACGAAACAATTATTGGAAAACTTCGGGTATATTAAATAAAAATATCCAGTTTAGACTTTTTCAAGATATTGAAGACCCTAAGTATCATCAAACTTTTTTAATTCCTGTTTGGGATTTCAACATATATGATGGTTTTTTAATTGGAGGTAATTTTTTTAATAAATCATTAATCAGAAGAAATTTCAACTATAGTTTTACCCCATCATATGGGGTTAAATCGCAAAAGCTTTTAGGCTCTTTTAGCATTGGATATGCAAAACAAATAAAAAAATATGGTTGGTATTTAGTTAATTTTGGTATTAGTGGATCTACATTTAGTTATGCTCCTGAGTTACTTTTTAGGTCTTTTACTCCTCGAATTAGTATTAGCTATCGTTCAAAAGATTTACGAAAAAATATTTCACAAAGAATTTCTACTCGCTTAGTTTCTATTGAAAGAGAAAAAGACCCAAATATCCCACTAGAAACACCTAATTATAACATCTACAATGCTCGTTATCTATATTCTGATCCTAACTTAACGCATTCATTAAGTTTTTTAATCGACTTTCAACAGGCAAAAAATTTTAATAAAATATCCACTACATTTGGTTACAGCAAATTATTTTTAAATAATCAACGTGTAAATTTCAGGTTTTTTGCTGGTACTTTTATAAATAATAATACCCAAGCCGATGGTGATTTTTTCAGTTTTGCTTTAGACCGACCAACAGACTATTTGTTTGATTATAACTATTTAGGAAGAGATGACAGTTCTGGAATTGCAAGTCAACAATTTATATCTGCCGAAGGTAATTTTAAATCCCAACTTGACCCAGCTTTTGCAAATCAATGGTTAACTACATCAACCGTTGAAAGTAGTATCTGGAATTGGATACAAGCCTATGCAGATGCTGGGTTTGTTAAAAATAGAGGTTTCGATCCAGTTTTCGTTTACGACACTGGTATTAAATTAAACTTTTTAACCAATTACTTAGAGCTATTTTTTCCATTACAATCTTCATTAGGTTTTGAACCTAATCTTGATAATTATCATAAACGTATTCGTTTTAAAATTTCTTTGAGTGTTAATACACTTATTGGATTATTTACACGCGAATGGTATTAAACATAGCTTAATTTAAAGTTATTGCACAACTAAATATCTTTGCAAAAATGAAGTTCGTTTATGATCAAAACACCCTATAAAATGTAAGTTAAATAACATTGTAAAAACCCTTATTTATCCTTACTTTTGCTTAGTCCATCTTATACCACTATATGCACACTAAATCTTCTTCAACACTGTCATTATCATTTACTGAATTTAAAGAGCAAGTACTAGCAGATTATCGAATTGCCTTTATGAGTCGAGAATGTAGTTTGGTTGGCCGTAGAGAAGTATTAACTGGTAAAGCCAAATTTGGAATTTTTGGTGATGGTAAAGAATTAGCTCAACTAGCCTGGGCCCGTGTTTTTGAAAAAGGAGATTTTAGATCCGGGTATTACAGAGATCAAACATTTATGTTTACGGTGGATTGTTATCAAATATCAGAGTTTTTTGCAGGGCTATATGCCTATACTGATATTAATGAAGAACCTTTTTCTGCTGGAAGGCAAATGGGAGGTCATTTTGCTACACATAGTTTAAATGAAGATGGAAGTTGGAAAAATTTAACTGAACAAATCAATTCAGCTTCTGATATTTCACCAACGGCTGGCCAAATACCTCGTTTAGTTGGTTTAGCTCAAGCATCAAAAGTATATAAAAACAATCCAGCACTAAAAAAGCATACTAATTTTTCTAAAAATGGTAATGAAGTCGCTTGGGGTACTATAGGAAATGCTAGTACAAGCGAAGGTTTATTTTTTGAATCCATTAATGCTGCAGGAGTACTTCAAGTCCCTATGGTTATTAGTGTTTGGGATGATGATTATGGTATTTCGGTACATAATAAACATCATACTACAAAAGAAAGTATTTCAGAGGTACTTGAAGGTTTTCAACGTACAGAAAATGCTAATGGTTTTGAAATTTTAAAAGTAAAAGGCTGGGATTATTTGGCTTTAATTGAAACTTATGAAAAAGCGAATCAAATTGCCCGAAATGAACATGTTCCTGTATTAATTCATGTTACAGAATTAACACAACCACAAGGACACTCCTCTTCGGGCTCGCATGAACGTTATAAAAATGAAGAACGCCTTCTTTGGGAGCGTGATTTTGATTGTAATAAAAAATTTAGACAGTTTATTATTGATAGTAATATTGCTACTCACGATGAACTTAAAAGTCTAGAAAAAGAGATTAAAACCGAAGTTAGAACAATTAAAAATGCTACTTGGAAAAAGTTTATTTCGGTAGTGATTAATGAGCAATTAGATGCGTTAACTTATTATAAACCTATTATTCAAAAAAGTACGCAAAGTGTTTTTATAAAAACTATTGTTGACGAGCTTGAAACTAAAAATGAACCTTTACGAAAAGATATTCTAGAAACAGGGCGCAAAATTTTACGCTATATAGCACATGAAAATTTTCCTGAAAAAACGGCTATGATTAATTGGCTCAACAATTATCAAGAATCACTCCGCCCAAAATTTAGTGCTCATTTATATAATGAAAATGAACAAAGAGTAACTTACATTGATGAAGTACTGCCTGAATATAATGAAGAGTCCCCTATTGTTGACGGAAGAGTTGTACTTAGAGATAATTTTGATAAAATTTTCGAAACCATCCCCGAAACATTAATTTTTGGAGAGGATGTTGGCTATATTGGTGATGTAAACCAAGGACTCGAAGGCTTACAAGAAAAATATGGTAAAATCCGTGTTGCCGATACTGGTATACGAGAACCTTCAATAATAGGCCAAGGAATTGGAATGGCACATAGAGGGTTACGCCCTATTGCCGAAATACAATATTTAGACTATATTTTGTATTGTTTACAAACCCTAAGTGATGATTTAGCATGCCTACGCTACCGAACCTTTAATAAACAAAAAGCGCCTTTAATTATTAGAACACGTGGCCATAGACTTGAAGGTATATGGCACTCCGGCTCTCCAATGGGAGGCATAATTCATTTATTAAGAGGTATACATATTCTTGTTCCTCGTAATATGACTAAAGCTGCTGGATTTTACAACACTTTGTTAGCTAGTGATGAGCCCGCTATTGTAGTAGAATGCCTTAATGGATATCGTTTAAAAGAAAAATTACCGAGCAACTTAGGTGAATTTAGAACACCCATAGGTTATGCCGAGATACTTAAAGAAGGAAAAGATATTACCCTAGTATCCTACGGTTCTACTCTTCGACTTGTTGAAAAAGCTGCTAAAGAACTTTTAGTTGTGGGTATTAATGCCGAAATTATTGATGTACAGTCTTTAGTCCCTTTTGATTTAGATCATACCATAGCAAAAAGTGTTTCCAAAACCAATCGAATTTTAATTATTGACGAAGATATGCCTGGTGGTGCCACTGGTTATATGTTACAGCAAGTGCTTGACGAACAAAATATTTTCAACTATTTAGATAGTGCTCCCCAAACACTAAGTGCACAACCACACAGACCTGCCTTTGGTACCGACGGTGATTATTTTAGCAAACCATCTATTGATGATATTTTTGAAAAAGCTTATGCAATAATGCATGAAAGTAATCCTGCTAAATTTCCTAAATTAAGATAGATTTAGTTGATTATTTATTGATATACAAACTAAAAAGTGTTGATTTTATAATGAAAATCAACACCTTTTTTTCTTAATTCAAAATTACCTTTAGTCACCTTTTTAATCTATCTTTTTTACAGGTTCTTCAATTGCTACCTCTGGTGGAATCCTCTTATGTAAAAATAAAATTTGACCTAAATGACTTGATTGGTGTTCCATTACATGAAACCAACAATAATGATTACTTTTTCCGTAAAGTGGCTGTACTTCTTTAAACCAATCATCATTTCGTTTTTTTAATTCCTTTATTGTTTTCTCTCTCACTTTATTATATTCATCTAAATAATAATCAATAGAGTGCCCTTTATATTTTTCTCTTGCCTTATCTCCTAAATCTAAAGCAATACCCCACTTCTCTTTTTCTTCATCATTAAATCCTCTGCCTTCAAAAGTATATACTTGATAATAAACTTCAGCGGCGGCTAAATGCATTACTAAAGCCCCTATCCTATTTGCCTTTTCATCATGTAAATAGTCTATTTCATATGTATTCATATTTTTAACTTTGCGCTCAACTCTATTTTTTAAATCCTCTAACATTGAAATCATAGCTGTAATCTGAGGAGAATTTTCTTCATTACTCACTATAGAATTTATTCGAGGTTTGTTCCCTTTACCTATGAATAACAATGATGAACCACCATTTTCAGAATCATTAGATTCAAAAGCATCAAACTCTTTAACCTTAACTAATTTTCCATCTGAAGTTCCTAAACTGTTCCAACTAGGAATAGAACCTTTACTAACTTTGTCTTCAAAACTTGGATTATCAATAACAATTTCTTTTAATTCATTATTATCATCTTCAATAAACAATTTAAAATTATCAAAATAAAATTTTCCATTCATTACACAAAGACCTCCTAAATTTATCTTTTTAGAATTTGAATTAATAATTCCTTCGATTGTATAAGATTGCCATCTATTAGATTTTATTTTACGATCACTCATATTATCAAAAAAACCATCCTCATCATTTTTATTATCAATCCTTACCCAAATACCCGCCCATGCTTGAGGATCTTCAGTTTCTACTTTGACAGATGCTGTAATTTTAAATTTCTTTTCTGTTTCAGAAACAATATCTAGTTTCTGACTAAACGAAACCCAATCCCTAGAAACTATTTTAGCTTTTTGAGAATAAATTTGCGTAAAGCTCATTAATAATGCAAATAAGAATATTGTATTTCTCATATAAAAAATTTGTGTAATATTATTTACTTGTAAGTATACATTAAAATGTAACTTGCTGAAATACAAACAATATTTATTATAAATTTTTTAACAAAAAAAAACTTTTTAAGACAACATATCACCTGTAATTTTTTCATGAATCGCTTGTGCTACCAATTCACCTGAATGCATAGCTGCATTTAGAGAACCATTTAACATCGTATCACCTGCTAAAAAAATATGTTCAGTCAATTGGGTTTCGGTAGGATGCATTGTCATTTTCACATCTGTTAATCCTGGTAATGCTCTAGGAATATAAAATGATTTTAAAAATCGTAAAGGTTTAATATTAAAAATTACATTTAATTCTTCTTCAACCCTATAAATCAAATCCTTATCATTCAATTGATGTTGTTTTATTATTGAAACAGATACTAATTTATGTTGAGCCGTTGGAGTCATACTTTTAGGAAAACAAATAGAGTTAATCAAATAATTTTTATCAGAAGCTACTAAACCAATCATATGCTTTTCAAATAGTATTTGATCTACCTCAAAGTATAAAGTTTGTGTCCCCTTCCACTTCATGTGAGTACCTGCCATTTGTGGAATTAGTTTTGACGCCTCAGTAGCAACAATAACAAAATCTGATTGATGCTCATTTCCATCATCAAAATACACCGTATTCCCTACTACTTTTTCAACTTTGGTTGAAAAGTTAATTTTAGTTGTTTTTAATTTTAAAGCTAATTGATTTGGAATTTCTTGCATTCCATTTCTAGGTATTACAGCTTCACCTTCACTAAACATTTTAAAAATAAATTCAAACATTCTAGAAGAAGTTTTTAATTCATTTTCTAAAAAAATACCTCCAAAAAAGGGTTTGAAAAAATCGGCAATAAATTGTTCCGAAAATCCAAAATTGCTTAAATAATCTATTGTTTGATATTCTTTATCTTCAAAAATTTGCTCAACAGTCTTATTTTTTAATTTTCGCGAAAGCTTAAACACCTTTAATTTGTCTGATAAAGTTCCTATTTTGGAAAAAGCCGTCAGAAAAAATAAGGATTTATCCCTTAAAGGATCTCCTACACAAAATTGATTTTGATTTTTAAAAATATAAGCTCCTGAATTAAAAGTATCTAAATTTAAAGCTTTTAAATCCAAATACTTTTTTGTCAAAGGATAAGCGCTCAATAATACCTGAAATCCATGATCTAAAATATAACCCTCAAACTCTTCACTTTGCACCTTACCTCCTATACTCTTTTTGGTTTCAAATATAATCGGTTCATAGCCTAATGATTCTAATTTTAACGCTGCAACTAGTCCGCTTACTCCCGCTCCAATTATAGTTATATTTTGTTTCATTTTAAACAAGATTTATGAAACAAAAATAATCATTATAAAATCTAATTCATCAATAAAACAATTCATCTTAAACATAAATTTTCAATTCAGCTAAGGCATTATAATTCGTATTTAAAAAAAAGTTCTAATTACAAATATTACTAATTTGATCATATTTCATATTCTAAAAAATTAAGGCACTAATATTATTTATTTTAACCTCAAAAAAAGATTTAAAAATTATAAAGTAAATAGACAAATTTCAATGTTTACTATGAATTTTCTTAAAAAAAGTATAACATATCATTCATTAAATACATCAATTATCTAATTACCAGTAAATTAATATTGTAAATTCGTATATTTATACAATTAACTTAATCAATAAATGATGATGAAAAAATTACTAAAAAAAATGACATTGGTTGCTTGTTCTATTATAACAAGCACTCTTTTTGCACAAGAAAGTACAACTTGGGTAAACAGACCGGCTGATAATGCTACATTTGAAGCAGGTGATGTTATATCTGACCTTTCGGTTAACTATGTTGTGGATTCTGGTAGAGAAATAGGACCTTTTAATGCAGCTTTTAGAATTAGAATAGTTCCTACAAATGAACAAGTTGGTGTATTTATCCATACAACAAATGGAGCTACTGGTAGTGGAACAGGTAATGGAAACCTTACTATCGATAGTGCTCTTCTACCATCAGATATGCTTCTTGATGGACAATCATATGTATTAATAGCAACTATGAGTACAAGAATGATAGGTGCTACAGACAATTCAACTAATGCATTCCCTGATTCTGTTACTATACCTATTACTATAACTAGTAGTACATTAAGCACTTCTGATTTTTCTGGAAATATTAATGACGCGTTTTATCCTAACCCGGCTAATGAAATAATCACTATTGATTCAAGTATTGAAACAACAACATATAGCGTAGCAGATTTAAGTGGTACTGTAATAAAAACAGTTAAAGCAGAAGGAACCTTGGATGTTTCTGATCTACCTAGTGGTATTTATTTTTTAATTACAGATTCTGGAGTAGCTAAATTTGAAAAAAACTAGAAACAGAATACTATTACTTAAACTAAAAAGTGCCTATTAAATAGGCGCTTTTTTTACTTTAAAACTTATTTAGTGTTCGAGCTAAATTACTAAATAATGTATATTTGCTAAAAATTTTACTCGATGCAAGAATTACAACAAATTATAGAAAAAGCATGGGATAACCGTGAACTTTTAAAAGAAACTGCTACTCAAGATGCTATTAAAAAAGTAATTGATTTATTAGATTCTGGTAAACTACGTGTTGCCGAACCTACTAATGATGGGTGGCAAGTAAACGAATGGGTAAAAAAAGGTGTAGTACTTTATTTCCCTATCCAAAAAATGGATACACTAGAGGCTGGTATATTTGAGTACCACGACAAAATGCCTTTAAAAACTGATTATAAAGAAAAAGGAGTACGTGTTGTACCTGGAGCTTCTGCCAGACAAGGTGCTTATTTATCTGCTGGAACTATTTTAATGCCTAGTTATGTAAATATTGGAGCCTATGTTGATGAAGGAACTATGGTTGATACCTGGGCAACTGTTGGTAGTTGTGCGCAAATAGGTAAAAATGTTCACCTAAGTGGTGGTGTTGGTATCGGTGGAGTTTTAGAACCATTACAAGCTGCTCCAGTTATTATTGAAGATGGTGTTTTTGTTGGCTCTCGTTGTATTGTTGTTGAAGGTGTACGCGTTGAAAAAGAAGCTGTTTTAGGAGCTAATGTAGTGCTTACCATGAGTACAAAAATAATAGATGTAACTGGTGATGAACCTGTAGAAACTAAAGGTGTAGTACCTGCACGATCGGTTGTAATTCCAGGTAGTTACACTAAAAAATTTGCTGCTGGTGAGTACAATGTACCATGCGCACTAATCATTGGAAAACGTAAAGAAAGTACAAATAAAAAGACATCATTAAATGATGCTTTACGTGAATATGATGTCGCCGTCTAATTCAATCCTTATAAGTTAACAAAAAAGCCAGAAGTTGTATGCTATAACTTCTGGCTTTTTCTTTTAAATTACATTCTACACTTTAATCTTTATCTTGTTTCATATTTTTGCATTATGAAAATACTGGTGATACAACAAAAAATGATAGGAGATGTACTTACTAGCACTGTTATTTGCGAAACCTTAAAAGCAAACTATCCCAATTGTGTTATACATTATTTAATTAATAACAACACAAAACCTGTTGCTGTCGGCAATCCTTTTATTGATAAAATAGTAGCGTTAACTTCTGAACATAGAAAAAATAAATGGACTCTTTTTAAATTTATAACCTCTATTAAAAATGAAAAATATACATGGGTTATTGATTCTTATGGCAAAATAGAAAGTAATTTAATTAGCTTATTTTCGGGAGCAGCTGTAAAAAGTTCATTTTACAAACCCTATAGTAAATTTATTTATACCCATACCATGGAGCGCTATCAAGTTTCAAAAAATGGATGTAATACAAGTATCGAACATCGACTTAATTTACTCGAAAAATTAGTGGATACTATTGACTACAGTATAACCCCAAAAATTTATTTAAGTACTACCGAATTAGAGGCTGCAGCAAAAAAACTTAAAAAAATCAAAACCAACAAATTACTTATGGTAAGTATATTGGGGAGTTCAACCTCAAAAACTTACCCCCATAATTATATGGCAAAAATTTTAGATACTGTAGTAAAAAACACAAAAGCGATACTACTTGTCAATTATATTCCTTCGCAACTAGAAGAGGTTACTGCTATTTATAACAAATGCGAACCTATTACAAAGCAAAATATTTTACTGGATATATATGGTAAAGATTTACGCGAATTTTTAGCCATTACGGCACATTGTAATGCTTTAATAGGCAATGAAGGAGGTGCCACTAATATGGCTAAAGCATTAAATATACCAACCTTTTCCATTTTTTCACCTCAAATAAGTAAATCCTCATGGAACCATGGCGAAGATGATTCAAAAAATATGTCTGTACATATATTAGATTTTATAGAAACTCCCGAAATTATTGATTCTAAAAAATTATATGCTAAATTCACTCCAGATTTAATAATTCCAAAATTGAATACATTTTTATCAAAAAACTTATCTTAATGAAAATTGGTTACGATGCTAAAAGACTTTTTCATAATACTACCGGATTGGGTAATTTTAGTCGCGATTTAATTCAAATTTTAAATCGATATTATCCTGAAAACGAATACCACCTTTTTAACCCAAAACCAAAAAAAATAGATCGCTTAGCAATTGATAACAAAACTATTTTTGAGCATTTACCTATACAATTTGTTGATAAAAAACTAAGTTCTCTTTGGAGAAGCAAAAAATGTATTAAAGATCTAAAGCGAGAAGGAATTGATATTTTCCATGGCCTTTCGGCAGAAATTCCTGTTGGGATTGAAAAAACTACTATTAAATCTATTGTAAGTATACATGACTTGATTTTTTTGAGATACCCTCAATTTTATAAAAAAATTGATGTAGCTATTTATACTAAAAAAACTAAAAATGCTTTAAAAAATGCTGATTTAATTGTGGCTATTAGCGAACAAACGAAGCAAGATATCATTCATTTTTTTAACACCGACCCTAAAAAAATAAAAGTAATCTACCAGGGATGTCATAAAACTTTTAAGGAGCGGGCAACTTTAGAAACAGTTAACCAAATCAAAAAAAAATACCAACTCCCTGAAAAATTTATTTTAAATGTTGGTACAATAGAATCTCGTAAAAACCTGATTAGTATTATTGAGGCTATTAAGGAAACTGATATTAGTTTAGTTGTCATTGGTCGAAAAACGCCTTATTATGAAAAAGTTGCCTCATTAATTGATCAGGAAGGTTTAAAAAATCAAGTCTATTTTTTACAAGGTCTATCCATAGAAGAATTAGCCTGTGTTTATCAATTAGCAACAATTTTTGTGTACCCTTCATTATTTGAAGGTTTTGGAATTCCCATTATTGAAGCCTTATATAGCCAAACTCCTGTTATTACTAGTAAAGATGGCTGTTTTAGTGAAGCTGCCGGACCACATAGTATTTTTATAGATCCAAAAAATTATATAGCACTAAAAAACAATATCACAAAACTATGGAATACTCCCAAGCTTTGTAATCAAATGGCTTCAGATGGTTTAAATTTTGTTCAAAAATTTAATGATGATGTTATAGCCAAACAATGGCAAAAAACCTATATAAATCTATTAAACGAAAAATGATTAGTCTTTATAATTCTTCCAAAAAATAAATTTCCTTTTTAATCTTCTTTTTCTAAAAAATTTTTCTTGAAACTTTGAAGTCTGTTTCCACATTTCGGTAAAAACCAATTGATATTCCATTCCTGTTATTTGTGCATATTCGTCACTCATAACAGCTATCATATCTTTTTTTGGAGTAAGTCGAGAAAAATTCTTCATTCGTTCTTGAAATGATAAACTTTTAAAGTCCATTCTATTCAAGTCAACCAAATAAAAATTATAAATACCCTCTTTTTTTAAAATCAATGTATTACCAGGAGAATGATCTTTAAATAAAATATCAGCTTCATGTAACTGATGCGTAAACCTTACGAATTGACGTAAAATTTGTTCATGATCAATAAAATCGGGTTCCTCAACTAGCTCTCTAAACGTTAAATCTGCATTAATATGTTCACTCACATAAAAACTATTTGTGAGTCCAATTATATCCGAATTTTCAAAACAAGCTATAGGCTGTGGTGTCCCTATCCCCTTTTCTATTAATTTATTTGCATAATTATAGGAACGAATAGCCTTTGATTTTCTAAAGTGACCATAAATAATTTTATTCAATAAACTTGGTGGTTTAAAAGACTTAATATTAAGTAATAAATCTCCTAAAGGAACCACCTTTATGGTATTTCTATTTTGATTCCCAAAAACATTTCCTATACTATCAAAATCTACTATTGTTTTTTCTAATAATACGCGCAAATTTTCAAAGGAAGAATGTATAGATTTTTTTTTCATACTCAATATTACAACACCTTAGCTATTTGATAATTTATTTTATTTATATAATAACTATACCTTAACAACACTAAATGTACTATGGATTAAGGAATACGAAGATACTAGTTTTTCATTGTCTCCTCTCTTAAATCATAATCATATCTCACTACAAAATTAATAAACAAAAAAATTACATCTATTAAATTGTGAGTAAATACTTTTTAAAACTACTTGTTTTTAGTATTTTTCCGACAAACCCTAATCGTTGTTTAATGGATTATTCAAATTTAGAAGAAGAAAATAAACGTTTAAAAGCCGAACTTAATAAACACGATAGTAAAAAAAAAGAAAAATGGGCCAAACGTGCTAGACTAACAAAAAAAATTTCTGCTAGTTTTTTAGGAACCAATTTAAAAAAAGCAATAACTAATTTTTTTACTGAACTTGAAGAAAAAAGAAGCGTTTCAAAAAATACCGTTTCCGATTTACTTACCGCATTATTTATGCGTATTACTAGAATCGGTGTTTTTCTAATTCTAACCTCTTTTTTACCTACACTATTCTTACTGATACAGGTATATTATTTACGTAATCAAAACGAATTAATTACAGGACAAAATGAACGTTTGGGGCAACAAACGAATCTGCAAGAAGCTGATAGACGAAGCTCCATGCTTTTTGTGTTAGATCAAATGATAAAAGATGTTACCACTGATGGCTATCGTAATAATGGTAAAATCTCAAAAGCAAATAGCACCAGAATTATAGCTATGAGTAAAATTTTAAAGCCCTATAGATATTTAGATAAGGATACACTAATAAGTAAACCCGTTAGCCCCGAAAGAGGTTATTTGTTAATGTCAATGTTAGAAAGTAATATTGATTTAGATAAAATGATCGATCAAAATACCAAACAAACTCTGTCGTCATTACTCAATTTTGAATATGCCGAACTTACAAATGCTAGTATTACTGATATCAATTTAAAAAATCTACATCTCAATTTTGCAAAAATGAATGGTTCCAACTTTATGAAATCTTATATTCATAAAAGTGAACTTAATAATGCTAGCCTTAGAAACACTAATTTTTCAAGAACAGATATTATTGAATCAAGCTTTGTGGGATCCGACTTAAACAAAGCCAATTTTAAAGGAGCCTCTTTAAAAATTGTTGATTTTGAAAATGCTAATTTATCTAATGTTAATTTTGAAGGAGCTGATCTGATACAAGTAAATTTTAAAAATGCCACTATACTTAATGCAAAATTTGATAATGCAAATGTAACTCCAGACTGGATGGATGTTCAGAAAGAAAAATTAGATAATGATAATTTTGACTATTTAGAGGATCATTATAAAATAAAAGTTCACAATAAAAAAGGAATTTTGATAGCAAAATAAACAATCTTAAAGCAAATCCGAGAGTTAATATCTCCTTATTAACAGGTACCAATAAAAACTTGGATTTAACTTTAGCAAATTATTTTAATAGTTATATTTTTTAACTAAAAAGACTGCCTTTTCAGACAGTCTCTTATTTTTTATTTTTGGCATGTAATAAATTAATAAAAGTAAAATTACTTTTCAATAAATTCCATTTCGGTAGGTTCAAATTCGCTCACTGAAGCATCACAAACAGAGCAACAATAATTATCAGGTAAATCTTCAAAAAATGTTCCCGGAGCTACACCCACTTCTTCATCCCCTACTGAAGGATCATAAATAGTAAAACAATTACTACATTGATAGACTTCTAAAACAATTTTTTCATCTTCTAAATTTAATGCTCCTGGTTTAATAACCTCTTGCTTTTCCCCATCTAAATTCTGAAAGTAAATTTTAGTCAATTCCATTAATAAATTGGGCAAATCCATCTTATCAATATCTTGAGCATATACTACATAGCTCCTAGAATTAGGGTTAAAGTTTTTAGCATAAACTACGTTAAATGTAGGGCGTACAATAAATTCTGAATTACTTATTTCAGGCAATGGATTAACTTCAATAACAATCGAAGTAAAATACCTATTTCTATCTTGATTTGAAGTTATGGCAAAAGTTAGTCCATAGGTACTAATATCATTTTGATCAAAATTTAATACTAAATTCTTTTTTAAATCAAGTGCTGATTGATCATCAACTGGCAAGTGCCAGTTTAATTCCAGAGCAGAATGCCTAACATTTATACCATACTGACCTAATAATTTTTCGAGTGTTAGCTTATAATCAGCTTGAATACCCTTAACTATAAATGATTTCCATGGCGTTAAACATATTTTACCAATACGGTATTCAACACAAAAAGCACATAATGCCTTTAAAAAAGACATACTATACCTATTATCTCTCCAATACAAACCCAACCAATATTGATTGGTATGCATTTTATTCATTCCTTCGTAATAAGGAAATGGTGAAAAATCAACTTTTAATCGTTTTTTTATTATTTTACTATTCAGTGAAGTCGTTTTATTCAATGTTTCGAACAACTCTTGAACCGAATTTACATTTTGATAAGTATCTTCGATCAGCTCAGTAATGTGTGCAATATCCCAAGTATACACCAAGACTGGATAATATTCTTGATCCAAATTAGGTAATTTGGTATACAGAAACCAGTAATCTTCATGTTCTGAAGCTATAAAATTAAGCTCACCTGAAAATAATGGTACCATTTGTTGCTTAGGGTCAACAATATTTATTTTTAAATTTGGTGCCCTTCTAAATTCTTCTAAAATGTACAAATAAGTAGTTCCTCTAAGCCAAACTGTAGATGGAAAAATATCAATACACACATAAGAACTCATTATATTTTGTTCTTGCGGTTTTGAAAATAGTGACAAATCAAAATTTTCGTGATTTGCAGTTATATCTTTTTGTTTATTAGTGTCAGGAAACAAAATATCTTGCCTAGATCCAAAATGCAATGCATCTAAACCAATTGATTCTGCCATAGAAATTACCTTTTGTAACTCTCCTGGCGAAATAATCCCTCCTTTAACCTGTATTCTTTGTAAGTACTTATTCATAATTATGCAGGTTGTAATGTGTTTTCCATTATTTGTTTTACTTCACTTTTACAGCTTCCACAGCCTAAACCAGCTCCTGTTTGTTCACAAAGCTTTGCAAAATCAGCACATCCATTTTTAATAGCCGCTTCTAAATTCCCTTCTCCTACTTGACTACATGAGCATACCAATTTACCTATAATAGGTTCATCAACTTTGCTAGAACGTAGTAACTCTTCACGTTTTTCAGAAAGTTCTATTTTCTCTTCTATCAAGCGTTTAAATTCGGCAAATTCACTTTTATCACCCATTAATATAGCTCCGATTAACCAATCATTATACACTATACATTTTTTATAAAAACGTTTGGAAACATCCATTAATATAATTTCCTGATAAGCTGGGTCATTTTGAGGAAAATCTAAAGTTCCAATACTACATAGATCTAAGTCCTCAAACTTTAAAATATTCATAAAAACAGAGCCTTTATAAATAGCAGAATAATCCCCCAATAAAAATTTAGCAACAATATCTGCCTGTTGTTCTGCAGCAGCTGTAATACCGTATAAACTACCATTAAAATCAGCAATTTCTCCTACTGCAAAAATTGATGGATCCGAAGTTTGTAAATAATGATTTACTACAATTCCGCGCTTACAAGTTAACCCAACATTTCGTGCTAATTCAATATTTGGTATAGTCCCTATTGAATACACTACTGCATTACAATTTAGTTCTTTACCTGTTTTAAGCGTAACACTTAATTGATAATCTGATTCATTAAAAACAGTATCTACTTCATTATCAAAATAAATCTGAATGCCTTTATCCTTTACATCTTCGGCCAATAATCGACTTGCTACTACATCCAATTGACGTTCCATTAATCGATTACCACGTTGAATAATGGTGATGGCCACATTCTTTTTACGTAAGGCTGCAGCTAATTCTAAACCTAATAAACCTCCACCAACAATAACTACATGCTGGTTTTCAACTGGCAGTCCAGAATCATCAAGGTAATCCTTCAATTTATCAGCATCTCCTCGATCACGCATAGTAAAACGACCAGGTAAATGTATTGGCACTTCTTTTGGAACAAAAGCACGACTACCTGTAGCCATCAATACAATATCATAAGTATGTTTTACACCTTTACTATCTAATATATATTTTTCTTCTCTATTTATTTCTTCGGCAGGATTACTCATTTCCAACTGAATGTTGAAACGTTCAAGTTCTCCTTCACGAAGCTTTTGCAATTGTGCCCACGTCAATTCTTCAGAAACATACTCTGGTAACAATACACGGTTATAAAATGGGTAAGGTTCTTTACAAAAAACAACAATTTCATCTTCTTGATTATGTTCTCTGTAAGTTTGTATAAATCGGAAAGCAGCAGTTCCTGCTCCGATAATACATATTTTTTGTTTTTCTTTTTTAAATTTTGTTACCTGAACAGCAGAAAATTTAAAATCAGGTTCTTTTGAAATTGGATCAACAATACTTGTTGTTAAGTTATTTACACGTGCATAATCATTCCCAAATACTTTTCCCCAATGGATTGGCATAAACACCACTCCCTTTCCTATATTGTCCGAAATTTGAACTTTAACCTGAGTACTTCCTCTTTTACTAGTTACATTTACAATATCACCTTCTTTAAGGCCTCTAATAAAAGCATCTACCTGATTCATTTCCACATAAGGGTCTTGAATATGAGTCAGTAATCTATTTACTTTTCCTGTTTTGGTACGTGTATGCCATTGATCTCTAATGCGACCAGAGGTTAATACTAATGGAAAATCTTCCGTTGTTTTTTCAGAAGTAGGCATAATAAATTCTGGCAACATGAATTTAGCCTTCCCATTATCGGTATAGAATTTTTTATCTGTAAATAAACGAGGCGTTCCAGGATGTCCTGCCACAGGAACTGGCCATTGAAAAGTCCCTTCTTCCTGTAATCGTTCATAACTTAAACCAGAAATATCAATAGAAGTACCTTCGGTCATACGAACATATTCTGCATATACTTCTGAGGCATTAGAATAATTAAAACTCTCGTAACCCATTTTTTGGGCAAAACGCCAAATAATTTCAACATCTGGCAGTGCATTCCCAGGAGCATCAACAACTTTACTTAAGTGAGAAATTCTTCGCTCACTATTAGTCATTGTTCCTTCTTTTTCTGCCCAAGCTGCAGCTGGCAAAATTAAATCGGCATATTCTAAAGTTTCGGCATTACTAGAAATTTCTTGTACAACAACAAACTTAGCCTTTTTTAAAGCTCTTTCTATTTTATTCGAGTTAGGAAGACTTACCAATGGATTGGTACAAGCAATCCAAATTGCTTTTAATTCTCCACTTTCTAAGGCATCAAACATTTGGGTAGCCGTATAGCCTGGCTTCCCAGAAATTTCCTTACCTCCCCAAAAATTAGCTACTTCATTACGATGTTGTTCATTACCTAAATCTTTGTGTACTGCTAATAAGTTAGCCATTCCTCCAACTTCACGTCCACCCATAGCATTCGGTTGTCCCGTTAATGAAAAAGGGCCCGAACCTGGTTTTCCTATATGACCTGTCATTAATGATAGATTCAACAGGGCGTTGTTTTTATTAACACCTATGGAACTTTGATTTAATCCCATAGCCCAAAGCGTCATAAAACCTTTGGCATCAGAAATCATATCTGCGGCTTTCTTTATATCATCAACAGAGACACCACAAATTTTTGAAGCTTCTTTTAAGCTTTTTTGCTTTACAAAATCTTTTATTATTTCAAAATTGTCTGTATGATTTTCAATAAAAGATTTATCAATTTTTTTGCGATCAATTAACCTATGTGCTATGGCATTGTACAATACCACATCAGTTCCTGGCAAAAGTTGCAAGTGTAAATCTGCTAAATCACATGTCTGAGTTTTACGTGGATCAACAACTATAATTTTCACATTAGGATTAGCCTCCTTATGGGCCTCCACTCTTCTCCAAAGTATTGGATGGCACCAAGCAGGATTAGCACCAGCTACCATAAACAAATCGGCTTCTTCAATATCGGCATAGGCAATTGGAACACTATCCTCACCCAAAGCTTGTTTATAACCAACAACTGCGGAACTCATACACAAACGCGAATTTGTATCAATATTATTAGTTCCAATAAACCCTTTAGTAAGCTTATTAAATAGATAATACTCTTCAGTCAAACATTGACCCGAAACATAAAACCCTACACTATTAGGCCCATACTTTTTTATGATTGATCCAAAAACAGCGGCTGCTCTATCAAGAGCACTATCCCAAGTAACGTCTTGTAAATCGTGATTACGACTCCAACGCATTTGTGGCTCAAGTAATCGATCTGATTTATCTTGCACTACATGATGCAAATTCATTCCTTTAGAACAAAGTTTTCCTTTATTTACAGGATGATCTTTATCTCCTTCAACGCTTATCGCACCATTTGCATCTTTACTTGCAATAATACCACAACCGACACCACAATATGAACATGTTGATTTATGAGAAGTTATTAATGACATAGGGAATATTTATTTTTTCAAAACTACGTATTAATACTTAAACAAACTTCTTTTTACAATTTATTTTTCCTTAAAAATTACAGACAATTATTGATTTTATTACCACTTTAACAAAAAATTATGCCATAATTAATAATTAAACAAACTAAGTATTATTATCTAAATAATTAAAGAAATAGTTAGTTATAAATTTTATAAAAATGTAATATTTGGTAAAAAAATAATGATTTTTAAAATAATACTGCTATCAATTCTAATGATTTGTCTTATGCAATTCCTAGTATTTTTAATAGAAAACAATGCTATAATTAAACTGTTCTAATAAAAAAACCAAATGTTATATTTATTAACACTTGATTTTTTTACTTTAACAAACTATATACTAACTCACTATAATGAATCAATACACTTTACAAAAATCATTTTCTAAAAAAATAGTATTCGCCCTTTTTTCTGTACTAATACTATCCAGCAATGTAACCGCTCAAAAAAATAAAAATCCTGAAAATTTTGAATGGTTTGACACAGACAAATCATTTAAACAAAGAACCAAAGCATTAGTAGCTTCACTTACGCTAGAAGAAAAAATTTCGTTAATGGTAGATCAAAGCGCTCCTATTGATCGCTTAAACATTCCCGAATATAACTGGTGGAATGAATGTCTACATGGTGTTGCTCGCAATGGTAGAGCCACTGTTTTTCCTCAAGCTATTGGATTAGCTGCTACTTTTGACGAAGACTTAATTTTTAAAGTAGCAGATGCTATTTCAACCGAAGCTAGAGCCAAATTTAATGCATCAATTGCTATTGGAAACAGAGGCAAATATGCAGGCTTAACCTTTTGGACCCCAAACATTAACATTTTTAGAGATCCTCGTTGGGGACGCGGTCAAGAAACTTATGGTGAGGACCCTTACCTAACAAGTAAAATAGGTGTCAATTTTGTAAAAGGACTACAAGGAGATCACCCTAAATATTTAAAATCTGCCGCTTGTGCTAAGCATTATGCTGTACATTCTGGCCCCGAGGAATTACGCCATGAGTTTGATGCCATTGCCTCAAAAAAAGATATGGCCGAAACCTACTTGCCAGCCTTTGAAGCTTTAGTAAAAGAAGCAAAAGTTGAGGGAGTTATGGGTGCTTACAATAGAGTTAACGGCGAAGGCGCTTGTGCAAGTCCTTATTTATTAGAAAAATTACTAAAAGACTCATGGGGTTTTAAAGGTTATATTGTTTCGGATTGTTGGGCTTTGAGTGATTTACACAAATTTCATAAAGTAACCCAAACTGCCGAAGAATCTGCTGCTGCTGCTTTAAATGTAGGCTTAAATGTAAATTGCGGTAACGTTTATCCCGCTTTGGACGGCGCCATTAAGCAAGGATTGACTACCGAAAAACAATTAGATAAAGTATTACAACATCAATTATTAACACGTTTTAAATTAGGTTTTTTTGATCCTCCAAACAAAAACCCTTACAACACTATTACTACAGATGTTGTAGATAGTGAAGCGCATAGATCAATTGCTTTAAAGGCTGCACAAAAATCTATTGTATTATTAAAAAACAAAAACAGCATATTACCCTTAAAAAAGGATTTAAAATCGGTTTATGTAGCTGGACCAAATGCTGCACGAGAAGACGTGTTGTTAGGAAACTACTATGGGGTAACCTCTAAAACACAAACCATTTTAGACGGTATAGTATCCAAAGTAAGTGCGGGAACCTCTATTAATTACAAACAAGGTCTTCTACCTTTTCAAAAAAATATAAATCCTATTGACTGGTCAACTGGCGAAATTTCTCGTGCAGAGGTTGGAATTATTGTTATGGGGCTTTCGGGCAATTATGAAGGTGAAGAAGGTGAAGCCATTGCTTCTGAATCTAAAGGGGATCGTGTTGATATTCGATTACCTCAAAATCAAATAGATTATATTAAAAAAATCAAAGCCAAAAACACAGGAAATCCTTTAGTTTTAGTACTTACTGGAGGCTCTCCGATTGCTATGCCAGAGATATATGATTTAGTTGACGCTATTGTTTTTGCATGGTACCCTGGTGAAGAAGGCGGACAAGCTGTAGCTGATATTCTATTTGGTGATATAGTACCTTCTGGAAAATTACCTATTACCTTTCCTAAATCAGTAGATGATTTACCTCCATATAATGATTATACAATGAAAGGACGTACGTATAAATACATGACTAAAACGCCTCAATTCCCTTTTGGATTTGGACTTTCGTACACCTCATTCAAATATGATAATTTAAAAGTTTCCAAAGAAAAAGCTAGCTTTTCCATTACCAATAATGGTAATGTTGATGCTGAAGAAGTAGCACAAGTATATGTGAGTTCACCAAATGCAGGCAAAAACGATCCTATAAGTACTTTGGTTGGCTTTACTCGAGTTTCTTTAAAAGCTGGAGTAACCAAACAAGTCAGCATTCCTTTTTCAAAAAAGGCATTTATTCAATTTGATTCGGATGGCAAAGAAATCACCCAAAAAGGAACATATACTATTCATGTAGGTGGTGCCTCACCAAATACAATTACTACTACTTTAGGTATTGATGTAATTTCAACACCTTTTAATATGTAATACGATTTGCAAAAAAAAGAGTGAGATTATAAAATATTTTATAATCTCACTCTTTTTAAATTATTCCTATAATTTGCTACCTAAGCTGAGTAAATCGAATGCCTAATTCTTTTTCTAAGTTTCTTAAAAACTTTACTTCTTTATGATCTACAAAAGCTATGGATATTCCTGTTTTTCCGCCACGAGCTGTTCGCCCGCTACGGTGCACATAATACTCTGATTGATCCGGTAATTGATAATGTAATACAAATGCTAAATTAGCTACATCGATCCCTCGAGCTGCTACATCGGTAGCTACTAACAAATTCAACTTTTTGTTTTTAAAAGCACGCATTACTTTATCCCGATCCTTTTGCTGCATATCACCTTCCAAAACACCCACTTCAAAACCACGTTTAAGTAACTGCTCGGTTAAACTACGTGCTGCTACTTTTGTTCTAGAAAAAATAATACCGCGTTCATTTTTATTTCCTTTTAAAAAATAAGTCATGGTATCAACCTTATTAGCTTCTTCCCCTACTACAAATTGGTGTGCTATTTTAGTATTAACGGCATCATTTTTATCAACCGTTATTTGTAATGCATTAGGCGAAAGGTATTTTTTAACTATGCCTTGCAATGCTTGTGGCATAGTTGCCGAAAACAGCCATATATTGCGGTTACTACTTATGGTTCCTAAAATAAAATCAAGATCTTTTTTAAAGCCCATGCTTAGCATTTCATCAGCCTCATCCAATACTATCGTATTAATGTAACGAATATCAACTGCTTTACGCTTTATCAAATCCACCAAACGCCCTGGTGTAGCAACTACAATATGTGTAGTACGCTGTAGGCGTTGTATTTGACGATCTATTTTTTCTCCTCCAAAAACAGTTTCGGTAAAAATTTTATCGGTGTATTTTGTAAAACGAAATAATTGCTTTTGTATCTGCTGTGCCAACTCACGGGTTGGTGCCAATATCAATGATTGCGTTTGATGCTTATTAGCATCAGTATGCATTAGTAACGGCAAACCAAATGCAGCTGTTTTACCCGTCCCAGTTTGGGCTTTTCCTATAAAATCATTGCCTTGTTCTAACAATAATGGAATAGCTTGTTCTTGAATTTTTGAAGGGGTAGTAATTCCTAACTCTTTTAAACCTTTGTTTAAATCTTCAGAAATTCCCAGTTGCGTAAATGACATACTTTATTTTTTTGCAAAGGTAGCTTTTTATAAACTGTAAACTACATTTCGTACTGTTGATCACTCCCTTTAATAACCTCGGTTTTTCCATGCGGAGCAGGTTTCCCAGTTTCGTCCAAGTTTACCATGGTAATATTATCTACAGTAATAATAGGTTGACGTGTCATTTTGTTTCGAGCTTCGCACTTTAATACTAATGACGAATTTCCAAATTTAACCACTTCAAGTCCAATTTCAACAATATCACCTGGCATGGCCGAACTCACAAAATTAATCTCGGACATATACTTGGTCACCACACGACTACTTTCTAACTGAATTACAGAATACAAGCCTGCTTCCTCATCAATCCATTCTAATAAACGCCCTCCAAATAACGTCCCATAAGGATTTAAATCACCTGGCTTTACTATGTTTCTACTATGATATCTCATTTATTTATTTTTACTTTTATAATTTACAAAATTAATACTTTGTCATTAGCCAATTACTACGGTTTTTACATTTACAAATGCTTTTATTCCTTCCTGCGAAAGCTCTCGCCCTAAACCAGATGCTTTACTTCCGCCAAAAGGCAGTTCGGGCATACTTTTTACAAGGGAGTTTACAAACACTGCCCCATCCTGAAATTTATGTATTAATGATCTCATTTCACATATATCTTTTGAAAATAAAGAAACTCCTAAGCCGTAATCTGTATTATTTGCTAATGCTACAGCTTCATCAACAGTTTTAAAATTGGTAACCGCTAATACAGGACCAAAAGTTTCTTGCGAAAACAAAGGCATATCGGGTGTTACATTACTTATTATTGTAGGTTCAAAATAATAGTCATGGCTATTCCCTCCTAATAACAATAAGCCACCCATTGTAATGGATTGAGATACCTGCTGTTCTAAATTTAAAACAAACTCTCGTTTTGCTAATACACTAATTTTAGTATCCATATCCATAGGATCTCCTATTTTTAAAGCTTGTACTTTTTCAATTAAAAGCTGCATAAATTCACTTTGTATTTCTTCGGCAATAAGCAAACGCTTTCCCGCTATACAACTTTGTCCATTGTTTAAAAAACGAGATTGTATGCATATATCTACCGTTTTTTCAATATCCGCATCCTTAAAAACGACTAAAGCATTGCTCCCTCCCAATTCCAATATCATTGGTTTCAATTCCCCTCCTACAAGGGCACCAACTGCTTTTCCGGCTTTGGTACTCCCAGTTAGGCTTACTCCTTTAATAATGTCATTAGCTATTAAATTTTCTGTTTTTTTATTGGTAATAAATAAATTTACGTAAGGTTCAATATCTTGAATAGCTGTATTAAAAATTTCTTCCAACAGTAAAGCGCATTCTGGTACATTTAACGCATGTTTTATAACCACTGTATTTCCTGCTATTAGTGTGGGAATAGCAAAACGGAATACTTGCCAAAAAGGAAAATTCCATGGCATGATTCCTAAAATAACACCTAAAGGCTCATAAATTTTCACACTTTCAGGAGCTGTTTTTAGTACTCTTTCTTCCAAAAATTCAACTGCATTATCTGCATAATAATCACATAAATCAATACATTTATCTATTTCTGCGTAGGATTCAGAAATAGGCTTACCCATTTCTGTAGTAATCAACAATGCCGCTTTTTCTTTATTTTTTAGCAGTACTTCTTTTACCTTTTCTATATATTTTATTCTATTTGCTACAGATCCTTGACTCCATTCGAAATAAGCTTCATTTGCTGACATTAATTTATCCTTTACCTTCTGTGTACTATGATAATCAAACTCTAAAATTCGTTTACCAGTAAATGGATTGGTGCTGTAAAACATCGTTGCTGTTAGTTATTATTGTTTGACATTCAAAATTACAAAAATCAAGATAAGCTTAGTGTTCATAAGCCTGTTAATATGTTTCGTTTATTTTTTTTTATGAATTTGCATTTGTTGTATCTTTAAATAGTTCCCTAAAGTTAAATTTATATATACTTTAAACGTATTTTAATCACTAGTTTAACTTAATAGGTATTCAGCCCTTTATAAGGGATAAACATCTTTATTATGAAAGCAAGAGATTTAAAACTCAGTGAGCTTCGTCCTCAAATTCTTTCAGCGAAAGTTCTACCTGGCATGCGTGCCGAAGAATTGTTCCAAAACACAACACTCCGTCCTATTATTAAGTTACAAAATGACTTATTAGTTGCTGTGTTTAAAAACTATATCCGAAAGAATAAAAATCGTTTTTACGATATCAACCTCGAAAAACGTTTAGTTTACATTGAACATGCTATTCAAAAAGACATTAAATTTAGAAATAGCTTAAAAGGAATCATTTTGGGACAATTCACTATTGAAGAATATGAATTGTATACCGAAAATTCTTCTGCATTAAATAAGCGTATGATGAATTTAGTGATTCAACGTATACAGGATCAAGTCCAATTATTAGAGCCTAATTGTGTCTTGAATTAAATCCTATTTCAAAAAGAACCTCTTACAGGGTTCTTTTTTTATGCAAACAAAACCTTACTAACAAAAAAAGATGAAAACTTTATAGTTTCCCTTTTAGTAAGCTTGTTAAAACATGGAAAGAATGCTTAAATTTGCATCGTAAAATAGGAATACAATTCATACTGATATGATTCACTTTTTTGGAAATCCCAATTCAAAAGTATTTGCTGTTCAAACCAGCACTGAAATTTCTTCAGAAAACATTCAAAAATTATCATGGTTATTTGGCGACCAACAAAAAATTGAAGCGACTGCTATAGACGCTTTTTTTATTGGCCCAAGAGCTGCTATGATAACACCATGGAGTACAAATGCCGTTGAGATTACTCAAAATATGGCTATTGAAGGAATTATCCGTATTGAAGAATTTACAGCTTCGACAGCCGATTTTGCTGATTTTGACCCGATGCTTTCGGAAAAATTTTCTGGTTTAAATCAAGAAACCTTTACTATTGACATTGAACCCGAAGCCGTATTGCCTATTGAAGATATTGCTGCTTATAATAAGCAAGAAGGTTTAGCTCTAAGTGATGAAGAAGTAGCTTACTTAAATAGTGTAGCCGAAAAAATTGGCAGAAAGCTAACCGATTCTGAAGTTTTTGGATTTTCGCAAGTAAATTCAGAACACTGTCGTCACAAAATTTTTAATGGAACTTTTGTTATTGATGGTGAAGAAAAACCAACTTCATTATTTAAATTAATTAAAAAAACATCACAAAAGCATCCAAATACTATTGTTTCGGCATATAAAGATAATGTAGCTTTTGTAAAAGGGCCTAAAGCCACTCAATTTGCTCCTAAAACACCTAACAAGCCTGATTTTTACGAAGAAACAGCCTTTGATAGTGTAATTTCCCTTAAAGCTGAAACACATAATTTCCCTACTACTGTGGAACCTTTTAATGGTGCTGCCACAGGAGCTGGTGGCGAAATTAGAGATCGTTTAGCTGGTGGAAAAGGTTCTTTACCTCTAGCTGGAACAGCTGTTTATATGACTTCGTATTCTCGTTTAGAGGAGAATCGTCCTTGGGAACAAAAAGTAGAAGAAAGAAACTGGTTGTACCAAACCCCAATGGATATTTTAATCAAAGCTTCAAACGGAGCTTCGGACTTTGGAAATAAATTTGGACAGCCTTTAATTACGGGTTCAGTACTTACTTTTGAGCACGAAGAAGATGCGCGATTAGTTGGTTTTGATAAAGTAATTATGCAAGCTGGTGGTATTGGTTATGGAAAAGAAAATGAAGCTTTAAAAGATAAACCAAATACAGGTGACGAAATAGTCATCCTTGGAGGTGAAAATTACCGTATTGGTATGGGAGGTGCAGCTGTTTCTTCTGCCGATACAGGAGGCAATAATTCTGGAATCGAATTAAATGCCATTCAACGTTCCAATCCCGAGATGCAAAAACGTGCTGCCAACGCTATCCGCGGAATGGTAGAAAGTGACCAAAATACTATTGTTTCTATTCATGACCACGGTGCGGGTGGACACTTAAACTGTTTATCTGAATTGGTTGAAGAAACAGGTGGAAAAATAGACTTAGATAAATTGCCTGTAGGTGACCCAACACTTTCTGCTAAGGAAATTATTGGAAATGAGTCTCAAGAACGAATGGGATTGGTTATTGATTCTAAAAGTTTAGAAACCCTTACCGAAATTGCTGAACGTGAACGCGCTCCTATTTATAATGTAGGTAAAGTAACTGGTGATGATCGGTTTACTTTTGAATCGGCTACCACAGGTGAAAAACCAATGGATTTAGCTTTGGAAGATATGTTCGGAAGCTCGCCAAAAACAATTATGACTGACGAAACAGTTACGTATAATTACGAAGCTTTACGTTATGATAAATCAAAAATTGAAGACTACTTAAAACAAGTATTACAATTAGAAGCTGTAGCTTGTAAAGACTGGTTAACTAACAAAGTAGACCGTTGTGTAGGTGGTAAAGTGGCCAAACAACAATGTGCTGGACCGTTACAATTACCATTAAACAATGTAGGTGTAATGGCTTTAGATTATACTAGTACTAATGGTATTGCGACTTCAATTGGTCATTCTCCTTTAACAGGCTTAATTGATCCTGCTGCAGGGAGTAAAAATGCTATTGCAGAATCATTAACCAATTTAGTTTGGGCTCCTTTGGGAGAAGGATTAAAGTCAGTTTCTTTATCTGCCAACTGGATGTGGCCATGTAATAATAAAGGAGAAGATGCTCGTTTATATACTGCTGTAGAAGCGGTTTCTGAATTTGCTATCAACTTAGGTATTAACGTTCCTACGGGTAAAGATTCTTTATCTATGAAACAAAAATATCCTGATAAGGATGTTATTGCTCCAGGTACGGTTATTATTTCCGCAGCTGGTCATTGTAACGAAATTAACAAAGTAGTTGAACCTGTGTTACAAAAGGATGGTGGTGCCATTTATTATATTAATATTTCTGAAGATAGCTTTAAATTAGGAGGCTCTTCATTTGCTCAAGTACTTAATAAAATAGGAAACGAAGCGCCGTCTATTAAAAATGATCAAAACTTTGCTACTACATTTAATACGATTCAGCAACTCATTGCCGACGATCAAATTTTAGCTGGACACGATATTGGATCTGGAGGTTTAATTACCACTTTATTAGAATTGTGTTTTGCTGATGTTGATTTAGGGGCTAATCTTGACCTTACTGCTTTGAATGAAGCAGATACTACTAAAGTACTGTTTGCCGAAAATATTGGCTTAGTGTTCCAAGCAAAAGATAACACTACTGTAGAAGATAAACTTAGTAAAGCAAATATCAGTTTCCATAAAATTGGTACTGTTGTAGAAAGTGATCGTTTAAATATTAAAAACCAAAATGATTCTTTAAGCTTATCAATTTCTGAATTGCGTGATGTTTGGTTTAAAACATCTTATTTATTAGATGCCAAACAAAGTGGCGAAGCTAAAGCTAAAGAACGTTTTGATAATTATAAAAATCAAGCCTTACAATTCAGCTTCCCTGCTAATTTTGATGGAAACAAACCAGTAATAAATGCTGCAATTGGCAAAAGACCAAAAGCAGCTATTATTCGTGAAAAAGGAAGTAATTCTGAACGCGAAATGGCCAATTCACTTTACTTAGCTGGTTTTGATGTTAAAGATGTACACATGACCGATTTAATATCGGGTCGTGAAACTTTAGAAGATATTCAATTTATTGGTGCCGTGGGTGGTTTTTCAAACTCAGACGTATTAGGTTCTGCTAAAGGTTGGGCTGGTGCATTTAAATATAATGAAAAGGCAAAGACTGCTTTAGAAAATTTCTTTAAACGAGAAGACACGTTATCTGTGGGTATTTGTAATGGATGTCAACTATGGGTTGAGTTAGGTTTGATGGATCAAGAATTAACTCAAAAAGCTAAAATGCTTCATAATGACTCATATAAACACGAGAGTAATTTTACTTCCGTAAAAATTCAAAAAAACAACTCTGTTATGCTTTCTAATTTAGAAGGAACTACATTAGGTGTTTGGATTTCACATGGCGAAGGAAAATTTAATTTACCTGAAACAGAAAACAACTACCATATTGTTGCTAAATACGGATACGAAGGATACCCAGCTAATCCTAATGGCTCTAGCTACAATACAGCTATGTTAGCTACAAAAGATGGACGCCATTTGGCTACAATGCCACATATTGAACGTTCTATTTTCCAATGGAATTGGGCTAATTATCCTACGAATCGTAAGGATCAAGTTTCACCTTGGTTACAGGCGTTTGTTAATGCACGTGTTTGGATTGAAGAACAGAAATAGCAGTAAACTAAGCATTGTACAAAAACAAAAGTCCTGATGAAAATTCATCAGGACTTTATTTTACTATGGAATATTATTTTTACAAACTAACCTTTTGCTTTTTCCATTTACCTGATAAATATTTTTCTCCCACCGATATTTCTTTTATTTCTTTGGCAGGAACTCCATAAGCTAACCTAAAATTTTCTACATCTTTGTTCACCAAAGCTCCAGCTCCAACAATACTATGCATTCCTATATATATTGAGTGAATTATATTTGCGCCTAAACAAATTGCCGAAAAAGTATCGATAATTACATTACCTCCTACCGTAACACCTGGCGCTAAACTTGAATAATCGTTTATTTCACTTTCATGCCCAAAATTTACTCCCGTATTTAAAATACAGAAATCCCCTACCTTTGATTCTGCATTTAAAGTAGCTGATGCTAATATGACACTTCCTTTACCAACTGTAACCGTTTTACTTATTATAACAGATGGATGAATAACAGTAATAAACTCAAAACCCGGAACTAATCTCTTTATTTTTTCAGCCAATAAAAAACGTGTCCAATTATCTCCAATAGCTATTATTCCTCTTGTTACCCCTTGATCATATAATTGCGAAATCAAGTCTTCGGTTCCTAAAATTTCATAATCAAGAACTTTTTCGCCAACAGGTTTAAAAGAATCTATAAAACCGTGAATTGTATACTCACCATTAAGTTCTATAGCTTCTGCTACCACTTTACCGTGACCTGATGCCCCAACAATAAGAACTTTTTCCATTTTTTATTATATTGAAGTAGCAAGCTAATCATTTAATTTTTAATACTATTATTCAATTAAACTTTGAAAATCACTTATCGATATTTCTAGTATTTCAACCTTTATTATTCATTTCATTTACCATAACTCTCCTTTTTCCAGAGGCTAATAATGGAATCTCATCCACATATTCACTAGTAATAGTAGCTTCCTCTCCTAAGTATTGCTTTAAATCAGTTTTAAATTGTTCTAATCTTAAAAATTCTTTAGCACTGTTCAATTTAAGATGATATATTTTTGCTGATTTTTGAATAAGTTGACATTGTTTTAATTCATGATAGTTATTTACCAACAAAATTAAATTTACATTAATCACTTCTCCCGAAGTGTTATAAATAGTATCTATTTTTCTTCCATGAACTTTTTCCAAAACAGTACTTCCTTCAATTATATTTTTTATTCCAACATCACCCGTATCATATCGAATGATTGGCATAGTATAATTATATAAGTCTGTTACTACTATTCTACCTAATTTACCATTTTTTACAGGTGTGTCGGATTCTAAATCCAAAACTTCTATTAAATAACTTGCCTCATTAATTAAAAAATAGTCTTTATTTAATGGCTGTTGTGCTAATATTCCATTCTCAACATTTGAGTATCTTGATACTACATTCACATCAAAGTATATCTTCATTTTTTGCTTGGTATAAGCGTTTAAACTTTCGGATATAGCTATAGCTGATTTTAGCTTGTACACTGGAACAGTCTTGTTTTTTTTATCTAAATATTTACAAATGCTTTCAAAAGAAGAAGCATAGCCTAACCAACTATTTGTTGCGCTGCTCTTAAATAAATTAGCAAGTATTGATGATTTATATTCATTCTTTTGTAAATCAAAAACATCTATAGGAACTATATTTTGTATAAATTTTACGAGTGGCGATTTTTGCTCAAAGGCTTTCCACATTCTAAAATAAGTAATTCGAAAACCTAATCTAAAACCAGCTTTTTCAGAGAAGTATAGGTTATCTGCTATATTTCTAATTTTTTTTAATTTATTCTGAAATACCTCAAAAGGTATTCCTGTAGAACCACTTGTCCTTACTTTAAAATTATGATTTTTAGAAAATTTAACTGATTTAAAATCATCACTATACGCTCTAATAATATTTTTGTTTACTATAGGAAAATCATTAATTGAATTATAATTATTCAATTTTTTATAATACTGAGTAGTAGTAACTGCATGAGCTAATATATTTTTTAACGCAATTTGTTTCTTTTTAATAACCTCTTCTTCATCTGGGTTCTCGTTTAAAAATTGAATTTCTTTAAAATGCTTTTTCTTGATTCCTCCTTTTACAAAATCAACACTCCAAAAGATCTTATTTCTAAGCAATTCTGACAATTTCATAATTAAATAATTAAGCTTCTGACATAATTTCTTTAAACAAAGGATGCCTTAAATAGCCTCCATAGGCTATATCCGGAGTAATAAAAGAGTTATTATCATTACCCTCAATAATAACTGGCCCATTTGGACTAATAGCTATATCCCACCCAATGATACGATCGGGGATATGTAGCACAGCTTTTTTGATTAAATCACTGGCTTCTTTAAAAAAAGGAATTTCAAAACCATCAAAAACCACATTTGTATCTGGATGACTTATCAATTGTTCTCCTCCATATTTCATTAATTGATGACTCTTTCCTTTTAACTTACCTTCTTTTAAATCAACACTAACGTAAAATCCACCAGAACTACCATTATCAACTACATTTCCTCCTCGACCAAATCGCATAAAAGCTGAAAGAATATGTATTTGATCATGCTTATCTATATATGTATCAAAACGAATTGTGTTTACACTATATTTATATATTTCATTAATCTTTTCGTGCTGATCTATTACTTCTTGATGTACGCAGTCATTTTCTAAAATATAAGATCCACAAATTGCTAATTCATTTATAAGATTTTCATATGTAAGCAAAAAACATCCGTTACCGCCCATTTCGGTAATTGATTTTACAAATATTTTATTGGTATTAGATTCCTTAAAAACACGCTCAAAAAAAAACTTCAACTGCTCTAATGAATTAATATTAAGTATAGTTGAATTATAAAAAAAACTACTCTTGAAGTTATACCCGAATAAACTCGGAGTTGATAAACTATTCTTTTCCATAAATAATGAAAAAGCTAATTTATTACGTAATAATGAAGCATACTGAAAATGATGAAGTTTCTTAGATAAAGTGATTTTATCAACTTCTGAACTACTTAAATAGTCTAAATAGTTATGCTTACTTTTCCTATATAGAAATTTGCCAAAATAAAAATAAGGGTACTCTTTTTTTTTAATTCCAAAAATTATAGCTTCTTTAATTATTTGCCATACTCCTTTTCTATTAGAATCATTTATGATAACGGATAGGCGCTTTTTTAGCAGATGTATTTTTTGTTTCATAATTAAAATCCCAAATTCAATGAATAAGTGCGAGTAATAAGCAAACTTTAACTAATTAATCCTCTATACTCTTTTAGTAGTTGCTCCCAAACGAAGGTTCTTTCATAACTACTAACTATTACTTCTCTTGAGTTACTTCCTAAATCTTCTTTCAATTTATGATCAATTAGTAATTTTTTCATAGAACTATACAAAGCTTTAGTACTTTTTACAGGAATAATTAACCCATTAATACCTTCGCTAACAATTTCATTACATCCATTAATATCAGTTACTATGCTAGGTAAACCCATTGCTCCTGCTTGCATAACTACATTTGGGAAACCTTCTCTGTAACTTGGAAAAGTTAATACGTCTGCTATCGAGAAAAAAGGTCTAACATCATTCTGCCATCCTACTGATATAATATTCGAATTTGTATTAATTTCAGTTTCTGTATCAGGTAATAAAGGATCTAAATCTTTCTCATAAGTACCCACTAATAATAATTTCGCTTGATCAAATTCTACACTAATCTTTTTAAAAGCTTCAATTAATTCATTGATTCCTTTATCCTTCACTAACCTACCAACAAAAAGAAAAACTATATCTGACTGTTTTATAGATAATTGTTCTTTTAAATCTTTTTTTTCAGAATCTGAATATAAACTTGGATCAAAATGCGATGTGTCTATTCCATTTGAACTTCCTTTAGCTATTACTTTTGTTTTCTGTTCCGCTATAAACTTGTTCTCAACTATAATGTCTTTTAAACCATAGGAGTTAGGATAAATTTTAGTGGCACATGAATAGGTAAGCTTTTCAACAAAATCTAATAATTTTCTTTTTGGACCTGTAACCACCAAAAGCGGTAATCCCGCTATAGTGTGCAACCTATTAGGCACACCTGCTAGTTTAGCTGCTAACATTGCTAATGTTCCCGCCTTAGGAGTATGACTATGTACTATAGATGGTTTTTCTTTTTTAAAAACTTTATATAATTGATATACCGCCCTTAAATCTTTAATAGGGGTGATTTTTCTAGTCATTTCAACTGGTATTACTTGAATACCTTCATCTTCAGCAACATTATAAATAGTACTATTTATACTTGCACTGCCTTCACTAGATACACCAATAACTTCATAATAATTAGACATAAATTTTAGCTGTCCTTTTAATAATCCTCCTAATGAAACAGGAACTGTAGTTACTCTAATTATTTTTACCATTACAATAAAACTATTTATTTTCTGAAGGTAAATATAGTTATAAGTCTATATGCTCCCACTTTTTTTTATTGTATTATTAATTAAGTCTTTTATTGGCTATTTTAATAATCAATTTTTTAATAAAAAATAAAAATCTATAAGAACAAATCTGTAACTATCCAAAAACAAACCTATTAAACACTAAACATTTAAATGTACATTTTTGTCTTTAACCTCTATTTTAAATAATGTTCCTCTTTTGGGATGGGAATCTATAATAAGCAAACCAGATAATTGATCCACCCTACTTTTAATATTTTTTACACCTATTCCTTTATTATCAGAAAGAGAATCTACAGAAAACCCTTTCCCGTCATCTTCATAAGTTACATGTAAACTATCTAAAATATATTCAAATCTAATATCTATTTGCTTTGCCTTAGCATGTTTTAATGTATTAGTTATTAACTCTTGAAGTATGATAAAAATTTCATTTTGAATAGAAACATCTATTTGATTAAGCACCTCCTCTTCCGAGGTTTCAAAATTAACAGTTAAATTAGTAGCCTCATCAATATTTTTTACATACTCCTTTAAAACTTCTATATAATCATTTTGTCTATTTTCTTTAGGAATAGTATTATGAGATATTTCACGCACCTTATTGTAAGTACGATCCATATGGCTTTGAATTTTTTCAATTTTAGGAGTTCTTATTTCACCTATTAACAATTTAATTGTGGCAATATCATTTCCAATTGAATCATGAAGCCCTTGTGCTAATTTTTTTCGCTCTCTATCCTGCCCTTCTATTTTTGCTTTTATTAATTTTAGCTCCTGCTCTTTCATTAACGAATTTATTTTCTCATCAGAAACTTGCTTTAAAATTTCATTAAACTTTTTCTGTGTTTTTAATTTCTTTGAATACACAAAAGCAATTAACACAATTGAAATAAAAAGGATTATTGATATTAACATTATTAAATTTTTAATATAAATCTGCTTTTCTTTATCTTTTTTCAATTGATTGTTCTCTTTCTCTTTTTGTAATGTTTCAAATTTTATTTCTAATTCATTAATTTCTTTTGCTTTTTGTATTTTATTTATAGAATCTTGAATAATTAAAAAGTTTTCTGAAAACTGCAATGCCTGTTCATACTTTTTGTTGGTACTTGCATTTTCTTTTAACTTATCAAAGCAAAATAACATTTCAAGTAAATTTCCTTCTTTTTTTCTTTCCTCTAATAAATTTAAAAGTATCGATTCAACCTTATCAAATTGTTTTCTTTCTAAATATTCCTCAATTAATTCTTTTTTAGCTTTATTCTTAAGGTGAGATATCTTCATTTCTTCTCCCCTTTTAATAATTCCCTTTAATCTAGGGATCATTTCATTTTTTTTGCCTGTATACTTTAAATTCTTAACGATATAAAAATTAACAGCTAAATCATAATAGGGATTTTTATTAATCTCTAGTGCTTGATAATAATATGAATTAGATTTTTTATAATCT
Source organism: uncultured Aquimarina sp. (assembly GCA_947498765.1). Classification (GTDB taxonomy): domain Bacteria; phylum Bacteroidota; class Bacteroidia; order Flavobacteriales; family Flavobacteriaceae; genus Aquimarina. The sequence continues at coordinate 56,235 of CANMLG010000068.1, forward strand.
TTTAAATCATAATAAATACGACCTAATGACATCATCGCGCCTACAGCCACATCAACATCTATGCTATTTATTATTTTCTTTAATAATGCAATAGAAGTTTCGTGTTTATTTTCGTAAGAATAAATATCTCCTAAAAATAAAATAAATCGATCATGTTCTTCTTCAAAATTCCATTTCCCTGCATTGTCTTGACCTTCTATTGATACTTTTTTCGCGTTTTTATATAGACCTTTGCTCAAAAAAGTATTTGCTAAACTCATATTAGCCAAAAGGTTTCGTTTATGTTTTATGGAATCATGCGAAAAATTAGTATAACTCAATGCTTTCTTAGAATAATATAGTGCTGAGTCAGAATCTCTTTTTAGTTCTAAAAAGTAACATGAAATCAAGTGAGTTAATCTCGATTTACTAGCATCAGTTTTTAGCTTATTTAAAAGTTGAAGTGATAACTTATACGCCCCTTCTTTATTATTTTCTGAATAAAATAGATTTTCAGCTTTTTTTAAAAATTTCCTTTCCTCATTTTCTAAAAATGATAGTGTAGAAATATCTTCTCCTTCCAATTGTTCTTGAGAATAAACAACGCTGTTAGCGTATAAAATCAAAAAAAACAAATAGAAGTTTTTAAAACTAGCTTTCATGTATTTGGTATAAAAGAAATAGATATACAATTTATAGCTAAGGTAAATTTATCTATTTAAAAAAACATGAATTCAAAAGAATAAGCTTGTAGGAATTTTAGAAAATTGAGAATATTTAATTAAAATGAGCTTATACTGTTCCTAAATTTGAAAATTATTAATAGTCAACACTCTAAAATAATTTTATTTATTTTATTCCAAACTTCTATAACCTACTTATTAATAGTCCTCATTCCTCTTCTTACAATATAGGCCGTAGCTTTTGTAGGCGATTCTTTTTCCCACCTTTTACATGTAGTTTTTACCCAGTCGGGTTGAGATTTACTTGCATCATTTAACCAATTCCCCACAGCATCTCTGACATATTTAGATGTGTCAGATTTTAGTTGATCTAATATAACTATAGCCTTTTCAGGGGATTCTTGAAAAACAGGGATCTTTTTAGTCCAAACTCCAATAGGTCGTATCACCTCAATGGTAAATCTTCTTATATTTTCATCAGCACTAGCTGCCCATTTTCCTAGTATATCAATAGAGTTATCTAAATCTTCTATTATTCGTTCTTTAGTTGCAAAAACAACAACTTCGCGCACTCCAAAATGAGTATCAGCGGCATACTTTTTCATTTCTGGCAGTAATTCTTCAATAGTATCATTGTGCATACTTTGTGCCCAACATGACCAACAACGTACTAAATCGGAAGTATGCTTTTGTAGTTTTTTATACACCGATGATTCTCTAGTCAAAGCTCCTAATACCTCCCCTATTACCTTGGTATTAGTATTTGATGTAGGCTTCTTTTGCGCACTAATTGCTTCTTCAAAATTAATGTTCCAATTCTCTTTTTCTAAATCGATTAAAACCAATTTTAATAATTTTAGCTGATCAGTTGCCAACCATTCCATTAAATTTTTTGTTTCAATTAGTCCTTTATTTAAATAAGTAAGCACCTCTGGATTCAAATCCTTCAAACTTCTAGGCCCTTTTCTATTTAAAATATATTCTGGTATCATTTACAATAAATTTAAGATAATACTATATTGAACAAATAACCTACACATAATATATAATGAATATACAAAAAAAAGCCTCTGAAGTAAACCCCTTCAAAGACTTAAAATAATAAAACTAAGCTATATTCTTATTTTACTGTAACCCCTTCTTTTTGGAACACTGCAGTTGCTTCTTTCCAAGTAGATCCTGGTGGTCTTAATTGTAATTTCAACAAATAGCCTTTTCCTGACTCTAATGCCTTTTTTAAGTTTACTGTAACATTTTTAACTTTATTTCCTTTTTTAACATTTGCATTTCCATTAGCTATCCATGCGCCATCTTTCCATATTTCAACAACAATTTCTCTTGACTTTTTGGCTACATAGGCCACTTCAAAAGTTATTGATTTACTTGAATAAATTTGAGAAACATCTTCAGAAAAACTTATTGATTCACTCTTTTTTTGACTTTTTTCAACTACATTTTCTTTTGGCATCCATGATACTAATGAAATAATTCCAAATAAACCAATCAATCCGTAGGTCAATATTTTTTTTAATAAATTCATATATAAATTGCTTAAAATTATCTTGTAAAAATAACAAAACACTCTTATAAGAACCTTTTTTAAAAGCAATATTCACAACACACAACTCCTAAAAACTAACATATATGATCAAAACAACACTTTTACAATAAAATTTAAATGTTTTTAACCACATAACAACTAAAACGTTTTATTTGTTTTTATACTTTAAGAAATCAATTGATTAACACCTCAAACAATTATCACTTAACACCATTATTAAAGTATAAAACTAACGTCAAAACAGTATATTTGCCAACTATGTATCAAAGAATTGAAAGCCCTCAAAACTCAACTATAAAACAACTTTTTCAATTACGTGAAAAATCTCGTATTCGAAAAAAAGAAGCTCGTTTTATTATAGAAGGTCTTCAAGAAATTCAACTTGCTTTAGAAGCAGGCTATGAACTTACCCATGTTTATGTATGCATTGATATTATAACTATTGAAAATTTTTTAAATACATTTAAAAAATGGGTAACATACTTTCAAATTATAGAAATAAGTACTGAAGTATATCAAAAATTAGCTTACAGAGCCACAACTGAAGGAGTAATTGCTACTTCTAAAACAAAAACAAACTCTCTTTCCAAATTATATTTAAATGACAATCCATTAATATTAGTTGCCGAAGCTCCTGAAAAACCTGGAAATATTGGTGCACTATTACGAACTGCAGATGCCGCAAATATTGATGCCGTATTAATAGCCAATCCTAAAACCGACCTTTATAATCCTAACATAATACGATCAAGCGTAGGCTGTGTTTTTACAAATAATATTGCTACTGGTTCAACCTCCGAAATTATTTCTTTCCTTAAAGAAAAAAAAATTAATATATACAGTGCTATATTACAAAGCGCTACACCTTACTATATTCAAAATTACACTAAACCCACTGCAATTGTAGTAGGAACCGAACACAATGGACTAAGTGAATTATGGAGAAAGAGCAGTTCACAAAATATTATTATCCCTATGAGCGGTAGTGTTGACTCTATGAACGTATCTGTTGCAGCAGGAATTTTAATTTTTGAAGCCAAAAGACAACGTGGTTTCTAAGTCAATTTGTACATTTACAGCCAAAATTTTATTTATTTATGAATCCAACTACAGTATTTTATATTCTTATCTCCATTATTGTTATTAATTTTTTAATTGATTACCTATTGGATAGTTTAAATGCTAAACAATACGGAGCCACTTTACCTAATGAGCTTAAAGATGTATATCCTGACGAGGAATATCAAAAATCAATGGATTATAAAAAAACAAATCATCGTTTTAGCTTATTAACTAGTCTTTTTTCAATACTACTTACGTTGGCTTTTTTCTTTTTAGATGGCTTTAAATTAGTTAATGATTACGCCCTAACATATAGCAATAATCCTATCATAGTTGGATTAATATTCTTTGGAATTATAATGATAGGAAATGATATTATAAATCTTCCTTTTTCCTATTATAAAAATTTTGTAATCGAAGAAAAATTTGGCTTCAATAAAATGACTGTAGGAACATTTTTTATGGACAAAATAAAAGGCTGGTTAATGATGGCTATAATGGGAGGTGGAATTTTGGCATTAATCATCTGGTTTTACGGAGTAGCTGGACCTAATTTTTGGTTATACGCATGGGGACTAGTTGCCTTTTTTTCTTTTTTTATGAATATGTTTTATGCAAAACTAATAGTTCCATTATTTAATAAACAAACTCCTTTAGAGGAAGGTTCATTACGCGATAAAATTGAAGCCTACGGTAACAAAGTAGGCTTTAAATTGAATAAAATATTTGTTATTGATGGCTCAAAAAGAAGCACAAAAGCCAATGCTTACTTTTCTGGATTTGGAAGTGAAAAAAGAGTGACGCTTTTTGATACACTTATTAATGATTTAGATGAAGATGAAATTGTGGCTGTTTTTGCTCACGAAGTCGGACACTACAAAAGAAAACATATTATATATAACTTAACCTTATCTATATTACTCACAGGCTTTACTCTATGGTTATTGTCATTTTTTGTAGCTAGCCCAGAACTATCAGCTGCACTTGGGGTTACAACGCCTACTTTCCATATTGGATTAATTGCTTTTGGTATTTTATACACACCTATTTCTGAAGTTACTGGATTGTTAATGAATATCCTTTCGCGTAAATTTGAATACCAAGCTGATGATTATGCAAAAGATACTTTTGGCGCCGAACCTTTGGTTACAAGTTTAAAAAAGCTTTCTAAAAATAGTTTGAGTAATTTAACTCCACATCCAGCATATGAATTTTACCACTACTCCCACCCTTCATTAATTAAACGTATTCGAAATTTAAGAGCTTAATTTTTAATGAAAAAAGCTATTGTAATTGGTGCTACATCAGGTATTGGTAACGAACTTACCAAATTACTTATTAGTAATAACTACAAGATAGGAATTTCAGGTAGAAGATTAAACAAGCTAAAAGAACTAAAAAACACAGCTCCTAATCAAGTTTTCACAAGTTGTTTTGATTGTACAACTTCCAATAATTCAGCTAAAATTGATGAATTAGTTAATCTACTTGGAGGGCTTGACTTACTCATTTTTAACTCTGGCATAGGTGAACTTAATGATACTTTAGACATAAAAATAGAGCTCGAAACAAATAAACTTAATGTACTCGCCTTTACAGAAGTTATAAATTGGTCCGTAAATTATTTTTTAAAACAACAAAAAGGGCATTTTGTTTGCATCAGTTCCATTGCCGGACTAAGAGGAAGCAAAGTTGCTCCGGCCTATAATGCTTCTAAAGCTTATCAAATAAATTACCTTGAAGGCATTAGGCAAAAAATAAAGCAAACCCCATTCCCAATACATATTACCGATATTAGACCCGGCTTTGTCAATACTAAAATGGCAAAGGGAGAAGGCTTGTTTTGGGTAGCTTCAAAAAAGAAAGCTGCTCAACAAATTTTTACGGCCATAAACAAAAAAAGAAACATTAGCTACATAACTAAAAGGTGGTTTATAATTGCCCTGTTACTTAAGAATTTACCTAATTTTATTTATACCAAATTATAGCTAAAGATTATTCATCAAGAAAAAAAGCTCACTATTTTTTTTGCAAATTAAAACTTCTTGTTAATTTATTTTTATAAATAAATTGTATTTTAGAATTATGACGGAAGCATTTATAGAAGAAGAAAACAAGCAAATTGCCAAACAATACAAGGAATTACTCCGAATTAGTTATCGTACACTAAGCGACGATGATAAAAAATTAATTCGTTTAGCTTTTGATACTGCCGTAGATGCACATAAAGAACAACGTCGTAAAAGTGGAGAGGCCTATATTTTTCATCCAATTGCTGTTGCCAAAATTGTAGCTAGTGAAATTGGTCTAGATGCCACCTCTATTGCTGCTGCTCTATTACACGATGTTGTTGAAGACACCGAATATACGCTTAATGATTTAGAACGCCTGTTTGGAGAAGTGGTTGCTCGTATTGTTGATGGTCTAACTAAAATATCCATTTTGGATAAAGATGAAGATAAGCCCATATCATTACAAGCAGAGAATTATCGAAAAATGTTATTAACATTGAATGATGATATACGTGTAATCATTATAAAAATAGCCGATCGTTTGCATAATATGCAAACCATGGACTCTATGCGTAATGACAAGCAAGTAAAAATTGCATCCGAAACCTTGTATATTTATGCCCCTTTAGCTCATCGTATTGGTCTTTACAACATTAAAACCGAATTAGAGGATTTAGGCTTAAAATATACCGAACCTGAGGTTTTTAAGGATATTACTCAAAAAATGACCGATACCAAAGAGGAGCGGGATGACTATATAAAACGTTTTACTAAACAAATTAGTGAAGCTTTAGAAAAAGAAAATCTAGACTACGAAATTAAAGGTAGACCAAAATCTATTTATTCCATAAGGAAAAAGATGGTAAAACAAAACGTTAGTTTTGAAGAGGTTTATGATAAATTTGCTATCCGTATTATTTATAAAGTAAATGTTGAAAACGAAAAATTTATTGCCTGGAAAATATTCAGTATTGTTACTGATTTTTTTAGAGCCAACCCTACCCGTATGCGCGATTGGATTTCGAACCCAAAATCCAATGGCTACGAAGCCCTACATACCACAGTAGTTGGCCCCGACAACAAATGGGTCGAAATTCAAATTAGAAGTAATCGCATGCACGAAATTGCCGAAAAAGGCTATGCTGCACACTACAAATACAAAAATAGTGATGAAAAAGGTGATAATGTATTAGACGTTTGGTTGGACAAACTACAAGAAGCTTTAGAAAACGAAGAAACCAATGCGGTTGATTTTGTTGAAGAATTTAAACTCAATCTATATGCTAAAGAAATATTTATATTTACCCCTAACGGCGATATAAAATCATTACCAAAAGGCGCTACCGCACTTGATTTTAGCTTTAGTATTCATACCGAAATTGGTATGCGTACACGAGGTGCTCGAGTTAATGGAAAATTAGTCCCATTAAGCCACAAACTTGTAAGTGGAGATCAAGTCGAAATTATTACATCAAAACAATCAAAGCCAACACAACAATGGCTTAATTATGTAACAACAGGTAGAGCTAGAGCCAAGATAAAGTCTTCATTAAATGAAGAAATGAAAATTGTATCAACAGAAGGTAAAGATATTTTACGTCGTAAATTGCGTTCACAACGTATTCCTTTTAATGAAAAAATAATTAACCAATTAGTAAGTTATTGCAACTTAAAAACTAGTCAAGACTTATTTTACAGAGTTGGAATAGGCTCAATTGACAATAAAACCATTAAGGATTTTGCTGCTACAAAAAGTAACACCTTAATTAATTTCTTTAAGAATAAAATACGCAAAAACACTACTAACGACGAAATTAATAATGATGAAATTACCAACAATTATGATTTACTGGTTTTTGGAAAAGATGAAGATAAACTAAACTACAAACTTTCCAACTGTTGTAATCCAATACCTGGCGACCCTGTTTTTGGTTTTTTAACTATAAACGAAGGCATAAAAGTACATAAACACAACTGTCCCAATGCATTACAATTACAAAGTAATTATGCTTACCGTATTATGCCTGCCAAATGGATCGACTCAAGCCAACAAGAGTTTAAAGCAGAATTAAGGCTTACAGGTATTGATAATATGGGATTGGTAAATGAAGTCACCAAAGTAATTTCAAACAACTTACATGTAGCTATTTATAAAATTTCATTTAGTAGTGATGATGGTGTTTTTGAAGGGAATATTACTGTAGGTGTTAAAAATAAAAATATCCTAAAAACAATTATTCAACGACTTAATAAAATAAAAGGAATAGATAAAGTGATCAGGGATTAATAGCTAAATATTAAAAATCAATTAACACTTTGTTAATAACCCGTAAAACTTCGCATTTTAAAATCTACTAAGATTTAAAAAATAGCTTAACTTTGCTTTTTTATTTTTTGAATGAGCACAAAAAAAGATAATACAAACGATCAAGAAACAGTAAAGGAAGTATTCACTTCTTTTTTGGAGGAACACAAACACCGTAAAACTCCTGAAAGGTTTGCAATACTTCAGGAAATATATGAAAGTGATGAACATTTTGATATCGAATCCTTGTATATTAAAATGAAGAACAAAAACTACCGTGTAAGTAGGGCTACTCTTTACAATACAATTGAATTACTTTTGGATTGCAAATTGGTTCGTAAACATCAATTTGGCCAAAATCTAGCTCAATACGAAAAATCATATTTTGATCGGCAGCATGATCATTTAATACTTACTGATACTAGTGAAGTTCTTGAATTTTGTGATCCACGCATTCAACAAATAAAAAAAACAATCGAGGAAATATTTGACGTAACAATCACGAATCATTCGCTGTATTTTTACGGAACTAAAAATAAAAAATAACGCATAAAATGGCTGTAAATTTACTACTAGGTCTGCAATGGGGAGACGAAGGTAAAGGTAAAATTGTTGATGTTCTTACGAATGATTATGATATAATTGCCCGCTTCCAAGGAGGACCAAATGCTGGTCACACTCTTGAGTTTGATGGATACAAACACGTATTGCACACAATTCCAAGTGGAATTTTTCATAAAACAGCTATCAATTTAGTAGGTAATGGCGTTGTTATTGACCCTGTAATTCTAAAAAAGGAACTAGATAATTTAGATAAGTTCAATGTTAATTATAAAGAAACATTACTTATTTCGCGAAAAGCACATTTAATTTTACCTACACACCGTTTATTGGATGCTGCAAGTGAAGCTGCTAAAGGTAAAGCCAAAATTGGCTCAACACTTAAAGGTATTGGACCAACATACATGGACAAAACCGGTCGCAATGGTATTAGAGTTGGTGACTTAGAATTAAGTGACTGGAAAGAACGCTATCGCAATTTAGCCAACAAACACGAAGCTATGATTGAGTTTCATGGTGTAGAATTAGAATACGACTTAAAAGCTTTAGAAGAAGACTTTTTTAATGCTATTGAAAACTTAAAGGAGCTTACTTTTATAGATAGCGAAGAGTATATATTTGATGCACAACGCCAAGGAAAAACTATATTGGCTGAAGGTGCCCAAGGCTCATTACTAGATGTTGATTTTGGCACCTACCCATTTGTAACTTCATCAAACACTACAGCTGCTGGTGCCTGCACAGGATTAGGTATTGCTCCTAACAAAATTGGTGATGTATTCGGAATTTTTAAAGCCTATACTACACGTGTAGGTAGTGGACCATTCCCTACTGAACTATTTAATGATGAAGGTGCCCGAATGGCTAAAGTAGGACACGAATTTGGATCAACAACAGGACGTGCTCGTAGGTGTGGTTGGCTAGATCTTGTTGCCTTAAAATATGCTGTTCAGGTTAACGGTGTTACACAATTAATGATGATGAAAGGCGATGTACTTAGTGGATTTGATACCTTAAAAATTTGTACTGCATACAAATATAAAGGAGAAACTATCAAACATTTCCCTTATAATATTGAACCCGAAAATGTAACACCTATTTACACTGAAGTAAAAGGTTGGAGCGAAGATTTAACCGGAATGACCGATAAAAGTCAATTCCCAAAAGAACTTAATGACTATATTGAGTTTTTAGAAAAAGAGTTAGAAACCCCAATTACTATAGTTTCTGTAGGTCCTGATAGAAAACAAACAATAAATAGGTAATATATATTACTAAACAATTTTAAACTTAAAAGCGTTGATTGATGAAATCAACGCTTTTTTTTGCACTTAATCCTAGCCTAAATTTCATACTATTTTTTAACTCAATAATTCTTTTATTTTTGCAATTACACAAATCAAATTACACAAAAAAATATGAAAAGATTAATCACTAACTTAATATATGGAATAGTCTTAGGAAGCGCTTCCATATATGCACAAACAACTGTTGAATATAAGGTAGAATTTACCAGTAATTGGGAGGCACACGGCCCCTTACCAGGAGCCAATGCACATTTTACTGATCTTGTAGTGGCTACTCATAATAGTAACATTACTTTTTTAGAAATGGGACAACCTGCTAGTCCAGGAGTTACAAGTGTTGCCGAATTAGGCACAACTGGCACATTTGTTAATGAAGTTAATGCAGAAAAACCTAATAATGCTTACAATGTTACCGTAGGACCTGATCTGTTTTTTAATGGTACTAGGAGAGATATAACTATAGAAAGTTTAGAAGTAAATTCTGACTTCCCCCTACTTACTTTAGCATCAATGATAGCCCCCAGCCCAGATTGGATGATTGCCGTAAATAGTTTATCACTACAAGATTCTTCTGGAGATTGGATTCCTGAAATTACTATGGACCTTTATGCCTATGACGCTGGTACAAGATCCAATAAAACTTATAATTTAGGCGGACCTAGAACAAGTCCTGTTGGAGTAATTACTCGCATAACCAACAACGACACTCCAATAGATCCTAATTTAAAAATAGGAACATTAGTAATTACCTTAGATGAATCAACATTATCCGCTAATGATTTTGATTTATCAACATATGTCGATCTTGATTTTTTCCCAAATCCAGCAAAAGAAACTGTTAGGATTATTAATGTTGAAAATAGTAACCTACAAACTGTAGAAATTTACAACATTACTGGAGCTCTTGTAAAAGAAGTTGTTGTTGCTAATCCTACTGCTAAAAATTATGATATCAATATCGCAAATTTGAGTCAAGGCTTATATTTAATGAAGTTTACTACAAGTAATGGTGATACTCAAACAAAAAGACTTACTATTACAAAATAAAAAAAATATTTGAATCATAAAAAAGGCCTATTCAAATAAAATTTGAATAGGCCTTTTTTATATAAAAATTTGATCCTTATACTAATTTAGCTAAACTACTAGCACTAATATCATGATGTGAAGCATGTCCAACTACCTCCCCATTTTTTAAAGCAATTAATTGAGGGGACTGATGCATTACACTAAATTTTTCAGCGATTTGCAATGAAATTGGTCTAAAATTCAATAAATCCAAATAATAAATATCTATTTGATCTTCATTTAAACTATAAGTAGCCTCAAACTGTTTAATTACCATACTACTTATTCCGCAACGTGTAGAATGCTTAAAAATAACTTGGGGTTTTGTTTTTGACTTTTCTTTTATCTCATCAAGTTGAGACATTTCGGTTAAAGGTATCCAAGGAAACTGTTTTTTTTGCTCCTTTACCTTTTTATCTTTTGATCTACTAAATAATCCCATAATACTTCTATTTCCATCAAAAGTCGTAAAAAATTAAGTTTCTTACAATTTTATAATTTCATATAATAAAAAAGACAAAAAGTCAGTAAATCACCCTTAAAAACAAGTCATTTTGACACTAAAACTCACTAGGCATAAGAATTGAACAGACTTAGAAAAATAATAAAACTATGAATTTTAATAACTATACTATAAAGTCACAAGAAGCCATTCAACAAGCACAACAAATTGCTCAAGGCATAGGACATCAGCAAATTGAAAATGAACATATTTACAAAGGAATAAGCGAAGTTGACGAAAATGTACTTCCTTATTTATTAAAAAAACTGAATGTTAATCAACCACTACTCACTCAAATATTAGATAGTACCCTACAAAGTTTCCCAAAAGTTCAAGGTGGGCAACTGCAATTAAGTAATAGTGCCAATAACTCCCTTTTAGAAGCCAGTACTATTGCTAAAAAAATGAATGATGAATATGTTTCTATCGAACATTTATTAATCGCAATTTTTGATTCAAAAAGTAAAATTGCTCAAATTTTAAAAGATCAAGGAGTAACTAAAAAAGCATTAAAAGCTGCCATTGATCAAGTACGAAATGGTGAACGTGTTACTTCACAAAGTGCAGAAGACACCTACCAGTCACTCAATAAATATGCTAAAAATTTAAACGAACTTGCTGAAACTGGAAAATTAGACCCTGTTATTGGTCGTGATGATGAAATACGACGTGTACTTCAAATTCTTTCTCGTAGAACAAAAAATAATCCGATGCTAGTTGGTGAACCTGGAACCGGTAAAACTGCAATAGCTGAAGGTTTAGCACATAGAATAATAGCAGGTGATGTCCCCGAAAATTTAAAAGATAAACAATTGTTTTCCTTGGATATGGGGGCCTTAATTGCCGGCGCTAAATATAAAGGAGAATTTGAAGAACGTTTAAAATCAGTAATAAAAGAAGTAACAACTTCTGATGGAAATATCATACTATTTATTGATGAAATTCATACATTAGTTGGTGCTGGTGGCGGACAAGGTGCCATGGATGCCGCAAATATTTTAAAACCTGCTTTAGCTAGAGGGGAATTAAGAGCTATTGGAGCAACTACCCTTGATGAGTACCAAAAATATTTTGAAAAAGACAAAGCTTTAGAACGTAGGTTTCAAAAAGTAATTGTAGATGAACCTGATACTGAAAGCGCCATATCTATACTTCGGGGTATAAAAGACAAATATGAAACGCATCATAAAGTTAGAATTTTAGATGAAGCTATAATTGCTGCTGTTGAACTTTCTCAACGTTATATTTCTAATCGCTTTTTACCCGATAAAGCTATTGACCTAATGGATGAAGCTGCATCAAAACTTCGTATGGAGATTAACTCAAAACCCGTTGAGCTTGATGTTCTTGATCGAAAAATAATGCAATTAGAAATAGAAATTGAAGCTATAAAACGTGAAAATGATATCGAAAAATTAAAAGGTTTAAATGCAGAACTAGCTAATTTAAAAGAAGAACGTAACGAAATTTACAGTAAATGGAGTAGTGAAAAAGAAGTTGTAGACACTATCCAAAAACGCAAACAACAAATTGAAGAACTAAATGTTGAAGCAGATAGAGCCGAACGTAATGGTGATTATGGAAAAGTGGCTGAGCTTCGTTACGGAACTATAAAAGAAGTTCAGGAACAATTGAATGATCTTCAAAAACAATTAGATGCTCGCGAAGAATCCTCATTAATTAAAGAAGACGTTACCAACGAAGATATTGCTGAAGTTGTTGCAAAATGGACTGGCATACCTGTTACTAAAATGCTTCAAAGTGATCGTGAAAAATTACTCCTACTAGAAAATGAATTACACAAACAAGTAGTAGGTCAGCATAATGCTATAGAAGCCGTAAGTGATGCAGTAAGAAGAAGTCGAGCAGGCTTACAAAATCCCAACAAACCTATTGGCTCTTTCCTTTTTTTAGGAACTACAGGTGTTGGAAAAACTGAATTAGCTAAAAGCTTAGCGAATTACTTATTTAATGACGAAAGTGCGATGACACGGATTGATATGAGTGAATATCAAGAGCGTCATTCTGTAAGTCGATTACTAGGAGCTCCTCCAGGTTATGTAGGCTATGATGAAGGTGGACAATTAACAGAAGCTGTGCGAAGAAAACCCTACTCGGTAGTACTGCTAGATGAAATTGAGAAAGCACACCCGGACACTTTCAATATTTTATTACAAGTGTTAGATGAAGGTCGACTTACAGATAATAAAGGGAGAACTGCTGATTTTAGAAATACCATTATCATCATGACTTCAAACATGGGAAGTCATATAATCCAAGAAAAATTTGAAACTTTAAAGGATCCAAATACAGCAAATGAAGCTGCTAAAAATGAGGTTTTAGGTTTACTCAAACAACAATTGCGACCAGAATTCTTAAATAGAATTGATGATATAGTTATGTTTAGTCCTTTAACACAAAAGGATATTTTACAAATTGTAGATATTCAATTAAAAGGAGTTGCCAAAATGGTAGTTCAACAAGGTATTACCATTGACGCCACTACTGAAGCAAAATCATTTTTAGCAGAAAAAGGATTTGAACCCGAATTTGGAGCTAGACCAGTAAAAAGAATTATTCAAAAATTAATATTAAACGAATTATCAAAGCAAATACTTAAAGGAACTGTTAGTACTGATAGTGTTATTTTAATTGACACCTTTGATCATAAAATCGTATTCAGAAATAAAGAATAAATAGCACAAAATACTTTTTTGGCATACTTATTGAGTAATTGTTAAGTGTTGAGATTAGTTTTTAGTTAGTTGGTTAATGGCGCTCGTATTTATAGAAATACGGGCGCTGTTTTTTTAGTATCATCCATTCTTATTCTTATATCAACTAAAAAGTAAATCTCTTAACTTTTACGAAAAACTTATTCTAAATAAAAATCAAGAATTATAAAATCTATGTATTTTTGTTTTTACTATGAAAAAAAAGAACAACAGTGTTAATATATTAAACAAAAAAGCAAGGTTTGAGTACGAAATACTTGATACTTACACCGCTGGAATTGTTTTACGTGGTACTGAAATAAAATCAATAAGAGAAGGAAAAGCTAGTATTGCCGAAAGCTTTTGTGAATTTAATGATCGTGGTGAGCTTTTTGTAATTAATATGACTATACAAGAATACTCTCATGCTACCTATTTTAATCATGCTCCTAAATCCGAACGTAAGCTTCTTTTAAACAGAAAAGAACTCCGTAAACTTGAAAAAGAAGTATCCCAAAAAGGACTGACTATTGTTCCTTTAAAAGTGTTTACCAACGAAAATGGTTTTGCCAAAATAAAAGTTGCCTTAGCCAAAGGAAAAAAGATTCACGATAAACGAGAAACAATAAAAGACAGAGATAATAAAATTGAATTGGCTCGAATTAAAAAGAATTTTTAGTACACAATTTGATCTTCCTCCTTCAAAAATTTAAATTGATACCAATATAAAACCATTATGGACTGAAAGTGACATAGTTTCTGCTATGGCTAAAAGTAAACACCTTTTTAAACATTCATTTTTATTCATAGCTATTAGCATTTTGATACACATAAAAAGCCAACACCAACAGCTAAAAGCTAACTGCCAATAACTCTTTCTATTATTTTTAAAAACTAAAAGTGAAAACTATAGAAATTTACGCCAGAGTTGCCACAAATAATTTGCAAAGCATTAAAAATCCACTAGATTAGCTTTTTATATAAAAGATATATAGACAATAGTCTATATATAATTGTTAGCAATAAGCACTAAAAAATATGAGACTTAGGATATTATTCACAATAATATTATCATTATTATATTTTGATTCATTCTCTCAAAAAAGTGATATTGAAAATATGATTAACCAAATAGCTATCAAGGAAATTCCTAATGACTTTAGGTACTATTATGTTTTTGAAAAAAGCATAATAGTAGATACATCCTATTTTTGTAAAAGCTGTAAAACAAAGAAAATAAATAATATTCTCAAAAATGAAGTTTTAAAAATTGACCCTAATATACCTACTGAAATATTCAATGAATATGTAGACACTGTTTTGAACTGGAATAGATATCACTTTAAAAATGTAAAGTTTGTTTCAAACAGTTCTCCTAGTTATCACAAAAAAATATACACGCTTAATAGGAATACGAATAAACTTGATAGTTTGATTAAAAACAAAAAACCTCAGACCCTATTTATTAGAAGGAAATGGTTTTGGAGTAAAAAAAGAGTTTGGAAAGAAGTAAAAAAAGCTTGGAAAAAAGATGAGGAAATAAATATAGAAGACAAAGTTTTTTACTCTTTCTCCTACCCTATTTTTTCTTCAGATGGAAACTATGCAAAAATAACAATTGAGAAGAAATATATTTGGAATGGAACTAGAAGCACTTTCATTTATCGATTTAAAAATGGCACTTGGGAAAAAGTTTTTGAATATATTGGAATGCAAAGTAAACTTAGTGTTTCTGATATTAATCCCAATGGAATGTATGCTATATTTAAAAAATACGAGGAGTGTATTAAATAAAATTGCCTATTGCTAACACTATATATAGCAAATAGGGCGGTTTAAGTCGATTCGAAAAGGCTGTGTTTGTTTGCTGTGTCGCCAAATCTTTTGATTTGGCTTTATGATAAAAAAGATAAATCAAAATACAAAAGTTTGGCTTAGTGCAAAACCGAAATTAATCGCTTGTCCTCTGCCCTAAATGCCATATATTTAACGTTGTGGGTAATGCCAATCCTTGATTCTAAATTCAGTGCTTTATCCTCAATTCCTGCTTCAAAAAGCTTATT
>CANMLG010000069.1 GCA_947498765.1 uncultured Aquimarina sp.
CGGGCTAATTCTATATTCAAGTGATCTGTTTTTAACTACAAAGATACATTTCTCCCCAAGTTTTTGACTTGAGCCGTCAAATATTCTTCCTTTTTAACAAGCATACCTACGAAAAAAGACTTAACCGCAGATTACGTTCCTAATTATGGAGAAGGTTTTATAGAGTCATATCATCAATTAAGAGCAGTTTTGTTAGAGTTAGCGTCTTTTTTTCTAGCAACCATCCATTTGAGTTTTCCAACAAGTGGTCATATGTGGAATGATAAAACATCCGTCTATGATGGAATATTCCAAATTAAGTCTAAAAGAAGAATGTATGCTTGTTTTATGCCCACTAGTTCCTTTATGCATGAGGTATTAATAGAAAAAGAAAAAATGCAAAACGTAACCATTAATCTAAAGGGCTTGGCTGACGTTTGGCATTATAATTTGTGGCCATTACTTAGATTTCTCAAAGCAGTAGAATCTGATAAAACATCAATGGACAATTTACTTGATTTGCTGTTCTCTCTTGAAGGGATGTTTGAAAAAAATGCTACAACAGATTTCATTAAAACTACTTGTCTAATTCAACTTTGTGAAACCAAAAAACAAGCTAAATACATGAAACAAATATTGGATCATGCATTTAGAATTCGAAACCAAATCGCACATGGAGAAAAATCTTTTACAGGCTATGAATATCTAAAAGTAGACGGGAAACAAAAACTATCTGAATTTATATATTGGGAAATGAAATGGATTGTTGCTTGTATGATTTTAAAAAGTATATCTAAGTTAATTCAGAATCCAGAAATGAAAAATCTAAGATTTACGAATGATGATTTAATCAATGGTATATTTAATTAACAGGTGCTAACATTTTGTATATTGCATATGCTCCCTTCGGGAAGCAAACGCACCATACAATAGACGTTGTGCTTAATAGCAAAAAAATGAAAAACAACTTATTTAGTGTTTTTACTATTTTATTAATCTGTTCATCATGTGTTTCTATATACAACAAAGAATTTTTGATTTCAAGAAATGAAATAGGAATAACAAATAATGAGATTAGGCTTGATGGATATTATTACCGAATATCGAAAATAAAAGAGTTTAATCATTATTCACTTGATAAAAACTTAAAATATAAATTAGATTCATCAAAGTTTAAAGAGATTATAAAAATATCTCCAATAATACTATATTCTGATGGTAGTCTAAAGCAAATGCCTTATTTTACTGGATTACAAAAAAATAATACTCTTGATTTTAATGAATTGTGTTATTTAAATGATGATAATACACTTAAAGGAGCATTAAATCATTTTGAATGTTATCTGAGAAATATGCCTAAAGAGAAATATAATTTCATGAATAAAAATTCTGAAATATGGGGACAAGGTATTTTTACCTCAAATAATAAGCATATAAAGTTACAAATTTACTATAACCGTCTTGGTGATTTTTATTTATTAGAAGAAACAGGTAAGGTTATTAATGATTCAACTTTTATAGTGGAAAAGAGAAAAAGTATGAGAACTAAAAAAGAATGGATAGTATCTGAAAAATACCACTATAGAAAAATGACTCAAGTTCCCAAATTTAATAGCTTAATCCTCGGAGATAATGTAAACTACTAAGCACAACACTGGTAACCGTTGCACAAGCTCTTAATTTTACAAAATAAGCTTTAAAATAAGCAATTCTAAGAGGTCATATTTTATACTTTAAAGATTAAACTCGTAAAATTTAGCTTGCTTAAAAATGAGAATTTCAACTCATAAAACGCGTTTTTCAACAGCGCTTTGATTTCTTGAGCTTTTGCTTTACTTTTTGCTGTTTTTTGAATGAATTTTAGGTACTT
>CANMLG010000070.1 GCA_947498765.1 uncultured Aquimarina sp.
TTCATAACCTTGTTTTCTGGGATGTCCTCCTATAACTTTTACTAAGTTGTATTTGCTTAAAATGGCTAAATAGTACTTAACATTGTTGGGACTCATTCTAAAGGCGCTGCGGATTTCTCCACTGTAAAAACTTGTTTTGTTTAGTGTAGCTAAATGGTTTTTAAGACGCTCAAAAAAGTCTCTACAGCCTTTGGTGAGTTCATCACTTTTAGCGAGTAACACTTCTTTTAATAATTGGTTAGCTATTTCAATATCCTCGAGTGTAGTTTCTATAAAAGTTTCTCCAGTTTTTGGATCTCTTTTTTGTTTCCGCTGCTGCTGGCAGTAAAAGGTGATTGTTTCAATAAAAGCTAAGTAATGCGCATTGGTTCTTAAAGGTTTAAAAATGCTTTCGGGGATCTGTAATTGAGGCGCATACGGATTACGTACTTTAATAGGTTCAAGCACACTTTGTATGTCTTTTAAAAATTCTTTGATTTGGTTTTCGGCTTTTTTATCAATTAAACCTGCAGATAATTTTTGCTGATAGGCGATAATCTTATTTTTTTGTGTCTTATTAGTATCCAGATAAATCAGTATACTCCGGTTGGCATTGTCCTCATAAATCTTTTCTTTGGTGGTAGTTCCGGCTAAACTGATCGGTCCTTCTACTTGAACGGTAACGGTTTTTAAATTGCCTTTACTGTCTTTTATAGGCAAGGTTTTACTTATTTTTCGTTTGCTCATTAGCTCACGGATGGCATAGAGTATTTTATCATCTTGTGCGCCATCTAAATCCTCAATAAGCACAAGTTTGTTTTTTAATTCGGTTCGATCAAAATAGTAAAGGGCATTTTCACTAAGTGCGGTTATTTCGAGGCGATCCGCCTCAGGAATTAAGGCGCTAATCTTTTCCTGCAGGTACGTTTTTCCTGTGCCACTTGCGCCAAGGCTTATGATGTGTAAGGGTTGTTCTCGTAGCCTGCTTGTAAATACGAGGTACATTAATAAACGGTTATTTTCCTCGCCTACTAAACCTGTTAACCCAATTAACTCATTGGTTTTTTGCAATAGGTGTTCACTTTTTAAAAATTGGATGGCATCTCTTTTTTGCTTTTCGGTGAGTCTGCGCTTTTTTATGGTTTCGGGGGCATTAACTTCTATTTGATGGAGTCGATAGTTTTCTAGTTCATTGATTAATCCATACAAGGCATGCTGTACTTCTTTAGTGCCTAATTCTAAGCGTTCAGCTAGTTTTCTAATCAGTTTAGTAATGCCATCATCGTTGTATAAATCAATATTGCTTTGACGTAAAATATAAAGACTATTAGCTATTGGCTTTGAGCTATTAGCTACGCGTTTTATTCTTAAAGTAACTTTTAGTTTATCCAGATTAAGCATTGAGATACCGCCCAATACACTAATTTCTAATAATCCATTGGTGTAAGTGATGTATTCGGGATTAGCTGTATTTAGTTGTTGGTTGATTGTTGGTAGTTGGTCGTTTTTAGCTGCTTGCTTTAATTCATTATTGCCTGCAGGTGCTACCTGCTGCCGCTTTTCGATTAGGTAATTGAGGATTTCTGAGGCGTTGTTTTGTACCAAACTATTTACATCTTCATCATCTGGGGTTACTACAACACTTATGGTTATTTTGGGGAACAGCTCATTGAGTTTTTCGCTTATCGTTTTATTGGCTTGCTGCCCTGCAGCATCGCCATCGAAGAACAGGATAATGTTCTGCAATAATTTTAAATTACTCACGGCCTGCGTGTGTTCGCTAGTAAACCCATTAGTCCCATACATGGCGAGTACTTGGTAATCGGTGTATTTCTGTATGGTAGCAGCATCAATTATGCTTTCGGTGAGTAGTAAAGTGCTGGTTTCGGGACTTGGATAACCAGGATACAAGCCTTGCCTATTTTCTAAATAATAATGCCCTGCTTGTGGTTTTATCGATCTGCCATAGAATGATACAATGTTTCCAGATGCATTTTTTAATGGATAGATAATACAGTTTTTAAGCTTTGGATACAGGTTGGTGTTATAGCCTTGTTCTAGTGTAAGGTCACTTAAACACCGATCTTGTAGGTAGGCAACGGCTTTTTTGCTTCGGTGTAAACATTGCTTCATTTTTATAAAAGCTTCCTCTAAATCCGCACCAAAACAGGCAATGCCTGCAGACGTTTTTTTTGCAATACCTGTAGGTGATTTTTTAGGGGTAATATTAGATAAAGAGGAAGCTTGGGTTAAGTTGGTTAATTGGGTGGCTTTTTTTAAGGCTTCGTGTTTGTTTATGGACTCTTTGTCTTGGATAAATTGAATCACATCGCCTGTTTTTCCACAACCAAAACAATGATAGGTGTTGGTTTCGGAGTAAATACGTAAACTTGGTGTATCATCTTTATGGAATGGACACAAACATTGCTTGTTTTGTAACTTGATTTGGTAGTGAGCAAGTACGCTTTCGATACTTAAATTGGCTTTGATTTGCTGTATTTCCATACTTAAAAATATTTGTGGCTAATTTAACCACAACAAATATAGAATTAAGTTTCTTTTTTGGCAACTATAATATTTCTAAAAACAATACTATTTTACAAAAGTGTTGTTTATCACTATATTTGTGATATGAATATCGCAGAAAATATAAAAGACATTCGAGAGCAAAAGAATCTTAAACAGATTGAAGTGGCTACTTATATTGAAGTAGATAAATCAGCTTACAGTAAGATTGAAAAAGGAATGAGAGCTATAACAGTTGAAGAACTATATAAAATGGCTCAATTATTTAAAATGACCACAGACGATATTATTAATTACGACGGTAGTATCCCTAAAGAAGTAGTTATTGAGGATCAGAGTACTTTAAAACAAATGGAGCTAATACAACAGCTCGACGAAGAAGATAAAAGTATTGTGATGAAGATTATCGATAAAATGCTTACTACCAAAAAGTTTAAAGACTTCTTTAATAAAAATGTAGCAACTCTTTGAATGCTTTAACCCTAATTTTGGTCGTATTTTTTTCAATTTATAATGGACTCGGTTCTAAAATCACGAATGAAAAAATAATTGAAATTGGTGAACGTATTGATAATTTTTTTAAAAAACTTATTGAATATTTTATTGAAAAAAATAACGAAGATTTATTTCCTATACTTAAAAAATACAATCAAAAATTAGCTAGCTATTTATTTATTACTACAATTATATTTTCTTTATTTGAGTTTAAAGTATCAATTATTATAACAAGTTCTTTTTTTATTGTCCTTTTTATGTGTGTTCCTTTATTATCTCCTAAGGAATTTAAAAAAGCTTTTAAAAAAAATATGACACAACTATCTGTAGTGTTAATATTATTCATTGGATTTTGCTTTTTTTATAATTGTCTCGAAGCTTATTTTCCTATTAAATATCAAAATTTAAATAATTTAATAAAAACTTTATTTGCCAGAGAATTAGAAAGAACAGGTTTATCATTATTCTCATTTTCCTCTATATTGCTTGCTTTGCTATTTTTAGCAATAGGAA
>CANMLG010000071.1 GCA_947498765.1 uncultured Aquimarina sp.
ATAAATGAGGAGAGTGCGCCTCTCACACCACCAAGCGTACGGGTCGCGTACTTGGCGGTTCGTTAATGATGCTTAATTTTATGGTAGTATTCCTCTAAACTGATGTAGCCTTTCTGTTTTAATCGATTTAGCGTTATTGTTGTTCCTAAAATTGGACTCTGGGCTACTGCCCATCCTCCCATATTAGTACGACTCCATGCATATGCCTGACCTGGTTTTATTCCTAAACGTATCAGGTTCTTTCTTTTACGTTCTGGCTTTTTCCAATGATGCCATATACAATAACGCAGTCGGTTTCTTAGCCATTCATCTAACTTTTTGAGTTTCCCTTGAATGGAACCTAGTTTAAAGTAATTTACCCAACCTCTGATCAACCAGTTTAATCGCGTTATCCGCTCACTAAAATTAATTGGACTTGTCTTTTTGGTAAGCTTTTTGAGTTTGCTCTTCAAGCTTTTCCAGTTTGACTGACCAACTATTAATTGATAACGTCCTTTTTCTCCTTTCTTGTAGGTCGGTGTAAAACCATAACCTAAACAAGTAAAACTTAAAGGTCGACGGATACCACTCTTTTTCCGGTTTACAGGTAGGCGGAGTTTATTTCGCAGAAACTTGTAAATACTATTACTTACGCGTTTTGCGGATTTCTTGCTCTTTACATAAATACTAAAATCATCGGCATAGCGGACATAACGATGTCCCCGTTTTTCCAACTCTTTATCCAACTCATTGAGCATAATATTGGAAAGCAGTGGACTTAAAGGGGATCCTTGCGGAACTCCTTTTCTGCGTTTGACCAACTTTCCGTTGATTTGTATTGGCGCTCTAAGAAACTGACATAGCAGCTTCAAGGTTTTGCTACACTTTACGCGCTTATAGATCAGTCCCAGTAGGATATGGTGTTCCACTTCATCAAAAAATGATTTTAAATCGATATCAACTATATCCTGTTTACCCGAATTGATGTTTTCCAAGCTTTGTGTAATCGCTTGTTGTGCATTACGATTGGGTCGAAAACCATAACTGTAGCTTTGAAAGTCTTGTTCAAAAATGGGATGCAATACTTGATGTAATGCTTGTTGAAAAACCCTATCTATAGCCGTAGGGATACCCAATAATCGGTATTCGCCGTTACTTTTAGGGATTTCGATACCCAAGATTGGTGAAACTTTATAATTCCTGTTTTGTATCGATTTTATATAGCTCGATTTATGTAGGTTTAAGTGACTTTTAAGTGCTTCGACTTTCATGCCATCAACCCCTGACGATCCTTTATTACGGTACACTTTTAGGTAGGCTTGATTCAGGTTTTCTGAACTAATCAATTTTGTAATCATACTACTAATTCATTCTATTAAGTTGTCTCCTTTAATCATAGGCTATAACAGTACTAGAAAACTATCCTTAACGTACCGCTACTCCTATGTTCATCAGAGACCCATTAACGTTCTGCCCTTCCTTATTTGTGAGTCCTCATTGTTTTTTTTTCCTCATTTCACAATGCTCGTTTCCCATAAGTACTATGGCTTCTGCTGACTTCTCTTTACATCCAAACTCGTGGATCAATTTAGCCTGACGCCAGCTGGCTCATTCACTAAAATGATTTACTAAATCATTTTTTAACGCTCTGCCCTCTCGGTAAGGTAAATACCCTTTGATCAATATCTGCTGAATCTACTGCTTCGGTTATCGTTTAAAAAAAAACGTTTGGGACGTTGCAGTTATGTGCCTACTTATCCAACCTTACAGCCTCATATATACCAGTCAAATCACCGCTTTATTTATTCAAATGTCTACTAGACATTTGGTTTTATTTCATAAAACCTCATAAAAAAGTATTCCTCAGAACCGACCACGCAGTCTGGCTTACTTCAGTCATTGGGTCACCCCAATCAACCTTGCCACTTGCTTTACTTAGGAGCCTTACTTCCTCGTATCAGGGACTCGCACCCTTTGGGACATTCTTTAAATGAACTATATTTACCATTCAAGGCACACACAATTTGTATAGTTCATTTGCTCCCTTCGGGAAGCAAACGCACCATACAAGAGCCGTTACCAGCAAGCAAAACCCAACAAAAAAAAAAAAAGTGACTGCCAAAATATATTCACACAAGTTTTTAATAGGAACAGCCGAATTAATTATCGGAGATAAATCTATGGGAGCTGTTTATGGAAATTTTGAACCTAATGAATTGTATTTTGAAAAGATACAAAAACACGTTTGGAAATTTTGGAAATCAAACAAACCTGATTATGAAAAATGGTATTCATTAAGATTTAATGTAAAACTGGAGAATGGAATATTCTTATTTCCACAAGGCGGTTACACCTTTGACGATATTGAAGATTTGCAAAATGAAATAATAAGAATTGATATAGCTGGAATTGATTATCAAATTGTAGAAGATAATTTCTTATCCAAATCCACTACATCTTTTGTTGAAGAACCTTGGAGTGAAATTGACATAAAACAAAAAGTAGCTTTTGAAGATGAATTAGCTAAAGAACTCGGAACTAATAAAAAAACTTTATTTAATATTTTTAAGAGAACAACTAAGAAACATATACAAACAAGAACAGAATTTTCTGCATTTTGCCACGACCAGAGAAACGATGATGTTTTATTTGAAATTCAGAACTCTAACAGAGATGATAAGTTTGTTTTAGTACACTTAACTTGGACTGGAGAAAAGGAACAAGAAGGATATCCTAAAATGGAATATTTTAAAGATTATAATGAGTTTGTAACTTCGAGAATGATACCTGATAAAATAGATTGGGAGAGTTGAAATATGAAAGCCAGCTGGTAACACGGTGTATAAAACATAGCTAATAAGTGCTTAACCGAAAGGTTTGTGTATATTTAGAAAGTCCGCCAAATTTTTAATTTGGCTTTTAAAATGATAAAAATTAAAAACAAAATATAAAAATTCGGCTCTGTGTTAATCCGAAAAGTTAGTGTCTTTTTACACGCTACGTTCCATACACTGAGCCGTTGTATTTAATTAAAAAATAACATTCTGTACTTGTTAACTAAACTTTGAATGAAAGAATTAGACTTATTAATAAACGAGGCTTATAAATTATTTTCAGGAAATAAAACGAATGAAAAACTTGATGCTTGTGACACTTGTTGTTTGAATAAAGAAGAAGTTGATAATCTTAAATCAACTGAACTAAAAAAGATACCTATAGAATTATTAACTGAATACCAAAATGCTGCAAAACCTGAGATATTAAATATAGTAGAATTAAAATATTTCACCCCTAAATATTTAGAATTTTTAAATAATTATCAATTCCCATCTATAGATCAGGTACTATCTTTAAATAGATTTGGCTATTTTAAAGAATCTGATTGGACAATTGAGGAATGGACTCTTTTAAATAATTTTGCGAAATTTTATTTTATTCGACATTTAAATTTAGATATAAACGAGCCGCACTACATATCTACTATTGAAGTTCTCCTTATGTTTTACAAGGGAAATTTCAACATCAACACTCTACTTAATGAGTGGTTGAAGCAATCTTCAGATGAAAGTATATTTTGTTTTAAAGAACTATTAGGTGATATTGACTTTGAAAACAGTAGAAAACCTAAAGTTAAAGATACTTTTTCAGATGAGCAGTTTAATAAAATAATTTGCAATTGGATATTTTCTAATCCTGTGAAAAATAAATTCAAAAAAGAGTTAAAAACTACTATTATTGGAACTGATTTATTTTAATATATTATATAACTAGAGAATACCTAAATGATAGATAAAACTAAATACAACACTATATCCTATGTAAAGCCTTTTCGTTAAATCCTAGGTTATAAAAATACGATATTTTTTGTCTTTTTATTT
>CANMLG010000072.1 GCA_947498765.1 uncultured Aquimarina sp.
TAATCTCGACTAACGTCAAATTTAGTTATTGAAAATCAAGTCATTGAAAAATCGAGATCTTCTGGTTTTAAATCAAATTTATCGATTTGTTTTTTAATTCTTTTAACGAGTCCTCTTTTTCTTTTTTGATCAAGAAAAAGGTATTCAGTTGGCGGTTTATATTTTTGCTTTTTAGTGACCATATTCCAAATAATTACGGCAAGTTTTCTGGCTGTTGCACTTACGGCGACTTGTCTACCTTTTTTGAATGCTATTTTTCTAAAAAAGTTTGATAAAAGGGTGTCTTTTAAATTTCCAATAGCATTTGCAGCTTGTCTTAGAGCTGTTTTAATTCTATTACTTCCTTTAGGAGTTCTATGACTGAGTATTTTTCCTCCAGATATTTTATTATTTGGAGCGAGTCTCATCCATGATGTAAAATGTTTAGCTGTAGGGAATTCATCAAATCCATTTGGTCCAATTTCACTTATAATAGTTAATACCGTAGCATGACTTACCCCTTCAATTTCCATGAGATCGATTCCTCCAAAATATTGAAAAGCCATTTGATTAAGTGCTATTTTAGGAGCATTTTTATTTACTCGTTTATATGGTTTAGCTTTGGTTTTAAGTTTTTTTTTAAGGGATCAAGTTTGATTTGTTTTTTAAGAAATATGTCTATTTGTTTGTCACAAGCTGTGATTTTCTTTTGATAAAATTGATAGGATTCAAATTCTTGTTTAAGACCAAAAAGAAAGTCTTGTCTTTCATTTCCTTTAAGTGCTTTTGCGATTTCTTCTTCCGATTTTCTGCAATTATAATGTCTATGCTCGGCTAAAGAATTGGGATCTAGATTTCCTTTACAAATGTCCTCAATGATTTTTAAGCCAGTAAGTCCGCATACATCTTTGACTACCACATCAAGTCTCATATTAAGTAGTTTGAGGTATTTTTGCATTTTATTGGAAGTTTCTGCGGCCAATTGTAACCAATTAGTCCTTTGTCTACAATAGGTACGGAGAATTTCTGTAGTTTGATCAGGAAGAAAACTACTACTTAAAAGTCCAAGTGCATGCAATTTTTGTATCCATCTGGCATCTTTTACATCTGTTTTTTTGCCCTTGGCATTTTTAGTGAATTTCCCATTGGCAAGTACAATATCAAAACCATTTTTAGCGAGTTCTGCATACAGATTCTGCCAATAACTGCCAGTGGATTCCATAGCTACTGAAGTAATCCCATTTTCTTTAAGCCAAGTGCAAATGGCATTTAAATCTTCAGCATACACGCCAAATTCTTTAACATCACTAAGATCTTGTCCAATAGCAACAAAGTGACTTCTACTACCAATATCAATTCCAGCACAGTGAAAATTGATAATGTCTAATTCCATTTTTTTAGACATACGATTAATTTTAGATTAATAAAAAATGGTTCAAAAGAAGCACTGTTTTAAATTCTAAAATATCTCGATCGGACTTATATAAAAATATAGTACCACTGGAATTATCACATCAAACTCAATCTAAAGACAAGAATGATAGTACTTCGATCAGAATGTTTGCCGAGTTTACCCAAAAGGCAACACCAGTTAAAAAATCGACCTATTAATGAACCGATCTAAAGATATGAAATACCTAATTTTTGAGATTCGTTAGCTCGAGGAATTAATCGGATTCTGATGTGGGGAAT
>CANMLG010000073.1 GCA_947498765.1 uncultured Aquimarina sp.
TTTGATTTAAAACCAGAAGATCTCGATTTTTCAATGACTTGATTTTCAATAACTAAATTTGACGTTAGTCGAGATTAAAACTGAATGAGTGAATATTTAATAAACGATAAAGAATTAATTACTGAAGGTGATGTTGAACTTAAAGTTATAACACCACTTCTGCTCAATCCTGAACCAGTTGGATTAGGGTATAATAATTCTAACATACAATCAAAAATAAGTTTAAGAAAACTAACTATTGATAAGGGAGCGAAAGCACAGCTTTATTATCCAGATTTTATAGTTAATGTAAATGGTATTCCACTAATTGTCATTGAAGCAAAAAAACCAAATGAAGACTTGGATGAAGCTTACAGACAGGCAAGTCTTTATGCTGGCGAAATAAATAGATTTTTCAAAAAAGATATTAATCCTTGTGAATTAATTATTGCTACGGATGGAATATCGTTATTAGCAGGTTCTTGGGATTCGGCAGAACCTGAATTCTCAATACCTGTTTCGGAATGGTTGACAACAGATGCTAATTTTGGTAGTTTTTTGTCTCGTTTTTCATTTTCAAACGTTGAAAAAAGTGCAACCACCTCAAGAAAGCTAATACGTACTGATGCGGCATATAAAAACCCATTAAACCTGCTAGGTGGCAAATATGTCCAAAATCAAAGTATATCTAATACTTTTGGCGAAACAATATCTATTCAATATCAACATTTATTCAATCCCAATGAAGAAAGTGAAAGGGAAGATATCGTTAAAAATGCTTATGTAAAGGTTACTAAACATCAATCTCACGTTGAACCAATTGACAGATTGATTAGAAAAAAAATTCGTCCTGCGATTGAAGAATCTCAGGAAATAGTTGATAATGTTAAACCAAAAGAGCTGATTTCAAAGATTAGCAAAGCGCACGATTATAATAATCAAGTAATCTTACTAATAGGTAGTGTTGGTTCTGGAAAATCAACATTTTCAACCTATTTAAAAGAAGTAGCTTTAGACCAAAGTGTTTTAGATAGAACTTCTTGGACTAGATTAAATCTAAATGATGCGCCAGTCACTTCCAAAGAAATTTATAAATGGGTAAAAGAGAATATAATTGCCCAATTAAAAGAACAAAATCAATCAATTGATTTTGATGAAATATCGTTCATTGAAAAATTATACTCAAACGAAATAACGAGTTTAAAAAAAGGAGCACTAAGTTTACTAAGTCCTGATAACGAAAAATACAAATCAATATTAGTTGAAAAAATACTGTCATTTCAAGACGATTTGGACTTAACATTAAATTGTTTTATTCGTGAATTAGTCCATAATAATGGCAAAGATTTATTAATCGTCTTAGACAATTGTGATAAACGAAATTTAGAGGAACAGCTTTTAATGTTCGAAGTAGCAAATTGGATTAAAGACAATATAAAAGCAATAGTTTTCTTACCTCTTCGTGATACAACGTTTGACCATTTTAGAAATCAAAAACCACTTGATACAGTTATTAAAGATTTAATTTTTAGAATAAATCCACCATCTCTTGAAAAAGTAATCTACCAAAGAATAAAATATGCGAGTAGATTATCTGAAAAATCAACAGATAATTTTTATTATTTACCGAATGGTTGGAAAGTGAATTACCCATCTACTGAAGAGTTACATTATTTAAAAAGTATTTTGACATCATTATTTCAAAATCAGTTTTTTAAAAGATTAATATCAGGATTAGCAGGAAGAGATATTAGAAAAGGAATTGAGGTCTTTTTAGATTTTTGTAAAAGTGGACATATCTCAACTCACGAAATATTAAAAATAAAAAGGTCTAAAGGAGAATGGAAATTACCTAACCATATAATTAGCCGAGTATTTTTGAGAGGCAATAGATTATACTATTCAGATGAAGAATCACGTATAAAAAATATATTTCATTCAAATCCTAGTGATGATTTACCAGACCCATTTGTCAGGGTTGCCATTTTAAAATGGCTCTATGACAACAGAAGAAAAAAAGGACCTAGTGGTATTATTGGTTTTCATAGGGCAAGTGACTTAATAAACGTTATGCTAAGATATGGGCATTCTAATATTCGCGTTAATAACCAGTTGCTTTTTCTTCTTAAAGAATCACTTATAATAAGTGAATCACAAGATATAACTGAACTTAAACCAGATGAATTAATCTCTATCAATCCGCCTGGTGTAGTGCATTATGAACTCTTAAGAAATAATGACTACTTGGCTGCTTGTTCTGAAAATGTTTGGTATAAAACGGTAGAAATAGCTGAATCTATTTCACAAAATATGTCTGGGCAAGGAAGCTTCACACATTTATCCATTCAAAACAATTTAGAAAACGCAGAATTTCTTGTTGATTACCTAACTGATTATTACGATAATCACTTTCAAGTTCATACCGAATATTTATCTGACGAAAATAATAATTCACCTTGTGATTTTGGTTTATTAAAAAGAGACATTGAATCTTTTAAAACTAGAATAATTGGAAATCCAAATATTGAATTAGAATCAGGCTCTATTCACAGCGGTAAAATTATTAGTATTAAAGAATATGGTCTTATTTGTGAAATTGATAATTGCGACCAAGTTGGATTAATACACGTAAGTTTATTACCAGAAGAATTTGACGAAATTTATAATTTGGGTGACACATCCGAATTTGAAATTATCGAATACAAGCATCAACACAATAAATATAACTTGAAGTTTGCAAACAAATGTCGAGTAGGTAAAGGGGATTCTCACCCCTAAACCTCTCACAGAACCGTACGTGATAGTCTCCCATCATACGGCTCTTCTTAACAAGTCTAAGGCATAAAACCATATTGCCAGTGTACAAATAAGTTAGGGTACTGCTTGGCAGTTTCCTTTAACCATTTGTAGGCATTAAACCAATGTTTATTCCTAAATCTCCGATACTTGTTACGAACCCATCTAGCTAATCGCATATTCAAAAAGCGAAACACATAATGCAACTCGCTCATCCGTACTTTTCCATAATAATGAATCCATCCTCGTAATTTGGCTGCTAAAATGCCTGCCAAGTCTGACAGGCGTAAGTGAACCATACGATGCAGTTTCATCTTGTAAAATGTACGTGTAATATGCTTTTGCTTTTCCCTGCTAATGGCAGGGGTAAACCCTAAGTGAAAGTGTCCGAAGTAACCCTTTACCATTCTCGGTTTAAATGTAAAGCCTAAAAAAGTAAAACTTACATAATGAACTTTAAAGGGTGGATGCTTCTTTTGGTTGCGTTTGCAATAAATAATATTGCTCTTGCCCTCTTTCAATTGCAATTTACATTGCTTAAATCGAGCTTTAACTGCTTCCAAAGTACGCATTGCCTGTTTGAAGTTACTACAATGAATAATGATATCATCTGCATAACGCTCAAACTTTACTTCGGGATGATTCGTTTCTAACCACTGATCAAAGACCACATGCAAAAAGATATTTGCCAGTAATGGACTGATAACTCCGCCTTGTGGTGTACCTTTGGTACGTGGTTCGATACTTCCATCTACTTTCTGTAAGGGAGCTTTTAGCCATCGCTCTACATACAAGTGTATATGCCGCTTAGTGGTAAAATGACCTAATGCACTAAGCATTAAGTCATGGTCAATCTCATCAAAGAAGCCTTTGATATCCAAATCAATCGCCCAATCCATATTCATGCAGTTTTCACGGCATTGTTCAATAGCTTGGTGCGCTGATTTGTCAGGGCGATAACCAAAAGAACTACTGCTAAATTGTGAATCTACAATTGCTTCTAGCTCTTCTCTTACTACCATTTGAGCCGTACGATCTTGTACTGTGGGTATGCCTAATTGACGCTCCTTACCATTGGTCTTAGGGATGCGTTTTTCCAGAACTGGACTTGGATAGTAACTACCACTTGCTAATCTATTCCATACGGGATATAGGTACTTCATCGGATTAGTAGAGACATCTTGAATCGATAATTTATCAACTCCAAATGTTCCTCGGTTACTACGCACCTTTTTAAAGGCACTCCAAACCTGCTCTTTTAATATCGGTTGTGACTTTTGTTTCTCCTTGAAAATCATCCTAAAAAAATCTAGTTGTAATACCGGTTAAAACTGTTAAGTCAGTCCCTTTGCTCCTACTTCATTACAAAGTAATCATCACTACTACGGACTAATCCGCCACTAATCAATAGTATCGCTACTTTCTTCCTTATCCTTCAGACTTATGGAATTTTTGCACTTTTGATTAGCTTCTCCTGTTCCATAATTGAGCCGTCTCGTAATGCTCCTGCCCTCTTTATGCCGATTGCCACTTGACCAGTAAATAGGTTACTCCCGCCAAGTTCTGTCTCGCTAGGCCGCCAACCCTTCGATTTTGACAATACTAAAGTTGTTTACGACACTTCTACAAGGGTTCACTCGCTTCTCGTTCAGCTTCTTTACGCCCACCATAGCTTAACTAAACTGCTCATCATACAACAATGGCAGCGCCTTTGACCTTATCGCTCAAGACCAACCCCGAAAAGGTAAGCCCCATAAGGCGGTTTGACTGATATGCCTAACATCCCAGCCGAGAGACCAATCCTCACTTTTTTTTTTCCGTACTTCCACTTGAAACCAATGCCAAGGTTGTTTCTAAAAAAATGAGTCTCTCATCTCAATTATAGTTATGTTGCTCCTTATTTATCATTAAATTGTATCCCGAAGCAACGCAGGACACACAACTATTGCCAACAACGTATATAAAAAATAGCGGTTTAATCGCTTAATCAAAAGAAAATGAATAAATCAAAGGTCCGTTACAAACCGAAAAGTTAGTGCTTAAAATCCGCTACTTTTCATATACAAGACCGTTACCTGCAAGCACAAAAAAATAATGAATCTGAAAAAAATAACGGATAAACAAAGTACAAGTTATTTGCACGTAACTCAATCAGAAATTTTGACTATTGATTGGAGTGATGTTCGGAACTTAAAATTTTATGCCTTTGACAAAAGCAAGAAATTGCGAATAGTCAACAAAGATTATTTCGGACTTACAACAGTTGGAAAAAATTATAAGAAAATTGAAGCACAACTATTTGGCTCACTTGAAGATTATTGCTCAACTAAAGGAGAAAACGGGGACATTTATTTTTGCACACATCAAGAAGATAAGATATATCGATTTGACAAGAACGGAAATAAAACACTTGAATGGCAAGTGGGAATTGGAGTTGGTCATCCTATTTATGATATAAAATTTGAATCGCCTGACTTTATTTGGCTTGCTTTCCCAACTGGACAAACTGTATCTAAAATATCTATTTCTAAACAAGAAGAGGTTTTTAAAATAGGAGAATATACTTGGGAAGATGATTCTGAATTTTTGAGTTACCCAGAAAGTATTTTTATTAACGAAAATCATTTGTTTATTCCGAATATGGGAAATAACAGATTATATCAAGTAGATCTAAAAACAAAGGAAATGGAACTGATAAAAACCTTTGACGAAAAAATATGGCAATACGTTCAAACTGAATTTGGAACTTTTATTGTAACCGATTCTGGAATTTATGAGGTGAAAGGATAATTAAAAAAGCCAGCAGGTAACATTATATATGAAATCAGAGCAAAGTTTAGTACCAAATCAAAAGGTCATTTCTTTTTTGCAATGGCGCTAAATTTTTATTAATTAAAAAAGAAATAAAAATGCGCAGATAAATCAATTGGTTCAGGCTTGCTTGCCTTGCTCCGATTCATATATTTGGCGTTGTGTACAATGTAAAATCGCAATAACCTGATTCAAAAAATTTAGATGAATAATAATGTTTTCAAAATAAAGATTTTAAGACAACACTGGATTAAAGATGATGGAGAAAACGACATCGAAGATTTATGTTCACACGGTGAATTATTTTTACAAATAGGAAATAAAGTTTTATCTGATACCGAATCTGGATCTTGGACTTTAAGTGCTACTGGATTATACCTACTAAGAACTTTAAATATTGATTATTCAAAAGGAGATTTTGATAATCAATTGATTCCTTGCTGCGGACATATGATTATTCCAAGTGATGACAAGAATTATGTAACAATTTGGGGCTGTCCAGAAGGGATTGATTTTAGTATTAAACACAATAACGGGAATGTAATAATTACCTATAAAAAAGAGATAAAAGCTATAACTAGTTTTGAGAATTACAAGACACAAATTCTTGATTTAACTGACGAAATAGAAATTTTTTATGGAGACCCAAACAAAAAAGACGTACCAAAAGATGAATTTGAACAAAAAGGATTTAAACAATTTTGGTCAGAGTGGACTGAATTAAAAACTAAATGGAAAAACACAGTACACAACACTATATCCTATGTAAAGCCTTTTCGTTAAATCCTAGGTTATAAAAATACGATATTTTTTGTCTTTTTAT
>CANMLG010000074.1 GCA_947498765.1 uncultured Aquimarina sp.
AAATTGACGTCTGGACATAATGTGTAATTTATTAAAAAATCACTTAATAAACTATATCAACAAAACTAGACATTCCAATGTAAAATAATAAAATTTGTGACGCCGACCTCACAAATACAAAACTCCCTTAGCCCAAAACACTAAAATGCATTGCGTTTACATCTTGTTATCAACTTTTTCTTTTACTTAGAATTCCAATCAAAATGTTAATTGCAAAAAATAATTGTCCAAATATCAAAAGAATTAAAGTCCCAAAATTTATTACTTCTGAGATTTGCATATAATCAAAATAGATTGGTTGGCCTTTGAATTCAGCCATTCTTTCTCCAAATATATATTTAGAAGATGAAAATATAATGATACTTATAACTGTTATCAGGCTATGAGTAATAGTAAGCCAATCAATTCTTTTTCTTTTTAAAATTTCTAATAGCCAATAAATTAGACCTGAAATTCCAAAAAAAATCAAATAGAAAAGTCCAATATAAAAATGCTGGATAACAAAATATGTATCATGAATATTTATATCAAGAGTAGAATCTAAATCAATATCAAAAATGTAGGGCAAAAACAAAACCAACGCTATGCTCCAAAATATTAAATAAGTTTTACGAGTTATTATTTTCATCTTTTATTTGGCATCCATCACAATTATACCAGGAATTTTAACTGTCATACTATCTAAATCAAATTCAGCGAGTATATGTAACCAGTTATCTTTTTTAGACTTAGGAACAAAATCAACTTCAAACTTATAATCTGAATAATTTTTGAGTATTAATTCTCGTCTAGGCTCTTTTGTGTAGAGAGTTGTATCTCTTTTGTAAATATTGAAATTCTTAAACTTTTGGTGTTCTACAAGAAATCCAGTTAATTTATTAACTTGATTTAGTTTTAATATGGTTTCTTGAGGTATCATTATAAGTTCACTATTCATAATTTTATTTACCTCCATTCTATTAATAGAATCTACTAAAGTTTTATTCTCTTTTTCTAATTTAGAAATTCTACTATTTAAAGCCTTTATTTTGTTTTTATCATTACAAGAAAAAATAGCTATAGATAAAATAATGAGAATAATATTTTTCATCAGAATTGTTGGTAACGTTAAATATATGGCATTTAGGGCAGAGGACAAGCGATTAATTTCGATTTTGCACTAAGCCAAACTTTTGTATT
>CANMLG010000075.1 GCA_947498765.1 uncultured Aquimarina sp.
TTGAGGCTTATTTGCTGCAGCACAAAAGTTAGAAACTTTATGTTACAGTAAAAAATGTCCTATAATCCGGGTTTAATTTAAAATAAAACAATTCATGTAATGACTAAAAAAAAACTCACTAAAAGTTAACTTTTAATGAGTTTTTTTTTATATGTAAAGCTAAATTATATTTAGTTGATTTCTAAAAAGTCAAGTGTACCATTATTATCACTATCGGATTTATTTAGATCAATTCCTTCGTTATCATTATCAAATATGCCATCACAATCGTAATCTATATCTGAATTATCTAATATTACTATTTCATCAATAGTTAACTTTTTATCCCCATCATCATTACTATCTAAAAAATTAGCTATACCATCATTATCTGTATCAAAATCTGTAAATGTTATATCAGCATTTTTGGGATCTATTAACTCTATCCTTGATAACACTCCATCACCATCATGATCAAGATAATCGACATTAAATAACGAAAATGTATATACTAAATTATTATATTCCCTTATACCAGTATTCTGTATTAATCGCCCATAAAAACCAAGTCCAGATGGGATAAATAATGCTCCAATACCAAAATCATTATTTTCTATTTTAATTTCTCCTGTATCCCCAATTTTATATACATTACAAGGCTCTTGATCATTACCGGCACTTGCTGTTTTAAATTGAGATAACCCAACCGAAAGACCAGGAATACTTTGAGTATTTGAATTAATAAAAAGAGACAACCAACCTATCTCTGTTTCGGAGCCTTCAATTATTGTACTATTAATGGAAGTTATATTATTTACATTGTTAATATTATTCCCCCTAAAACTTGTATTTACATCATCTACCCTAGATACAGGCCTACCACTTCCTTCTCTAATTTGTAATATATATAAAGTTTGTTCAATCCCACTTTCTTTCACTTTTATTTTTAAAAGTTTATTAGAGTCTATTAGGCGTTGTTTTGATGATCTATTTGTGTCAATAGCATCATTTTCAATTTTATAAAAAATAATATCATTATTCGTTAATGTATGATTTTCTTTTTCAAAATCAAGATCGTTGTACGTATGAGTCGTTAAAAAATCAACAAGAATGGCATCATCAACCATAGCCTGTGGCCCTCGTTCTCTTAAAGGTTCAATAAAAGGTCCATCATCATCATTATTACAAGAAAACATCGTTATCAAAAGTGATAATCCGATCAAATATTTATTCATATAATTCTTATTTTGCTACGAAGATACAATTTTAAAAACTTTAATATTCATCACAATTCAATGACTTAATAACCTTTTTATTCTTTAGTTGTTACAACTTATTTAAACCTGTTATTTAAATCTGATCACCCACTATCTTCATAGTTTTTTACATTGTTTTATTGTAATTTTGATGCTATTAATAAAAATATTTAATTTGATTTAAAACTATGCGAATTGATAAATATTTATGGTGTATTCGTTTTTATAAAACTAGAAGCATTGCTACTCAAGCATGCAAACAAGGAAAAATAAAAATTTCTGATACTATTGTAAAGCCATCACGTGAAGTATACCCTACAGATATAATTAGTGCTCGTAAAGATCAAATTAACTATCAAATTGAAGTTTTAGACCATCCTCCTAGTCGAGTTGGTGCAAAATTAGTAGATTTATACCGAATTGACCGAACACCAAAAGAGGCTTTTGAAAAATTAGATTTGTTAAAATATTCTAAAGAGTATTACCGAAAAAAGGGGCAAGGTAGACCTACAAAAAAAGATCGTAGAGATATTGATGATTGGTTTGATGGAGATACTAAATCAGAAGAAGAATAAAACAACAAACATGCAACAGGATATTATATTAAACCATGAGCAGATTCAGCATAAAATTAAGCGAATTGCCTACCAAATATATGAAACTAATGTAAACGAAACTGAAATTATACTTGCTGGTATTGCCGACAAGGGATATATTTTAGCTGTAAGATTACAACAAGAACTTCATAGTATATCAGATATAAAAATACATTTATGTAAAATAACAATGGACAAAAAAGAGCCGTTTGGCACTGTTCAAACTAGTCTCACAAAAACTGAATATACTAATAAATCTATAGTACTAGTTGATGATGTATTAAATACAGGCACTTCACTAATGTATGGTGTCAATCATTTTTTAAGTGTCCCTGTTAAGCGATTTAAAACGGCTGTACTTGTTAATAGAAATCATAAAAAATATCCTGTAAAAGCTGATTTTAAAGGAGTGTCGCTTTCCACTTCATTAAATGATCATATTGAAGTTAGTTTTGGAAAAATCGATATGGTAAGCTTAACCTAAATTTACATGATTTGCCCTTCTTTATTTTTAACTATTTTAAATTTTAACTTATAGAATACTATATATAAATACCTTATTTAAATAGTAATCATATCTATTAAAATGTTAAGGTCATTTGATTTTAATTAGTATTTCATTTTGTTTTTATACTATTGTATTGTAAATTAAACAAATACATAGATTATATAGATGAATCAAATATTTGATGCAATTCGTTCAAAAGAATACCAAAGTCTAAAAAAAATATTAGATAATCATCCTGAATTATCAAATGTTCAAGATGATAGAGGATCCACACCTTTATTATTGGCTGCATACTACGGAGATGAAGATATATGTAAGTTAGTTTTAAATTATCAACCTGAAATTAATGCTCAAGATAAATTAGGTAATACAGCACTAATGGGGGTTTGTTTTAAAGGCTACACTAATATTGCTAAATTATTAATTAAGCATGGTGCTAATGTAAATAACAAAAATCACTCTAGCGCTACAGCATTAATTTATGCGGCTACTTTTGGAAAAAAAGACATTATTAAGTTATTATTAAAAAATGGAGCCGACGCTAGCATTACAGATTCCAATGGTAATAACGCTATAATGCATGCCCAAAAACAAGGCTTAGATATTGATGATCTATTTCCTTCTTAAAATTATAATTATGGAATCACAAAAGCTTCAAAATTTAAAATCAGTAACAATCAAGGACTATAAATTTAAAAGAAGGCTATTATTGAAACCTTATTTAGCTAAACAATTTCTTTCTTTTTTACAAGAATTTATTGGCAATGAAGTTATTTTAATCAACACTAATACCGGTATACAAATATTTTATTATTCAAAAAAAAATTATAGTCAATTTATAAAAGAAAGCATGCTTTTGTATTGTATAAAAGTAAATCAAAATATAGAACTTAAGTTTACAAATCAAAATAATGGGACAGAAGCTCGTAAACAATTTAAAAATGCTGTTTATACTTTTTCTCAATATCCTCAATTATTTTTAGCTTATTCTAAAAAGTTTATTAAAATAAAAAACGAAAATACTAAAAGTAAAATCGTGATATCTTTCCTTAATATTTTTTTTGAAAAAACCCTAACTACTATTTCAAAAAATAAAGGAGTAATTCCATTTCAAAATAAATTAAATCTAAACAAAATTAAAAAAATAAATTCTGAAGTAAATCAAAAATTATTATATAGTTTATTCAAAGACAATAAGCTTCATTTAAATTAAATGCCTATTTATATATGATTACACGATTACTTTTGAAAAGACTAAGAAGTCATATTCAGAGAATAGCTTGATTCTCATAAATTATACATAAAAAATCAAAAATTTGAGAAATTCAAGTTTTGGATTTTTCCTTTTAGGTTATTCTAGTCTAAAAATATTAATTTCAATACCGACAGGACTGCCTAAACACTTTTAGACAGTCTTTTGGTTGATTTAACCCGAATTATAGGACATTTTTTACTGTAACATAAAGTTTCTAACTTTTG
Organism: uncultured Aquimarina sp.; assembly: GCA_947498765.1. Lineage (GTDB taxonomy): Bacteria > Bacteroidota > Bacteroidia > Flavobacteriales > Flavobacteriaceae > Aquimarina. The sequence goes on from CANMLG010000075.1 coordinate 3,819, forward strand.
TGCTGCAGCAAATAAGCCTCAATTGC